>NZ_JANPAB010000047.1:0-42814 GCF_031429695.1 Sphaerotilus sp.
ACGAACTGATCAATCAGCTCCTTCGGTATCGCCGGCATCGCCGCCACTGCGGCCAGCGCCGCCTTCGTCGTCTTCCTGCTTGGCATACATGCTCCTTCTTCTCATGCTATGCCTCGCACACAAAATCCCGGATAGGCTCCAGGGCGGCGGCCAGATGCAAGGCATCGGGGGTTTTCAGACCATGTTCGGCACGCAGATGGGTCGCCACATCAAAAACCGCCCGGTCCAACGCAGCCCACTGCAGGTCGGCGATCGCAAAAAAGCGCTCAAAGCGGTCAAGCAAGGGCGCATCGCGCTCACGCAGAGGCTTGATCCGGCATTCCAGACGGCACAGCTCCGACACCACCATCACAGGGGCCACGGCGGGCGCCGCCACCGCCATGCGCCGCAGCAAAACAGGGAAATACATCGGATGCTGCTCGACGAAGTAGATCGCCACACAGGCATCCAGATAGACCTTGGGGGCGGGATGACTCATGCCCCTGGCTCCCAAGCGTCGCGCTCGGCTTCGATCTGCCGGACGATGTCCTCCCGGCTGCGCTCGCTGGCCGGCTGTGTCTGCAACCAGGCCGCGAAATCGGCGACGGTGGCGAATCCCGACGACGACGCCTCGGTTGAAGGCGTCGCCAGGGTCGGCTCAGGATAGAGCACGATGACCTGCGCCGGCCCAGCCGGCACTTCGGGCGGCAGGTGCATCGTCAGGGTGTGCGACTCGGGAATGATCTGCTGGATCTGATAGGCACGCATGGTCATGGTCTCCGGACATTCAACTTCTCGATCATGCCGCCACCGTCCGCAGTGCGGCGATGGCAGCCTGCAATTCCTGCCAGCGATCCTTGTTGGAGGGACGACCCCAAGCTTTGGTCGCAGACTGCTCGATCAGGTCAGCAGTGGCCAACCGGCTGCGGGATTCGGTCCAGGCCAAGGCCAGCCGCAGGAAGGCCAGCCGCTCCTGGGCAAACGGACCACCAGGGTTGAACGCCACAGTACGCGCCTTGTCGAACGTCGTCTGGAACGCCGCCAACACCGGCTGCGCCTGTGCCCAAGCGCGGTCGTCCGGGTTCATGCGCTTTTCTGCCTCGCGCTGCGCCTCGATCTCCCGCTCGGCAGCGGCGCGGCGCCGGGCCGCTTCGCGTTGCGCACGGGCGGCGGGATCATCCGCCATCGCGCCATAGCCCACCGCCGTCTTGGCACCGAAGCCCAGCCACGCGAAGGCGTGCGCGAGCGCAGCGTTCAGCAGGACTTGCCAGCGCCGGTCCTGCGCCAGATCGGGAGCAATGCGCTGCAGAAACGGCACATCGCACTGCAGATGGAACACGAACCCCGACCGCGGCGGCACCGTCAGGAAGTTGATCGGGATGGGCGAGCCGGACTCGTGCGGGTTCTGGCCCTGCTGGTGGTAATGCGACTGGTGCGCCGTCATCACCTCGACCTGCAAGGCATCGCCGGCCAACTGCGGGATCACGTCCCAGCAGGTGAGCGCGCCGCGCTGCAGCCCATCCTCATCGTCGCAGACATGGCCAAACAGCGCATCAATGGCCGCGTCATCCCAGCCCTGCGCGTCGCCCCATGCGCCCGAGGCCAGCTCCCGCGCCGACTGCCGCAGCACGCCCTTGACGCCACTGCCCGCCAGATACGGCAGGCCATACGGGTTGAGGAACGCGAAGCCGTTTTCAAGCGGGTGCTCGTTGCCGAGGCCGGTCGTGAATGGCGCCACTGCCAGCGCCTCGGCGACCAGCAGGTTGCCTGCATCGATCAGCGGCAGCGCCAACGCGGACTGGCGTGTCTGCAGGGCGCGCATGGTGGCGACATCGGAGGGAGTGAGCTTGAGCGCCTGCCGAATCGCATCCACCTTGTTCTCGTGTGGCAGACGACGCTCGATTCGGTCCTGCCCACGGATCTCGTATTTGTAATCCTTGGTTTCCCAGACCAGTTCACCAGTGCGACGGTCCTCGCCCCACAGCGGCAGGTACATCCCGAAGCGCAGCCCCGGCGAGGCGGTCGAGAAATCACGGCCCAAGTAGTTCGGTACGGCAGCAATGGCCATCTCATGCCCCCTTCTGCGGGTTTTGCGTGGCGTGCGCCGCCGCGGCCATCTGCCGCGACCAGCGCAGCCAGGCGAAGGCTTCGGTGGTGATGTCCTGGAACACCTGCGGCTTGGCCTGCATCAGCTTTTCCATGAACGGCTTGAATTCGGCGCTCGAAAATTCCTTCGGAAACCGCTTCACCAGCCACTGGCGCAGGTGCAAGCCAAGGTCACGGCAATGGCGCTGCTTCTCCTTGGAACCCTTTTCCTCCAGGAAGGCCAGCACCTGCATCAACCCGCTGTTCATGATCAGCGCCGGCAGCCCCTTGGCGAGCTTCTGGTATTCGTCCCCGCAGTTCTGCGCACACTTCCATGCGTCGGCAGCGCGCAGTTGTTCGAGTGTCTGTGCCATGGTTTCAGCCCTCCACCACTTTGGCCATCACCAGCCCGCGACCCGTGGTGGCGTCCCCGCCGATCTGGATCAGGCGACCGTCGATCAGCGTCTTGAGCTTGAACATCACGTCCGCCGCCTCCAGCCGCTCGGCCTGCCCGCTGCGCGTGGCGCTGGCCATCAGCGGGGCCAGCAGCAGCGACTCGGGCGGCAGGTTCTCGGTGTAGAACAGCCCGCCGGACGAAGCTGTGCCCGTCTTCTCGTCGATGCGCACATGCGGCTCGACCAGCATCGCGTGCTCGCTGAAGTAGGCGAAATCGGTGTCGGACAGCACGACCAGGTCGTGCTTGAGCTTGTCGCGGAAGAAGGTGTAGGCGTCACCGGCCGGGATCGCCCTGGTCGCGATGTCAACCGACAGCTCAGGCAGCGACTTCGACATCTGGGCGGTGTACTCGAAGGCTTCGAGGTGGAGCTTGTCGCCGCCCGACAGCAGGTCCGGATTGGTCATCAGGCAATGCCCTTCAGCGACCACAGGAATCGTCCAGCGGGTCGGCACGCCGACCAGCGTCAGCAGCCGCTGCGCCCGTGCCAGCGCCTGCGGGCAGGTGGCGTACACGTAGCCACCACGCAGGCTACGCACCGGCAATGCAACGAGTTGCGCATCGCCGAAGCTCAGTGCCCCGGCGTGCAGATCACCGCTCTGCGACGGCGGGCCGAACAGGCGGTTGATCAGCGTCGGATCACCGCCGATCGCCTCGAAGCCATGACGCAACGCGCCCTTGATGCCCGAGCCGGCGAAGCTCGGGTGGCGGGTGTGGCGCTCGCGCTGGATCGGGTTGTCGATGACCCCGACCGCTGAGCCGGCGCCGACGTGGACGGGGCTGACGGCGTACAGAAAAACAGCAGCTTGTTGTTGAAACATGGTGGGTTGCTCTCTGAAAACGCGGCGCTCAATAGACCGCGCAGGTGAATCGGTTGAAGCCTTCGGCGCGACGTGCGGCATTGTCAAAGCCGCCGTGCCAAAGGCCGCGTTCGGCAAGCTTGCGAAGCGCCTCGGGTGTGGTGTCGAGTTCGTCGAGCCAGTAGACGCTGCCTGCCGGGGCGGCACGCTGGGCTGGCTTGGGTTGACGCCGCGCCAGATCCCAGCCGCTGATGGTCTCGGCACGCAGTACGGCAGCACAGACCAGCCTCGCCGTCAAACCGGGCAGTTCGACACGCTGCGTCACTTCGTCGAAACCAGGCAGCGCCCAGCCCTGCGCGAATAGCCCTGGCGTCGTCAGCACCAGCCGGCAGCGCCGCACCCGTGCCAGCGCCGCCCAGTCGGGCTGGCACGGCTGGTAGCCCTTGGCCGCGTCCAGCACCGCACCGCGCCCGTCGCCACCCAGCCGCAGCAACCCGGCCTCCGGCGGCTGTGCGCCGTGCACGCTAGCCAGGAAACCGACACCCGGCCGAAACGCCACTGCCTGCACGGTGAAGAGCTGCCCGTCAGCCGCCCGCCGAGTCTCGGCATCCAGCCCGACGCCGACACGCGGGTCGAGCCTCCACAGCGCATCGGTCTTGACGAACTGGTCCGCGCCCGGCGTCTTGCCCGAGAGATACGCCGCCCAGCCGGCTTGCGTCAGCCAGCGCCCGCCCACCGGCTTTGCGCGGTCGTCTTGCGGCAGCACCGGCCACTGCGCCAGCGGTGCGGAACTGAGCAACCCGGCCACAGGTGCCACAGGCTGGACTCGGCGCACGGTGAGGGTGTCCTGCGTGTTGCCCTCACCCAGCACGAGGTCGGCGGGCACCGGATGCAGCGTCTGCACCTTGCCTTCGGGCAGACGCTGTGCCACGTCGAACGCCGTCACCGCAAAATCGCCCGGCACCTGCGGGGTGCCCAACGTGGGATGCACGATCCGCCCTTCGGCAAACGCGGCCAGGTCGATCCCGGCATCGGCCAGCATCCGGGAGCGCAGCGCCCCGGCCGCCGTCGATGGCCAGGGCGGCACCAGGCTTTCGCCGTAGCTGCCCGGATCACCGAACAGCTTGTTGCCCCGCAGGAAGAGCACGTCCAGCGGCTCGATGAAACGGTGCGTCTCAGTCATCGTCATGTTCATGGCAGTCATCGGGTTCACGCTCCGCTGCGGGTGTCACGGGCCAGAAATTCGGCCACACCCATGAAGTTCGCCAGCCAGTCGAGGCGACTGCGCGAGACGGACTGCTTGTTGGCGTCCGGCTTGGATTTCGGTTTCGTCTCCGGGTGGGCTGCGTCATCGAAGGCCAGCGCGGCGAGCCGTCGGGCCAGACCAGGTACGTCGTGGGCTTCCTGGGCGGCCCGGTCGGACTGCCGATCAAGCTGGTAGGCCAGCAGCGAGGCCAGCATCTCGGGCCGGTCGTGCGGCAGATCCTTCAGCCAGTCCAGGCTGTTGTAGACCGCCCGGCGCGACACCCCCTCATGGCGCAGGAAGCCGCGCAGGTCGTGCAGCAGCGTCGCCGGTTCGCCCCATTTCGCCGTCACCGACAACGTGCCGCCGGAACGCTTGACCAGCGTCAGGCTGAAGGCGTCGCGCTCGCCCACTCCCTTGGCCCGCTGCTCGGCCGCCCGCAGCTCGCGCATCACGGCACCGAGCGGCGCCTGGTGGTGTGCGACCACGGCACCGCAACTGGCCGTGGCCTTGTCGCCCATCATGCGCAGCAGGCGCGGCCCCTGCCTGGTTTGCAGCAGCGCAAAGCCTTCGTGCAGCGTCAGCGCCTGCGAGCGATCACCCTGCTCGTGCTGCGGATCGTGTCCCGCGTAGGCCACGCGCAACCGCTGCATCGCCGGCAGCAGATCCGCCACCGGTAGCATCGCCAGCACGTCATCCCCGCCCGCGTAGATCAGCCGCCCCGGAAACTCCGTTTCGACCACATGCGGCACGACGTGCAGCGAGAAGTCGTTGAGTGCGCCGGAGATGGCGAGGTGGCGGTTCGGCGAGACGGCGCGTTTCTGCTCGACATACGCCTTGAGCAGCTTCTGGCTCTGTCGGCTCGCCTGCTGTTCGACGACCTTGCGCACCTGCGGGTGGAAGCTCTCGCCGTAGGTGATGGCGTACTCGTCGCCACCGGCCAGCCACGCGCCCATGCGGTCCCCGTCCATCAGCACGAGGCTGTAGTAGGTTTCCACGCGGTCATCGGCGCCGCTGCCCAGAGCGCCTTGCACCGCCTGGCGCAACGCCTTCGCCTGGGCCTCGTCATCGAGTTCAGCAGCCGCGTCGAGCAGTCCGGGCAGACGGCGCGCACGCTCCAGCGCCTGCGGCTGGCGGGCGTACTTGCGCATGATCTGACGCGGTAGCGCTACTGGACTGTCGCCGTGTTCGGCCAAGGCGCGGGTCAGTTCCGGCGTGGTCTTCGCGCCGTCGGCCAGCCAGCGGTCGATCTGGTGCGCCAGCGCCATCGTGTGCGTGGAGATGACGAAGCGGCGGGCGCTGTCGCAGTCACCCAGCACCTGCCCGACTTCCTCCGCGAAGATCGTAGGCCACAGGCGCTTGAGGGCGGGCAGCGCACCGAGGTGCTCGCCCTTGCGCGCCCAGGCGGGGCGACGGCGGGCGATCTCGGTCCAGAGGGTGCGCTGGGTCTTGCGCTGCGTGGCGGTCAGGTTGAGGTGCGCCGGGTCGGTGGTCAGCCACTCGGTTTCGCCGGTCAGCGAGCAGCGCCAGCCCGTCTGCTCGGTCTGCGCGAAGGGCCGCACCGACTTGGCCGCCGCCAGCACCCGCTCGGCCAGATCCTGCACCGCCGGGTAGAGCGCGCCGGGGTTCGGGGCAAAGAAGGTGGTGCGGTCGTCCCACTTCGTCTCCGCCTGCAGCACCTTCCAGACGGGGCTGTTCAGGAAACCCGCCGGCTGGCCGGGCTGCACGCCGAAGAACGGCGCCATCGCCTGCGAGAGTTGCGTAGTGTCGAGATCAGTCTGGCGCTCGGCATTGCGCGGCCGGATCAGCGAGAACGGCACCGCTGCCCAATGCACTTCGGGGAAGCCAGCCAGTTGCCCGCGCATCTGCTGGTGGCAGTGCTGGCGTTCGGCCTTATTCATGCCGGCCTCGACCAGCAGGCGGTCCACCACGGTGTCACCCAACTGCTTGAGCCAGCCGCGCACGGTGTCCTCGACCTGCCTGGCCAGCGCCGCAGCCTGGGCACGCGGCACCAGCGCGACGAAGCGGTTCGGCAGCGCGGCGGCGAACAGCGGGTTCGCGTCGGTGTTGTCCTCGGTCCAGGGCGCATCGGCGAACAGCTTGCCCGGCAGGCCGCACTCCTCGCGCAACCACACGTCCACCTGCGGCACACCACGCAGGCGCGGGAACAGGATCGCGTCCGGCCCGAGCGCCTCGCACACCGGCTTCATCGCCTCCCAGGCCAGCCGTGACAGCAGATGCGAGCCGGCCCACAGGTCCGAGGTCGTGCGCGCCGCCGCGATGAAGCTCTGCACCGGGCCAAGCGCCATCGTCAGCAGCGCCACCTCGCCGTCCGGATCACCCGCGAACGCGCCGGCAAACGCCGAGGTCAGATCAAGGTGGTCCCAGATGCTGTGGTCGGGCACGCGGGTGTCGGCGGGCAGCAGCGGCCAGAGCATGCCGAGCTTGCCGTTGTCCTCTTCCTCGCGCAGCTCCGGGCCGAAGCGCCAGTACGCCAGCAGCGTGCGTTGCCAGTCGGGCGTGCCGTCGCCCTGTCGCTGCACGAGGTCCGCAAAATGCTCGAAGCTGCGCGACTTCAGGTCGGTGAGGTCCGTATCGCCCAGGCCGCCGCTGCGCCCAAGGTCGAATTCCTTGGCCGTCAGCGGATGGATCAGCACCGGCTTGTTCGTCCAGCGCACCTGCGCGTGGTCGGCCACCTTGAGCGTGCGCTGCTCACCCTTGCGGGTGGTGATGGTGATCTCCTGCATCGGCCACTGCGGGCGGTCGGCGGCGGCGGCCCACCAGTCGGCGCGGCGCACGGTCTCGTAGATCGGCGCAGGGATGCCGTGGTGGAACAGCGCGGTGTGCAGCACATCGGCGTTGTCCGGGTCGAGGTTCGCCACGTCCAGCCGCTGGTAGCCCAGCAGGCGGTGCAGCGCACGGGAGGAGCCGCCTTCGTGGCCGGCAGGATCGCGCAGCAGCACCAGCGCCTTCTCGGCCGGGTCGTGGAGACGGGCGTGGAGCTTGGTCTGCCAGAAAGAGGTGTTGTCTTGGTCGGTCATGGGGCTCGATCAGGGTCGGAATCAGGCAGGGAGGCGCTTCAGGCGGGCCACGTCGTCGAGGTGGCTATGGACTTGTTCCCAGACGCGGGTGATGGCGACTGGCTGCGGCTGGAACTGCGCTGGCGGCAGGCAAGGCACATGAAAGACCACGCCCATCAATTTGCCATCCGGCGTGGCGCGGACCTTGAAGCGCAAGCTGTTGGGCAGGCGGGCGTTGTTGCCCCAGTCCCGCACGGCGTGGTTGGTGACGGGGTAGCTCAGCCAATGGCGGTCGTGGATGCGTCCGTCCGGTCGATCCTGCGGGAATTTGAATTGCGTGCGCAGGCCGATCTTGATTTCAGCCAGGCGGCGCATCACCGCCTTCCAGTCGGCCAGGACTTCGGTCTGCCAGATCAGCGGGCCTTTCGCATCAGCACCGATGGCGTGCGGCCAGTCCGTCTGCAGAGCATCGCGCCAGGGTAGCGTCAGGGCTTTGTCGAGACCCCCCTCGAAGGCCGGCGCACCGTCGCACGGCGTCAGGCCGAACGAACCCCAGCCGTTGCGGCTGCGGCCACCCAGGGTGCCGTAGTGCTGCAGGAGCCAGAAGGCGCGGTACAGGCGGTCCTTCTCTTCGGATGGGAAGGCGATGGACAGATCCGCTTTTTCGGCTGCCGCAATGGCGGCATTCACCTTCTCGCCAAACCGAGTCCCACCACGTCCGTCCAGTGGTCCGAAGCCAAGATAGGCGTGTGGTCCGACCTTGTACCCGGTTCTTTCGACCTCGCAGTGATGCACGGGAGGCTGTTCCAGGTTGTCCCACGACTTCAGCGTTCCAGCGGCCCAGGCACTCAGTCTGATCCGAACCAGGCTGCGGGTGGATTCCCCCTTGCCGTCAGCCGCTACGCCAAACAGTTGCCCTTCCGCCCGGCGCATGTCGGTCACATTGACGCCACGCGGCTGGTCAGCGGCATAAGCCACCCGCCACCACTGCCGGATCAACGCCTTGATCGGCGGCGTGCGCCACTGCCCCTGCTGCTCGGCGTTGCCGAGAAACGCAGGCGTGTTGAAGCTCAGCCGGTAGGCGAGCGTGGTGTGTCTGGTCGTCGTCATCGGACGATGTCTCCCGTGCAAAAAAGGTGGTCAGGCAGTGTCTGGGCGGCGCTGGCGCTGCCGAGGGTTTGGCAAGCTTGCCGGCGCGGCCCTGCGAATCTCGATGGCGCCAGGGCCGAGCGGGATGCGGTAACGCTTGTCGCGGTGGCGCCCGCCATCATCGAAGTACAGCCCGACCCGGCCGGCACCCAATGCCTGCGTCAATGCCTTGACCAACCGGGAGCGGTGCTGCGAGAAGTTGTCACCCGTACAGTCTTTGGACAACTGGGTCTCGACCGAATCCGGGACACCCGCCTGCCCGACCACGGCCGACAGGTCGCAGAGGAATTCCGCCGCCCACTCGGCGTCGTGCGATCCCTTGGTGGGCGCGGTCAGGGCGGCCTGCTGCGCGCGTGCGCGTTGACCCAGCACCGCCATCAGGGCGAATGACCACGGCGCCAGTTTCACGGTGACACCATCCGCCTCGATGCACCGCCGCTCCACATCCACCACCAGCCGCGCAGGCCCCAGCCGCGCATCGGCCGCCTGCACCACCGCCTGGAAGCCAGCCCGCTCCGCCAGCATCGCCGCCGGCAGCACCCCGCGCAGCCGCACGAACGGGATCTGCGCCAGACTGACCACCGCAGTGGCCGCATCCGCCAGCGAGCGCCCTCCCTCCACTTGAATCACCTTGGGGTATGGCGTCGGGTAATAGAACTCGAACGAGGACTCGAACGGCGCGCTCACCAGCACATGCGAGAGCCGGTCCTGGGCTCGGCCGAACAGCGACAGCGCATAGCCGGCGTAGTAGCCCATCGTCTTGCGTCCACCGGCGATCGAGACATGCAATGCACAGTCCGGATCGGCTGTGAGGTCACGCACCAGCGAGGTGATGGCATCGGCCATGCAGGCGTTGTCGTGGTCGCTTCGGATATCAGCCAGCGGTGTGCCTTGGGCATCGCATACCGCGTGAATCTGCGCTTCACCGAACAGCACGGGTGGCAAGGCGTAATCCCGGATCAGCTGGTGCAGCCCACCCGGCGATTCGGACAGGAGTGCCAGCTGGATGCGCCGCGCGCCTTCGCTGGTGGTCAGCGCGACGATTTCGGTCGGCAGGAATCTCTGCTCTGCCAGTTCGCCCACCGCCAGCGCGTACAGCGTCTCGGTGATGATCTGCGGGCTAAGCCCGGAGACCGTCAGCAGGACACGGCGCGGGTAGCAGGCCGGCCCAATGGCGCCGGCTACTTCACTGGTATCAGACATGTCTCCTCCCTGATGCAGCGCCGCGATTCACACAAGAATCGGGTCGCTTTAGGAGCGACAGCCTAGGGGAGACGCGGCCGTTGATCAGCTTCGGCAAGCTTGCGAAGCCGCCCTGCGGCGTGAACTATTCACGAGGACATTGCACGCTCACCGCCGCACCAGCCCGATCGCCAGCTCCCGCCATCCCCGTGGATGCGGCACCGCGGCATACGGCGGCGCCGGCCACTCGATGCACCCGACTGCCGCGCCGGGCCGCACCACCTGCATGGCCATCAGACACAGCCGCCCGCCCGGCCGCAGCCAGCGGTGCAACTGCGCGGCGTAGTCGGCCCAGTGGTCCGGGTGGATCGCGCACCAGCAGGTCTGCTCGAACACGGCGTCCAGCGGCTCGGACGGCTGCCATTGCAGGACATCCGCCTGCACCAGCGCCAGCACCTCGTGCCCGCTGCCACAGCCGGGCACCGCCGCGCGCTGGCCCACCGCGAGCGTGCCATCGGCCAGCCATGGCGCGATCTGCGGGCTGACGGCGCCGCGGTCCCAGGGAATGTCGTTCGCCTCGAACCGCTGCTGCCAGAAATCGACGCTCGGGCCGACCATGGTGGACGCCCTCAGCGCGGCTCGGCCGACTTGGCCAGCAGCGTGAAATGCTCGACCTGCGGCGGCTGCGCGAAGAACGGCCCGACGATGGCGCGCCACTCGGCGAAGGCCGGCGACTCGCGGAAGTCGATGGTGTGGTTCTCCAGCGTCTCCCACCAGATCATCAGCAGGTAGCGCTCGGGCGACTCCATGCCCTTGTTGACCTTGTAGCCAAAGAAGCCCTTGGCCTGGCTGATGACGGTCTCCACGCCGCGCTGGATGGCGGCGTCGAAATCGGCCTGGCGGCCGGGGTGGATGCGGATGTCGGCGAGTTCGAGGATCACGGTGCTGTCTCCGGAAAAGCGGTGCCTGCATCGTAGCCGGAGCCGGGGGGCCATGGCCTGCACGCCGGGGATGGGCACCGCGGCGGCAGCCTTCCACACTCGGGAGGAGACCACCCCGCCCACCGCCCGGAGCTGCCCGATGAACACCCTGCCCGACCTGTATGCCTACCTGTTGCTGGCCGCCCTGCCGATCGCGGCGATGGCAATGGCCTACGGGCTGTCGCGCCGCCTCGGTCGCCAGGCCCGCAGACCTGCGCCCTTCCACCCGATCCGGGGCCCGCTGACCGGCAGCCCCGGGATGGTGGCGCGGCGCGGCGGATTTCACACTGGCCGGCATGCACACGCCCCGCTTGCTCGCCGTCTGGTCCCTGCTGTGCCTGCTGGTCGGCGGGTCGGGCGTGGCCCGGGCTGCGTCGGCCGCTGACCAGCCGGACTGGACAACGGTCGCCGCCGAGCTGGTCCGGCGCCCTGAATTCGCGGCCCTGCCCCTGCAGATCGCAGCCGGCCCCGGCCGCACGCCCGCGGCGATGCAAGTCAGTGCCGGCCGCTGCGTGCTGCGCCTGCACACACACGGCAACCCGGTCGCCACGGTGCTGCAACGCCAGGCGGCACCCGAGGACGGCCAGCTGTGGATGCAGGCCATCCTCGTCCACGAGATCGCGCACTGCTGGCGCTGGCAGGGCCAGGACGCGGCGCTGCAGCAATTCGCCGCACTGATCGACACCGCCGGCCGCGACGCCCGCCGGCTTGGCGAGGTCCACCAACGCCTGCGCGACGAGGAAACCTTCGCCGACGTCGCCGCGCTGGCCTGGGTGGCGCAAATCGCGCCAGACCGGCTGGACGCCATGGTCGGCGCCTTCCAGCGCCTGCGTGGCAACGCCACGCTGTCGGCCGGCGCACACGACACCCGCCCCGCGCTGGACCGGGTGCAGCGCGAAGGGTTCGCGGCCGGCTTGTCGCCCTTCGACACCGCACGCGTGCTGCTGGCCGACACGGGCCGGTGACGCAGAGGGGCTCGCCTAGAATCCTTCGATGGCCATCCGCTCCACCGTCCACAAAGCCGAGCTGTCGATCGCCGACATCGACCGCTACTACTACGCCGACCACGCCCTCACGCTGGCCCGGCACCCTTCCGAAACCGAAGAACGTCTGATGGTGCGCATCGTCGCTTTCGCGATGCACGCGCACGAGCGGCTGTTGCCGGCGAGAGGACTCTCCACCGATGACGAACCGGATTTCTGGCGCTGCGACGACACCGGCTCCATCCAGCAGTGGATCGAGGTCGGCCTGCCCGACGAGCGGATGCTGCGCAAGGCCAGCGGGCGCTCGGACGAGGTGGTCCTGTTCACCTACGGCGGACGCAAGGCCGAGGTCTGGCGCACCGAGAATGCCGCGGCGCTGACCAAGCTGCGCAAGCTCACCATGTGGTTCATCACCGAGGCCGATTCCGAAGCGCTGCAGACGCTGGTCGAGCGGACGATGCGGCTGGGCGTGACGATCCAGGATGGGCACCTGCTGTTTGCCGGAGAGAAGGGCAGCGTCGAGGTGACGCCGGTGCTCTGGCAAGGCGACAAGGCGGCCTGATCGGGCGCGATCGGCGGCCCTGCCGCGCGACCGTCAGCTGCTCAGTTCGGTGAGGAAAACAGCTGCCGCTCTGCCTCGATCTGGGCGCGCAAGGTTGTCATGGCCGATGCCGTGCGCGGGGCTGGCGGCAGCAGGTCCAGCGCGGCGGAGGCTTCGGCCAGGGACGCCAGGGCCTGTGCAGGCAGGTCCGCCTGGCGCTCGATCTGGGCACGCCACAGCAGCAGGCCTTCCTTGCGCGGGCTGGATTGCAGCAGGGTGGCCAGACGGGCCAAGGCTTCGGGCCAGTGGCGCTGACCCTGTTCGATTTCCACCGCCCGCCGCTGCAGCACCACCAGCGGCCCCAGGCGCTGCATGCCTGCGTCCAGGGCACGCAGGCCCATGGCAACATCCCCCGCACGGGTGGCATCACCCGCCCAGTCGAGGTAATCGCCCACCTCCGCTGCGTCCAGGACCGCCAGCCGCGCGGCCTGCAGGGCAGCAGCCTCCGCGTATCGCCCCAGCGCGCTGAGCGCCTGTGCGCGCAGGCGCAGACCCACCGCATCGGATGCATCGGGCTGCGATGCGGCGTCCGATGCCGGGTCCAGCACGGCCAGCGCATCGGCGGGCCGCCCTTGGTCCAGCCGCAGGCGGGCCAGCGGCAGGCGCCAGGTCTTCGCATCGGGCGTCAGTTCGCGCACACGGGCCAAGTCACTTTCGGCTTCGGCCCACTGGTGGTGACTGCGGAACAGATCGGCGCGCCGCAGCCACCACGCGACCTTGTCCGGCTCGGCCGCGATGCGCTGGTTCAGCATGGCGATGCGCGCATGTGTGTCGCCATGCGCGTGCGCCCCGCTGGCGTGCAGCGCAACGGCGACCAGCCATGCACCAGACAGTCCGATCCCTGCTCCTGCACGTCTCATGGCTGGCCCAGCAGTTCGAGATCGAACCGGACATCGCTGGAGGTCGGGTTCGCCTGGTGCACTTCCACTGCGATCACGTTCGTGCCATTGAGCAGCAGGGTCGTCGGCAGGGTGTAGCTGTAATAGGTCGTCTCCGCTGCACCACTGAGCGCAAGGGACGCCCGGACGCTGGGGGTCACGGCACCTGTCGGCATGTTGCTGCGCGCGAGTTCCACCCCATTGAGGTACACCACGGCACCGTCATCGCGCAGCAGGTTCAGCAGCAGCTTCGTGAACCGGGTGCGGTCCGCCACCTGGAAGCTGCGGCGGAAGTAGCTGGTGATGTACTTGTTGGTGGCGCTGGGGCCATAGGGAATCACCGTGGCGATGTCGGCGGCTCCGTAGCCCAGCAGCGCGTTGCCCGCCGGCCAGGTGCTGTCGTTGACCGTCGGCAACGCCCAGCCGCTGGCCAGCCCCGTGCTGCCGGTGTAGTACTTCCAGCTGCTGCCCTTGGTCACCAGCGGCGTGGCGGACGTACCCGCCAGGACGCTGATGCCCACCGTGGCGCTGCTGGTGGCAGCACCCAGGTTGTCCACGGCGCGTGCGCCCAGCGTGTAGCTGCCCGCCGGGACGTTGCTCCAGGTCAGGGTGTAGGGCGAGGCCGTGCTGCTCCCCAGCAGGGTCGATCCGTTGTAGTACTCGACCCGGACCACGCTGCCATCGGCGTCTGCTGCACTGGCGCCGAGCGTGAGGGTGGCCGGCGCCGTGAACGTCGCGCCCGCTGTCGGCGAGGCCATGGTGACCGTGGGCGGCTGGTTGGTGGGAGTGGGGGTGCCGCTGCCCTTGATCATGGTGAAGCTGTCGCGCACGGCCCCGGTGTCCGACAGGAACGTGGCGTTCATCTGCGCGCCGTCGATGTCCAGCACCATCGAGCCAGCGACGGACAACGAGATGAACATCGCCGGGTGGTTGAGCGGACCGGTGTCCGCACCGCCCGAGCTGCCCACCACCGAGTACACCGCCCCCTGGTGCGGCACCGAGCCCAGCGGCTTGCGGTAGGCGCCGGTCTCGGCGGGGCGGCCACTGCCACCGTTCTTCTTCATCGCCGTGGTCAGCGTGGACGACAAGCCGTAGTGCGAATCGATCAGGTAGCTGCGCTCGTAGACATGGCTGTGGCCGGACAGCACGAGGTCGACGCCATAGGCCTCCAGGATCGGCAGCACATTGGTGCGCATCTCGATGAGGGGTGTGTCGATGTCCGAATCGGCCGGGCCCTTGCTGTAGGGCGGGTGGTGCCAGTAGGCGATGGTCCAGGCCTTGGTGTTGGCGGCCAGATCGGACTGCAGCCAGGTCAGCATCGCGCTGCCCGGCGCACGCGACGAGGTCATCGAGTCCAGGCAGATGAAATGGATGTTGCCGAAATCGAAGGCGTAGTAGCTCTTGGTCCCCGAAGCCACGCCGCCCGCCTGCCCCTGGGTGGGGAAGCTGAAGACGTTGAAGTACGGCAGGCTGGACGAGACCGTGGTCGCACCGGCGGTATCGTGGTTGCCGATGGTCGGCCAGGTCACGCTCTTGCGCAGCATCCCCTGGTAGACATCGAACATGCGGCTCTGGTATTCGGCGTCCGTTCCGGTTTCGTAGACGTTGTCACCCAGTTGCAGCCACAGGTCGGTGTGGCGCGTGCCGGTGTAGGCCTCGTAGGCATTGCGAACGGCGGTCTGGGCCGTGTTGCCGGTGCCCGCGTCGCCGATGACCCAGACGCGGGTGGAGCGGCCGGTGCCCGAGGGGGGCGATGTCATGAAGTACTGGGTATCACTGGCCGCGGCCAGCGTGGCGGCGCTCGTGCCCACGCTGTAGTAGTAGCGCGTGTTGGCGGCCAGCCCGCTGAGGTTGACCGCGTGTTCCATGGTGCCGGTCGTGGCTTCGACGGCCACGCTGGTGAGCGCCGTCAAGGCGGTGCCGTAGCGCACCACGCCGTCCGAGGCCGCATTGGTGCGCCAGCGGAGCTGCACGCCGCCGGGAGTGCCGATTTGCAGGTACGGCCCGCGCGTGATCGCCACCGAACCGGCGGCGGTGCCCTGCAGCTCCAGGTCGAAGCTCAAGTCGCTGCTGTCGCCGCCCACCTGGTGCACCTCGGCGGCCAGCACATTGGTGCCGGTGACCAGCGCGGCCGTGCTCAGCGTGGCGGTCTGCCAGGTGGCGCCATCGTCGTCGGCCGCACCGGACGCCAGCGTGCTGTAGAGCGGCGTGCCAGCAGGCATGTTGCTGCGCCACACCTCCACCCCGTTCAGGTACAGCACGATGCCGTCGTCCCGCTTGACACGCAGGGGCAAGGCACTGATTGCACCGGCGTTGGTCACCTGGAAGCTGCGCCGGAAATAGCTGGTGATGTACTTCGCCGTGCTGCTGGGGCCGTAGCCGATCACGGTGGTTTCGTCGCCGTCGCCGTAGCCGAGCTGGGCTGCGCCCGACTTCCACGCGCTGTCGTCGTAGGACGGCGCACGCCAGACCGTACCCTGGTCCGTGCCGTTGTCGAGGTATTTCCAGGACGACCCGGCAGGCACCAGCATCGTCTGTGCGTGGAGCGGCGCGACGAGCAGCCACAAGACAAGGAACAGCAATCGACCAAACATCAAGCGACTCCCCGCACAACAAGTGCAGAAAGTCTATCTTTTCGTGTGTATGTTGCGGTAAACCAAACCGAAATTTCGCCCCCCATGCACCGGGGGGATCAATTGCCGGAATTTCGTCTGCGAGATCCACGGGCCGTGGGCCCCAGCGTGGACCACCCACCCCACAGCCCCACAGGCGACAATGCCAGCTTCGCGCGTCACCCCCTGACGCCGCCGCTCTTGCCCACCGCCCACCATGTCCGACCTCTCCACCGAGATCCGCCGCCGCCGCACCTTCGCGATCATTTCCCACCCTGACGCCGGCAAGACCACGCTGACGGAAAAGCTGCTGCTGTTCTCCGGCGCGATCCAGATCGCCGGCTCCGTCAAGGCGCGCAAGGCCAGCCGCCACGCCACGTCCGACTGGATGGAGATCGAGAAGCAGCGCGGCATCTCGGTCGCCTCCTCCGTCATGCAGATGGAGTACCGCGACTGCGTCATCAACCTGCTCGACACCCCCGGCCACCAGGACTTCTCGGAAGACACCTACCGCGTGCTGACCGCCGTGGACGCCGCGCTGATGGTGATCGACGCGGCCAATGGCGTGGAGCCGCAGACGCGGCGCCTGCTGCAGGTCTGCCGCGCCCGCAACACGCCGATCCTGACGTTCATCAACAAGATGGACCGCGAGGTGAAAGACCCGCTCGCGCTGATGGACGAGATCGAGCAGGAGCTGGGCATGACCGTCGTGCCCTTCACCTGGCCGGTCGGCATGGCCAAGTTCTTCCACGGCGTGATGGACCTGCGCGAGGACCAGATGCGCCTGTTCGCGCCCGGCGAGGACCGGGCCGGCGGCGACGAGGAAGTGCTGCATGGGCTGGAGAACCCGGCGTACACCGAGCGTTTCGGCACCCCCTACGAGCAGGCGCTGGGCGAGGTCGAGCTGGTGCGCGAAGCGGCTCCGGCCTTCGACCACGCCGAATTCCTGGCCGGCCGGCAGACGCCGATGTTCTTCGGCTCTGCCATCAACAACTTCGGCGTGCGCGAGGTGCTGGATGCGCTGGTGGCCCTGGCACCACCCCCCGGCAACCGGCAGGCGATCGAGCGCACCGTCGAGCCGAACGAGCCGAAGTTCACCGGCGTCGTCTTCAAGGTGCAGGCCAACATGGACCCGGCGCACCGCGACCGCATCGCCTTCGTGCGCGTCTCGTCCGGCAAGTTCCTCCGCGGGATGCGGCTGAAGGTCGTGCGCAACGGCAAGGAAATGCGCCCGCAGACGGTGGTGAGTTTCCTGTCGCAGCGGCGCGAGCTGGTGGACGAGGCGGTGGCCGGCGACATCATCGGCATCCCGAACCACGGCGTGCTGCAGCTCGGCGACACGCTGACCGAGGGCGAGATGCTGCACTACACGGGGCTGCCCTTCTTCGCGCCGGAAAGCTTCCGCACGGTGGAAATCAAGGATCCGCTGCGGGGCAAGCAGTTGCGCCAGGGCCTGCAGCAGTTGGGCGAGGAAGGCGCGATCCAGGTGTTCAACCCGGTCGCGGGCGGCTCGCTGATGCTCGGCGCGATCGGGCAACTGCAGTTCGAGGTCGTGCTGCACCGCCTGAAGGGCGAGTACGGCGTGGATGCGCGGCTGGATCCGTGCCGCTTCTCGATCGCCCGCTGGATCACCAGTGCGGACGAGAACAAGCTGAAGCGCTTCATCGACTCGGAGCCGCTGCGCATCGCCCACGACGTGGTGGGGGCGCCGGCCTTCCTGGTGCAGTACAGCTCGGACCTCAGGGTCGCGCAGGAGCGGGCGCCGGACATCCAGTTCCACGCGATGCGGGAGCACTCGGGGCGGGTGTTCGGGGCGGCGCCGACGTTGTGAGCGATCGGGCCGGCGAGGGCGAGACCCAGCAGTATTACGACCGGCACGCAGCCGAGTTCTTCTCCGGTACGGTCGGGGTGGACATGGCGCCCTTGGTCAAGCGGTTCCTGGATCGATTGCCCGCAGGGGCCGCGATCCTGGATGCTGGCTGCGGATCGGGGCGCGATGCCCGGACCTTTGCTGAGCGGGGTTACCAGGTCAGCGCGTTCGATGCCTCGCCGACGTTGGCGACACTGGCTTCGCAGCACTGCGGTTTCGCGGTCGCCGTGCGCCGTTTCGAAGAACTGGACGATGTGGCCCGCCATGACGGCATCTGGTGCTGCGCCAGCCTGCTGCATGTGGCCGAGGCGGACATGGCCGACGTGCTGGCGCGGCTGTGGCGGGCGCTGCGGCCGGGTGGCACGCTCTATGTCAGTTTCAAGCACGGCCGCGGCGAGCGGCTGCACCACGGCCGCCGCTTCACCGACGCCGACGAGCCAACGCTGCGGGCCTGGCTGACCGCCTTGCCGCAATCGCTCGCGCCCGAAATCTGGCTGACGGAAGACCGCCGTCCGGATCGCACCGAGCACTGGACCAATGCACTGATCCAGCGTGCTCCGCAACACCGGCTGGTGACTGGCGGCGACCATGACCACCTGCTGATACAGCTCTCGGCCGCATGTGCCCGCGCCTCACAGGTGGATCTGGCGGTGGCCTTCGTGAAGACCAGCGGCCTGCGTTTGCTGTGGGCCGACCTGCAGGCGGTCGCCAATGACCCCGCACGCCGCCTGCGTCTGCTGACCAGCGACTACCTCGGCATCACCGACCCGGAGGCGCTCCGCTTGCTGCTCCTGCTGCAGGAACAGGGTGCCGAGGTCCGCGTGCATGCCACCCAGGGCGGCAGCTTTCACCTGAAGGCCTACCTCTTCGCCCGGCTGGCCCATGGCGAACTGCTAGATGGAACAGCCTTCGTCGGCTCCAGCAACATCAGCGGGCAGGCGCTGCGAGGTGGACTGGAATGGAACTACCGCATCGTTCATCCCGGAGACGCAGGCTTCCTGGAAGTGCGCCGACGCTTTGACGAGCTGTTCGTCCATCCCCGCAACGCACCGCTGACCGATGCCTGGATCGAGGACTACGAACAGCGCCGGACACCCCCTGCACCACGACTGACGCACCCCGGTCCCACCCCGGACGCAGAGGCCCCCGAAGCGCCACCCGAACCGACACCGGTGCAGCGTGAAGCCTTGGCGGCATTGGCGGCCACGCGCCAGCAAGGCTACCGGCGCGGCTTGGTGGTGCTGGCCACGGGTCTGGGCAAAACTTGGCTGGCGGCCTTCGACACCGTGCAACTGAACGCGCAGCGGATCTTGTTTGTCGCCCACCGCGAGGAAATCCTGACCCAGGCGGCGGCCACGTTTCTGCGCATCCGACCCCAGACGCGCATCGGTCACTACACCGGCCGCAGCCGGGACACCGACGTGGACGTGCTGTGTGCGTCGGTGCAGACCCTGGGCCGCCCTGAGCACCTGCACCGTTTTGCGCCGCAGCACTTCGATTACATCGTGGTCGATGAGTTTCACCATGCCGCGGCCAGCACCTACCGACGCCTGCTGACCCACTTTGCACCGACGTTTCTGCTCGGCCTGACCGCGACACCAGACCGCACCGACCAGTCCGACATCCTTTCACTGTGCGACGACAACCTCGTCCACACCTGTCCGCTGTTCGATGGCATTCGCGCTGGTCTGCTGGCACCGTTTCACTATTTCGGCATCTTTGACGAGTCGGTTGATTACCGCGAAATCCCGTGGCGCAACGGCCGCTTTGACCCGACACAACTCGACCACCAACTGGCCACGCTGGCCCGCGCCCGCCACGCCATGAAGGAGTGGCGGCAGCGCAGCCAGAAGCGCACGTTGGCGTTCTGCATCTCGCGCCGCCATGCCGAGTTCATGGCCGAGCAGTTTCGCCGCGAAGGTGTGGCCGCAGCCGCGGTGTACGCAGGCTCCGACCTCGGCCGCGCCGAGGCACTCGAACACCTGGGAGACAGCACGCTGCAGGTGCTGTTCAGCGTTGATCTGTTCAATGAAGGCGTGGATCTGCCGGGCATCGACACCGTGATGCTCCTGCGCCCGACCGAATCCAAGATCCTGTTTCTGCAGCAACTCGGCCGGGGGTTGCGCCGCCACGCGGACAAGACCCATCTGGTCGTGCTGGACTTCATCGGCAATCACCGCGCCTTTCTGCGCCAACCGCAAGCGTTGTGTGAAATCGGGGCGAGCCACCAGGCGCTGGCCTCTTTCGCTGTCCAGGTCGAGCAACAGACGCTCGACTTGCCACCCGGTTGTTTCATCCACTACGACCTGCGCATCATCGACTTCCTCAAGGCGCTCGACAGCCAGGGGCCACGCCACGAATACGAGGCATTGCGCGACCGTTTGGGGCACCGCCCTTCGCTGACCGAGTACCACCACTCGGGCGCCAGCGTGCAGGCCATGCGCAGGCAGGCGGGGCACTGGTTTGCGCTGGTGCGCAGCCAAGGAGATCTGAACGACGAGGAAGCCACAGCCGCCGACCGCTTCGGGGCGCTGCTGCGAGAGGTCGAAACCGCGCCGATGACCCGCAGTTTCAAGATGGTGCTGCTGGAAGCCTTTCTGGAGCTGGACGGCCTGCGTACACCCGTGCCACTGGCGGAACTGAATCGGCGCTCTCGCGAGGTGCTGGAGCGTCGGCGGCCACTGCTGGCGGACCTGACACCGGAAGCCCGAGCGGCAGCGGTCGATTCGCCTGCGTGGGCGGCTTACTGGCGAAAGAACCCAATCCAAGCCTGGACTGGCGGCAACAGACCCGCCGGCACTGCACGGTACTTCGGACTGGAAGGCGATCGGTTCAGCCTCCTGCAAGGGGTACCGGCATTGCTCGCCGAGCCACTGACCGGGCTCCTGCAGGAGCTGGTCGATTACTGCCTGGCGAGCTATGCGGTGCGGCGAACATCGACTGAAGACAGTGCGGAGAGCGGCCAAGTCATCCCGTTTCCGAACCAGCTTCGTGCCACAGGGGCAGGGATTGCATTGCCGTTTTTCCCCGATCTGAAGATGGCCTGCGGTCATTTCAAGACCGGCCGCACCGATGCAGAAACACTGCGGTGGCTACCCGCTCGCTATGGTCCGCTCGACCCAGCCCGCCATTTCATCGCACGGGCGGCGGGTCATTCGATGGACGGCGGCAAGCACCCGATCCGCGACGGCGACTACCTGCTGCTCGAACGCGTCAGTCCAAGCCGAGCGGGATCGATCACCGGCAGCGTCATGGCCATCAAGCGTCAGGACGAGAGTGGCGACAGCCAATACCTGCTGCGTGTGGTGACGAAGAAGGCCAGCGGGCAGTACGTCCTCCAGGCTCAGAACCCGGCCTTCGCCGATCTGCCCACCACCGATGACATGCGCACGCTTGCCCGCCTGCGGGCCGTGATCGATCCGCTGGACCTCACGGTTGATCAATCCTCCTGACGCTCTGAAATCGCAGTGACTCAGGTCGCCGACCAGGGGTTGAGCAACGCCACCCCGGTCGGCGCGAAGTCGGCGGTGTTGCGGGTCACCACCGTCATGCCATGCACCAGGGCCGTAGCGGCGATCAAGGCATCAGCCTCCGACCGAGGGTCTGGCACATGCAACCGGGCACAGCGCAGCGCCACAGCGGCATCGATGACCAGCACGCGGCCCGCGAAGGCCGGGATGACCTGATCATCCAGCCAGGTCCGGAGCACGCGCCCTTGCGCCGAGTCCCGGCGTTCGACCTGAAGAACCCCCAGTGCAAGCGCCTGCAGCGTGACAACCGACAGGAACAGGCTGGCGGGCGGCACCGACTGCGCCCAGGCCACCACGTTCGGGTCCGCACGTCCGGTGCGCGCCTTGCGCAACTCGGACACGACGTTGGTGTCGAGCAGCCACATCAGCCGAGGTCCGTCGGGCGGAGCTTGAGGTTCAGGCGCGGCGGATCGAAGTCAATGCTAGCCGTCTCGTCCGTCACCGGCATGGCCAGCATGTCCACGATGCTGCGCCCCCCAGCCTCACCACCGGTCAACCGGCGGTACTCCTCGATGCTCAGCAGCACATGCGCAGGCCGGCCGCGGTCGGTGATGAAGACCGGTCCCTTCAGGGCGGCTTTCTTGGCGCCGCTGGCGTCCTAGTTGAACGCGCGGCTGGAGAGAGTGGTGATCATGGGGATCTCCGGTCAGGAGGATTTATTGTAGACACGTTACTACATTGAATCCGGTGCGGCAAGCTGCATCCCCATGGCAAAAAATGGCAATCCAATTACCCGGCCAGTTGCCGTACAGTCGCACGAGGAGAATCGCCCATGCCCGCCTCTTCATCCCCAGCAACCGCCCGTCTCGAAGCCCGCATCAGCACCGACCTGCACGCGATGCTCAAGCGCGCCGCCGAACTCCAGGGACGCACCATGACGGACTTCGTGATCGCCGCGGTGCAGGACGCTGCCCAGCAGGCGATCGCCGAAGCCGAAGTGGTGCGGCTGTCGCTGGAGGACCAGCGGTGTTTTGCACAGGCGCTGCTGTCTCCACCCGAACCCACACCCGCCCTGGTGCGCGCCTTCGCCCGCCGCCGCCAGTTGCTGGGTGCGGACTGACGGCTGGCGATGACCACACCGCCACCGTTCCAGGTCCGCCCCCTCACCGCCGACCTCGACCGCACCACGTTCTGCAGCGGCTCTGCCCCACTGGACCGCTACCTGCGCGAGCAGATCACCCAGGATGTCCGGCGCCGGGTCGCTGCCTGCTTCGTGGCGCTGACCACCGAGGCCACGCCCCGTCTGGCCGGTTACTACACCCTCGCCTCGGCCAGTCTGCTGCTGGCCGACCTGCCCGCCGCCACGGCCCGCAAGCTGCCGCGCTATCCGAGTGTGCCGGCCGTGCGCATGGGGCGGCTGGCAGTCGATCAGGCGTTCAAGGGGCAGGGGCTGGGCGGCACGCTGGTCGCCGATGCGCTGGACCGGGCCATCCGCGCCGAGATTGCCGCCCATGCGCTGATGGTCGATGCCAAGGACGAGACCGCCGCCGCGTTCTACCGGCACCAGGGCTTCATCGCCTTGCCACAGTCGCCGCTGGTGCTGTTCCTGCCGCTGGGCACGGTGGCGGCGGCGCGGGGGCCGGCGGCGCACTGAGCCCGTCTAGGCATTCCTTGTGCTGCCTCGCCTGAGGTGCTAACTTTCCCGTATCTGAAATACGGACAAGTTCAAGAAATGCCCTTGCATCTGGTGGGTGAGACGCTCGACAAGACCCGCAGCCACGCCCTGGCGCAGGCCGGCAAGCTGGTGCAATTGATGCGGGGCATCTATGTCGATGCCGACGACGATGTGGACCAGACGGTGCTGGCACATGCCGTGCGCATCGGTCGCTACCTCTACCCGAAGGCGTACCTGTCCGCCGCCAGCGCGGTGGTGCTGGGGCCGACACGCGAGGGCCGCCTTTACCTGGCGGGGCCACGTGTGCAGCGCACCCGCCTCAGGGCGCTCGAAATCGTCCAGAACAAGGCCCCTGCGCAACCGGCACTGGCAACGGCGGTCGTGGCGGACAGCCTGGGCGAGTTTTCGGTGCAGGTGTCCTCGATCCGCCAGCGTTTTCTGGAAGCCTTTCGCCTGCGCAGCGAACATGCGGCATCCCTGGACGCCGCCACCCGCGAGGCCCTGGCCGCCCGGCTGATCGAAGAACATGGAAGCCCCCGCGCCGCCAGCGATGCCGTCTGGGCACTCGCCCGGGAGAATGACTGGTACCGCGAGGGCGAAGGCGCCGAGAAATTCCTGCTGCGCCCCCTCGGCCTCGTCCCTGCTCGCAATGTCGCCGCCTTCGATCTGACAGTGGCATGGCATGGCCGAGCGATGGGTCACCTCGCCCACGACGGTTTCGAATGGCAGTGGTCGCCGATCGACACCGGCGTGCCCATGCCGCCGCTCATCCGCCAGACGGTGCCGGGAACACTGCCACCGCTCATCGTTTCGTTGCTGCCCGAGGGCTGGCTGGGGGCGGTGCTCCGCGACCGCGACGAGCGGGCCACGCTGCGCACGGGTCGGCGCTACCTGTCCAACATCACGGTGGCACAGGATGCCGCCGAGCTGGCCGCACTGCCACTCGATGTGCTCACCACACGCCTGGCCGACCATGCCGTGGCGGGCGTGTTCACGGGCACATACGCCGGGCCTGGGCGCAGCACCATCGAGCAGGACTTCGAACACAACCTCGCCCTGGTCTGCGCCCACACCCACACACCGCGGCTGTCCGGCGTGCAGATCAAGGCGCCCATGACGCTGGGGCACGGGGGCACGCTGTCGCCCAGCATCGGCACACCGTTCACGCACATCCTGAAACCGGCGGGCACCAGCGGCTTCGAAGCCCTGCCTCTGGTCGAGTGGATCGGTCTGGCACTGGCGAAAAACGCCGGGTTCGACGTGCCGGCGACCGCCTTGGTCCCGATGCCTGATGGGCTGCCACCGGCACTCCTGGTGGAGCGGTTCGACATCCGCGCCGGTGTGGACGACCGCCGCCTGCTGGTCATGGAAGACCTGTGCGCACTGCTCGATCTGCCGCCCAGGGCCAAGTACGACGGCAGCATCGAACGGGTGGCGCGGGCCTTGCGCGCACTGTCCACGTCACCGGAGGCTGACCTGCTGAAGCTGGTGCAGCGCGCGTTGTTTGCATGGCTGATTGCCGACGGTGACATGCACCTCAAGAACATGGCCGTGCTGAAGGTGGCCGAGCCTGGCGAGCGGGTGTTCCGCAGCGTGCGGTTGGCACCGGTCTATGACACGCTGACGACACGCGCCTTTCCTCGGCTTGCGCATGACCGCATGGCGCTCATGCTCAACGGCAAAAACGAGCGGCTCAAACGGGCCGATTTTCTGGCGGCGGCCTCCACGATCGGACTGCGCGCAGCGGACACCCATGAAGCCATGGAGGACGTGTTGACCCGTCTGCGGGCAGCAGTCGAGTCGATCACGCTGCCCCAGATCCCGGGCGCCGGTCCGTCAGGTGAAGCGGCGGTGGCGCGAACGCTGGAGATCTGCCGCGGCCGGCTGGTGTCATTCGATTGACTTTGCCGAGGTGGACTGCAGCAACACCTTCGCCGCCTCGATCCGCAACCCCATCTCCACCTGCCCGTCGTTCATGACGTGCAGCAGGAACTGCCGCGGATCGGTGAATCCCTCTGCGCTCGCTGCTGCATCGGGTGTTGGCGCCTTCACCGGCAACGCCGCCCGGTACTCGGCAGCACGGATGCTCGACAGCCGCGACAGCAACTCCGCCTGCCCTTCCGAGCCGGGCCGGATGTCGAGCCACGGTGTCTCGGCGAACACCGGCGCGAGGTCGGGCGCGATGTAGGCCGACCAGACCTCGCCCTCCGGACTGTCGGTTTGCAGCGCGGGCATGACCGGCGCCTGCTGCACGCCATCGGCCGACGGCAGCAGCTCGACGCGGTGCGGCGGCACCTCGGCCAGAAAGCGGGTGCGCAGGTACTCCAGCAGCGCGTGTGCCTCGGCCGCCGGCACCGGATCGGCCAGCGAGAACCAGAGCTGGCAGGCGTCCGTGCCCGACACGGCGATGCCGGGCGCCGGCCAGCCGAGGTCGGTCTGCACACCCTGCCACATCCACCCGAGCACCGCCCAGTCCGCCGGCCGCGCCAGCGACAGCACCAGCGCACGCACCCGGCCATCGTCCTCGGTGCGGTAGAGCCGGTCGCGCTCGGCCTGCAGGCGCGGACTCGTCACCACGGCGGCGGTCACGCCCATCACGGCACCTCCGCGCCCTCGCCCGCGCTCCAGATGGCGTGCCAGGTCTCGGCGTCGAGCGTCAGCGCCTGGGCGGCGAGCGCCTCGTCCAGCGCATCGATGCGCTGGCTGCCGACGAGCGGGCGCGGCCGGCTCGGGTGGCGCAGCAGCCACGCATAGGCGACGGTGGCCGGCGTGACGCCGTGGCGGCGGGCGATGTCGTCCAGCGTCGCACGCACACGCTGCGCATCCGGCGCGGTGCCGGTGAACAAGCGCCCGCCCGCCAGCGGCGACCACACCATCGGCCGCAGTCCCAGCCCGACGAGCTGGTCGAGCGTGCCGTCGTGCAGCGGCGCGCGGTGCAGCGGGTGCAGCTCGATCTGGTTCGTCGCCAGCGGCACGGCAGCGTTCAACAGGGCGAACTGCGACGGCGTGAAGTTGGACACCCCGAAGGCCCGTACCTTGCCGGCCATCTGCAGCCGCGCCACCACTTCGGCGATCTCGGCCGGATGCATCAGCGGGTCCGGCCGGTGGATCAGCAGCAGGTCGAGCCGGTCGGTCTGCAGCGCGCGCAGGCTGTTGTCCACGCTGGCGATCAGGTGCGCGGCCGAGGTGTCGTAGGACTTGAGTCGGTGCGCCGGCCGACTCGGATGCACCAGCTTGATGCCGCACTTGCTGACGAGCTGCATCCGCTCGCGCAGGTGCGGCGCCAGCGCGAGCGCCTCGCCGAACAGCGCCTCAACCGCGTAGCCGCCGTAGATGTCGGCGTGGTCGAAGGTGGTGACGCCGCGGTCAAGGCACTGCTCGATCCAGCGCAGCCGCTCGCTCGGGGTCCAACCCCAGTCGGCCATGCGCCAGCAGCCGGCGATGACCGGGGACAGGGTGGGTGGGGCAATGGTCATGCGGACCTCTCTTTCAACTTCATCAACTGGTCAACTTGACGGCACGCCCGACGAACAGGATCGGCCCGGTCGGGCGCCCGATCGGCGAGCCACCCTCGGGCTCCAGCGTGATCTCGAACAACTGCTCGGGGCGCAGGTCCGGCAAGCGCGTGGTCGGCAGCTCGACGGTCGAACCCGCCTGCACCAGTCCGAGCGAGCTGGGGCCGGCCGCGCCCGGCGCCTTGGTCCAGAACTGCAGCGCCCGCCCCACCGGCACCGGCCCGGACGGCGCCACCGGCACCAGCCGCAAGCGCCCCTGTCCCGCCGCATCGACGCGCACCTCGACCACCCAGCCATTGCCGCCGCCCTGCGGCCCCTGCAGCACGGCGACGTAACGCTGGTCCTGCGCCGCGTCCGGGGCGCCGCGCAGCACGAGCGCACTGCCCAGCGCCACACACACCGCCACCGCCATCCCGCTGACGCCCTGCCACAGCCCCAGCCGCTGCCACCACGGCAACCGCAGCGGCGGCACCTCGGCACGGGCGCGTGTACCGGCCCAGGCCAGCCGGGCGTCGATGCGCGACCACAGCGACGGCGAGGGTTCGGCCGGCGGCGCGTGGCGGGTCAGGCTGAGCAGCCGGTCCTGCCACATCGCCACCTCGGCGCGCAGGCTGGCGTCATGGGCCATCGCCGCCTCGAACGCCTGTCGGGCGGTGTCGTCCAGCGTGCCCAGCACGAACTCGCCGGCCGCGACGCTGCGATCCTCGGCGGTGTCGAGCTTCATGCGAGGCACTCCTTCAACGCCAGCAGGCTGCGGCGGATCCACGACTTCACGGTGCCCAGCGGCGTGTTCAGCCGCTCGGCGATCTGTTCATGGGTGTAGCCATCGACGAAGGCATGCACCACGCAGGCCCGCCGCGGCGCGTCCAGCCGCTGCAGGCAACGCTCCAGGCTGTCGGGGTCGAGTCCTCGGTCGTCGTCCTCGTCGGACTGCGCCTGCTGCAGGTCGGACACGCCCGTGAGCGTCTCCGGGTCGAGCAGCACCGGCTCGGTCGCGCTGCCGCGCACGGCCCGCAGCGCCTGGTGCCGCACCACGGTGTAGATCCAGCCCCGCCCCGAACCCAGTGCCGGGTCAAACGTTTCGGCACGCTGCCAGATTTGCAGGAAAGCGTCCTGCAACACGTCCTCCGCCAGCACCGCGTCGCGCACGATGCGCCGCACGACACCCAGCAGCCAGCGTGCCTCCTGTTCGTAGAGCACGCGCAAGGCGAACCGCTCGCCCCGTGCGCAGGCGAGCAGGGCGGCATCATGGTCGAAGGTGGGCAAGGGCGTGGGCATCAGGCGACAGGAAGCCGCCCGATTCTAGGGGCGCCTCAGACCGGCTTCCAGAAGATGTAGTCGGCCTGGTACTGGACGATCTCGCGCTTGCCCGTGCTGCCCGCCGCGCAGGGCATGGCCGGCGCGACACCGCCGCGGGTCGCCACGCGCTGGATGTAGCTCACGCCGGTCAGTGCGCCGCTGCCCATCGCCGGGTTCGCCTTGACGAGTTGCAGCGGGATGCTGCCCGCCATCGCAGGAGCGACCGCGACCTGCGTCCCGGTGAGCGCGGAGCCGTCGTTGGCCGCCCAGGTGGCCGGCGGGCCGAAGTAGCGGCCGAGGGTCTCGCCGCCACGGCTCTTCAGCGCCGCCATCGGGCCGACGAACACCCACTCGAAGGCGTCCGCCATGTTGGCTTTGGCGCGGCATTCGTAGGTGATCTCGCCGACGCCGACGGTCTCCCAGGCCACGCGGTGACCGGCCGGCACCTTGACCGGGTCGGGCAGCATGTCCTGGCTGTAGGGGGTGGCCATGTGCGCCATCGGCATCGACGGCATGCCCGAGCAGGCGGCCAGCACGGCGGTCAGGGTGAGGGAGGAAGCAACGAGGGCGAAGCGTGTGCGGGTCATGGCGGACTCCTGGGGAGGGTGGGTGAGGAAGGTGAAGGTTTTGAGCCTTGCACTTCTCACTAGTCCGCCGAGGGCCGGATGGATGCAGTTCCGTGAAAAAATTTTTAACGCCATGCGAAAACATGGCACAGCAAGGTCAAAAATCGTGATTTTTTGGCACAATTTTCGATTTTGAACCAAACAACCAAACAACCAAACAACCAAACAACCAAACAACCAAACAACCAAACAACCAAACAACCAAATTATAATTTTTTGTTCAACATTACAGCAAAAATAACATGTTGAAACAATTGTTCTATTGCCTTCCACACCAGCCAACCACCATCAGGGACACCCCTTGAAAACAACGCACAAAGTAATTTGTGGCTACTTCGCCATAGGAATAATCTACGCCCTTTATTACTGGATCTGGGGTGACGCCGACCAGAGCAAAGGGTTTTTTGTCAACCTGATTGTGACCACGCTACTGTGGCCGGCAGTCATGTTCCCGGTAATTGGGAAAATAATTGGCGCCTTGGTAATTATGGGCATCGTGGCATCAGTGGTTTTTTCATAAAATGAACAAGTCTAACAAATTTAAATTTGCATTACTGATATCAGCAATTATATCAGGATGCGCAAATGAATACGATGACGAGGCCACCCAACTAATAAAATGTGGAATATCAGCCCAAATACTTGGGAAAGAAGAAATATTCATGCTAGAAGCTTCCAAATGGAGAGCCACTCAAATAAAACAAGTAGAGCTTGATGCGGGCCGACTTAAACACTACAAGAGAATTACCTCTGATGCAGCAAATAGCGACGGATCTCCAAACAAAGAGAAAGTACTTTCTTGGTATAGTTCTGACTACTGCAGAAAGCTGTCATCAGACTACGCAACCTACAAATCAAAACTTACATCCAACCCCTCATCAGAAAAATAATAATGGCATAATACTAAAAAATTTTCGGCCATCTTAGAAATATTCACTAAAATGAAATCAGAAATTTTAAGCTTACTTCAAGCGTTCAGAAGTGACGATTTTTATGTCGGTAGCCAAATACCAGACAAAAAAATGAACAATGCGATGGCGAACTATCCAATTCCTCGGAATGAAGAAATATTGGCACTCATTGATGCAACAGTTTTCGGCTCGGCCAAACAAGGAATGGCGATTGGATCATCAGGCATTTACTGGAACAATGACTGGGCAACTGAGTCGCACAAGAAATCCCTGAGCTGGGAAGATCTCGCTTCTGGTGCAGATTCTATTGCGGCAAAGGGGATGAATTTATACTTGGCGCCGGGCTGCTTATTCGGCATGTCAGGATCAAGTGTGAAGCCTGCAGTCCTTGCAGAGTTACTCAGGAAAGTGTGCCGCGCACTTGGAAGTGTTGACAAAGCTGACAAGCAACATGCGGTCAGTGCTCCTGCTGCCGCAAAGAGAACCAGCAGCAATGCAGTCGCCGTCAGCGAAAAAAGCACTCCAACTCAGGGCAAATATAATCCCAGGTATCTGGAAGTTTTGCGTAACGTCGCGAAGCGTCATAGGCTGTCCAGTCACGTTTATCTCGCGCCACAACCATCAAGACAGCGAGTGATGACCATCACAAGCATTTGCGATGACGGGATCGACCCTTATTCAATTCTTGTTATTGTAGACAACACCTTCCTTCAAACCGGGAAAGATTTCCTAATTGTCACCGACAAGGAAATAATCTCGAAAGCCATGATGAAGGAAGTAAAGCGATTTGATCTGTCAGACGTTCGACAGATAAGAAATGACGGCAAGAATTTTTACGTAAATAACTACGAATTTCAATTCTTTGATCAATTCTCAGAACCTGAAATTCTTGTGCTTATTGATTTCTTGTCAGATATAGTGCCGGCTCTAAAAAATGAACTCTCCGCGTCGGAAAATACAGCAAAAAACAGAGCGCTGCTATACGGCTTTGGCTCTTATGAAAAGTTATCCGCCGACAGGAAGAGCAAATTAGACTACTCTTTTTCATTAATCACCGCAGCAAAGGAGGCAACAATAAGTGATCTAGGTGACGAGACAGGGGCTCTTGACAAGATACTAACTGGTCACATCTCTATCATCACCAAGAATTTGCTAGCAAGCATTGACACCTGCAAATCGCTGGAGGATATACTAACAAAATCATTAGTATTATTCGTGCTATTATATTTTTACTCAACCTCTAAATTTCCTGAGGATGTAAAAGCAGAGCTTGGAGAAGCCTATGGAAGGATAGTATCCATTGGCATAGCGTATGGCCTTTCGCTAAAGGAAATCGTCGATGCTGAAGACTTGGGGTTTGAGGTCATGGATGAAGATGCACTTACCTTCATAGCGATCGCGTTCTCCGGAGCACATGCCACCGAGGAAACCGAGGAAATGGTCCGAAAAGCCATTAAAAACGCTGGGGCGTCGAACAAGGCCGAGTTCTTCGAACTCTTTCTGAACAAGTTCGGCGTGACAAGCGATGTATGTCAAGTCATGCTCAGCGAAGCAGAGGCGGTGCGCAATGCTTGGATGAACATGGTTGCCCAGATGGCGGAGCAAGACGAAGAAGATTGATCGCGACAGCGCCAAGCGGCTGACCGCTTGGCGCTTTGTCGAATCAGCCTTACGAACTGAACAGGAAGTTCAGCACATCGCCGTCCTTCACGACGTACTCCTTGCCTTCCGCCCGCATCTTCCCGGCGTCCTTCGCACACTGCTCGCCCTTGAAGGCGATGAAATCCACGAACGCGATCGTCTGGGCGCGGATGAAGCCCTTCTCGAAGTCGGTGTGGATCACGCCCGCCGCCTGCGGCGCGGTGTCGCCGACGTGGATGGTCCAGGCGCGCACTTCCTTCACCCCGGCGGTGAAGTAGGTCTGCAGCCCCAGCAGCTTGAACGCGGCGCGGATCAGGCGGTTCAGCCCCGGCTCGTCCTGGCCCATTTCCGCCAGGAACATGGCGCGGTCCTCTTCCTCCATCTCGGACAGCTCGGCCTCGGTCTTGGCGCAGATCGCCACGACGGGCGCGTTCTGCTTCGCGGCGAACTCGCGCAGGCGGTCGAGGAAGGGGTTGTTCTCGAACCCGGTCTCGTCCACGTTGCCGACGAACATCGCCGGCTTGGCGGTGATCTGGCACAGCGGCCGGAGGATGACCAGCTCTTCCTTGCTGAAATCGACCGAGCGCACCGGCAGGGCCTGGTCCAGCGCCGCCTGGCACTTCTCCAGCACCTTGACCAGCGCCGCGGCTTCCTTGTCGCCGGAACGGGCCGTCTTGTTCGTGCGGTGCAGCGTCTTCTCGACGGTGCTCATGTCGGCCAGACAGAGTTCGGTCTGGATCACCTCGATGTCGGCGAGCGGATCGATCTTGCCGGCGACGTGGATGACGTTGTCGTCCTCGAAGCAGCGCACGACATTGACGATGGCGTCGGTCTCGCGGATGTGCGAGAGGAACTTGTTGCCCAGCCCTTCGCCCGTGGACGCGCCCGCCACCAGCCCGGCAATGTCCACGAACTCGACGATGGCCGGCACGATCCGCTCCGGCTTGACGATCTCGGACAGCTTGCCCAGCCGCGCATCGGGCAGTTCGACCACGCCGACGTTCGGCTCGATGGTGCAGAACGGGTAGTTCTCGGCGGCGATGCCGGCCTTGGTCAGCGCATTGAAGAGGGTGGACTTGCCGACGTTGGGCAGGCCCACGATGCCGCACTTGAGGCTCATGGTGGTGTCTTGTTCAGGGGGAGATCCGGCGATTGTAGGCGCCCACCCCCGCCCGGAGAACGCTCAGAACCGCACCGTCCCCTGCCCGCCCTGCCCCACCACCAGCCACCGTCCGACGCCCTCGACGATCACCGCATTCATCCCGAACGTGATCGCACCACCGACCCGCGCATCGGCGCGGTAGCGGGCCAGCGTGTCGCCCGGCTCATGGCCAGCTTCCGCGGTGTCAGGGTCGATGTTGGGGATCGGGCAACGCGGACACGGCTTGACCAGCCGCAGCGTGACCGGACCGTCCGGCGTATCGAAGTGCAGCTCGTCGAGTCCGTCCTCGCCATGCGGGCCGAGGCCGTCGAGCACGAGGTTCGGGCGGAAACGCGCCATCGTCACCGGTGCATGCCGGCCGAGCGCGAGGCGGCGGTTCAGCTCGTCCAGCGCCGCCACCGTGGTGACGAGGATCGGGTAGCCATCGGAGAAACCGTTTTCCGCTTCGAGCGCACCGGTCCAGCGCGCACTCGACAGCCGCCGCTGCCCCGGCGCGAACTGCACGAGCCGGACTGGCGCGCCGAGGAAGGCGCTGAACCAGCGGTCTGCCGCCGCGCTGGCGGCCCGTGCATCGACCGCGTCGTCCCAGACGCGCACACGCAGCGCCTCGCCAGCGGCCACCACCGGCAGCACCAGCGGCGCGCAGCCAGGTGCGCTCACCGTCAGCGCGCCATCGTCGCCGAGCGACGGGCGGATCAGCGCCATGCGGGCGTGCTCGCGCTGGCTGAGGAACTCGTGCTGGTCGTCGATCAGCATCCACTGGCGGTCGTGCGCGAAGCCGGTGGCGCTCAGCGCGACCTGCGGCAGCGCAAGGCCGGCGCAGGACTTGAGCGGGTAGACGTGCAGGCTGGCGATGGTGACGGGGCTGCTGCCGTCGTCTGGCGCAGAGGAAACAGGCTGAAGCAAAGCGTCGGTCATGGGACTGTCCACCGTGATGAATTTGCGTGATTTTTTACTGGCGTGATCTGGAAAAAATGCGCAGACTGGCCACGACGATACCGCGTCCACCCACGGTACCGTTTGCCCCCATCCCTGTGCCCACACACCCCAAGGAACTGTCATGGATGCCTATCTCGGAATGATCTGCCTGTTCGGTTACAACTTCCAAATACGTGACTGGATGAAATGCGACGGCCAGCTTTTGCCGATCCAGCAGTACAACGCCCTGTTTGCATTGCTGGGCACCCACTACGGCGGCGACGGCCGTACCACCTTCGGTCTGCCCAAGATGGCCGCTCCGACGGACGGCATGAGCTACCAGATCTGCATCCAGGGCATCTTCCCCTCCCGCGACTGATCCGCCACAGCCTCACACCCTGTCTGACAAGGCGCCCCAGCGGGCGCCTTGTGCGTTTCTGTCCCTGCACGGCGCAGGCACGGCACAGGGTTCCTACAATCGGGCGGATGAACACCCTGCCTTCCGCGTTCACCGCCGCCTCCCCTGCCCCGACACTGGATGTCCTGATCCGCGGCAGCGGCCCGGTCGGCATGGGGCTGGCGCTGGCGCTGGCGCGGGATGGGCTGCGCGTCGGCCTGCTGGGCGCAGTGCCGAACAAGAACGCGGCGCCCGACGTGCGCGCCTACGCGCTCAACGCTGGCTCGGTCACGCTGCTACGCGAGCTGCGCGTGTGGGACGCGCTGCCCGAAGACGGGCGCACCGCCGTGCAGGACATGCGCATCCACGGCGACGACGGCGGCGCGATCGAGTTCAGCGCCTGGCAGCAGGGCCTCGGCGAACTGGCGTGGATCGTGGACGCCGCAGCGCTGGAGCAGGCACTCGGCGAGGCCGTGCGCTACGCGCCGCATGTGCAGCGGCTGACGCAACCCGTCGCCGCGGCCCTCACCGCCATCTGCGAAGGCAAGGATTCCGCGACACGCGAAGCGCTGGGCGCCGGCTTCGAGTCCTTCTCCTATGGCCACCACGGCGTGGCAGCGCGGCTCGTCAGCGACACGCCGCACCACGGCACCGCCTGGCAGTGGTTCCGCCACCCGGACGTGCTCGCGCTGCTGCCCTTCGACCGGCCGCAGATCGACCACGGCTTCGGCCTCGTCTGGTCGCAGCCGCAGGCCGAGGCCGAACGGTTGATGGCGCTGTCGGACACGGCATTCGAAGCGGAACTGAACGCCGCCACGGGCAACGCGGCCGGCACGCTGCGGCTGGGTTCGCCCCGGGCCGCGTGGCCGCTGCGGGTCGGCCATGCGCAACGCTGGTGCGGACCGGGCTGGGTGCTGCTGGGCGATGCCGCGCACGCGGTGCATCCGCTGGCCGGGCAGGGGCTGAACCTGGGGCTGGCGGATGTGCGGGCGCTGGCGCGGGTGCTGGTCGATGCCCGACGCACCATGCCCTGGAAATCGCTCGGCGACGAACGCACGCTGCGCCGCTACGCCCGAGAACGCAGCGCCCCAACCCGGGCCATGAGCGGATTGACCGACGGACTTCTGCACCTTTTTGCACAGCCTTCAGCGCCACTGAAGGAACTGCGCAACCATGGCATGACTCTGGTACACCATCTCGGCCCGCTCAAACGCTGGCTGACCGCACGGGCGCTCGATGCCTGAACCACGCACGGAACCCCGCTCCAAGGACACCGCACCATGATTCCCCGTCTCGCCCCCTTCGCCGCTGCCGCACTCGCTGCCCTGACCCTGCTGGCGGGGCCTGCCCGCGCCGACGAAACCGAGATCCGCAAGACGCTGACCGAGCGTTTCGCGAATCTGCCCAAGATCGACGAGATCCGGCAGACACCCATGCCCGGCATCTGGGAGGTGCGCATCGGCACCGACATCATGTACTCCGACGCCAAGGGCACCTACTTGCTGCAAGGCTCGATGATCGACACGGCCACGCGCCGGAACCTGACCGAAGAGCGCGTGGACAAGCTCTCCGCGATCGACTTCGCCAGCCTGCCGCTCAAGGACGCGATCGTCTGGAAGAACGGCAACGGCAAACGCAAGATCGCTGTCTTCGCCGACCCGAATTGCGGCTACTGCAAGCGGCTGGAGAAGGATCTGGTCAACGTGAAGGACGTGACGGTCTACACCTTCGTGATCCCGATCCTGGGCGGCGATTCACCCGAGAAGTCGAAATCGATCTGGTGCGCCAAGGACAACACCAAGGTCTGGCGCGACTGGATGATCGATGGCGCGGCACCAGCCCGGTTGATGGGTCAATGCGATGCATCGGCGATCGAGCGCAACTCGGCGCTGGCGAAGAAGCACAAGGTCACGGGCACCCCCGCCATCGTGTTCGAGGACGGCACGCGGGCGCCGGGTGCAATTCCGGCGGTGGAGATCGAGAAGAGGCTGGCTGCGAAGTCCTGAGCCGGTCAGGGGCGTCAAACCGCCGTGCGGCATCAATACGGCCGCATCCCGAAGACATTCCCCGCCGGCTGGTACTGGCACACCCACACCTGGTCCTTCGCACTGCACACCCGCAGCGCGCAGCCGACCTCGCGGGTGGTGCGCCAGACGATCTGGGTGTAGTGGCCGCAGGCACGACCCGGGAGACAGGAATTGGCGTCGAACTGGAAATCGGCCGACTCGCGGCCCCAGACATCGACGACAAACGCCGGTCGGACCTCCTGCACCGTGGTGAGGCCGGTGCTCCAGCGGATGGGGCTGGCCCAGTAAAGGTTCTCGCCCAGGTCGGGGACATCGCTGTGCTCCATGCGGCATTGCCCGCCCTGGTCGAGCTGTGCCGCCCAGCGGGCCGAGGACTGCGCCAGCGCCTCTGACCAGACCAGCGGCGGCACGCCGACCCGCGCACGCCAGCGGTTGTGGGCCGCGAGTGCCTCGCGGCCCTGCTCCGTGTCCAGTGCGGCGGCACCCGCCAGCCCCATCCACCCGGCCAGCAAAAGCGCCGTCCAGCGCAGCCGTGGTGGACCGAGGCGAGGCATCCCCGCGCCTTCAGCGGTGCGTGAACTGCGGTGCGCGCTTCTCCAGGAAGGCGCCCATGCCTTCCTTCTGGTCGCTGCTGGAGAACAGCGCGTGGAACAGCCGGCGCTCGAACAGCAGGCCTTCCGTCAGCGGCGCCTCAAACGCCCGGTTCACGCACTCCTTGGTCGCCATCAGCGCCAGCAGCGAGTAGCCGCACATGGCCTGCGCCGCCTTGTCGGCTTCGGCATGCAGATTGGCCAGTGGCACGACGCGCGACACCAGCCCCGAGCGCTCGGCCTCGACCGCGTCCATCATCCGGCCGGTCAGCGCGAGGTCCATCGCCTTGCTTTTTCCCACCGCACGCGGCAGGCGCTGCGTGCCGCCCGCGCCGGGGATGATGCCGAGCTTGATCTCGGGCTGGCCGAACCGGGCGTTGTCGGCCGCGAGGATGAGGTCGCAGGCCATCGCCACTTCGCAGCCACCGCCGAGCGCAAAGCCCGACACCGCCGCGATGACCGGCTTGCGGACCTGCCGGACCGTGTCCCAGTTGCGCGAGATCAGACCCTTGCGGTAGGCGTTCGGGAAATCGAAGGGCTGCATCATGGAAATGTCCGCGCCCGCCGCGAAGGCTTTCTCGCTGCCGGTCACGACGATGCAGGCGATGCCGTCGTCGGCGTCAAAGGCCAGCAGCGCGGCGCCGAGTTCGTCCATCAGCATGTCGTTCAGCGCGTTCAAGGCCTTGGGGCGATTCAGCGTGATCCAGCCGTAGCGCAGCGCCTGCTCGGTGGCGCCGGGGCGGGTTTCGACGAGGATGGTTTCGTGGGTCATCGGGGTCTCCGTTGTTCGGGATCACAGGGGTCACAGGGTGCGCGGCCACTATATCGCCCCAACCCGCGGATCACGGTCCCGACTGCTTCGGCGGCTCGGACAGGCGCAGGTCGATCCAGGTCTCGGCGTCCTGCTCGATGCGGATGCGCACGGGCAGCATCTGCAGCGTGGGCGCATACCAGACCTGCGCGCTGAGGATGCTGCCGCCGGAGCGGGCCGCCTCGCCCGGTGTCTCGGCCACGCTGTCACGGGCCGGCACCGGGCGGACGTGGAAGGTCTGCAGCTCGCCCAGCGGTGTCATGGTCGGCAACGTGTCGCCCACCTCGTAAGCCCAGCGCCGCACCCGGTGCGGCAGCGCCAGATCGAACTCGACACGCCCGCCCTTCTCGCGCAGCGCCGGCCGCACGGAGAACAGGTAGACCATCTGGATGAACTGGCTGGCGGTGTCCTGCACGTCGGCACGGGTGCTGGCGAGCCGCCCGTCCTGCAGCTGCACGCTGCGCTCGTCCGGGAAGAGCATCTGCACCAGCCGATTGCGGCCGATGATCTGGCGCGTGGCCTGCTCGTAACGCTGCGGGCGCAGGCCATCCGGCGTGATGCGGCCCTCGCTGCTCATGCGGCGGGCGACCAGCGGCGCCAGACGCGGGCCGATGCTGACGTCGAGGTGGACCTGGTAGCGGTCGCCATCGCGCAGCCACTCGACCTGCGCATCGCCACGGACCTCCCCCTGGTACCAGCCGTCCAGCACATAGGTCAGCCGCGTCGAGACCGGCCAGGTGAACGCCGGTCCGGAGGCAGCACTGGCGGGCGTGGGCAGCGCTGCAGAGGCCACTGCGGCCACCTGGGGGACCGAGGCCGCCGGGAGTGCTGCGGCCACCGAGCCGGGTGCGGCATTCGGGTCCGCACCGGGGCTGGATGCCGCTGAGTCCGGGTCGGACAGGGCGATCTCGACAGGTGCCTCGGCACCGCTCGCGGGCGTGGCGGCGGGCTTGACCACAGCCGGGCGCGCCCGCCGGGGCGGTGGTGCGACCTGCGGGCCGGCAGGGGCCGCGGACTGCGCCACGGTGCGGGTGTAGGTGGCCTCGATGCGGTGGATCGACGGTGCGGGAGGCTCGCCCTGCGCCAGCGTGCCGCTGAGTCCGTCCAGCACCAGCCCGTGCAGCAGCACGACCAGCAGCGCCAGCCCCCACCACAGCCGGGACCGGAGCCACAGGGTGCGCATCAGGCCCCGGGCGCGCCCAGCCATGCTGCACGCAGGCGCCGCGCACGCGCAGCGGGCTTGGCCTGCCAGCTCAGCGCCACGGCGCCTTCGGCAGTGGATGCGGGCAGCGTCAGCCGCAGCAGGCGCCGGTCACGGCTGACCAGCAGCGGCTGAGGCTGCTCGAACGCGCCGTAGAGCGCCAGATCCTCCGGCTTGACCACGCGCCAGTCGCCCAGCGCCAGCAGCTCATCCCCGGCCGACAATCCGGCCAGATCCGCCGCACCGCCGTGCTGGACGGACTGCACCTTCAAGCCCTGCGGCGACTCGCTCACCCGCGCACCCAGCCGCTGCGCGAACAGCGGCCGGTCGCGCTGCCAGTCGGCGCCGTGGGCAGCGAGCAGGGTCTGCGTCGGCAGGTCGTCCGTGCCGTGGACCCAGGCCGCCAGTTCCGCCGCGAACGAGCGCCCGCCGACCTCGGCCAGCACGGCGGCGACGTCGTCCTCGCCGATCGGGCCGCCGCCGCTGCGCTGCCAGAGGCCGCGCATCACGTCGTCGAGCGTGCCCTTGCCCTCCTGGCGCAGCGTCAGGTCGAGCGCCTGCGCGACCAGCGCGCCCTTGGTGTAGTAGCTGACGGTGGCGTTGGCGCTGTTCTCGTCTGGCCGGTAGTACTTGACCCAGGCGTCGAAGCTCGACTGCGCGACGCTCTGCACCTGGCGGCCGGGTGTGCCAAGCACCTGATTGATGGTCTTGTTGACCAGCCGCAGGTAGCGCGTCTGGTCGATCAACCCGGTGCGCACGAGGAACAGGTCGTCGTAGTAGCTGGTGAACCCCTCGAAGAACCAGAGCAGCGCCGTGTAGTTCTCGCCGCGCAGGTCATAGGGGGCGAAGTCGCGCGGCTTCAGGCGCTTGACGTTCCAGGTGTGGAAATACTCGTGGCTGATCAGGCCGAGCAGCGTGACGTAGCCGTCGTTCAACCCCGCTTCGCCGCGTCGGGGCAAGTCGCGGCGGTTGCAGATCAGCGCGGTGCTGTTGCGGTGCTCCAGCCCGCCGTAGCCGTCATCGACCATGTTGAGCAGAAAGACGTAGCGGTCGAACGGTGCGGGTGCGCCCCCATGCCAGAACCGGATCTGGGCTTCGCAGATGCGGCGCGTGTCGGCCAGCAGCCGTTCGCCGTCGAAGCTCGGCAGCGCGCCGGCAACGACGAACGCGTGCTCGACGCCGCAGGCGGTGAAGGTGCCGCGCCAGAAGGTGCCCAGCTCGACGGGGTGGTCGATCAGCGCGTCGTAGTCGGGCGCGGCGTATTCGCGGGGAGCGACCTCGGGCAGGCCGGTGGCGATGTCCCAGCCAGCGGGCAGAGGACCGAAGGTGACGCGGTGCTCGTCCGCCTCGCGCCCCTCGGCGCAGAGGAACATGCCGGTGCCGTTGAAGAAGCCGCGCTGCGTGTCCAGCCAGGCGCAGCGCACCGAGTTGTCGAAGGCGTAGACACGCCAGCTCACCGTCAACGCGCCTCGACCGGTGCAGGCGGCTTCCCAGCTCTGCTTGTCACATTGCGCCAGCGCCACCGTGCGGCGGCCTTGGCGCGCCTCGACCGCCGAGACGTGGCGGGCGAACTCGCGCACGAGGTAGCTGCCGGGAATCCAGACGGGCAGCGACAGCCTTTGCCGTGGCGCCGGGGTCGGCAGGGTCAGGGTGACGCGGTAGTGGTGGCGGTGGAGGTCGTCGATCTCGACGTGGTAGCGGATCATGCGGGGGTTTCCGTGGCTGGCGTGGTCAGGCGCTGGCAGCGGCGGCCGCCATGAAACAGCTCATCGACGCCACCAGCGTCAGCCTGAAGCGCAGCGTCAGCCACTTCGACAGCCCGTAGGCCGGATAGACGCGCCGATCCACCAGGTAGCACACGATCAGCAACAGCGCCTGGATCACCAGCCCCGCGTGCGGCGGCATCACCACCGACACCCAGCCGAACAGCGACGGCGTGACCGCCCAGAGCAGGCGGCGCGGCGCGGCATCGCGGGCCACCATCAGGATGCCCCAGTGGATGCCGCCCAGGAATGACACGATCAGCCCCGCATACACCGACAGCGACAGCACCACATACGGCAGCACATCGGCCCGCACCAGCAGCGCCAGCAAGGCCCCCAGCACGAACGGCACCAGGCCCGCGTGGCCCAGCCGCACCGCCAGCCGATCGGGCACGGACAAAGGAGCGGCGGCAGTCGAAAGAGGCATTGCGGACACGGTGGTTCGTTTCGTCAGTGGAGGCGCCGGTGATTGTCACCGCTGCACCCGCCACGCGCACAGCCTGAACTGAACTTCACGGTACCAACCAGCGGACCTGTGGTGCGGCGCCACGGTAATCGAACACGGCGCGGCGGTGTCCCGACGGGTCGAGCGCGAGCCAATCCATCTCCAGCACCCGCACCCGCAGCACGGCAAAGGCACCGCGCTGCTCACCCGCCGCCGCCGCAGCCGCGTCCCCGCTGGTCGGCAGCACACTGCCTGGCGCCTGTGGCGAGAGATAGTCCTGCGCGGCGCGGGTGTGGCGCAGCGTCGCCCAGCGGGAGGTCACGTCCAGCCCTTCGGACTCGCAGCCGATCTCGCAGCTCAACCGCAACTGCCAGCCCAGCGCGGGCGACCAGCAGACGAGCTGGGCGCGCGGATCGGCGTCGAGCTGCGCCACCTTGGGCGCACGGAGGTCGGTGTAAAGCAGCAGCGTGCGGTTGGCGGGATCGACCTCGCGCAGCACCACAGTGCGCGCCTGTGCACCGCGCGTGGCGCAGGTGGTGGCCAGCACGGGCTGGCGCCAGGGGTGACCGCGGGTCGCCGCCGCCCGGACCAGTTCTGTCCACAGCACCGCGTCCTCAGGTGCCGATGCCTCGGTCAAGGCCCTCATGCAGGCGGTGCCGCGCGCCGCACCACGTCCAGCACCACCGCGTCATCCCGCTCCGCCCAGCCAGCGTCACACGCCGCGCGGAACACCGCCAGCGCCGCCTCGCCAAACGGCGAGGATTCGCCAGCAGCCTGCAGCATTTGCAGCGCGAGGGTCAGATCCTTGGTGAGGATGTGGGCATGGGCACGCGGGGCATAGTCGCCAGCCAGTGCGCGAGGCAGGCGGTCGTCGGTGATCCACGACTGGCCGGAACTGGCCGCGATGACCTGCTGCAGCGTGGCAAGGTCCAGCCCCATGCGCTCGCCCGCCGCCAGGGCCGACGCACCGGCCACGAGGTTCACCGCGGCCAGCAGGTTGTTGAGCAGCTTCACGCGCGCGGCATCTCCCGCTCGCTCGCTGATCGGGAAAACATGGGCGGCCATGTCGGCCAGCACCTTTGCGTGGCGCAGGCGGGCCGCCTCGGGCGCCGCGAGCATCAGGCTCATCGTGCCGGCCCGGGCCTTCACCGGGCCGCCGGAGATCGGCGCGTCCAGCAACGTGCCGCCATGGGCCGCCACCGCGTCGGCGAACCGGGCGGTGTCTTCCGGGGCGATCGTGCTGCAGAGCAGCACGTCCGTCGGTGCGGCGGCGAGCAAGCCGTCCGGGCCGTGCAGCACCTCGTCGATCTGCGCTGCGCTCACGACCACCACGACCACCAGATCCGCCGCTGCAGCGACCGACCGTGGCGTCGGCAGCACACGTGCGCCGGCCGCCGCGGCGATCTGCTCCAGGTCCGGGCGCAGGTCGCGCACGGCCACCCGGTGACCGCGTTCCAGCAGCCTCAGCGCAATGCCGAGGCCCATGTTGCCGATGCCGATGACACCGACCCGCATGGCGTGTTCAGCCTTCGCGGCGCAGCGCCGGGAACAGGATCACGTCGCGGATGCTGGGCGAGTCGGTGATCAGCATCATCAGCCGGTCGATGCCGATGCCGCAGCCGCCCGTCGGGGGCATGCCGTATTCCAGCGCGCGGATGAAGTCGGCGTCGAAGAACATCGCCTCGTCGTCGCCGGCTTCCTTGTTCGCCACCTGCGACTGGAAACGCGCCGCCTGGTCCTCGGCGTCGTTCAGCTCGCTGAAACCGTTGCCAAATTCGCGGCCGGTGATGAACAGCTCGAAGCGTTCGGTGATGGCCGGATTGGCGTCGGACGCGCGGGCCAGCGGCGAGACTTCCACCGGGTAGTCGATGATGAAGGTCGGCTGCCAGAGCTTGTCTTCCACCGCTGCCTCGAACAGGCCGAACTGCAGTTGCGCCAGCTTCCAGTGCTTCGGCGGCTCTTCGCCGAGCGACTTCAGCTTGGCGTGGACCGCGTGCGCGTCGTCCGCCTCGGCTTCGGTCAGACCGGCATGGGCCACCAGCGAATCGCGCACCGACAGGCGGGCGAACGGCTCGTCCAGATGCACCGGCTTGCCGGCGTAGCTCAGGCGGGCCGAACCCGTCGCCGACACGGCCGCGTGGCGCAGCACCTGCTCGGTGAAGTCCATCAGGTCGTGGTGGTTCCAGTAGGCCGCGTAGAACTCCATCATCGTGAATTCGGGGTTGTGCCGAACCGAGATGCCTTCGTTGCGGAAGTTGCGGTTGATCTCGAACACGCGCTCGAAGCCGCCCACCACCAGCCGCTTCAGGTACAGCTCCGGCGCGATGCGCAGGAACATCTCCTGGTCGAGCGCGTTGTGGTGCGTCGTGAACGGGCGGGCGTTGGCGCCGCCGGGGATGGGATGCAGCATCGGCGTCTCGACTTCGAGGAAGTCGTGCTCGATCATGAACTGGCGGATGCTGGACACCGCGTTGCTGCGGGCGCGGAAACGGGTGCGCGCCGCCTCGTCGGTGATCAGGTCGACGTA
>NZ_JANPAB010000048.1:0-41635 GCF_031429695.1 Sphaerotilus sp.
GATGCGCCACCTCGTGATGCATCGTCCGTGTCACCTCGTCCTGCAATGCGAAGATGTCCACCATATCTCGGTCGTAGCGGTCACCCCACAATTGCACCCCGCCCCCCCCCCCCTCACACCCGTGCGGGCCCCCCGCGACGGGCTGCCGTGGAACACCGCAGCAGCGCGTTCTGGGCCGACGCCTTCGAGCAGCTCGTTGCCGGTGGACATCGACACGACGACGTCCTGAACTACACGATGGCCCAGTTCACGGGCTATCTGCGGCGCGCCTGGCGCCGCGAGCGACAGGAGCAGCGACTGCAGGTGCTGATCGCCGCCTCGGCGTTCTCTGACGAGCTGCGCCAGAGCCTGCTCAAGACCCTGTCCACCCCCGACTGACTGACCCCCGAGCGCCATGGCCACCCGTCCCATCGAAGGCAAGATTGTCCTCACCGCCGACACCGACAACGCGGTGCACGGCGCCGAGGCGGTCAAGCAGGCGTACCAGCAAGCGGGAGCAGCGGCTGGGGCGTCCGGGACTCAGGCGGCTGCCGGGCAGGCGGCTGCAGCAGCGGCCACCGACAAGGCGGCACAGGCGGCCGACCATCTCGGCACCGAGCATCAGCAGGCCGGCGCTGCCTCTACTGCAGCCGGCAACGCGGCTGCCGCCGCCGCCCAGCGCCAGGCGCAATCCACCCAGCAGGCCACGGCCGCAGCCAGCGGGATGACGGGCGCGCAGGAGCGATTCCTGCAGCAGTTGCGCGAGTCTGCCGACTTGTACGGCAAGTCAACCGGCGAGGTGTTGCGCTATCGAGCCGCGCAGATGGGGGTGGCGCAGCAGGCCGAGGCGTCGATCGCCGCGCTGGAAAAACACGGCAAGGCCGGCCAGATCAGCGCCGGGCAGACGGCGCAGGCATGGCAGCAACTGCCGATGCAGATGCAGGACGTGGCGGTGAGCCTCGCTGGCGGAATGAACCCGCTGATGGTGTTGATGCAGCAGGCACCGCAGATCACCAGCTCCTTCGGTGGCGTCGGCAATGCGCTGAAGGCGCTGGGCAGCATCATCACGCCGCTGCGGGTCGCGTCGACCGGACTGGCGGCAGGGCTGGTCGTGGTGGCCATGGCCGCGCTGCAGGGCCATGAGGAGTCGACGAAGCTCACCAAGAGCCTGGTGCTGACTGGCGGTGCGGCGGGTGTCACCAAGGGTCAGGTCATCGCCATGGGCACGTCGATTGCCGAGTCGCAAGGCATGGCGGTCGGCAAGGTGCGCGAGACGATGCAGGCCCTGGTGGACAGTGGCACGTTCGTCGGTAGCTCGATGGCCTCGGCGGGGCGCGCGGTAACGGCAGTGCAGAAACTGACCGGGGCATCGACTGACGAGATCGTCAAGGACTTCGCCGGCATGAAGGGTGGCATCGCCGCCTGGGCCGCGCAGCACAACGATACGTACAACCACCTGAGCGAGGACCAGTACAAGTACATCCGCAGCCTGGAAGCCCAGGGCCGCACGCAGGAGGCCATGCGCGTCAGCATGGACGCGCTGGCCAGCGCGATGGAGCAGCGTTCGGTGCCGGCGCTGGGCTCGCTGGAGCGCGGCTGGATGGCGGTCGGCGCGGCGCTCTCCGGCGTCTGGGACAAGCTCAAGGGCATCGGGCGAGAGGAGACCGCCGAGGAGCGGCTCAAGGGGCTGGAGGCCCGCGCTGCACGGATGCGCGACAACCCCGACACCGCCCCGCGGCGTGGTGTCACGCGCTACGGCGTGACTGGGGATCGATTCGCGGCAGAGGTGCAGTCCGAGGCAGAGACGGACCTCGGCAATGCGCGCAGCGTCAGCAACAGCGATGCGATGCGGGCGACCGAGAAGTCCATCGCGGCGCAGGTGACGCGGGACCAGATCTACAAGGCGTCGAAGCAGTACCAGGATGCGCTCCTGCAGGTCGAGATAGCGGGGTCGCAGAAGCTCCTGGCCGAAGCGCAGGCAGACGCACAGCGGCGGGCATCGGTCGCCGATGCCTCCAATGCCAAGGGGCTGTTGTCGGTGCAGGCGTATGCCAGCGCGCTCAACGAGGTTGAGCAGAGCCGGCTTAGCGCCCAGGAAGCGGCGCTGAAGCGCCAGCGTGGAATCGAAGAGCGGCGCGTCGAAGAGAAGCCCGAGGATGGGATTGCCAAGCGGGCCGCGCTCGCCCAGCTCGACGCGCAGCTCACGGGCGTGCAGGTGTCGATCCGGAAGGCTGTGGCCGACGGTCAGAACATCGTCACTGCCGACGCACTGCAGACAGCCCGCGACCGGGCGCAGCAATGGGCCGCAGCCTGGAAAGCGGCAGCGGATCAAGTCCGCAGCTACGCCGAGGTCAACCAAGGCACGGCGGCGATCCGCAAGCAGAACCCGGCCGAGCGTGCCGAGGCGGAAGCCCAAGCCCGGACGGTTTCCATCCGCCGCCAGTTCGGCGACCAGGAGCGCGATCTGAAGCTGGCTATCGATCTGATCCCGGACAAGGAAAAGTTCGAGCAGCGGCTCAATGAGATTGGCAGGGAGCAGCGCGATCTGGAGCTGAAGATCGGATTCCTGCCGAAGAGCGACAAGGCCGGAAGGGCCGCATTACAAAAGCAACTTGACGAGCTGAAAGGAGAGCAGTCGAGCGTCCAGGTACAGATCGGACTCGTCCCAAGCACTGCGGCAGGATCCAGGGCTGAGTTGAAGCGGCAGCTCAAGGAGCTGACCGAGCAGGCTGGCCAGCAGATCGACGAGCTGGGCCGCGCCGGCAAGCTCGACAGCTACAAGGCTCAGTACCAGGAACTGCTCGCGTCGTTGCAGCAGGCTGAGGCCGAGATTGACCAGATCGTTTCAGCCGGCGAGCTGAACACGGTGGATGCGGAGCGCAAGAAGTTTGCAGCCCGTGCAAAGGCACTGCCCCAGCTCCAGGCGCTGGTGGACAAGCAGCGCGAGCTGGCCCAGACCGCGGGCGAGAAGAACGACGCCAACGCTGCGGGCCAGCAGGTCAAGGAGATCGCGCTCAAGAAGACCGAGATCGAGACCACGCTCAAGACCAGCGGGCAGGCAGCGTTCAGCAACTTTTTCCGCGACGTGACCTCGGGCGCGAAAACGGCCGGTGATGCGCTGCGCGACATGGTGAGCGGCTTCGCGAAGTCGATGCTCGACCTGATCAGCAAGCGCATGGGCGAGAAGCTCATGGGCAGCATGCTGGATGGTCTGGACGGCATGCTCGGCGGCAAGGGCAGCGGCGGAAGTGGCGCTGGACTCGTGTCGACAGCAGCCTCCTGGCTCGGCAGCTTCTTCCACGAGGGCGGTGTCGTCGGCGGTGGCGGTGGCCGCACAGGCTCCTTCCCTGCCGAGATGTGGTCGTTCGCGCCGCGGTACCACACGGGCGGCATCGCGGGCCTGAAGCCCAACGAAGTGCCCGCGGTCCTGATGGCTGGCGAAGAGGTGCTCACCGCCGACGACCCGCGCCACACCCGCAATGGCACCAGCGCAACCCGCTCAATGGGCCCGGTCAGCATCAGCATCAGCGTCTCCGGCGCCGAGGGCAGCACGACTGACCAATCGGACGCCGCGCGCGATCTCGGCGGCATGGTCGAGATGTCGATCAACACCTGGGCGACCAAGCAGTCGCGCCCGGGCGGCATCCTCTGGAAGGGGAAATGAGATGGCGCTGACCTTCGACTGGGCGGAGTCCAGCGGCACGCAGGTGCAGGTGGAGCCCAAGGTGATCACGGTGCGCATGGGCGACGGCTACGCCCAGCGCTCGCCCGATGGCATCAACAACATGCCCGACAACTGGGACATGCGCTTCAGCGGTGTCTACCCGACGGCGGGCGATGAGATCGTCGCATTCTTCAAGACCCACGGCGGCTGGATCGCATTCAACTGGACGCCGCCACGCAGCACGGCGCCGGCGCTCTACATCTGCAGGCAGTGGTCCCGCACGCTACCCGACGTGCTCGGCCTGTCCGACATCAGCGCCCGCTTCGAGCGCGACTACCAGCCCTGACCTGCCATGACCGCCTCCGTCGCCGCCGAACTCGCCAAGCTCTCGCACTCGGCCATCGTCACCCTCTTCGAGATCGATGCCCGCCCCATCGGCGGCGCGCTGCACCGCTTCGCACCACAGCTCAACGGGCTCAGCGCCGCCATCGTCTGGCAGGGCCTGACCTACACACCGTTCCCCATCGAGGCCGACGGGTTCGAACAGTCCGGCACCGGTCCACTCGCCCGGCCGAGCGTGCGCGTCAGCAACGTGCTGGGCGTGATGGGGCTGCTCAACCGCCAGTACAGCAACATGGAGGGCGCCAAGTTCGTCCGCCGGCGGACGCTGGCGCGCTTCCTGGATGCGGTCAATTTCCCCAGCAGTGTCAACCCGACGGCAGACCCGCTCGCCGGCTATGCCGATGACGAGTGGATCGTCGATCGCAAGGCCAGCCAGGACAACAAGCTGTGTGTCTACGAGTTGGCCAGCCCCGCAGATGCCGCAGGTTTCAAGCTGCCCGCGCGCCAGATCCTGTCGCGGCGCTGTGGCTGGGTGTATCGGTCCGCCGAGTGCGGCTACACCGGCGGGCCGGTGGCCAAGTCGGACGACACACCGACGGCGCTGGCCGCCGAGGACCGCTGCAGCCTGAGCCTGGCCGGGTGCAAGTACCGATTCGGGGCGTCTCCGGACGGCATGCCGTTCGGTGGATTCCCGGGTGCGGGGCTGCTGCGGCAGGTCTGATCCGCTGAATCAGTTCCCCTAGAGGTGCCTCGCCCGCGCGCGGAATATCCGCCGCATGCTGCCCACCACCTCTACCCCACAGCCCACTCTCACCGACGGCCAGCTTGCCCAGGTCCGCACCGATCTGATTGAGCACGCAGCCAGTACGTATCCGGCCGAATGCTGCGGCCTGATCATCCAGTACTGGGAGGCGCACCACGCTGCGTCTTACATCCCTGTGCGCAACGAGTACGCCGGCACTACGGATGAGCGCGGCCGCTTCCGAATCCATCATGAGGACTGGGCGGAAGCCGAAGACCTCGGGCAGGTGCTGGCCGTGGTGCACAGCCATCCGGACGCCTGCGCGAACCCATCCATGGCCGACATGGTCATGTGCGAGCGCACGGGCCTGACCTGGGTGATCGTGGGCTACCCGAGCGAGGCGGTGACCGTGACGCACCCGACCGGGTTCGTGGCGCCGCTGGTCGGCCGGCAGTTTCACCACGGCGTGCTGGACTGCTACACGCTCATCCGCGACTACTACGCCCAGACGCTGGGCATCGAGCTGCCCGACTTCGAGCGCGCCGACGCATGGTGGGAGGGTGCAGACCACGCGGACCTCTACCGCGATGGTTACGCCGAGGCCGGCTTCGTCATGGTCAACGAGGCACCGCGCCAGCACGACGTGCTGCTGATGCAGGTCGGCGCACGCTGCGACAACCACGCCGCGGTGTTCGCCGGCGATGGCACGATCCTGCACCACCTGTACGGCCGCCTGTCGGGCCGCGACGTGTGGGGCGGCTACTGGGACCGCCACACCACCGCCGTGCTGCGCCACCGATCGCTGCTCGATGTCGGCGCAGCCGGGGGCGCGGCATGACGCAGATCCTCCGCGAGGTGCGGCTCTATGGTCGCCTGGGGAAGACCTTCGGGCGGGTGCATCACCTGGCCGTCGAGTCGGCCGCCGAGGCGGTGCGGGCGCTGTGCGCGGTGCTTGATGGGTTCGAGCGCCACCTGCTGCTGCACAGCACGCCGGGCTACAAGGTCTGGGCGGGGCGAGCGAACCTGGCCGAGACGGAGCTGGCGCAGCCGGTGGGCACGGCTGAGGTGATCCGCATCGTGCCGGTGGTCGAGGGGGCAAAGCGTCAGGGGCTGGGGCAGACGATCGTCGGAGCGGTGCTGGTTATTGGTGGGCTGGTCTATGCCGGCATGACGCAAGACGGCGCTACAGCAGTGAAGGCGGTCGATATCGGTCTGATGATGATGCTCGGTGGTGTGATCCAGATGCTGAGCCCCCAACGCGGCGCAGATGGCACCGAGAAAGACAAGAACAGCGCGAGCTACAGCTTCAACGGCGCGGCGAACGTGGATGCCGAGGGCGGCTGCGTGCCCGTGCTGTACGGCGAGATGATCGTCGGCTCGGTCGTCATCAGCGGCGGCATCCGCACGGCGGACATCGCCGTATGAGCGCGCTCGTCGTCCAGGGTGCCAAGAAGGGCGGCAGCCGCGCACCGACCGAGTCCAAGGACACGCTGCGCTCGAAGCAGTGGGCCGAGGTGCTGGACCTCGTCTCCGAAGGAGAGATTGCCGGCCTGGTTGACGGCTTGAAGTCGGTCTTCCTGGACGGCGTGCCGATCGAGAATGCCGACGGCACCCGCAACTTCACCGTCGACAGCTTCGTCTCGACCGTTGGAGGCCAGGGCCAGACGGCGCTGAGCGGATTCGACACGGCGCAGAGCGAAGTGGCTGTCGGCATCCGGGCGCGTGCCGGTGTGCCGGTCGTGCGGTCAGTCCCGGCGGGGGCGGCCAATCGGGTGCGGGTGACCGTGGGTATCCCGGAGCTGTCGCAGCAGTCCACAGCGTCGGGCGATCTGCTGGGCACCATCGTCCAGTTCGCGATCGATGTGCAAAGCAGCGCCGGCGGATTCGTCGAGCGCTGGAGCCGCACGGTCGATGGCAAGACGACGACGCGCTACCAGGTGTCGGTGCTGATCGACCTGGTCGGCGCCGGGCCGTGGGACATCCGCATGCGCCGCCTGACGGCCGACTCGGCGTCGGTGACGCTGCGCAACGAGACCTGGTTCGACAGCTACACGCTGATCAACACCGCCAAGCTGCGCTACCCGAACTCGGCGCTGTGCGGTTTGCGGGTCGATGCCGAGCACCACCAGCGCATCCCAGTGCGGTCCTACCGCCTCCGCGGCCGCATCATCCAGGTGCCCAGCAACTACGACCCGACCACCCGGACCTACTCCGGCACATGGAACGGCGTGTTCAAGCTGGCGTACAGCAACAACCCGGCGTGGGTCTACTTCGATCTGGCGACCCACACGCGCTACGGGCTCGGCCGGCGCATCGCGGCGAGCAAGTTCAACAAGTGGGAGCTGTACAACATCGCGCGCTACTGCGACGCGGTCAACGCGGCCGGGCAGTTCGTCGGCGTGCCGGATGGCCGTGGCGGCATGGAGCCGCGCTTCACGGCCAACCTCTATCTGCAGCGGCCCGACGAGGCCTACAAGGTGCTGCAGGACATGGCGGCCATCTTCCGGGGGATGCTGAGCTACGGCGGCAGCGCGTTCCAGGTGCAGCAGGATGCCCCGAGCGATGCCTACAGCCTGTTCACGGCCGCCAACGTCGTCGGCGGGGCCTTTCGGTACGAGGGCAGTTCGCGCGGGGTCAAGAAGTCGGGCTGCGTGGTCTGGTGGAACAACCCAGACAACCAGTACAAGCTGGAGCCGGAATTCGTTTCCGATCCGGACCTGGTCGCGAAGTACGGCGTCGAGAACATGGAGCTGTCGCCGATCGGTTGCTGCTCCAGGGGACAGGCCATTCGGCTGGGCAAGTGGGCGCTCTACACCGAGGCGAAAGAGGGGGAAACCGTCTCCTTTTCGGTCGGGTCGATCGGTGCAGCCGTGCCGCTGGGCCGCGTGTTCCAGGTCGCGGATCCGAGTGTCTCCGGCGAGCAGTTGGGTGGCCTGGTCAAGGCGGCCACAGCCACCCAGGTGACGCTCGACCGGGAGGTGACGCTGCGGGCTGGTGAGTCGTACACGCTGCACGTCATGGTGCCGGACACGACACAGGTGATGGGCCTGCGCTCGATGTCGCGGCCGGTGTCCACGGGAGCTGGAAAAGCGTCACTGGTGTCGCTTTTGTCGGCGCTGGATGTGGTGCCGCCTGCCCAGTCGGTCTGGGTGCTCGAAAGCTCGGCGGTTGCGCCAACTGCCTGGCGCTGCATCCGGGTCGCCGAGGGCAAGACGCCGGGCACCTACGACCTGGCCGGCGTGGCGCACCAGTCTGGCAAGTACGACTGGATCGAGCTGGGTCTGAAGTTCGATGAAAAACCGGTCAGCCGGATGCGCGAGGATGCACCGGTGGCAATCGGGCCACTTTCATTGCGTGAAACGGTGTACCGCGTCGCTGGGGTGGCGTACTCCCGCGTGACGGTCGGATGGATCCCCCCTGCGCCCGGGCTGCACTACCGCGTGAGCTGGCGCATGTCGTCCGGTCCGTGGACGGCGCTGCCGCTGACAGGTGGCCAGTCCGTGGACCTGGACAACATGACGCCAGGCGCGCTGGAGGTGTCGGTGCGGACGGTGAACCCGCTGGGGGTCGAAGGAGGCACGACACTGGATGGCGCGCTGCAAGTAGCCGGAGATGCACGCACGCCATGGGGTGGCGAGTCCGGCAACCTGATCGCGAACAGCGAGTTCGCAAGCAAGTCGACTGCTGGTTGGGTGCTGGCGCCGTGGATTGCTGGCCAGCCGCTGGACTTTGCTGGGACGGAGCGAGCCCGCGATGGGTCGGGCACCTGGATTCCTCCCGGGTGCGATGCCATCGTGATGCACCAGCTCGGTCGGGTGGTTACGGCAACAGACCAGACGATCTTCGGGGGCGCGTACACCGAGGCGCTCATTCCGGTCGAGGTGGGCGAGTGGACATGCATGGTCGCCATGGTCGCCGCGCATCGGTGCCTATTCGGGCTGGTGGCCGAATACAAGACGGTGACTGGCGCGCCGGTGCCGGGTGGCGGGGTGGTCTGGCTGCAGCCGGCCGATGTCGACCGCGGGGGCTCATCTCTGGACGGGTGGCGCCGGTTGAGTGTGGTGACGCAGGCGCCTGCTGGTACGGCGACCATGCGGCTGATCCTGGTCAAGGGCAATACCTTCGCTGGAGCTTTGGACTCCTATGGATGGGGTCTGCACCCGCAGATCGCACGCATCGCCAGCGAGTACGCCGAGATCCCTCCCTACACCCCAGGCGCACCGACGAGTGCGCGGCAGATCGGGTATGTCGGGGATCTGGATGCCACGCTGGGGGCGCCGGCAGGGACCAGGGTCGGCACCAAGCTGGCCGAGGACGTGGCACGCGAGCTGAACGACATGGCCAGCGACGGCAAGCTGACGCCGCTGGAAAAGTCCGCAGCGATCACGGAATGGCAGTCGCTCGATGGCGAGCGCTCAGGGTTGCTGACCGAGGCCAGCAGGTACGGGATCCTCATCGAGCGCAGCTCCTACGATGCGGAGGTCAGCAACCTGGCGAACTACCTGGTCGGTCTGGTGCCAGGCTGGAGTGACATGACTGCCACGACGCCGATCGATCCAGCCGTCTGGCGGACCCGATGGGTCGCAGCGCGCCTGGCGCGCGATACGCTGCGCAATCGCATTGCCGCGGTGACGAAGCAGGGACTGGACGAGGCCAATGGACGCATCAGTGACATCTCGGCCGATGCAAAGCTCACCGGGGCCGAGAAGTCGGCGCTGATCCTGTCGTGGCGAGAGCTGGACGAGAGCTTCCCTGGGCTGGTCGCTCAGGCGAATGGCTTCAGCATCGTCACGGAGCGTGATGCAGCACTGACAGCCAAGGCATCGCTGGCGGCATACCTGGTGAGCCTGTCGCCGGCCTGGGATGACACGACTACAACCACGCCGATCGATGCCGCGGTGTTCCGTAACCGTTGGGCTGCTGCCTATGGCGCCCGGAACGCGCTGGGCATCCGCATTGCTGAGGAAACGAGCAAGCGGGCAACGTGGTCAGCGGTGAGCGGGGCAGGCAAGCCGGAGGATGGGGCGACGGTCGGGGCAGCGTTCGGGGTCAATGTTGGGGGGCAGATTACCGAGGCATCTGCACAGTCGTACATCGCTGCGAACGCAATCACCGAGAGCGCGGCCGTTTCTTTGCCATCCCCGCTGGCAATTGGAAGCAATTCATCGTCGGTTTTGGCGATGGCTGCCGGCGCTGTGCTGGTCGATGTGATCGGTGGCATCACAGTGGATGGTGAGCCGAACTCGTCGAACCCAGCAACAGTTGGCCGGCTGGTACTGGTCATCAACGGGGCTGTGGTTGCGTACTCCGTCCCTGTCAAAGGGCAATCTGGTCAGGGTGGATTCGTGATTGGATCGGCTGTGATCCGCTGGACTGGGGTTCTGTCGGGCCTCGTCACTGCATTCATCCGCGCCGAGCACACCAGTGGCTCACAGCAGGTCACGGCGACTGCGGGTACCGTCATCTCAATCCAGTGCCTGAAGAGGTGAAGCATGGACTTCCCAGAAGTCGACCCGAGCGGCGAGATCATCTGCCTGCGATCCGGCAGCAGCTATGAGCGACTGCTCCAGTCAGTCGCCCCTGGCAACGCGCTCCTGATCGTCCCGGCCCCGTCGGTCGATGCCTGGTGGGATTCCGGGGCGCTTGAGTGGGTTCTCAAGCCCCCCCGCCCGGTTGGCCTGCAGGAGTGGGATCCCGTTTCGAAGGCGTGGCATGACCCACGGACTGCCGATGAGATCCAGGCTGACGCACTCGCTGCGCTGCGGTCGCGTCGGAATGAGTGCCTGGCGGAGTCGGATCTGCTTGCGGTTCGTGCCCTTGAGGGGCTGCTGCCTGAGCCGCTGCGGAGCTATCGACAGGCGCTGCGTGATCTCCCCGCGTCTGTCGATGACCCCTCTGGTCCTATCGAGTGGCCTCAGAAGCCTCTGATGCCTTGATGGCCTGAAGTTTCACTGAGTGGAATTTTCTTGCAGTGGCTGCAAATGCTGCCTGTGCTCATTTATCTCAACTGGGCGTCCGATTTTTCTCGCGGCGCGTCAGCAGGGCATTTGCGGGGGGGCTCCATATCGTATTGAAAACGATTCTTGTTTAGAATTATCGACATGACGCAAGCCCCCATCCTTTTGTCCCTGCGCGATCTGCCCCTGCGGGTCAGCGCCTGCATCGCGGCCGTGGTGCCGCGCTCGGCCGATGACCCGATCGCCCAGCGGCTGGAGGAACTGGGGTTCGTGCCAGGCGAGCGGGTGCGGGTGGTCGCCCACGGGCCGCTCGGCGCTGAACCGATCGCCGTGCAGCTCGGTTTCACCCGGTTCGCGCTGCGCCGGGCCGAGGCCGAGCGGGTCATGCTCAACGCCCCCTCGGTGCAACCATGAACACAGCCCATCTCGCGCTGGTCGGCAGCCCCAACTGCGGCAAGACCGCCCTGTTCAATCGCCTGACTGGCAGCCGCCAGAAGGTGGCCAACTACGCCGGCGTCACCGTCGAGCGCAAGGAAGGCCGCTTCACCGCGCCGTCCGGCCGCAAGTTCCGCCTTCTTGATCTGCCCGGTGCCTACAGCCTGCAGCCCAAGAGCCCGGACGAGGCCGTGACCCGCGCGGTGTGTCTGGGCGAACTGGCCAGCGAACCGCTGCCGGATGTGCTGATCGCCGTGGTCTCGGCCACCAACCTGCGGCTGCACCTGCGCTTTGCGCTGGAGGTGCGGGCGCTGGGCCGGCCAATGGTGCTGGTGCTCAACATGATGGACGAGGCGCGCCGCCTGGGCATGCAGATCGACCGTGCTGCGCTGAGCCGGGAACTGGGGGTGCCGGTGGTCGAGGCGATCGCCGTGCAGCAGGACGGGGCGCAGGCGCTGGTCGAGCTGCTGGACCGCGGTGTGCCGCCCGCGCCAACAGTGGCCACCCCCGCCAATCTGCACGCCGAGACCGCGCGCCTGCTCGCGCAGACCGTCACCTTCAGCGACACGGTGAGCCTGCGCGACGAGCGGCTGGACGCCGTGCTGCTGCACCCGGTCTGGGGTCCGCTGGTGCTGGCGGCGCTGCTGCTGCTGATGTTCCAGGCGGTGTTTTCATGGGCTGCGCCGCTGATGGAAGGCATCAAGGTGGGCATGGCCTGGCTCACCGCATTGGTCAACGGCTTGATGCCGGAAGGGCCGCTGCGCGGCCTGCTGACGGATGGCGTGATCGCCGGGGCGGGCGGCGTGCTGGTGTTCCTGCCGCAGATCCTGATCCTGTTCCTGTTCATCCTCGCGCTGGAGGAATCGGGTTACCTGCCGCGCGCGGCCTTCCTGCTGGACCGGGTCATGGTGGGAGCGGGGTTGTCGGGGCGCTCGTTCATCCCGCTGCTGTCGAGCTTCGCCTGTGCGGTGCCGGGCATCATGGCCACGCGCAGCATCCAGCATCCGCGCGACCGCCTCATCACCATCCTCGTGGCGCCGCTGATGACCTGCTCGGCACGGCTGCCGGTGTATGCGTTGCTGATCGGCGCCTTCATTCCCGACACGACCGTGGGGGGGGTGTTCAATCTGCAGGGGCTGGTGCTGTTCACGCTGTATGTCGCGGGCATTGTCAGCGCGGTGGGGGTGTCGATGGTGCTCAAGCGCTGGTTCTCGGTGCAGGGCGACACCGAACAGCCGCTGCTGCTGGAGCTGCCCGCCTACCGGCTGCCGAATCCGCGCGACCTGGCGATCGGGCTGCTGGAGCGGGCGCGCATCTTCATCCGCCGCGTCGGCACGATCATCCTGTCGCTGACCGTGCTGCTGTGGGGGCTGGGCAGCTTTCCGGCGCCGCCGGAAGGCGCCACTGGCGCCGCGATCGGCTACAGCTTTGCCGGCATGATTGGCCACGCGCTGGAGTTCGTGTTCGCGCCGCTCGGTTTCAACTGGCAGATCTGCATCGCGCTGGTGCCGGGCATGGCAGCGCGCGAGGTCGTGGTCGGGGCACTGGCCACCGTGTATGCGCTGTCCGATACCAGCGAGGCCGCCACCCAGCAGCTCGCCGGCCTGATCGGCGCGCAGTGGGGACTGCCGACGGCGCTGTCGCTGCTGGCGTGGTTCGTGTTTGCGCCGCAGTGCATCTCGACGCTGGCCGTCATCCGCCGCGAGACCAATTCGGTGCGCACGATGTGGCTGTCGGCGGCCTACCTGACCGCGCTGGCCTACGGCGCGGCCTTCCTGACCTTCCACGTTGCCAAGGCCCTGACATGAGCACGCTGATCCCGCTGACGCTCTACGGGGTGTTCGAAACCACCGTGATCGCCGCCGCCTGCGGCTGGGCCTTGTGGCACACCGCCACGCGGGTGCTCAAGCTGAAGCTTGGGCGCCACGCGGTCGCCGCGTCTTCGGGCGGGTGTGGCAGCGGCTGCGGCGGGTGCAGCGCCTCACCGGGTGCCGCCAGCGCCTGCGGCAGCCCGGCGCAGACGATCAGCGTCAGCGTGGTGGCTGCGCCTTCAACCAGGCGTAGGTCCGGCTGAGCCCTTCGGGGGTCGGCACGCGCTGGGTCCAGCCGATGCGCTTGAGGCCCTCGTTGCTGTAGCGGATCGGCGTGTACATCGACCGAACGACGTAAGGCGTGAAGACCGCGGGCATCTGGCCCTTGGACTTCTGGTTGTACGCCACCAGCCGCTTCGACATCCACAGGAACACCCCGAACGACAGCGGGATGACGCGCATCTGCTGCACGTGCTTCAGGTAGCCGTCGAGGTACTGGCGGCAGGTGGGGATGTTGTCGTCGGTGACGGCGAAGGCACTGCCGCCCGGCGCATGCACCGCCGCCCGCGCCACCGCATCGGCGCAGTTCTCGACATAGGTCAGCGGCAGCAGCGCGCCGTTGCCCAGGCTCGCGAACAGCCCCAGTGCCTTCAGCCCGACCCGCGGCGACAGTGCCCCGCCGCCCGGCCCGTAGATCACGCCCGGGCGCAGCACCACCGTCTCGAAGCCGTACTGCTTCGCGTAGTCCATGAACATGTGTTCCTGGCGCGTCTTGGCGTAGCCGTAGGGGCCCTTGTCCACGCCGATCGGCTCGATCGGGGTGTCTTCGCCCAGCATGTCGCCCGGCTTCATGCCATCGGTCTTGTAGACCGCGAACGAGCTGATCAGCGTGATGCGCTGGATCCCCGCCTTGCCGCAGGCCTCGAAGACGTTGCGGCTGCCCATGACGGTGTTGGCGAACATGTCGGCTGCCGCGCCCTTCATGCCGGCAGCGGCGTGGATCACGCAGTCCACACCTTGCAACATCGCGTCGAACGAGCCGCGCGCGAGCAGGTTGGCGGCGGCGGTTTCAACCTGCGCTTGCGGGAACTCCTTGACCAGCGACTCGATGAAACCGGCCGGGGCCTTGTTGCGGAAGTGCAGCCGCAGGTCGAACTGACCTTGCATCAAGAGGCTGCGGGCGATCTGCTTGCCGAGGAAACCGCCGGCGCCTGTGAGGAGGATCTTCATGCGGCGATCTCCTGGACGGTGCCGTTGCGGGGGCCGTTGCTGGTGCCGTTCTGCTCGGCCATGCAGGCGTCCACGCCCACGACGATCTGGTCGATCACGCGGCACACCCGCAGGATCTGCTCGGGCGGGATCGGGTCCGGCCCCTTGCCCTCGACGGCGTCGTAGAAGCGGTCCAGCAGCACGCGCATGCACTGGAAGTAGTGGAACTCGTACTTGCGGAAGCGCGTGAGGTTACGGCGGCCGTTGGCGGCGAGCTGCTTTGCCTGGGTCCACGCCATGAACTGGCGGCCCAGCGCGCTCGGCGCCGACCAGCGCGAGGCCTGGATCAGCGTGCGCGCGGTGTAGTCGAGTTCGACCGAATCGTTCGTGCCGACCACCTTGAGCGTGTGCGGTACCGGGCGGCCGTGGGCGCTGACGTTGCCGCTGACGGTGACGCCGCCGCTGCGCAGGATGAAGCGCAGTTCGTCGGGCATCGCGTCCACGATGGCCGAGCCGGTCGGGCCGCGGCGACGGAAGGCCAGCACGCGGGTGTCGATCTCGTCGCCGAGGAAGGGGATGACCTTGGCCAACACGTGGTCCAGCACGTTGTGGAATAGCTTGCCCGGCAGGCGATGCACCCAGTGGCCCGGGTCAGTCATCACGGCCAGGCCATAGTCGCCGGCCAGGTTGTAGCCATAGTTGGTGTCGAGGTGGACGATCTCGCCGAGCGTCCCTTTCTTGACCAGTTCTTCCAGCTCCAGCCCCGGCGTCTCGTAGTTGTAGAGGTAGTTCACCCCCGCCTTGCGCCCGGCCTGCGCGGCCAGCGCCAGGATCTCGCGTGTCTGTGCTGCGGTCAGCGCGAACGGCTTTTCCATGAACACGTGGCAGCCCGCGGCGAAGGCCATCTTCGCGAGGAAGAGGTGCGAGTCCGGCGGCGTGGCGATGTGGACGACGTCGAGCTTTTCCTTGGCGAACATCTCCGCCGCGTCGTCGTAGCGGCCGGGGATCTTCATCCGCACGGCCAGTTGCTCCGCCATCAGGGTTTCGCGGTCGCACACGGCGACCACCTCGCCGCGCCCGATGGCGCGGATCTGCTCGACATGGCCGTCGGCAATCTTGCCGCAGCCGATGATTCCTACCCTCAACACGGTATGCACTCCTGGTGATGCTTCAAAGACTTCAAGGCAAGGACGCCGGATTCAGCGGCTGGTGCGGCCCCAGCTGCCGCTGGCCCGCCCGGTCGAAAAGCGCCAGGACGCCACCAGAAACGCCCAGTTCAGCGCAAACAGGAAGGCCGCCAGCTTCACCAGCGTTGGCAGCTTCACGCCGCGCGTCGTTAGCCGCCAGCCGGCCCAGGCCAGCCCGTAGCTTCCGGCCTGGGCCAGTGCGTACAGCGCCCAGCCCGACGAGGATTCGGTGATGGCCAGCGCGACCGACGCCGCCAGCGCCAGCAGCAGCAGGTGCGGTGCCGTCCAGCGCAGCACCTTGTGCGAGACATAGGCGAAGGCGGTGGCCAGCGAGGTGCGCGTCAGGTACTGCGGGTGGCGGGCCAGCGCCTGGAAGTTGCCGATGCCGATGCGGATGCGGCGCTTGACCTCCTCGCCGATCTGCTCGGGCGTGTCTTCTTCGGCCCAGGCTTTCGGTTCGTACACCAGCCGATGTCCCGCCGCCGACACGTTCATCGCCACGCAGAAGTCGTCGCAGATCGTGTCCGGCCGCAGCGGCTGCCAGAGTTCCCGGCGGATTGCATAGATCGCGCCGTTGGCGCCGAGCAGCGCGCCGATGCGGGCCTCGAAGAACTTCAGGAACTGCTCGATGCGCCAGTACAGGCTGTCCTGGTTGTCGCCCCCTGCATTGCCCAGCAGGCGCAGCTCGCCGGTGACGCCGCCCACCTTCGGATCCTGGAACCGCGACACCAGCCGCTTCAGCGCGCTGCGCTCGAAGTAGGTGTTGGCGTCCGAGAACACCACGATCGGCTCAACGGTGCGCGACACCAGGTCGTTCAGCACGCTGGCCTTGCCGCGGTTGACCTTGAAGGGCAGGGCGACGACGCGGGGGTCGTCCTGGAACTGCGCCATCCGCTCGGCCGTGCGGTCGCGGCTGCCATCGGAGCCGATGTAGGCACGCAGCTTGTCGGCGGGGTAGTCCAGTTTCAGCAGGTTCTCGATGCGCGAGACGATGTGCGTCTCTTCGTTGTAGGCGGAAATGACGACGGCCACGTGCGGCCACTCCGGCTCGGTCTCGCCGCGGCCGGCGTCGATGCGGCGGTCGTGCTTGCGGAAAACGAAGGCCACGTCGCGCAGCCCCTGGTTGATCGCCCCGATGACGAACAACACCACGGGGTAAAGCGCGTACGAGTAGATGACCGCGACAACGCCTCCGATGGCGGCGATGACCAGCAGCGTGTGCAGCACCGGATCAGCCCTGCGCCGCCGTGTTGACCGTCGCGCGATAGCCGGGGCGGGGGATCACCAGATCGCGGTACTCGCCCGGTTCGCCCGGCAGACCCTGTTCGGCCGCCTTGACGATGTTGTACATCTCGCGGGCGCTGACGTAATGCAGCTTCCAGTCCTTGCCGTCGTTGTACTTGGCATGCAGGTGTTCGTAAGTGCGCCGCATTGGCTCGCCCAACAGGGCGTCCATGTCGCGTTCCTGCGTGCCGTGGGTGTGGATCTTCACGAAGATCCATTCCGGCTTTCCTTCGACGTGGATGCCGGTCTCGATCCAGGCATCGACGCGGTCCGGTGTCGGCGGGCAGCTGGTGCGGATGTCGGAATTCTCGATGCGCGGGATGAGGCCGAACTTGCGGTCGTTCCACTTGAAGCCGAGCGGCCCCTGGATCAGCATCAGGTCGCCCGAGGCCTGGCCGCCGACCTTCACACGCACGCCGGTGTCGTGCGACTTGCAGGCGTGCGGGTCGTCCTTGGCGTAGTAGATCTGGTTGATGGTCGAGGTCTGGCAGGGATCCGGCGAGGCCGGGAAGGTGTAATCCACATAACAACCTTCTTCACGCAGCACGATCAGCTCGTTGTTCACGCCGCAGCCGTAACCTTCCGGGTGCGAGTTGTCCAGCGCCCAGTTGCCGTGGATGAAGGCCCAGCGCGGCTGCTTGGTGACCGGATCAACCGGCAGCGCGTCATGGCGATCGACCAGCAACTGCGTGAAGCGGCGCAGCTTTTCGCGCAGGCCGGCTTCGGTGTCCTTGTCGTGGTGCAGGTGGATCTCGATCTCGCCCAGCCCCATGCGGCAGATTTCCACCAGCGGGTCGAGGTGCTCGGGGCGGTATTCCTCTTCGGGATAGAAGAAGCTGTGGATCGGGCCGCGACCGTCGGCGTCCTTGAACGGGGCACACAGCACGGGGTATTCCTGGCGCCAGCGGGCCACACGCTTGCATTCGGTGGCGTAGTCCGGCTGCTTCCACATCGGCTCGTAGTGGTCGACGAAGCAGAACATCACGTGCTTCGTCACGCCGGCGGGGACGGGTGCGCGCCAGTCCTGCTTCAGATAACTGGCCAGCCAAGTCTGGATATTGCGCTGGCGAATGAACAGCGCCACGACGCCAGCAATGGCCGCAAGCAGGACAGAAATGACAAGCACGACACTCATCGGAGCCTTTTGGTGTGGTGAGAATCCGCGCCGGTGCCCAACGCACAAACGGATAGCGAACTGTCTGGAAAATCGGACCGGCCGAACTCTAGCATCGCCTGCGGATCCGGGAAGACCCTCATTTGCTGAAGCTCAACCTCCGCCACCAAGGTTGTGAGAAACCACGAAGGCCTTTACTGCGAAAATCGTGAAGGCCATCATCAAGAAGGTGCTTTTCACCCACTTGATGTTGTGCATGCGTCGATGGGCGGTGGAATCCTGATCGGCCATGCCCGGAGATTGCATAGCGCAGTACCAGGCAGAAATGCACAGTGCGAGCAGGAAATACAGCACGGGTTGGTAGGTGCGTGACAAGAACCACGCGCAAACCAGAAAACCCACCAGCGAATTGCGCAGCAACTCCACCATCAGGCGGTGTGGATTGCGTTTCGGCAGGCATTCGATCACGGTGGACAGGCTTTTGTAGGCCAGCACGATCATGCCGATCCACAGGAAATAGCCAACCAGTCCCAATTCGGCAAAACACAGTACAAAGGAATTGTGGGCTGTCAGCGGGTTGTGGTCGGTGAAATTGCCGTAGCCGACGCCGAAGACCGGTTTCCATTTCAGCAATTCCAGGCCCACCGACCAGGCCTCGATGCGTTCGGCGGCCGATTGTTCCTTCGACGAGATGGCCCGGCCGCCGATGGCGCTGGCCGCGATGAAGCCCGCGCCGCCTAGCGCCATCAGGACCGTGGTGCGGGTCGTGCCCAGCCAGTCTCGAACAAGGAAGAACAGCAGCGACGCAGCGCCCAGCATCGCACCCCGCGATTGGCTGAGGAAGATCGCATAGCCCATCACCACACCCGGCGCGAGCACGAACAGCAGGTTCTGCAGGTACTTGCCCGTGCGCCAGACGGCCCATAACAGCGGCAGGCACATCACCAGCACCTGCGAGAAGTCGTTCGGATCGCTCAGAAAGCCTTGGCCGCGGACCCGCCAGAGGTACCAGCCCGAGTTGTCCTGGGCTGGGATTTCTGCGGCGGAAGAGGGTGGTGCACGGCTCGGATCGTCGTCTTCGTGGCTGGGTGCCGTCTGACGCAGCACCAGTTGTGTCGCGTATTGACCTGTGTGGAAGGCCTGGATGCCGAAGCCTGCGGCGATCAGCATCGACAGCACGACAGCGGCGCAGGTCTTCTTGAGCCGGCCCAGATCGGTCACGTTGAGCGCGACGAGCACGAACAGCATCGACGACGTGGTGAAGTCGTTCATCGCGGTGAAGGCGCCACCCATCCAGCCGTTGAATGCCAGCGACAGCCCCAGGCTGAACATGAAGCCGAACAGCAGCTTGAAATCGACACCCCGTGCGGCGATCTGCTTGCGCACCAGCGCACGGCTGGCGGCCATGACGAAGGCGAGGCTCCAGAGCACCAGCATGGGCCGGAATTCGGCAATTTCGGGCACGAACAACTCGATCGGCCGGAAAAAGCTCAGGAACACGTACAGCAGGAAGACCGCGAAGCTCATTGTCGAAGACCGTTGTTCTTGCGCAAAAGCGCGATCCTACCGGCTTCTGCATGCCAATCGCATGACAGGCCCCGGCCCTCGCTCTCGCCAGGCGAGGGGGGCCGCCTTAATCTGGAATTAGTGGGTACTCCGGGCTGTTGCACAAACATCGCAGCTGTGCTTTTCGCCCGGCCGTGACAGGGTGTTGCGCGCTTACCATCACGGGCCGCATGAATACGTGCATGCGTGACTACGGAAACCCACACCTCTCCATGAACAAGCCTGCTGTCCTCCCTCCCTTGCGCCGCGTGCTCTACCACCACCGCACCCAGGGCAAGGCCGTCGAAGGCGTCCACATCCGCGGCATCACCGACGCGCTGCGTGCCGAAGGAGTGACGGTGGACATCATCTCGCTGCCGGGTGCCGACCCCTACGCCAGCCCCAAGGCGCTGAGCCCGACCAAGCAGGCGCGCCCCTGGATGAAGTGGGTCACCAGCCTGCCCGAGCCGATGTTCGAGCTGGTCGAGCTGGGCTACAACCTGGTGTCCGGCTGGCGTATCCGCGAATACTTGAGTGCGCACAAGGATGTGGACCTGATCTACGAGCGGTATTCGCTGTACATGTTCGTGGCGGTGGTGATCGGTCGCGCCCGCAAGATCCCGGTGATCCTGGAGGTCAACGACTCGGCCACCGTCTACCGGGTGCGGCCGCTGTTCTTCCTGAAGCTGGCCACCCTGATCGAACGCTGGGTGTTCCGCCGCGCCAACGGGCTGGTGTTCGTGTCGGGGGCCTTCCGCGACCGCGTGACCAAGGCGCACGGCCGCATCGCGCCGTCGCTGGTCTCGCACAACGCGGCCAACATCGACAAGTTCAGCTTCACGCCCGCGCAGCGCGCCGAGACCCGCGCCAGGTGGGGCCTGCAGGACGGCGAGGTGGTCTGCGGCTACCTGGGGGCGTTTGTGCCTTGGCACGCGATCGACCAGTTCGTCTACCAGATCGCCGGCCGCCTGAAGGACAACCCGCACCTGAAGCTGCTGCTGGTCGGTGACGGTGCGACCTTTCCGACCGTGCAGGCGTTCGTGACGAAGAACGGCCTGGAGCAGCAGGTGATCCTCACCGGCCGGGTCTCGCACGACGAGGTGCCGGGCCTGCTGGCGGCGATGGACATGGCCGTACTGCCGAGCGCAGGGGATTACACCTCACCGGTCAAGCTGTTCGAGTTCATGGCCTGCGGCATCGCGCCGATCGCGCCGGACTTCATCCCGATCAAGGAAGTCGTCAAGGAAAACGAGACGGGTTGGCTGTTCAAGGCGGGCGACCTGGAAAGCGCCGTCGGCATGGTCCTGCAGCGCAGCCGCGACCTGCCCGCGCTGCAGCGGATCGGTCAGGCTGCGCGGGCCTACATCGCCCGCGAACGCCAGTGGCGCCACAACATCCTGGCGCTCGTCGACTTCCGCGCCCAGGTCAAGGACAACTGAGGTGGGCTGTCCATGAAGCTGCTGCTGTCCGACCTGCGCGCCAAGCAGGTGCTCTACGGCGAAGGGGGACCGCCCGTCCCGCTGCTCAAGGTGGTGCTCGCCGACGGCACGCTGGCTAACGCGCTGTACCGTCTGCAGGCCTGGCTGGCGCGCATCGGGCTGGCGCCGCTGGCACTCGTGCCGCACATCCTGAACAAGTGGCTCAACGGCTGTGTCATCGGGGTGAAGTCGCAGTTCGGCCCCGGCTTCGTGCTGATCCACCCGATCGGCGTGGTGATCAACTCCAGCGTGCGCGGCGGGCGCAATGTGTGGCTCGAAAGCGGTGTCGTCATCGGCGAGAACCGCGGTGCCTTCCCGCGGCTGGGCGACGACATCTTCGTTGGCTCGGGGGCCAAGATCATTGGTGGAGTGCAGGTGGGCGACGGTGCCCGGGTGGGGGCCAATGCGGTCGTGCTGAAGGATGTTCCACCCGGTCACACGGCGCTGGGAATACCGGCGCGCAATCGACCGCCACGTTGACTGATCTACGGCGCGGGATTGCGTCAGGATTGCACGCGGCTGCGCAAGTTCCCGGAAATTGATCAACGCATTCCCTAGTGCGCCGGCTGCCGCACCGCGATAGTCTCGACACCGTCGATCGATGGTTTCACGGCCTTCGTGGTCGGCGCATCAGAGCATTTGCCCCCCGATTGGATCAACCGGGGGGCATTTTTTTGATCCGTCCTGATCGGATCCGGCAGGGCTGGGCGCGCGGCTTGATGCGCCGCAAGGGCGCGGGTCGGTGACTGCGGTGTGATGCAGTTCTGGCGCAACGACCCAAAAGGAGCCCGACATGCACGCCGTGCAAGACTTTTTCTCGACCGACTACGGACTGATGAGTGCCGCTGGCATTGCCTTCATGCTTGGCATGGGCGTGTTTTTCCTGCGCTACTTCCTTCGGCACATCCGCGAAGACGGCGAGGCAGCGGAGCGCGCAGCCCGCCTGGGTGGTTCTGCCTGACCGGTCGGAGCCTCAGAACGCGGCCGGGTCATCGAACGCCAGCGCAGCACCACTGAGAGGGTGTGCGAAGGCGAGGTGGCAGGCGTGCAGCAGCAGGCGTGGTGCCGCTTGTTGCCATTGCGTTGCTGCATAAAGTTCGTCGCCGACGATCGGGTGTCCGATGGACTGCAGGTGGACCCTCAGCTGGTGTGAGCGCCCTGTGACGGGTTCCAGTTCGACCCGGGTGGTGCCTGCGGCCGGTTGGCGCGAGAGTACCCGCCAGCGCGTGAGCGCCGGTTTTCCGCGGACGTGGTCGACCATCTGGCGCGGCCGGTTCGGCCAGTCGCAGATCAGCGGCAAGTTCACCTCGCCATGGTCCGCGTCGATCTGTCCGGCGACGACCGCCGTGTAGCGCTTCGCGACCTGGCGCTCGGCGAATGCTGCGCTCAGCAGGCGCTGGGCCGCGGCACCACGCGCCATCAGCAGCAGCCCGGATGTCGCCATGTCCAGACGGTGCACGACCAGGGCATCCGGCAGGCGCTGCTGCACACGCGCCGACATGCAGTCCGCCCGCTCCGGCCCGCGACCGGGCACCGACAGCAGCCCTGCCGGTTTGCGCACGACCACCAGTGCTTCGTCGACATGGAGAAGGTCGATGTCGGGCGAGAGGCTGGAATCGTCTGGCGGGTGCATGCCGGAATTGTCGCGTACACCCGGACACGGCGGCCCTGCGGGCTTGGCGGCAGAATCGACGCTCCTTTCCAGCCTGCCGACTCCCCGCCATGCCCATGTTTCCCGTCACCGATCTGCCCACCCTGCTGGTGTCTCTGGCACGGCCGTCGTCGCTGGTCGAGCTGGGGGTGCTGGCCTCCGTGCTGCTGGCGACCTGGCTGATCGTGTGGGGATTGCGGCGTGGCGTGCAGGAAGTACCGAACCCTCGCTCGATCTGGTTCGGCGCCCATGTGATCGACGGGGTGCTGTTCCCCGTGCTGGCGCTGGCGCTGGCCTATGTGGCGCGCCGGGTGCTGCTGGACCTGGGGCAGCCGCTGGCGGTGTTTCGGCTGGCGATTCCGGTGTTGCTGTCGCTGGTGGCGATCCGGCTGAGCGTGCGGGTGCTGCGTCTGGCGTTTCCGGCGTCGACGCTGGTGCGGGCGGCGGAGCGGACGATCTCGTGGATCGCCTGGCTGGGCATGGTGCTGTGGGTGACGGGCCTGCTGCCTGCTCTGCTGGACGAACTCGACGACATCCGCTGGAAGGTGGGTGCCCACCCGATCAGCCTGCGCAACGTGATCGAGGGCGCGTTGTCCGCGGGCTTCGTGCTGGTGGTGGCGCTGTGGATCTCGGCGGCGCTGGAGGCACGGCTGCTGGCCGGGGCGGCGGGCGCGCAGTTGTCCCTGCGCAAGGTGGCCGCCAATGTGCTGCGCGCGGCGTTGCTGTCGATCGGGTTGCTGCTGGCACTGTCGGCGGTGGGGATCGACCTGACGGCGCTGTCCGTGCTGGGCGGCGCGCTCGGCGTGGGCATCGGCCTGGGCCTGCAGAAACTCGCGGCCAACTATGTCAGCGGTTTTGTCATTCTGGCCGAGCGCGCCCTGCGCATTGGCGACATGGTGAAGGTGGCCGACTTCGAGGGCGTGATCACCGACATCACCACCCGCTACACCGTGATCCGTGCCCCGTCCGGCCGCGAGGCCATCGTGCCCAACGAGACGCTCATCACGACCACCGTGCAGACCCTGTCGCTGGCCGACCGCAATGTGCTGCTCAGTACCCTGGTTGGCGTGGACTACGACACCGATGTGGCAGGGCTGCGCGAGCCCCTGATCGCAGCGATGAAGACCGTGCCACGCGTGCTGGCGGAACCCGGCCCGGCGGTGCAGTTGACCGCCTTCGCGGCCGATGCGCTGGAGCTGACGCTCTACTTCTGGATCACCGATCCGGAAAATGGCCAGGGCAACGTGCGCTCGGAGGTCAACCTGGCCGTGCTGGACCTGCTGCGGCGCGAGGGCGTGGGCCTGCGCCGGCCGCCGCCGCCCGAGGCTCCGGCGGTGCCTGCGGCCACTGCTCCGATCGCCGCCGTGGCGATCAAGGCGCTTTGAGCGGAATCTGCACCGTGAACCGGCTGCCCTGGCCTGGGCTGGTCGTCACCGTTACCCGGCCGCCCAGTACCTGGGTGCAGAAGTGGTGGCACAGGTGCAAGCCAATGCCGGTGCCGCCCCGGCCACGCCGGGTGGTGAAAAAGGGGTCGAAGATGCGAGGGAGAACCTCGGCGTCGATGCCACGGCCGTTGTCGATCACCACGATGTGCAGCAGGCCGCTGTGCGGGTCGAGCTGGTTGCGCACGCGGATGACCGCGGGAGTCGTCCGCGGCGGCGGACTGGCGTCTGTATCGAAGGCATGGAGCTGCGCGTTGCCAACCAGATTCTCGACCACCTGTCCGAGCGGCCCGGGGTAGCTGTCGAGCACCAGTCCGGGTGCCGGTTCGATGTACAGCGCGACTGTGGGCGCCAGCTGGCGCGCGGCGAGCAGGCGCTGCACATCGCTCAGCACGTCGTCCAGCGCGAACACCCGGCGCTCGACGGTGCCCCGGTCCACCGCGAGCTGCTTGAACAGGCGGATCACCTGGCCGGCCCGGCCCAGGCTGTGGTCGACGATGTCCAGCCCGGCCCGCTGGTTGTCAAGCACCGAGCGGAGTTGCTGCGCCGAGAGACTGCCAGCGTCTGCGCTGCGCAGGGCGTCGTCCAGCCGGCGGGTCATCGTCGAGGCGGTCACCTTGGCGCTGCCCAGCGGCGTGTTCAGCTCATGCGCGACGCCGGCCACCAGCAGGCCCAGCGAGGCGAGCTTTTCCGCCTGCACCAGCTCGGTCTGCAGGTGTTGCAGGCGCTCCAGCGAGGCCTCGGCTTCTGCCTTGGCGGCGGCGAGTGCACGGTGATTGGTCTGCAGATCGGCCAGCAGCCGCTCGCGCTCGCGCTCGATCTGACGCCGACGCCAGGTGGCCCAGATCGCCAGCAGCAGCACCAGCGCACTGGCCCCACCGCTCTGCCAGGCGCTGGCCCTGCGCAGTTGCCCGACCGTGTCGGCCGGGACGTGGGCGATGAAGTACCAGGTGGCGGACGCCAGTCTGCCCGGCCCGGGTTCGGTGGGCAAAAAGTCCTGGAAATGCCACATGCCTGCAGCGCTTTCACGCCGGCCGCGGCCCTGCTCCTGCATCAGCTGCCACAGGCCCGGGTCGGTGACGGGCAGGCCTGGGGCGGCGGAGCTGGCTTCGACCAGCCGCCCGTCCGGCCCGACGAGCTGCACCGGGTCGATGCCGGCACTCTCCAGCGCCTGCAGTTGTGTCAGCAGCCGGCGCAGATCCAGCGTGACGACCACCATCCCGCGCTGCCGGCCACGGCCGTCGTAGACGGGAGAGGCGGCGCGCTGCCACACCATGCCGTCCCGGAAATCGAGCGATGTGAAGCGCGCTTCCGTGGGCAGCAGGTCGGACAGCGACTTCTGCCATGGCTCGACCCCGCTGCGCCGCAGCCGTCCCGCCTCCACCAGCGTGGCGATGCCGTCGGTGTTGTCGATGCGGCTGCGCTCGCGGCCGGTCTCGTCGACCCAGGCGATGCGGGCATAGGGGCGCGAGGCGCGGGCGAAGGTCAGCAGCCCGGTGTCGGTCGCGGGCAGGTTGTCGGCGCTGATCGCCGCGGTCAGCGCGGGGTTCTGGCCGAGCACCAGTGCGTCGCGCGACAGGTTGGACAGCTCGCTGCTGGTGAGCGCCATGCTCTGCTCGATCAGCAGGCGCGCGGCGTTGCGCAGCGGAGTCAGCCGCAGGTCCAGCAGGCGCAGGTAACTCAGTGCCCCGGCCACGCACACCACGATCACCCAGGGCAGCAGGCGCAAGCCCACGACCCGGACCTCGCGCTTCCAGGCGGCCGGTGGCGGTCGGGGCGGTGGCGCAGTGTTCAATCGGGCGTGGCAGGCTGGACCGGCAGGTGGCCGTGTTCGCGCAGCCAGGCTGGCAGCTCCGACACGGCCATGGGCGCGCCGAAGAGCAGGCCCTGGGCGGCCATGCAGCCGCTGCGCACCAGCCACAGCCGCTGCGCATCGGTCTCGACCCCTTCGGCGAGCGATTTCAGGCCGAGCTGGCGCGACAGCGTGACGATCATGTCGGGCAAGGTTTCGTGGTCCGGGCGCTGGCCAATCTCGCCGAGGAAGGCCCGGTCGATCTTGAGCCAGTCCAGGCCGAAGCTGCGCAGCCGGGCCAGCGACGAAAAACCGGTGCCGAAGTCGTCCAGCGCCACCTCGAAGCCGAGCTGGCGCAGCCGGGTGAGCTGCGCGGCGGCACCGTCCGGATCGAGCATCACGGCGCTTTCCGTCACCTCCAGCTCGATGGCGTCCGGCGGCACGCCGTCTTCGGCGCACTGATCGGTGATGTCCTGCGCCAGCGTCGGAGTGGCCAGCTGCAGCGCCGACAGATTGACCGCGATGCGCAGGTGGCCCAGTCCCAGTGCCTCCAGCACCCGCCACGCATGGCAGGATTGGTGCAGCACCTGCGTGAACAGCGCGGTGATGTGACCGGAGGCCTCGGCCAGTGCGATGAAGGTGACGGGGGACACCTCCTGCCCGCGGCGATCCGTCCAGCGGGCCAGCGCCTCGAAACCCTTGAGGCTGCCGTCGTGCAGCCAGACCTGCGGCTGCAGCGCGATGCGAATCTCGCCCGCCCGCAGCGCTTCGTGCAGTGCCTGACCGAGCCGGTAGTTGTCGCGGGCGGCGGCTTCCATGCCGGGGAGGTAGGCGACCTCCTGACCTCCGCCGCGTCGCTTGGCGTCGTTGAGCAGATAGCGTGCGGTGGACAGGATCTCCTCGGGCGAACCACTGAACAAGGCCAGATCGACCCGCGCGCCGGTCAGGTGCAGCACGGCCGAAAAATGGCCGTCGCTGACGGTGATGCCCTCGCTGCGGTGGCGGTGCAGCGGGGTGTCGAGCTTGTCGGGTGGCCCCAGCAGCGCGAAGGTGTCGTTGTCGACCCGTGCAAGCAGCACTTCCGGGCCAGCCTCGTCGCGCAGCCGCTGGGCGAGGGCCTGCAGCAGCCGGTTGGTGGTCTCGAAGCCCAGCATCAGGTTGAGGTTGGAGAACTGGTCCACGTCCTCGAACTGCAGCACCATCGTGGACAGCCGCTCACCGGCTGCGTGCATCATGCGCAGCAGCCCGTTGCGGTTGGGCAGCTCGGTCAGTGGATCCTGGTAGGCCAGCCGGTCGAGCTTGGCGATCAGCTCCAGCCGGTGCATCTGGGCGCCGACATTGGCCACCAGCAACTGCACCATCTCGGTTGCGTTGGGTGCGGGAGGCTGGCGTCGGGGCATCCAGAGTGCAAACGCCGTCGCCAGATCGACCTCGCGACCCTGGCCGGCGGACAGCGCCGACGAGGGGTGCAGCGGCATCAGCAGGTCCAGCGCATGGTCGGGCGGGACCACCGTGGCGGTCTGGTGCGTGAGCGCCTGCTCGATGCGCTGGACCTGTTCCGGGTCGTTCAGCGCGTCGAGCGGGCGCCCCTGCAGTTCAGCGAAACGGCCGGTGGCGCCAATGACCAGTGCGGCGGTCGTGTGCGCCGGCCACATCACCACCAGGCCCTCGCCGGGGAGGCCCAGCAGCCGGGCGACATCGACCAGCAGCGCCTGGCTCAGCCCCGTCAGATCGGGCACGTGGCTGGCGCCGTCCACCGCGGCGAGCAACTGTTCGAGCTGGCGCCGGGTCTGCAGCGCCTCGCGGATGAACTGGTGGCTGCGCAGGTTGGCGTTGAGGATGGCCTCCAGGCGGTCGCTGCCGAGTTCGGTCTTGTGCCAGTACTCGTTGACATCGAGGTTGCGCATCACGTCGCGCATGGGGGCCATGCCGGGCTGGCCGGTCAGCAGCACGATGCGGATGTCGCGCCGCCCCATGACCTCGCGCACATGGCGCACCAGCATCAGGCCGTCGTCGTCGTCCTCCATCACCACGTCGAGCAGCAGCAAGGCGATGTCCGGGTGTGCCACCAGCAGCGCGCGGGCCTGTGCAGCACTGCCCGCCTGCAGCAGCGTGATGTCCCGGCCCTGGAATCGGTAGCCTTCCAGCGCGAAGGCCATCGAACGGCGAAAGACCGCATCGTCATCGACCGTCAGCACTTTCAGCTCGGCAACATCCGCCGGATGGGCCGGCCGTGCAAGGGTCGAATCGGGAGGGGAAGCGGGAAACGTCAAGGTCAAGTACGACTCCGGGCAATGCCGCTTGTCTTGCAGCGCAGGCGGGCAGGGCCGCGCCCCCCATGCGCAGTCTGTCTCAGGCGCCGGGACTTGGCAATTGCTCAAGGCTGATGCTCCGTCGCCGATATTGAAAACAACTGGTTTCCTGGTCCCCCATGTCGGTCGATTCCTCCTCCACGCGTGGCCTGACGGCCAGCCGGGTGCTGCACAGCCGGCTGGCCTGGTGCATCACTCTGAGCGTGCTGCTGGCGGTGGCGCTCCCGCTGGCCGTGCTGACGCTGCTGGGCGGGCAGGCGCTGGAGTCGCTGACCCAGCGTTTCGCGTCGCGTGAACGGCTGGTGCTGGTGCGCACCGTGGCCCAGCAGGTGGGCACCCATCTGGGGGATGCGCGCGCGCTCATGGCGGCCTGGCCGGGAGAGCCACCGATGCTGGAACCCGGGGCGAATCCGCTGGATGCGGGCGTGCGGACACGCCTGCCCGGGCTCGGGATGCAGTTCCGGCAGGCGGCGCTGGTCGGCGCGGACGGGCGGCTGCGCTGGTCCACCGAGGGCTGGCCCGGTCCGCTGGCCCAGGCCGCGACGGCACTGCCCAGGCCCGGTGCGGCGCGCAGCCAGCTGCTGGCGCATGAACGCAATGGCCAACTGCAGCTCGTGCTCGCCCAGGCGCCCCGGGCCGACGGCACACGCTGGCTGGCGGAGCTGTCCCCGGATGCGCTGTGGCAGTCGGTGGCCGCAGGAGACACCGCCACCTACTGGTGCGTGCAGAACGCGCAGGGGTTGCGTCTGCACTGTCCTGCGCCGGCGGCGGCTGGCGGTGACCGGCCCGGTCTGCTGGACACGGCCATCGCTGACCGCGTGCACATCGGCTGGACACTTCCGCTCGACGCCGATTTCGGTGCCGGCGACTGGCAGTTCGACATGGTGCAGATGCGCGCACCCACCACCGTGCTGGGGCCTGCGCTGACCGGGCCGCTGGTGGGCGGGGCGCTCTGTGCGCTGTTCGGGGTGTTGCTGGCCAGCGGTGTGCTGATCCGACGCACGCTCGGCCCCCTGCAGCGCCTGCAGCGCGGCACCCGCCAGCTCGAACAACGCGCGCCCGGGGTGCGGGTGGACATTGCTGCTCGCGACGAGTTCGGTGCGCTGGCACAGGCGTTCAACGAGATGGCAGGGGCGGTCGATACGCAGTTCCAGTCGCTGGAGCTGCTCGCCTCGATCGACCGCGACATCGTGGGTCACCGCGCGGTGGACGAGGTGTTCCGGCGCGTGCTGGTGCAGGCACTGCCGGGGTTGGGGGCGACCGTGATGGGGCTGGCGCGGGTGGAGTCGGCGCGGGTCCCTCGGCTGCATCTGCAGTGGAACGACGAAGCCTTTGCGCACAAGGTGCGGCGCAGCGTGCGGGCGCTGGCGCCGCAGGAGGTCCAGGCGCTGCTCGGGGTGACGGTCGATTCCGTGTGGCAGCCGAGCGGATCGAGTCTGTCCTCGGCCTGGTGCGCGCCGATGCGCCAGGACAAGGACACTGCGCTGCAGGCCCTGCCGCTGCGCTGGCAGGGCCGCACCCACGGACTGCTGCTGCTGGGCTGGACCACCGATCCACCCCTGCAGCGCCTGCGCGAGGCGGCCGAGCTGCGCGACCGGCTTTCGGTGGCGCTGGCCGCGCACCAGCGCGAACTGGAACTCACCTGGCAGGCCCGCCACGACGACTTGACGGGTCTGCTGAACCGGAACGGCTTGCACCAGGAGCTGGATGCGCTGCTCGCGCCCGATACGGCTCTCGGGACTGCGCCACTGCAGGGGCCAGAGCCGGCGCTGTCCGCGGTGGCCCTGGCCGTGCTCTTCATCGACCTCGACCACTTCAAGACGGTCAACGACAACCTGGGGCATGGCCTGGGCGATGAACTGCTGCGCCAGGCCGCCGAACGCCTCGAAGCCTGTGCGCCGACGCGCGCAGTGGCGGCGCGACCCGGAGGCGACGAATTCGTGCTGGTACTGCCTGGGGCGGATGATGTGGCGGCCATCGAGGTGGCCAGTGCAGTGTGCCGTCGCATGGCGGTGCCGTTCTCGCTCGGAGGCAAGGAGCATTTCCTGGGCGCCAGCATCGGCATTGCGCTGGCCCCCGTGCACGGTGACAACCGCACCGATCTGCTGCGCCACGCCGACATGGCCATGTACACCGCCAAGGACGCCGGTCGAGGCCGCCATGCGATGTTCGAAGAGCCGCTCGATGCACGGCTGCTGGAGCGCAGTGCGCTGCTGGCCGATCTGCGCCAGGCGGCGGCGCGCAAGGAGCTGGTGCTGCACTACCAGCCACGGGTCTGTGTGACCGATGGCCGCATCGTGTCCGCCGAGGCACTGATCCGCTGGCGTCACCCGACCCGCGGGCTGCTGGCGCCGGGGGTGTTCATTCCGCTGGCCGAAGAGTCGGACCTGATCGAGGTGATCGGACTGTGGGTGATCCGGGCCGCTTGTGCCCAGCTGGCACGCTGGCGGCGCGAGGGTGTGCCGCTGCAGCGCCTGTCGGTCAACGTGTCACCGCGCCAATTGCAATCCGGGCGGCTGATGGAGGATGTCGAGACGGCGCTGGTCCAGCACGGCGTTCCCTGGAACATGCTGGAGCTGGAGGTGACCGAAAGCTTGCTGGTCGGCGACGCCCGCCTGGCCAGCGAGCAGCTGGGCCGGCTCCGCGAGCGCGGTGTGCTGATCGCGCTGGACGATTTCGGCACCGGCTACTCGTCGATGGCGACGCTGCGCAACCTGCCGATCGATGTGATGAAGGTGGACCGCGCCTTCGTGCAGGACCTGAGCGAGGACCCGTCCGCGCTGGCGGTGACCCGCGCCATCCTGACGCTGGCCCAGGCGCTGGGCAAGCACACAGTGGCCGAGGGCATCGAGACCCAGGCCCAGGCCGACACCCTGCGCCAGCTCGGCTGCGACGAATTCCAGGGTTTCCTGTTCAGCAAGGCGGTGCCGGCGGCCGAGTTCGCGGCGCTGTGCCGCTTCTCGGCTCAGCAGCCGGTGGCGACCTCCGGCTGAGGCTGGCCCGCGCCCGCTTCGGCACAGCGGCGGCAGATGCAGGCCAGTCCGCGCTGCGCGGCCGGCACACGGGCCAGCAGCTCGGACGGAATCTGCACCGTGGTACACCAGCAGGGGCTGTCGAACGAGCCGGACAGCGCCGGCGCGCAGCCGTTCGGTCCGCCGCACAGCGGGCAGCCGGTGGCGGGCAGCGGGGCGACGGGGCGTTCGATCATGTGGGTCAAGCCTCCACGACCGGAATCTTGCCGATCCTGGCCTGCCAGAGCTTCGGGCCGGTGATGTGGGCGCTGGTGCCGCCCGCGTCCACCGCGACCGTCACCGGCATGTCGACCACGTCGAACTCGTAGATGGCTTCCATGCCCAGATCGGCGAAACCGACCACCTTGGCCGCCTTGATCGCCTTGGACACGAGATACGCCGACCCGCCGACCGCCATCAGGTAGGCCGACTGGTTGTCCTTGATCGCCTGGATCGCCACCGGCCCGCGCTCGGCCTTGCCCACCATCGAGATCAGGCCGGTCTGCTCCAGCATCATGCGGGTGTAGCCGTCCATGCGAGTCGCCGTCGTCGGACCGGCCGGCCCCACGACCTCATCGCGCACAGGATCGACCGGGCCGACGTAATAGATGACACGGTTGGTGAAGTCCACCGGCAGCGTTTCACCCTTGGCGAGCATGTCGGCGATGCGCTTGTGGGCGGCATCCCGCCCCGTGAGCATCTTGCCGTTCAGCAGCAGCGTGTCGCCCGGCTTCCAGCTCGCGACTTCGGCCTTGGTCAGTGTGTTCAGATCGACGCGCTTGCTCTTGTTGTAGTCGGGCGCCCAATGCACGTCCGGCCAAAGGTCCAGGCTCGGCGGCGTCATGAAGGCCGGTCCGGAGCCGTCGAGCACGAAGTGGCCGTGGCGCGTGGCCGCGCAGTTCGGGATCATCGCGATCGGCTTGGAGGCGGCGTGCGTCGGGAAGGTCTTGATCTTCACGTCCAGCACGGTGGTCAGCCCGCCCAGGCCCTGCGCGCCAATGCCCAGGGCATTGACCTTCTCGTACAGCTCGATGCGCATCTCTTCGAGCTTGTTCTGCGGGCCGCGCTCCAGCAGCTCGTACATGTCGATGTCTTCCATCAACACTTCCTTGGCCATCATCACGGCCTTCTCCGCGGTGCCGCCGACGCCGATGCCCAGCATGCCCGGCGGACACCAGCCGGCGCCCATCGTCGGCACCGTCTTGAGTACCCAGTCGACGATGTTGTCGTTCGGGTTGAGCATGTACATCTTCGACTTGTTCTCGCTGCCGCCGCCCTTGGCCGCGACGATGACGTCCACCTTGTCGCCGGGCACCACTTCCATGTGGATGACGGCCGGCGTGTTGTCCCGGGTGTTCTTCCGGGCGAATATGGGGTCTTCCAGCACCGAGGCGCGCAGCACGTTGTCCGGGTTCAGGTAGCCCTGGCGCACGCCCTGGTTCACTGCGTCGGCGATCGACCCGGTGAACCCTTCCCACTTCACATCCATGCCGATTTTCAGGAACACGTTGACGATGCCGGTGTCCTGGCAGATCGGGCGACGGCCCTCGGCGCACATGCGCGAGTTGGTCAAGATCTGGGCGATCGCGTCCTTGGCGGCGGCGGATTCCTCGCGTTCGTAGGCACGGGCGAGGTGGGCGATGTAGTCGGCCGGGTGGTAGTAGCTGATGTATTGCAGCGCGGCAGCGACGCTTTCAACCAGATCGGCTTGGCGGATGGTGGTCATGACGGGTCTCTCGACGGATCGCCCGGCGGGCGGATTGAACGGGTACGTGAACGGCGCAGGCGGAAGCGGAGGCAGATCCGCGATGCTGCGCTGGTCGACTTGCTGCGAGTTTACTCAAGGGGGTGTTCCGTGCTGCCACAGGTGCGGGGCGGTGGCAACAGGCGTGGCGGAATCGTTTCAAGCGACTGCATTCACCAGCTTTTCAGTTTCAGGAGGGTCGGGTCGATACGATAAGCTCCCCCAGGGCTTCGTCAGGCGACGAGATCCTTGCAGTCCGGGGGCGTGCCCCGGGAGATCCACAAGAATATTCAGGTACGTGCTGTCCATGACTCCAGGCGACACCGGGAACCGACCGTCGGCTGCAAGCGCCCTCGACGCGACCTCCGCTTCCACTGCTGGCGCCCATGCGCTGGACACCCTGCCGATGACCTTCTCCGAGGAGCCCGGCGGTGGCGCACCACCCCCGCTCCCCCCCACATCGGCCAGCCCCCCGCCGCCGCCATCACCGCGCCGGCGCTGGCCCGTCACGCTCGCCAAGTGGTCCACCGGACTGGCCGTGGTGGCGGGCGTGTCGTACCTGGCGCATGTCGAGATGCGTTCGTCGGCACTGCAGGCGCGCTTTTTTACCGACTGGGCCGCCAGGTTGGGGCACGAGCTGAAACCGCAACCTGCCACTGGCAGCCGCTATCCCAAGGCCGGCCCGAGCGACGAACGCATGGGCTACACCCGTCTGCCGGATTTCCTCACCAGCCTGACTGGCCGCGGCTACCAGGTGGTGTCGCAGGCGCAGCAGTCCGCGGCGCTGCAGGATTTCATGGTCAGGGGACTCTTTCCGCCTTACCCGGAGAAGGTGCAGAGCGGGCTGACGCTGCAGGACTGCCGCGGTGAGCCGTTGTTCCGCTCGCGTTTTCCGCTCACCACCTACGCGCACGAGCAGGACATGCCGGCGCTGGTGGCGCAGACGCTGGGGTTCATCGAGAACCGCGAGGTGCTCGACACCAGCGAGCCGCGCCATAACCCGGCCATCGAGTGGACCCGGCTCGGCAAGGCCGTGCTGGACCAGGCAGTTGCCGTGGCCCACGAAGACCACGCCGCTGCGGGCGGCAGCACACTGGCCACCCAGACCGAAAAATTCCGCCATTCACCCGATGGCCGGACGTCCTCGGCCCGGGACAAGTACCTCCAGATGGTGTCGGCTTCCGTGCGCGCCTATCGCGATGGCGAGAACACCGTGGCCGCCCGCCGTCGCATCCTGCAGGACTACCTCAACAGCCTGCCGCTGGGTGCCCAGAAAGGCTGGGGCGAAGTGCACGGCGTCAATGACGGACTGGCCGCCTGGTACGGCGTCGATGTCGAGGCCGCCAACCGGCGCCTGCGCGAGCCGGGTGAGCAGGAAGCCGGCTTGTCGGCGCGTGGTCTGGCGTTCCGGCAGGTGCTCAGCCTGATGATCGCCCAGCGTCGCCCGGCCCACTACTTCGGCCCTGGCCATGCCCAGCTGCTGAACATGACCGCCAGCTACACCCGCCTGCTTGCCCAGGAAGGGGTCATCGGCCCGGCGCTGCGAGATGCCGCCCTGGCCGCACCGCTGGACGTCCGCGGTGCCTACACCGGTCCGGCCGCCGGCATCGAATTCGGTGAGCGCAACGCCTCGACGCTGTTGCGGGTCCAGCTCTCGTCGATGCTCAACACGCCCCGCCTGTACGAGCTGGACCGCTTCGACCTCAGTGCCACCAGCCACCTGGACGGCCGCTTGCAGCGGGACGTCACGAACCTGCTGAACCGGCTGCGCGATCCGCAGGTGGCGAAGGACGCCGGGCTGCTCGGCTTCCAGCTGCTGGAGAAGGGTGACCCGTCCAAACTCCTCTACAGCTTCACCCTCTACGAGCGCGGCGAGGGCATGAACCGGGTGCGGGTACAGACCGACAACCTCGACCAGCCCTTCGACATCAACGGCAGCGCCAAGCTGGAACTCGGCTCCACCGCCAAGCTGCGCACGCTGGTGACCTACCTGGAAATCATCGCCAAGCTGCACCAGGACTACGTGGCGCTGGATCTCAAGGCGCTGGCCGCGGTCGAGGTCGGCCCCAAGGACCGGCTCACGCGCTGGGCAGTGGACTGGCTGAAGACGGCCAAGGACCGTTCCCTGGCCGCGATGCTCGAAGCCGCCATGCTGCGTACCTATTCGGCTAGCCCCGGCGAGACCTTCTTCACCGGCGGCGGCGCGCATGTTTTCGCCAATTTCCACAACGCCGACAACGGCCGCATGCCCACGCTGTACGAGGCATTGCGCGACTCGCTCAATCTGCCCTTCATCCGGCTGATGCGGGACGTCGTGTACCACCACCTCTACAACGCATCGAATTCGGCCACCGATATCCTCGACGACGACGACCACCCGCGCCGGCTGGAACTGCTCAAGCTCTTCATCAACAAGGAGGGGCGCCAGTTCATGCGCAAGTTCTACCAGCGCCACCACGACAAGCCGGTCGGCGAGGTGCTGGAGCACATGGCGGCCAGCGTGCACAAGACGGCGCCACGGCTGGCAGTGATCTACCGCTCCGTCAACCCGGACGGCGCATTCGAGGACTTCAGCGCTTACCTCGTCCGGCAGCTTCCCGGCGCGCCGCTGCCACCGGACTACCTGCGCAAGCTCTATGACCGGCACGCGCCGGGCAACTACTCGCTGGCCGACCGTGGCTACCTGGCGCACCTGCATCCGCTGGAGCTGTGGGTGGCGGACTATCTGCGCCAGAACCCCCAGGCGGCGCTGGAGCAGGTGCTCGACGCCGGTGCGGTCGAGCGCGAGCAGTCCTACAACTGGCTGTTGCGCAACAAGGCGCGGCGCGGGCAGAACAGCCGCATCGTGCAGTTGCTGGAGGTCGAGGCGTTTGCCAAGATCCATGCACAGTGGAAGCGAGTGGGTTTCCCGTTCGAGACGCTGGTGCCGTCCTACGCCACGGCGATCGGCAGTTCGGGCGACCGGCCCGCGGCGCTGGCGGAGCTGATGGGCATCCTTGTCAACGACGGGCGGCGCCTGCCGGCCACGATGCTGGACAGTCTGCATTTCGCTGCCGGATCACCCTACGAGGTGACGCTGCAGAAGAAGCCCGCCGAGGGCGAACAGGTTCTGGCGCCCGAGATCGCCGCGACGGCGCGCAAGGCGCTGGCGCTGGTGGTGAGCGATGGCACGGCGCGGCGCATCAAGGGCACGCTCGACGAGCCGGGCCAGCCACCGATGCTCATCGGCGGCAAGACCGGCACCGGCGACAACCGGCTGAACACCTACACCCGAGGCGGCGGCCTGCTGGCGTCCAAGGTCACCAGCCGCACCGCGACGTTCGTGTTCTATCTGGGCCCGCGCCACTTCGGCACGCTCACTGCCTTTGTGCTTGGGCCGGAGGCGGGTGGCTACAAGTTCACCAGCGCCTTGCCGGTGCAGATCCTCAAGAGCATGGCGCCGCTGCTCAAGCCGGTGCTGTCGGGTGTGTCGGCGCAGGCGTGCCGGGCGGGTGCATGAGTTTGTCCGCCCAGGCGATGGCGATGGCCGAGGCGAGGAAGGCGATGTGGATGATCGTCTGCCACATCAGCGTCTTCTCGCTGTAGTTCTCGGCGTTGATGAAGGTCTTGAGCAGGTGGATCGAGCTGATGCCAATGATGGCCGTGCCCAGCTTGACCTTCAGCACCGAGGCGTTGACATGGCTCAGCCACTCCGGTTGGTCCGGATGCCCCTCCAGGTTCAGCCGTGACACGAAGGTCTCGTAGCCGCCCACGATCACCATGATCAGCAGGTTCGAGATCATCACCACGTCGATCAGACCCAGCACGACAAGCATCAGGACGGTTTCGTTGAGTCCCTCCAGCGGCGCCGTGCTCTTGTAGCCGATGCTGGACACGAGGGTCTGCAGGGCGTGCTGGTTGCCCAGTGCGGCCTCGATCAGGTGGACCAGTTCCCTCCAGAACTGCAGCACGTAGACGGCCTGTGCCAGGATGAGCCCCAGGTACAGCGGCAACTGCAGCCAGCGGCTGGAGAAAATGAGCTTGGACAGCGGCGAGGTAGGCGCGGTCAGTGGTGCGGGAGTTTGTGCCATGGGCTTGTCAGGGTGTGGGTCCGTAACGGAACAGCAGCCGCTGGGAAAGCGGGTGAAAACACGGGAAAACCAGCGGATTCTAGTGGGGTGATCGTGTCAGGATGGCGCGCGATTTCTTGATCTCGATCCAGCCCCCACGGGAATGAAATTTGCGAAGTAAGGGGTTCGTAAGAGCCTCTCCCTAATGTGGGGGGCAGCACTTTTCCACCGCAGGAGACAAGCGTGACCCAAGCCGAAACCACCCAAGAACCCAAGATCTATCTGCCGTCCGAGGCGTTTGTCGCCAACGCCGCCGTCTCTGGCATGGCCGCCTACGAGGCCCTGTGCGCCAAGGCGGACGCTGACTACGAAGGCTACTGGGCCGATCTGGCGCGCGATCTGATCAGTTGGAAGACCCCGTTCACCCAGGTGCTCGACGAGTCGAACGCTCCGTTCTTCAAATGGTTCGAGGACGGCACGCTCAACGCTTCCTACAACTGCCTGGACCGCAATGTCGAGCGTGGCCTGGGTGACAAGACGGCGATCATCTTCGAAGCCGACGGCGGCGAAGTCACCAAGATCACCTACAGCGACCTGCTCGCCAAGACTTGCCAGATCGCCAACGGCCTGCGCTCCATGGGCATCGGCAAGGGTGACCGTGTGGTCATCTACATCTCGATGTCGATCGACGGCGTGGCGGCGATGCAGGCGTGTGCCCGCATCGGCGCGACCCACTCGGTCGTGTTCGGCGGTTTCTCGGCCCAATCGCTGCGCGACCGGATCGAGGACACCGGCGCCAAGGCCGTCATCACCGCCGACTGCCAGGTCCGTGGCGGCAAGAAGCTGCCCCTGAAGTCCATCGTCGATGAAGCCTTGGCGATGCCCGGCTGCGAGAAGATCGAGAAGGTGCTGGTCGTCAACCGCGCCAATGCGCCGGTCACGATGGTCGAAGGCCGCGACGTATGGATGCATGACGTGACCGCCGGGCAGGCCACCACCTGCGAACCGGAGTGGGTCGGCGCCGAGCACCCGCTGTTCCTGCTCTACACCTCCGGCTCGACCGGCAAGCCCAAGGGCGTCCAGCACTCGACCGGTGGCTACCTGCTGCACGCCGCACTGACGACGAAGTGGACCTTCGACCTGAAGGCGGACGACGTGTTCTGGTGCACCGCCGACATCGGCTGGGTCACGGGCCACACCTACATCACCTATGGCCCGCTCGCGCTGGGCGGCACGGAAATCGTCTTTGAAGGCGTCCCGACCTACCCGGACGCCGGCCGCTTCTGGAAGATGATCCAGGACCACAAGGTCTCGATCTTCTACACCGCGCCGACCGCCATCCGCTCGCTGATCAAGGCGGCCGAAGCCAACGACGCCGTGCACCCGAAGAGCTACGACCTGTCGAGCCTGCGCCTGCTGGGTTCGGTGGGTGAGCCGATCAACCCGGCCGCCTGGGAGTGGTACCACAAGCACGTCGGCGGCAGCCGCTGCCCGATCGTGGACACCTTCTGGCAGACCGAAACCGGTGGCCACATGATCACCCCGCTGCCGGGCGTGACGCCGATGGTGCCCGGTTCCTGCACGCTGCCGTTCCCGGGGATCATGGCCGCGATCGTGGACGAGACCGGCAAGGACGTGCCGAACGGGCAGGGTGGCATTCTGGTCGTCAAGCGTCCGTGGCCGTCGATGATCCGCAACATCTGGGGCGACGGCGAACGCTTCGTCAAGAGCTACTACCCGGCCGACTTCCAGGGCAAGTACTACCTGGCGGGCGACGGTGCGATCCGTGACGTCAAGACCGGCTACTTCACCATCACCGGCCGCATCGACGACGTGCTGAACGTCTCGGGCCACCGCATGGGCACGATGGAAATCGAGTCCGCGCTGGTGAGCTGCACCGAGCTGGTGGCCGAAGCCGCGGTGGTGGGCCGTCCGGACGACACGACGGGCGAGGCGGTGTGCGCGTTCGTCGTGCTCAAGCGTCCGCTGCCGGTGGGCGACGAAGCCAAGGCGATCGCCAAGCAACTGCGCGACCACGTTGGCAAGGAAATTGGCCCGATCGCCAAGCCGAAGGACATCCGTTTCGGTGAAAACCTGCCCAAGACCCGTTCGGGCAAGATCATGCGCCGCCTGCTGCGCTCGCTCGCCAAAGGCGAGGAAATCACCCAGGACACCAGCACGCTGGAGAACCCGGCGATCCTGAGTCAGTTGGGACAGGCGTACTGATCTATGTGATCAGAGGTCGTGGCGTCGGCGCAGCGCCCGCACGACCTCGGCGGCTCGATCCGGGTGGACGGTGTCCTCCCAGGTGGTCGCCAGCCGAGCGGCCGGGCGGTCCACGATACCGGCTGCATCCGCCGCCTCGCGCCAGCGGGCTACGGCGGTCCAGAGTGTCGGTCGATCCTTGAGCGCGGCCAGCCTCGGCAAGGCGTTGAGGAAGGCCCGTGTCGAGACCACATGGGCGTTGCTCGGCAAGGGTGACAGCGGGCGCAGGAAATAGTCATCCTCAGCCAAGATCAGAGCTGGTGTCCCCGGCGGACGGTCGATCAGGTCACGGATGTACTGGACGATGGACAGCTCGCCTGGGTCGTCCAGCTCCGCGCTCAGGTCGATGCCAAGCTGGGCGGCCAGCTCCGGCGACTGCGCCAGTTGCTCCTTCAGCAGCACCAGTTTCTTGTAGTTGCTGCCAATTCCCGTGCGCTCGATTTCCACCCGGCCTGCGTTGTCGCGCAGGAAGGCGTGGATGGCCTGCGCATCGGGGAATTCCTGGTGCCGGCGCGTGGCCTCGAATTCGACGTAGTCGGTCAGTACAAGGCGCACCCGGTCGTCGAACACCAGCAGCGCATCCAGCGCCCCCAGCTTGGCGAGCGTGATCAGCGGCCCGGTGTCGGGCACGACGAGGCGGATGGGGGTGCTCATGCGGGGATGGTGTCGGGGGTGGCATCCGACCACAGCGCAGTGATCTGCTGCGCCATCGCCTCGGTGTCCTGGTCGCCGACAGCCATGCGAACGTGCTCGGCTCGCAGGGCATCCAGCAGCTCGCCGTACCACGAGAACCCCAGCATCTTCATCGCCTGACTGCGGCTGAAATGACCGCTGGCATAGGCGCACAAAATGCCCACGCGCGCGGCGGCCGCCGGCATCAGTGCGACCTGTGCCTTGCCGTGGCGCTCCAGCATCACCATGTCGTGGCAGGCGATGTCGAGGACTTGGCCCAAGGTGTTCTTGGCGCGGGTGGCGGCGACGGTTTTCATGGGGATGATTTAAAAATAGCCAAAATATTAATTTAGCTATTTTGCGCCAAATCTTGCACCCCTGCGCGTCTTGTCATGCTTTGATGATCGGGAGAGATCATCCCCGCTCGGGCGGGGCAACCGTGTTGACCACCGGCAGAACCTCATCCTCCGGGGGCCTATCCCCGCTCACGCGGGGCAACCTATGCGATCACGTTCAAGCAGCGGGACAGCATGGGCCTATCCCCGCTCACGCGGGGCAACCTCAAGCGCAACAGTCAGGGACGCTTGCCCCTCGGGCCTATCCCCGCTCACGCGGGGCAACCAAGGTCCAGCCGCCGCCAGGGAGAACGCCAGGGGGCCTATCCCCGCTCACGCGGGGCAACCGAATGCCCTCACCAGATGCTGTGCCGTGCCACGGGCCTATCCCCGCTCACGCGGGGCAACCGACGCGCTGGAAGAGTCATCGCTGTCGATCCGGGGCCTATCCCCGCTCACGCGGGGCAACCCCAATCCAGCTCGAATCTTCATGTTCACAGAAGGGCCTATCCCCGCTCACGCGGGGCAACCTGGCGCGCGGTCTCCCGCGTCGTCAACAGCGGGGGCCTATCCCCGCTCACGCGGGGCAACCTTGTCGAAGCCGTCAGCGACCTGCAATCCGATGGGCCTATCCCCGCTCACGCGGGGCAACCCCTCGGCCGCTCCAGGTCGATCCGTCGTCCGGGGGCCTATCCCCGCTCACGCGGGGCAACCGGCGGAGTCCAATTGCTCCCATGCCACGATACGGGCCTATCCCCGCTCACGCGGGGCAACCTACGCTCGGAGTCCGGCTTGCGTCGTTTTTCAGGGCCTATCCCCGCTCACGCGGGGCAACCATCGGCTCCGGCGTTCGCTTCAACGGCTGCACGGGCCTATCCCCGCTCACGCGGGGCAACCGCGCTCGGGATACCGCACAGATCGCCCAGGAAGGGCCTATCCCCGCTCACGCGGGGCAACCTGCGCCTGGCGCATGGCTCGGACCCGATCAAGGGCCTATCCCCGCTCACGCGGGGCAACCGTGTTCGAACTGAACTGGAAGCCCTCGGAGCGGGGCCTATCCCCGCTCACGCGGGGCAACCACCGAGGTCAAGCTCACGAAGGCGGCCCCCTCGGGCCTATCCCCGCTCACGCGGGGCAACCTAGCCGTCAAGCGCCTCGGCCGGGTCAAACAGGGGCCTATCCCCGCTCACGCGGGGCAACCGTCTGGGCGGCAGTGGCGGCAGTGGTCGCCGCGGGCCTATCCCCGCTCACGCGGGGCAACCAGGAACCGGCCTGCGGCACGGGTGCTCTTTGCGGGCCTATCCCCGCTCACGCGGGGCAACCGGCCTCTTCGAGACTCAGAGGCTCGACGACTGGGGCCTATCCCCGCTCACGCGGGGCAACCGATATCCCGCGCCAGACCGGGCAGACCCAGACGGGCCTATCCCCGCTCACGCGGGGCAACCTTGTTCGCAGTCGTGGCGCTGGCCTGTGCAGTGTCCTGATCTAATGATTTCGCACACACCGATAGGTGGAAATCACCTGGGCAACGAACGTGACGAACACGAAACGAAGAGTCTTTGACGCGAGCTTCAAGCTGCAGGTCGTGCAGATGATCCGGTCGCAGGGCCTGGGC
>NZ_JANPAB010000049.1:0-19308 GCF_031429695.1 Sphaerotilus sp.
GCCGCCGGGGATGGGATGCAGCATCGGCGTCTCGACTTCGAGGAAGTCGTGCTCGATCATGAACTGGCGGATGCTGGACACCGCGTTGCTGCGGGCGCGGAAACGGGTGCGCGCCGCCTCGTCGGTGATCAGGTCGACGTAACGCTGGCGGTACTTCTGCTCCTGGTCGGCCATGCCGTGGTGCTTGTCCGGCAGCGGGCGCAGCGCCTTGGTCAGCAGGCGCAGGCCCGTCACCTTGATCGACAGCTCGCCCGCCTTGGTGCGGAACAGCGTGCCCTCGGCGCCGAGGATGTCGCCCAGATCCCAGTGCTTGAAGGCGGCCAGCTTCTCGGCGCCGACGTTGTCGAGCGTGATGTAGAGCTGGATGCGGCCCTGGCCGGCGGGCGAGCCGTCCTGCAGCGTCGCGAAACACGCCTTGCCCATCACGCGCTTGAGCATCATCCGGCCGCCGATGCAGGCGGGGATCGGTGCGGCTTCGAGGGCCTCGTTGTCCAGGCCCTCGGCCACGCGGTGCAGGTCGGCGGCGTGGTCGCGGGGCTTGAAGTCGTTCGGGAAGGCGATGCCCTGGGTGCGGATCGCGGCGAGTTTTTCGCGGCGTTCGGCGATCTGCTGGTTGTCATCGACAGGGGGCGTGGGGGCGGGGGCGTGGCTCATCGGCGGGGCTCGACTTCAACTTGTTGAATTTGCTGCAATTTTAGGCTGCGCGCGGGGGCGCCTCTAAAATTGGTCCCATGACTGTTGCCCACCCGATCACCGACCGCAAGATCCGCTTCGCCCTGGTGGGCTGCGGACGCATCGCCAGGAACCACTTCGGCTCGCTGCAGCAGCACGCCGAGCGCGCCGAACTCGTCGCCGTCTGCGACACGGTTCCCGAGCGCGCGCAGGCCGCCGCCGCGCAAACCGGCGCCCGTGCGTTCACCTCGCTCGACACCTTGCTGGCCGACAGCAACGCCGACATCGTCGTGCTGACGACGCCGAGCGGCCTGCACTCGCAACAGGCCATCCGCATTGCCCGCGCCGGCCGCCATGTGCTCAGCGAGAAGCCGATGGCGACCAAGTGGGACGAAGGCATGGCGATGGTGCGCGAGTGCCGGGATGCAGGCGTGAAGCTGTTCGTCGTCAAGCAGAACCGGCTGAACGCGACGATGCAGCTCCTCAAGAAAGCCATCGACGACAAGCGTTTCGGCCGCATCCACATGGTCACGGTCAACGTCTTCTGGACCCGCCCGCAGAGCTATTACGACGAGGCGCCGTGGCGTGGCCGCTGGGACATGGACGGCGGCGCGTTCATGAACCAGGCGAGCCATTACGTGGACATGGTGGACTGGCTGGTCGGGCCGGTGGACAACGTGCATGCCTACACCGCGACGCAGGGCCGTGACATCGAGGCCGAGGATTCCGGCGTGATGAGCCTGCGGCTGCGCGCCGGCGGGCTGGCGAGCATCAACGTGACGATGCTGACCTACCCGAAGAACCTCGAAGGCTCGATCACCGTGCTCGGCGAGCGCGGCACGGTGCGCGTCGGCGGCGTGGCGATCAACGACATCCAGCACTGGGAATTCGACACCCCGACGCCCGAGGACGAACAGATCAAGGCCGCGAGCTACGCGACCACCTCGGTCTACGGCTTCGGGCACCCGCTCTACTATGCCAACGTCATCGACACGCTGCGCGGCGAGGCGCACGCGGAGGTCGATGGCTACAGCGGGCTGCGCTCGCTGGAGGTGCTGATCGCGGGGTACCGGAGTGCGCGGGATGGGGTGCGGGTGGGGTTGCCGCTGGTGTTTTGATCAGGCTCGCCGGTCGGGGTAAAGCATGCGCTCAACCTCCAGCATCGTGACCGGAAACTGGCGGAGCAATTCCAGCAAGCGCGGCTGTTCGACCAAATCGACTTGGTTGAGTGCGGCTTGTTCATGGGTTTGGGCATTGAAGAATTGGTTCGTCACGCCCACTTTGCGAAACACCGTGTCCGGATGGCGCCTGCGGTAAAAGGCTTCTCCACCGACCACCTCCTTCACGGTGTCCCACCCCAGTCGCCCCCCTCCCGACTGTTGGTCTTGGTCTGCAGCAGAACACCCTGCACCCCTCCGATTGCCACCACATCCACCCCGTTGTCCCCAGAAGCCGGTGTGCAGTAGCAGGTTCCGAACCCTTGTTTCTGCCACAGGATGGCAATCAAGCCTTCGAAATAGCGGCCATCCATGCGCAACACCCAATCGGCAGTAACCGGCTCATCCAGCCCTCTGGCCTGATCTGGTGGCACCTGATCGCCCAGATCACCGAAATCGCCGGGGCCGATGTCACCGGAACCGTTGAGCATGTCCTGCGCCAGCTCGCGCTTGTTGGTCAGCAGACGATCCAGCTTGACATCGAAAGTACAGAAATCGTCCGCCTGCACGACCGGGTAATACACGAACACGTCCTTCGTCTGGCCGATGCGGTAGGCCCGGTCTGTCGCTTGGTCTTCCTTGGCAGGATTCCAGGTCCGGGTGTAATGGACCACATGGTTGGCCGCCTGAATGTTGACGCCAAAGCCGACAGCGACCGGCGACAGGATGATGACGCCGAACCCCGGCTGCGACTGGAACGCCTTGATGCGCTTCTGCCGGCTGGCCTCGTGGCCGACCGCCGCGCTGGTGTCGCCATTGATGATGTCTGCACGCAGGCCGAATGCCTCGGCAATGTAGTGCTGCAGCAGGCGCTGGATGTTGCGGAACTCGCAGAACACGATGACCTTTTCCTGGCGCATCCGGATGCGGTCGAGTTGCCTGAGCAGCCAATCCAGCTTCGGCGCCTTGGCACGATACGCAGCGATCGGCTCGGGCTTGAACGCCGTCATGCCTGGGCGGCATGGGTCCGTGCAGATCAGCCGCAGGTAGTGCAGCAGGCTCAGGTGGTTCCGGAAAGGGGTCACCGCGCCAGGAACATGACGCGCCTTGAAGGCGTTAATCGCCTGTGCATACAGGTGGCGCTGGGCCATCGACAGCGGCAGTCGGGCGCAAGACGGATCGGTCATTTTGCGCGGCAGATCTTTGGCGACCTCCGCCTTGGTTCGGCGCAGGATCTGCGGCTGGATGCGAGCGCGTAGTTCGTCGACCCGCGATTTTTCATCATCCGTGCGAGCTTCGATCGGCTTGCGGTAACGCCGGCCAAATGCGTTCAACGTGCCCAGCAAACCAGGCTGGATGAAGTCGAACAGGCACCACAGATCGGCCAGCGTGTTTTCGACCGGCGTACCGGTACAGGCGATCCGGAAATCGGCATTCTGTTTCTTGGCGGCCCGCGTCACCATGGCAGCGGGATTCTTGATGCGCTGCGCCTCGTCGCACACCATCACCGACCACCGCTGGACCGCGAACGAAAACTCCAGGTCGCGCAAGGTCTCATAGGTGGTCAGCACGAGTCGCGCCGATCCGATCCAGTTCGGCCGCAGGAACCGCACCAGACCATCCTCGGTACGCAGACGCTCGTCGATGGCTTCGCGTGGCACACGCAGCGTTTTCAGCGCATCACCGTAGGCGGTCAGAACGGGCAACGTGCCGGGCGGGAAGAACTTGTCCAGTTCATCCCTCCAGTTTTCCAGCAGCGACACGGGTGCCACGACCAGCATCGGATCGCCGTGCGGCTGCCGCTCGTTCAAGCTCACCATGAACGACAACAGTTGCAGTGTCTTGCCCAGCCCCATGTCGTCGGCCAGCACTGCCCCGCGCACTTGGTGGGAGGAACGCAAGCGGTGCAGATGCTGCAGCCACGCCAGACCGGCGTACTGGTGCGCCAGCAACGCCGTGCCGTGGGTGAAGCGTGTGGGCAACTCCGGCGCCGCAGGTTGGGTTTGCAGCGTCTGGCGACGGGATTCGTCGTGGTCGAGGGTGTCAATGTTGGGCCGAATCACCAGAGTCTTGCCGTCAGCCACAGGTCTCACCACTGGGCCGGGCGGTTTCGGCGGGTGTCCGCTCTTGATGTCTTCCCCGACAGACTTGAATATCTCCAGGATATTTTTGGCCTCGGACACTGGCATCGGCACGGGCAGTCCAGGCAGCGTGATGGTGGTCGCCCCGCTGGCTTCAGCCGCCTCAATTCCCTGTGCTATCTGCTGGATCACCTCTTTGGTCGCAGCGATGGCAACCGGCTCGGTCTGCCCCGGCGGCGTGAAACTGATGATCGTCTGGACATTGTCAGGAAACCAACCCTCCGCCTCCTTTTTCTTGGCGATGTAGGGCGAGTAGTACGGCTTCTCGATTCCGATGCCTTCGACGCGGGGCGAATAGGCGCTCAGGTCATGCACTTGAGCGTACTGAATCAGCAGCCGAGGCCGTGTGCGTGCGGCCAAGGCGTCCTGGAGTTCCGCCAGATGGGCAGGCGCATCACCCTGGAGTTCGAGGTCGTAGCCGTTCCAGCCCAGCAGCAAGAAGCCTCGGGCAAGGGCGCGTTCGAGCTTGTCCACGAAGACCGCCAGCGTCTCATCGGACAGAGGGACCAATTCCGAGGAGGCCGCATGTGAGACGCCAGTGGATTCGATCGACAGACAGACGCTGACCGGGTAGCCGCTCGCATCTCGGTCGATGACGGGCAAAAACCGTTCGTAGCGCAGGCCCGCCGCCTCGCGGGCCTGCTCGAACTGCTGCTCGTTGATGACCGCATGGGCTTCTGCGCCCAGCGCAGCGAAGGGGTTGAGGATGAATGCCTGCGCTCGCACCCCGGCCACCCGCCGCGCCGGGAATCGTTTGATTTCCTGGAGTACCGTCTTGACTGCGGGGGTGATGAGCACCTGCACGATGCCTTCATGCGTCGGAAGGTCGTAGCGGTCCAGCACGGCAGGGTTGCGATCGAAGCGGTCCAACCAATCGGCGGGTGCTTGTGCAAAACCGGGCACGATCTCGATGACGTTTTCGTCCTTTAGAACAGTCGAGCGGCGCATCTGAAGGTCGAGCTTTTCGGGTGTGAGGACGACGGACCGGGACAGGAAATCATCCAGTCGGGCGTCAGCAGCCAAGGCGAGTTGGCGAATCCGTCCCCAGGCTTCACGGTGGACCTGATCGGTGTGCTGTGACGCGGGGCGCTGTGCGAATTCGATGACCGCTCGGACCAGTTGCCACTGTGCGGGGGACATTCTTTCCGCACGCTCGCCCAGCGACACGATGGGTCCGGTCATCTCGGCGATTCGGGTGCGCCCGGTTTCGTCCACCCAGCCAGCCAATGCAATCAAAAAACCGCTGTCGGACAGCGAATCCCGGCTGCACAAGGCTGGACGGAGCGCGGTGACGGGGGGAAGCGCGAGCGCCTGCGGCAAACCTTCATAGCCTGGCTGCTCCAGCGCCGCCATCAATTTGTCCCAAGACAGGTGGTATCCGATGCGGGAATCAATCAGACAACCGTCATCGCGGAGCTGGTCCAGATAACCACCCAACAACGGATCATCCAGCGCGGTACCTTGCGTTTCACGCGTGACAAGCAGGCCCGATGCAGACAACTGCCTATACCAAGCCGCCGGATTTTCTCGAACTGCTTTTGTCTTCCTGCTTGTCAATCCGAACATATTATTTCCACCAGCCCTTGCCATATTTATACTTAAAACCGTCTCGCATCAATATCCGACTGAATTCAAGGTCTGATGAGTCAGTCTTGATCCAAAGGTTTCCGTTTTTCTCCCGCAAATCCTCAATCACTAGGCCCTTGACTTTCGCCATCATCAAAACATCGGGAGTCGCGCGAGGTGATGCAGGCGAGACTGATTTCCTTATGGCATTTCTCACACCATCCTGGCATATATTCAAATCCCTTTGCAGCTCCACGGAAAATCTCTCTTCCCACGACTCCGTTGCACCATCATGATGCGGCAACTTGAACAAATATCTGCCATTTTTCAGAGAGTTTTCCGCATTCACACCCACGGTGACACGCCGATCCAAGGAAAAAGGCAGCCCAGACTTTCTATCATATACATAACAACTATTCCCAACGCCACCAAACTCAACCGCAACAAAATCCCCCATGTACATGATAAACGCATTATTATGCTGCACACCACCTTTCAACTCAGTCGTCAAACCCGCCATTCTTCTGAGTAGCTCCTGCATGTTCTTATTATCTACATCCAAAGCCCAAGATCCCAACGCAAAATGGATCCTGTCAATTGAGCCGACGTATTTGAGCCAAAAATTGACACGCCGCTGATTTGCAACACCATCGGCAGACAAGACTTCAAAGAATGCCTTGATCAAATCGCGCTTGAGCCAATCGGAAATCATGTCCTTGGCTTCGATCGCTACGCCACCCCAGCGTGCCTTGTTGGAAGGCAGCCAAGGATTACCCCAGAATTCCACCGCAGCTTCTCTCAGCTTCACATTGATTTCTGGATGAGGCAAAGAAGCGTAATGGTCCAGAATCATCGTCAGCCCCTTATCCCGCAAGACTTCATTGTCGCGAAGCAACTCAAGAAGTCTCGGCATGTATTTCAAGAACACATCGCGGTTTTCTCGAACACTCCATCGAATCTGGGCGATGACCAACTCATACCAAAACCATGACCCTTTGGTTATTCCGAGTTTTTCACAGAGTTCATTGATGGCCGATGAATCCCCTTCCAATACCACCTTGGCGTAAGGTGCGCAAGGATCATCACCGAAAATCTGCAAGTTCTCCGCGACTGCATGTACCCAGTCCGGAACTATCCGACCACAATTGAGAAGCGCATGATTTTCATGCAGATGATGGCGCAAGGCCCGCCAGTTGATACGGCCTGCATCAGATGTTTTATCGCTATAGGTATCGTAGCTAAAATAAGAATGCAGCAGACCTTGATAGCAACGGCGATATTCCAGAGGCCGATTCCGCAATCGCTTGAGGCCATCGAGCAAACAACCAAATCGGTCGGAATCATCCATCAGGCATTGTCCTGACGAAGGGACAGGCAACGTCAGTGCGAATGACACCAACCGAGCCTGCCGGACGCTATGCAATTGGGAATCAATCCAGAATGCCTTGACTGCTTTCAGCAACAGATCGTGAGACTCAGGCATTTTTTCTCCCCTCTTGAATTTCCTCTCCAAGGACTCGGCGAGTTTTTCCATGCCATCGCTGGTGGAAAAATCGATCGTCTTTCTGCCACTCGCCAAGGCGGCAGCAAGTCTATTCAGCGCAGTCATGTCAAGGCACAGTTTCCAAAATTACCAACGGCGTGCGGTGCCGGCGGGCGAGACTCGCCATGCTTGAGAAACTCCAGTCGCACCTCGACGCGACGACTTTCCTCATCAGTCTCCTTGGCCGCGTTGAATGAATACCCACCGACCAAGAACAGCGCACGAACTTCCTCTTTCTGCACATCTGTCAACAAATAGGGGCCGGCAGTGGAAAACATGGCACACAGAACTCTCTGGCTGCGCTGCAGACTCAGATTCAGGTTGGAGAGATATGAGCCTGTCTTGTCGGTATATCCCTCCACGACCACGCGCTTGAGCACCTGCAAACCGAGCGGTTCGTTCGCCAGCACCAGAACTTCCGGAATGAATTTTCGCAACACAATCTCCTGCTCTACCGACAGATTTGATTTCGCGAAGGAAAACCTTGCCTTCTCACCGAAGTTAATAACCTGTCGATTGATATCAACCTTGATGCCATCGTGTTTTTCCGCTGCTTGAGAAAGACCCTCCAAGAACCTCTTGATTTTTTCACCATGTTTTTTTTCTGGTTCATCGATCGCCTTGGTCACGGCCAATAACGCCACCGCCATCACGACCAGGAACAAGACCATCAATGCCGTCATGAGGTCAGCAAACGAGATCCAGAATGGTTTTTCAGCCTCATCACGGGCACCACGCTTGATGACAAATTTAGGGCCAAACATATATTAGATCCTGCTACCACCCGCCGAGGGCAAATCATTCAAAACCTGCTCAAGGTGATCGATTCCGCCACTCAGAAATTTGACGGATCGCTCCAGATCCTTATGGAATTTATTATTCACGCTATCAATTGACTTGTTCATAGTAAGGGTAAATACGTTTTCGGACTTCTTTAGCACATCACTGACCCCATCCAGGTATTCAGCCAGTTCCACCTGCGCATTTTTAATCTTGAAAACTGACCCTTCGATGCATTGAAGAACATCGGCGGTCATGCCGACTTCGCGACGAGCAGATTCCGCAATCGCGCAGACCTCGCGCTGCAATTGCGCCATTTCATTGCGCCGTGACTGGTGATCCTGCAGTTCCGCAGAAAGTGATTTGGCGCCATCCGACAGGCTTCGCGAGGCACTGTCCATGCTGCCGGCGATCGATGCTGCCTGAGTGATGACACCTGCAACACTCTTGCCTGCTTCTGCGAATTTATTAGCCGAAATATTGATCTGCTCAGCACCGGAATTCATGCCGCTGATGGCCTTGGTGCTGACATTCGACAGTTGATTGACACCGTGGGCCATTTTTTGAGTAGCGTCATTTGATGCATGGACGACCTTGTCCACCATCCGAGTCATTTCACTGACCAACTTCTCTGCCCGGTCCAGCATCGCCTTTTCCCGAGAACCCTGCTGCTCGAAAACATCCGTCTGGGCCTTGCGTAAACCATTGAGCAGCCCCGACGTTTCTTCTCCCAATGCAGCCAGTGTCCCGGTCAACTGCTGATGCGTCTGGCTTTGTGAACCGGCAATGAGTTTGCCAATCTGCTCGACAAAACCTGTCGCCTGGCTGTTCATGCTGCTCTGGCGAGTTTCCATGGCCTCCATCGACGCAGCAAGGCGGCTGGACATTTCTTGCGTCGAACGCTGTCCCACTGCTTCAAGGTTCGAGACCAGCGATTGCAGCGAACCGGTCGTGGCCGTGCTGAATTGATTGACAACGACCCCGACCTGCTCAGCCAGACCATTCACCATGTCTTGCGCTCTCTGGGCCATCTGTTCTTCGCGAGTCTGATTGCCTTTGAGCACACGGGCTTGAGAATTTTCCAGTGTGGCCACCACTTCGCCCAGTGAACTGGCTGTGGTTGTGCTGACCTCCCGCATCGCCACCTCGACCCGCTCCGCCATTCCGTTAACCAGCGCATGGGTACGCTCATTCATTGCCTCCTCGCGCGCACGGTTATTTTCGAGCACGCGGTCCTGAATATGGGTCAGTCCTTCACCCATGGTTTGAATGGCATGCGTCGTGTGGGTGGCCATGTCATTGGCCGAGCGCAAACTAGACTCTTCCAATCGAGTCACCAGCGTATTGAGCGAATCAGCGGCCCCCTGCATACCCTGGGCGGTCTGGCGGTTCAGTTCGTTGATACCGCTGATCTGCTCGCCGAACAGGCTATTCAAACGCTCGCTGAATCCCGCCATGACATCACCGAGCATCTGGGTGGCGGACGCACTTTGATCACGCGTGGAATTCTGAACGGCTTGCGCAATGTTCTGCAACGGCCCTTCCAAGCTTTGCCGAATACTTCCCGCAATCGCAGAACTCATGACGCCAGCATTTTCCTGAGCCGCCTTTTTCTGCTGCTCGGCACTTTCCTTGATCTGGTTGATCAGTTCCTGATTGAACTTGTTTGAAGCATTGAGCTGGGTAGCTGTCAAATTCTTCAGAAGATCCCCCAGATCCTTGACCAAGGCATCTTTCAGGATCTTTGACTGGCTGGCGGAATCTTCGGAGGCACGCACCAAGCGGGACAGGTATTCCTCACCGGCACCACCTTCGAAAAATTTATCCACCGCACCGGCAATCCATTCCACTCTAGAATAAAGGCGGGAAAGCAAAAACTTTTCCAGAACGGTAATCACCATTGCCGCCAGAATTGCCCCAGCCGACACCCAGAAGGCGTGCTTGACGGAATTCATTAGCCCATCCAAGCTCTTCTTGACTTGCTCGGGATCGCTACCACCGATGTTGAATCCTTCCAAGCCGTGGATAAGCCCTGCAAATGTCCCAATGATCCCGATACCTGTCAATATCCCAGGCAAATGCTTGAAGAATTCAACATTCAATCGACCATCCACAATATTTTGAGGATTGAAAAAAACCTCGGCCGGTAAGGTGGCACGCCAAGGACCGGCTTGCATCATCCCGTTTTTTTCTTCGTGCTGCTGGTGCAATGATTCAGAATATTGCGCCCATTGTTCCCTCAACCTCTCGTCACTAGAGAACACCTTCTCCAAGTCATTCGGTGTAGGTCGAGCAGAGAATTCTTTGAGACTCGCCCCAATCTTGACCAGTTTTATCCAGCCAAAAACTGCCGGCCGGAAAAACCACCATAAAAAAGCCAGCGACAGCCCAAAAATGGCAAAAACAACCAAGCCACCGACAGGACCGTCGATACCATAGGATTCAAAAAATTTCTCTAGATTTGATACAAATGAATTCATGGTTTTAATTACAGTTTGTGTACGCACGACTGAGAAAAACATGACTATTGCTGACACCGCCCAGAAAGCCATGTGCATGCGGACTCGCTGAACCCGAAAAATCGTGAATTCCGTGAATTTTCAGGTCATTCGATCTACCTCAGGCAATCACCGGACTCGGTGTGCCGGGTGGACTTCGGGTTGTCACAGCAGCAGCCATGCACACTTCAGGCCGAATTTCTGATGCTCGACACGCGGTAAGATGTGGCGCAACCAGTCGGAAACCACCATGCAAGTCACCGTCAGCGACAAAGGTCAGATCACCCTGCCCCACAGCCTGCGACAACACCTGGGCATCAGTGCCGGCACACGCCTGGAGGTCGAGGCGCAGGACGACGGCACCTTGCGCGTTCGGGTGCTGGCGCGTGGCTCGCAAGGCTTGTTCGGTCTGCTGAGCCGCCCTGGCGAGCGCACGCGCAGCCTGGACGAGCTGGACCAGGCCATCACCGACACCGTGTGCGAACGGCAGGAAACGCCGTGATCGCGGTCGATACCAACGTGGTGGTGCGGTTGCTGATCGGTGACGACGCCCACCAGGCCCAGATCGCCCGGCAGTTGTTCGACGACCACGCCGATCAGGACGGCTCGCTGTGGCTGAGCGATGTCGTGGTCGTGGAAGTCGCCTGGACGCTGGCACGCGCCTATGACCGCAGCCGCGCCGACATCGCCACCGCGCTGAACGCCTTGCTGCGCCACGCCACCGTCGCACTGGAATCAACCGCTGACATCCGGGCGGCGCTGGTGCTGTACGAGCAGGGTCCGGCCGATTTCGCCGACTGCCTGCTGTCCGTCAAGGCGCAGCGGCACGGCTGTGATGCCGTGGTGACCTTCGACCGCAAGATGCGGCGTCTGGCCGGCGTCACGGTGCTGGGTACCGTCAACTGAGTTCGAGGAACTGCCATGAGCAAGACATCCCCCGCCTGGCACCACGCCTCCGCCATCGTCGATGAAGGCGCCCAGCTCGGCGCCGACACCAAGGTCTGGCACTTCAGCCACGTCTGCGCCGGCGCCCGCATCGGCGAGGGCTGCTCACTCGGCCAGAACGTCTTTGTCGCCAACGACGTGGTGATCGGCTCGGGCGTGAAGATCCAGAACAACGTGTCGGTGTACGACGCGGTGACGCTGGAGGATGACGTGTTCTGCGGGCCGAGCGCGGTGTTCACCAACGTCTACAACCCGCGGGCGGCGGTGTCGCGCAAGAGCGAGTACCTGCGCACCCTGGTGAAACGCGGCGCAACGCTGGGCGCGAACTGCACCCTCGTCTGTGGCACGACGGTCGGGCAATACGCCTTCGTCGGCGCGGGCAGTGTCATCAACCGCGACGTGCCGGATTACGCGCTGATGGTCGGCGTGCCGGCGCGGCGGATTGGCTGGATGAGCCGGAACGGCGAGCGGCTCGGGCTGGCGGTGCGCGGCGAGGGCGAGGCGACATGTCCGGCGACGGGGGAGCGGTATCGGCTCAGCGGCGATGTAGTCACCCGACTGGAATGAAAAACCCATGCACTTCATCGACCTCAAGGCCCAATACGCCACCCTCAAGACCGACATCGACGCCGCGATCCACCGCGTCCTCGACCATGGCCAGTACATCATGGGCCCCGAGGTCAAGCAGCTCGAAACCGCGCTGGCCGAGCGCGTCGGCGCCAAGCACTGCGTCACTGTCTCCAGCGGCACCGAGGCGCTGCTGATCGCGCTGATGGCCCTCGACCTGCAACCGGGCGACGAGGTGATCACCACGCCGTTCACCTTCGCCGCCACCGCCGAGGTCATCGCGCTGCTGGGCGCCAGACCGGTGTTCGTGGACATCGAGCCCGACACCTGCAACCTCGACCCGTCCCGGATCGAAGCCGCCATCACCCCGAGAACGCGGGCGATCATGCCGGTGAGCCTGTACGGGCAGGTCGCCGACATGGCCGAGATCAACGCGATCGCCGCCCGCCACCGGTTGCCGGTGATCGAGGACGCCGCGCAGAGCTTCGGCGCCACCTACCGCAGCGGCGGCCACCCAGGTCATAGCGGGCACCTGTCCACCATCGGCTGCACCAGCTTCTTCCCGAGCAAGCCGCTGGGCTGCTACGGCGACGGCGGCGCGCTGTTCACCGACGACGACACGCTGGCGCAGGCCGCCCGCGAGATCCGCGTCCACGGCCAGAGCGCCCGCTACACCCACACCCGCGTCGGGCTGGGCGGGCGCATGGACACGCTGCAGTGCGCGGTCGTGCTGGCCAAGCTGCCACGCTTCGACTGGGAGCTGCAACGCCGGCGTGAACTGGGTGCGCGCTACCACCAGTTGCTCGCGCCGCTGGTCGCGCAGCATCCGGGCTTCGGTCTGCTGACCGTGCGGCCGGACCGCGACAGCGTCTGGGGCCAGTACACGGTGTTCGTGCCGCAGCGCGCGAAGGTACAGGCCGCGCTGCAAGCCGCCGGCATCCCGACCGCCGTGCATTACCCGAAGCCGCTGCACCACCAGGCCGCCTACGCCGCGTTCTGCTGCCCCGATTGCTGCCCGAACAGCGTGGCAGCGGCCGACCGCGTGATGAGCCTGCCGATGAGCCCGGACCTGTCGGAAGCCGACCAGGACCGCGTGGTCGCGGCGCTGGCCGACGCGCTCGCCAGCGTGTGCGCGGACGCCTGAGTTGCTGCGCGCCACGCTGACGCTGCTGGCCGGCGGCGCGCTGGCGCAGGCGCTGCCGCTGCTGCTCGGGCCACTGCTGACGCGGCTGTACACGCCGGACGAGTTTGGCGCCTTCCACCTCTTCGCCGCGGTGGCGACCAACCTCGCGGTGGTCGCCTGCGGGCGCTACGAGTTCGCGCTGCCGCTGGCGCGGGGCGACGGCGAGGCGGAGACGCTGCGGCGGCTGTGTCTGCGCATCCTCGGGCTGGTGACGGGACTGGCCAGTCTGGGCGGGCTGGGCTGGGCGTGGTGGAGCGGGCTGGCGTGGGCGCTGTGGCTCGGGCCGGCGGTGGCGGTGGGCGGCGCGCTGTCGCTGGCGACGCTGTGGGCGACGCGGGCCGAGCGGTTTTCGGCGCTGGCGGCCGCGCGGGTGCTGCAGTACGGCGGTGCGGCGCTGGCACAGGCGGTGGCCGGGTGGCTGCACGGCGGGGTGGTCGGACTGGTGATCGCGCCCATCGCGGCGCAGACGCTGGCGACGCTGCTGCTGCGCCGCCCCACGCTGGCGCCCGCGACCGATGCACCACCGTTGCGCGACATCGCCCGCCGCTACAAGGAATTTCCGCTGCTCAACACGCCACACGCCTTCCTCGGTGCGCTGCAGGACACCGTCTCGCTGGCGCTGATCGCCGCGGCGCTCGGCCCGGCCGCCGCTGGCTTCTGGGGACTGGCGCTGCGCTACCTGAAGGCGCCGGCCACGCTGGTGGGCAGTGCGGTGTCGCAAGCCCTCTACCCGCAGCTCGCCGCCAGAGGCCCCGGGCCGACACGGGCCGCGCGGGCGGCGGTGCGGCGGATCATGGCCGTGCTGGGTGCCGCCGGGCTGGCGCTGGTGGCAGGGCTGTGGGTGCTGGGGCCGTGGGCATTCGAGCGGCTGTTCGGCGCCGAGTGGCGTCAAGCTGGGGAACTCTCGCGGACGCTGGCGCCCTACATCGGGGCACACTTCGTGGCGGCGCCGCTGGCCGTGGTGACGATGGCCTGGGGTGCACAGGCCTGGGCACTGCGGCTGGCGCTGTGGGGACAGGCGGCGTTTGTCGGCGCGCTGGCCCTGGGCTTGCATCTGGGCGGACTGGCCGGCGCGGGCTGGGGCGTCTCGGCGGCGATGGCCGTGTACTTCGGCTGGTATTTCTGGCGGCTGGCGACCTGGCCGGTGGTGGATTGAACAAGGATCGGACAGACGTGAAGGGTACGTGGGGATGCTGAAACTGCGTGCGGCGCTGAACCGCTGGCGACGCCGACTGGTGCGCGGGCTGCAGTTCCGCGTGCTGTTCGGCGAGCGCTCGCAGGGCCGCCTGCTGCCACACACCCGCATCTCGCCGTCCACCTGCATCGAGTGCGAAGACCGCCTCGTGCTCGCCGACCACGTCTACATCGGCCACTTCAACCTGCTCGACGCCAGCGGCGGCCTGACGATCGACGAAGGCGTGCAGATCACCAGCCACTGTGCCATCGTCACGCACAGTTCGCACCGCAGCCAGCGCCTGCTCGGCCAGGCGTTCGCAACCTGGGCCGGCCCCGGTGAGCGCCCCGGCTGGATCAGCGGCCCGGTCCACATCGGTGCCTGGAGCTTCATCGGCCCGCACAGCGTCATCGAGGCCGGCACGCACCTCGGGCGCGGCACCCTCGTCCGCGCCGGCGCCCGAGTGCGGGGGACATTTCCGGATTTCGCGGTTCTTGAGGGCGCACCGGCGCGGGTGGTCGGTGACAGCCGCGACGGGGATGCGACACTGCTTCGACAATATCCAGACTTCAGGGTGAACCACGACGCTTGGGCCGCTGCGCCCGAGTCCGACGACCGCGACCGCCGACGCCCATGACCCGACCGTATCGCCCCCTCGTCGATCTCCCGCCCGCCACCGATCCGCCCGCCTACGGCCGCTGGCGCCACGTCCTGATCGGCGACGGCGAAAGCCCGCACCTGCTGAAATGGGCCCGCGCGCTGGCACCGCAGGTCGATCTGTGGGTGGCGTCGAGCCGCGGTTTCCTGCCCGGCTTCGACGACCTCGTGCCGCCACGGGGCCGCCTCGCACTGGGTGAAACCATGGACCACTCGGGTGGCAACGTCGGGCTGCTCAGGCGTCTGCCGGAACTCGGCCGCTGGCTGCAGGAAGTGGATGCCGACTGGATCCACCCGCACTACCTGACCTCGCACGGCACGCTCGCCATGGGCGCCAAGAAGGGCTGGAAGCTGCGCGGCAAGCTCGTCGGCTCGGCCTGGGGCAGCGACATTCTGGTGACACCACAGCGCGGGCCGCACTTCCGCTGGGTGACGACCCAGATCCTCAAGGCCTGCACGCTGACCACCAGCGACTCCGAGCACATGGCCGCGCAGATGCGCAAGCTCGGCGCGGGCGAGATCCGTGTCTTCCCCTTCGGGCTGGAAAAGATGCCGCCCCGGCCACCCCACAAGGCACCCTGGACCTTCTTCGCCAACCGCGGGCTGGAGCCGATCTACCGGCCCGACCGGGTGATCACCGCGTTCGCGTCCATCGTGTCGGCCTACCCGGAGGCACGGTTGACGATCGCCAACGACGGCTCGCTGCGCCCCGCGCTCGAACAGCGCGTGGGCGAGCTGGGCCTGGCGAACCACATCGAGTTCGTGGGCCGGCTCGACGCCGAGGCGCAGGCACGCTGCTACGAACGCGCGCAGTGGTACTTGAGCCTGCCGTCGAGCGACTCGGTGGCGGTGTCGGTGCTGGAGGCGATGGCGCATGGCTGCATCCCGCTGCTGTCGGACCTGCCCGCCAACCACGAGCTGGTGCGCTCGGGCCTGAACGGGCTGATCCTGACCAACGCACCGATCGAGCTGATGAACCTGCCCCAGCAGCTCGCACCGCTGCTGCCGCAGGCGGTGCAGATCGGCCGTGACAACCACGAATGGGTGCGGCTGCATGGGCAGTTCGCGCCGGCGGTCGAGGGGCTGATGTCCCGGCTGGCCGAACTCATGTGACATGAACATCCTTTACCTGAACCACTACGCCGGCGCCCCCGCGCTGGGCATGGAGTACCGGCCCTACTACCTCGCCCGCGAGTGGATCCGACTGGGCCACCGGGTGCAGATGGTCGCCTGTGCCACCTCGCATGTGCGCGCCACCGCCCCGGTCCACCGCGACCACCCGATCAACGCCCCCACTCACCAGGACATCGACGGCATCGACTACCTCTGGTTCCCCGGCCCGGCCTACCAGGGCAACGGGCTGGGGCGGGTGAAGAACATCTGGGCCTTTCTCAGTCAAGTCTGGCGGGCTTCGCGCAGCATCGCCACACAGTTCCGCCCGGATGTCGTGATCGCGTCGAGCACCTACCCGCTGGACATCTGGGTGGCGCGGCGGCTGGCGCGCATGGCGCGGGCGAAGCTGGTGTTCGAGGTACACGACCTCTGGCCGCTGTCGCCGATCGAGCTGTCGGGCATGTCACCGTGGCACCCGTTCATCCTGCTGTGCCAGAAGGCCGAGGACGACGCCTACCGCGACGCGGACGTCGTCGTCTCGATGCTGCCCAAGGTCCACGCGCACATGGCCGGGCGCGGGCTGGATTTGAAGAAGCTGCACATCGTGCCGAACGGCATCACGCTCGACGAGTGGACCGGCGAACTGCCCGCGCTGCGCCCTGACGTGGCCGCGGCGGTGGCCCAAGCCCGCGCACGCGGCGACACCGTCGTCGGTTACGCCGGCTCGATGGGTTTGCCGAACGCGCTCGACACCCTGCTCGACGCGATGCAGCGGCTGAAGGCGCGGGGCGCGCAGATCGCCCTCGTCATGGTCGGCGGTGGCCACGAGCGCGATCGGCTCGCGGAGCGCGTGCGCACCGAGGGGCTGGCACAGGTGCAGATGCTGCCGCCCATCGCGAAGGCGCAGATCCCCGCCTTCCTCGCCGAGATCGACATCGCCTACATCGGCTGGCAGCGGGTGCCGATCTACCGCTTCGGCATCGCGCCGAACAAGCTGATGGACTACATGATGGCCGGCTGCGCGGTGCTGCACTCGGTCGAGGCGGGCAACGATCCGGTGGCCGAGGCGGGCTGCGGCCTGACGGTGGCGCCCGAGTCCGCCGACGCCGTGGCCGACGGTTTGAAGCGCATGGCCGCCCTGACGCCGACCGAACGCCACGCGATGGGCGAGCGCGGTCAGGCGTTCGTGCAGGCGCACCACACCTACCCGGTGCTGGCGCGGCGTTTCCTGGCCGCCTGCGGGAGCTGAACCCCATGGCGATGGCCGAACCCGACCGCGTCACCGAACGCTACGCCCGGCGTGGCACCGACCCGGCCCTCGCCGACCGCTACAGCCTGCTGCAGCCCGATGTCTGGCAGACCGTGCAGGAGCGCCAGCGCGCCATGCTGCGACTGCTGGCCCGCCGTGGCTGGCACGACCTGCGTGAGCGGCGCCTGCTCGAAGTCGGCTGCGGTGCGGGGGGCAATCTGCTGGAGTTCCTGCGCATGGGCTGGCAGCCGGAACACCTCGCCGGCATCGAGCTGCTGCCCGAGCGCCACGCCCATGCGCGCGCCGTGCTGCCCGAGCGGGTGGCGCTGCACCTCGGCGACGCCTGCACCGCACCGATCGCCGAGGCGAGCTGCGACCTCGTCTTCCAGGCCACGGTGTTTTCCTCGCTGCTGGACGATGCGTTCCAGCAGCGGCTGGCCGCGGCGATGTGGCGCTGGGTGAAACCGGGTGGTGCAGTGCTCTGGTACGACTTCACCGTGGACAACCCGCGCAACCGGGACGTGCGCGGCGTGCCGCTGCGGCGGGTGCGGGCGCTGTTTCCCGAAGGGCGGATCGAGGCACGGCGCGTGACGCTGGCGCCGCCGCTGGCGCGGGCGGCGTGCCGGGTGTGGCCGGGGTGGTATCCGGTGCTGAATGCGGTGCCGGTGCTGCGCACGCATGTGCTGGCGTGGGTCGGAAAGGACACCCGCTAGACTGCCCGGCTGACCTCCAACTCACAGGAATCGCCATGGGCGCGCAGTGGAAAGCAAAGCACAAGGACCTGGCCTCCAACGCCAAGGGCCGTCTCTTCGGCAAGCTCGCCAAGGACATCATGATCGCCGCCCGCCACGGCGCGGACCCGGCTGCCAATTCGCGCCTGCGGCTCGTCATCGAGCAGGCGCGCAAGGTCTCGATGCCCAAGGAGACGCTGGACCGGGCGATCAAGAAGGGTGCGGGTCTGACGGGTGAATCGGTGCATTTCGAGCACGTCGTCTACGAAGGTTTCGCGCCGCACCGCGTGCCGGTGATGGTCGAGTGCCTGACCGACAACGTGAACCGCGCCGCCTCCGACATGCGCGTGCTGTTCCGCAAAGGCCAGCTCGGCAGCTCCGGCTCGGTCGCCTGGGACTTCGACCACCTCGGCATGATCGAGGCCGAACCGACCGACGCCAAGGCCGGCACCGACCCGGAAATGGCCGCCATCGAAGCCGGTGCGCAGGACTTGGACGCTGGCGACGAGGACGGCACGACGCTGTTCTACACCGAGCCGACCGAGCTGGATCTGGTCAGCCGCGCCCTGCCCGCCCACGGCTTCACGGTGCTGTCCACCAAGCTCGGCTACAAGCCGAAGAACCCGGTGGCGCCGGACAGCCTGAGCGCGGAGCAGCTGGAAGAGGTCGAGGCGTTCCTGGCGGCGCTGGATGCCAACGAGGATGTGCAGAACGTGTTCGCGGGCTTGGGCGGCTGAGCAGCCGCCCAAGCCCCCTCTGATGTGATGGTGCTCGCATGCTGTCGGTTCGACTCCCAGAAGACTTGGAAGCCCAGCTCAGCGCCTATTGCGCGGCCCGGCATCTGCGCAAATCCCAAGTGGTGCAGACCGCCCTGCGTCTTCTCCTGAGCGAAGAAGTCGCCCCGGCGGAGGCGGACCCCTTCCTCGCCATGGTCGGCAGCGGCAACGGCCGCTACACCACCGAAGACATCATGCGCATGTCCCGTGGTGAAGACTGGAACCAGCCATGATCCTCGTGGACACGAATGTCTGGATCGACCTGATCGAGCGCGATCCGGTGTGGCTGGACTGGTCGCTGGCGCAGGTGATGCAGGTCCGCGCCGAACAGCAGGCCGTGGCCATCAATCCCGTCATCTGTCGCGTCAAGGGTTGGTTGACGGTGCGGGGTTGACACGTCTGCTGACCCCGAAGGGGCCCCCCCCCCCCACCCCCCCCCGGGGGGGGGGGGAAACCACCACCGCGGCGGGGTGGTTTGGCCACCCCCCCCCGGGGGGGGGGGGGGGGGGGGGGGGGGGGGCCCCCCCCCCCCAACAAAACAAATAGCACAACAAAA
>NZ_JANPAB010000050.1:0-24476 GCF_031429695.1 Sphaerotilus sp.
CTCGTGCCGCAGTCGGTGTGCTTGGCGGCGCAGCAATTGCAACGACTCTTCCGAGAGTTGGCGTCCGTCTGGCGTTGTCATCGGCTTCACCTCTTTCCGGTCAATGGTCCAGTGTACTGCTTCTAATTAGGGTGTTAATAACGGCGCTGTTGCATCCCTGCAGCTCCACTCACGGCACCCCGGCGACAGTGCCGTGCTCGGTACCCTGTCCCTCCTGACATTCTGCGTGCTGATCCTACGCAACGGCTTCACCGTGACCGGCGAATCTGCGTGTGCCTCACCCGCGAACTTCAATGCCGAGATCGGCCGGCGCATCGCCCGCGAGAACGCCGTCGCCAAGATCTGGGCTCTGATGGGCTACGCGCTGAGGCAGCGTCTGCACCAGCAGGCGCTCTGAGCCATTCCCGACACCATCGAGACTGTGATGAGTACCAAACCGAATCGCGACGAAATGCTGGACGCTATCGCTGATGCTGATGCGGCGATGGATGAAGGCAGCAAGTGGCCGGGCATGTCGTATGAGCAAGGTGTTGCCGAAGCTCTGCGCTGGGTGCTCGGCGAATCCAAGAATCCGCTGGCCGACTGACGGCAAGACATGAGCACCCCAGCGATCGTGACGGACAAGGAACTGCTGGCTTGGATCCTGCGCCAGGACCGCCTCCGCATCGAGCGATGGCATCACCCCGGTGGCCGGGAGTCGGTCAGCGTCTACACGGCGCTGGATGATGAGGATGATCCGAGTGGCAGGGCGCCCACGGCGCGGGCGGCGCTGGTGCAGGCGTACCGAAATTCGCAGGGCTGAACGGCGGTTGATTGCCCCGCCTGATGGTGTTCACTGGCTGCAAGTAGTTTTCAGTCGATGCCCTGACTTCCTGCCTCTTCCGACTTCTTCCTGGCCATTTTTCTCACAGCTCCTGATCACTTATCTCAGTGCCCTTCAAAATGCCCTGCATGTGCAACAGCCTTGATCCAGATCAGCGGCTTCGGGCCCCTTCGTAGAACTGGTGGAATGCGTTGAACAACGTGTCCAACGAGCCGTGTTCATGCACCCAGTCGCAGGCCACCTGTCCGAGCCGGGCACGCCGTGGGGCGTCGGACAGCAGCGTGTCGAGCGCATGCAGCAGCGGCGGGCCTTCCCCGGGCGGGACCAGCAGACCGCTCTGGCCGTCGTGCACGATCTCCGGGTTACCGCCCACCGCCGTCGCGACGATGGCCAGCCGGGTCGCACAAGCCTCCAGCAGCGCGATCGACAGGCCTTCGGTCAGCGATGGCATCGCGAAAATGTCGAAACCGGGCGTCAGGTCGGACACGTCGCGGCGCTGGCCGGTCAAGAGGACGCGGTCGCCCAGTCCGGCGGCTTGCGCCTGCGCGCGCAGCGTGTCTTCGAGCGGCCCGCTGCCGACCAGCGCCAGCCGCAGTGACGGATGGCGCGCCAGCAACGCCGGCATCAGCTCGATCAGCAATGCGTGGTTTTTAAGACCCACCTGCCGACCGACTGCGCCGATCAGCAGCGCATCCTGCGGCACACCCAGGCGCGCACGCGCGTCGTGGCGCCGCTCGGGGGTCCAGCGAAAGCGATCGACCGGGATGCCATTGAGCACCGTCGTCGCCTTGGCCTCCGGCACCATGCCGCCACCGACATAGCGGTCGTGGACCTGCGCGCCGACCATCGCGAAGCCGGCCGTGCGTCCGATCGACCAAGTGAAGAAGCGCCGCAGCCGCGGCTCGCGGTCCAGGCGCAGGCCCATATCGTGCAGGCTGCAGACCAGTGTTGGCCGGCGCCATTGCCCCCAGGTGGCGGCGGCGGCGTGGTAGTTGGGCACGAAGTTGTGGGCGTGGACCAACTCGATGCGCCGCTCGGCGATGGCACGGCGCAGGTGGCGGATCAGCGCCAGATCGACCCCGTCGCGCTTGCCGCCGATGATGACCTCGATGCCCGCCGCCTCAAGCTCCGGCTTCAACCCCTCGGTCTGGAGCAGGCTGAACACGCAGACCGTGTCGCCTCGGCGCTTCTGTTCAATGGCGAGATCAGTGACCACCCGTTCGAGGCCCCCGAATTCGAGCGAATCGACAATGTGCATCAGCCGCAGGGACATGGCGTAAAGGTGGGCAGTCGAGAATGGCGCGCATGCTAGCGCAGCCCCCTGTCGTCTGCCCAAGGAGTTCACCGATGCCACCCCGTTCACCACTCTCTGCCTTGCTTCTGGCCCTCGGGCTGACGCTGATGGCACCATCTGGCCAGGCGCAGCGGGTCATCGTCCCAACCACGAACAGCGGCACCCAGACGGGCGGACCGAGCGGCGAGTCCGGGCAGTTCCTCGGCGATCTCGGTGCGCCGCTGCAGGACGTTGCGGCCACGCCCGTCAAACCCGGCGAAGCGGTCTCCTCGACAGCGTCCGCCCCGGCCAAGGACACCGCATGGCCCCCCGCTCCGCGTGAGCCGGTCAGCGCCGACGGCTGCTCGAAGCCGCTCACGGGCTCGGGCACCACCTACCACGTCGGCCCAGGGCATCCGATCACCGAGCTGACCGATGTGCCGTGGCTGTCGCTGCGCGCCGGGGACGTGGTGAACATCTACCACCGCGCCGAGCCCTACCGCACCAAGATCGGCCTCCGCGCGCAGGGCACGGCCGACGCGCCGGTGGTGGTCCACGGCGTGACCGACGCCAAGTGCAACCGCCCGGTCATCAGCGGCCAGAACGCCGTCACCGCCCGCGACGCCGCGGCAGCCAGCTTCTTCAGCAAGCAGTACAGCGAGGCACTCGGCCTGGTTTTCATCTACAAGTCGCGCGACCAGGCCTGGGGCAGCCGGCCAAAGCACATCCGCATCGAGAACCTCAAGCTCACCGGCGCCCACAAGGACAACCGCTATACCGCGCAGGACGGCAGCACCGGCACCTTCTCCGGCGGCGCGGCGGCCATCTACGCCATCGTCGTGGAAGACCTGGCGATCGAGAACTGCGAGATCACCCGCAACGGCAATGGCGTCTTCGTCAACAGCAAGTCCGAAGACGAGGCCAGCCGCAATGTCTTCATCCGCCACAACCGCATCTGGGACAACGGCAACGTGGGGAGCTGGTTCGAGCACAACCTCTACGTGCAGACCGCCCGCGCGCTCTACGAGGGCAACTACATCGGCCAGCTCATCCCCGGCGCCAAGGGCTCGTCGATGAAGGACCGCTCCAGCGCCACCGTCGTGCGCTTCAACCACATCGTCGCCGCGGCGCGGGCCATCGATCTGGTGGAGATCGAAGGCGGCGTGCGGCAGATCCTGAAAGACCCGCTCTACCCGGACGCCTGGGTCTACGGCAACCTGATCGTCAACGATTTCAAGAACCCCGGGCTACCCTCGGTCAAACTGATCCACTGGGGCGGCGACAACGACGAACGCTACTTCCGCCAGGGCACCCTGCACTTCTACAACAACACCGTCCTGCACAGCAGCACGCAGGCCCAGGCCTGGTACATGGCCCTGTTCGACATGCCGACCGCGCAGCAAAAGGTCGATGCCCGCGCCAACGTGTTCATCAACCAGGGCACCACGCAGATGCGCATCGGACACGAAGGCGGCACCATCGAGTTCAACGGTACCAACTGGATCAGCCGCGACTGGGCCGAAGCCGCGCCGACCTCGCAGGTCAAGGTCGCCATCAAGGGCAAGCTGCTGAGCCAACCCGCCGCGGGGCTTGGCCCGGACGGTCGGCCGCGCGCAGGGGCGGCTGGCACCGACCTGGCCGACAACGCCGCCGACCTGCCCCCGGTGGGCCACCAGTTTGCTGAACCGGCCGGCATCGTGCGCCGGGTCCAGAGCGGTCGGGCGATGGACCTGGGCGCATTCGAGCTCAACTAGCAGGAGAACGTCCCGGTAGTTCAAGCACGAGGCGCCGTCGAACGCTGAATAACCTTGCGCGGCGGCCGCACAGACGATGCAAACACCCTTCGTCTGCAACGGGAGGTGTGGAGATGCGGCAATCCGGCACACCCACCGTCCGGATCGCTGGCTACGCCCTGTGACCGCTGGTTGCAGCCTGCGCCACATCGGTGCCACTCAGCGTGAAACAGCGCACGATTCAGGCCCGAAAACCGATTTCCTCGCCAAACGGGATAAGTAGAAAAATTACAAAAACAGGCCAAAATGCGAACTTTTGTTGCGTCATCAAAGCCGTTACAGTAAAGAAAATTGCTTACTGGTGCCATCCGACCGTCCCCCTATCTTCGCTGCCATCCCTGCAGCAACCCAGAAGAAGGACCCGATGGACCAGACCAGAACAGCGCATGTGCGCACCTTGTGGATGGCAGCCTGCCTGACGCTGACCGGCGGACTGACGGCCTGTGGAGGCGGGGAGTCGGGCACGGCGCTGGAGGTCAGCAGCGCCCCCGCACCAACGCCGGTGGCATCGCCCCCAGTGGCATCCCCCAGCCCGACACCCAATCCGACACCCACAGCCTCCCCCACGCCAGCGCCCAGCCCAGCACCCGTCGCTGCCCCTGTGCCAGCGCCCAGCCCGACCCCCGTGGCCGCGCCAACGCCAGCCCCACCGGTGGACGGTCTCGCGCTGACCGCGTGTGTCGCCTCGGGCAAGGGCATCGACTACCAGGTCGGCCCCGGAAAGCCCTACACCACGCTCGACACGGTTCCCTGGGAGGCGCTGAAGGCCGGTGACACCGTGCGCATCTTCTACACGGCCACGCCGTACAAGGGCAAGTTCATGGTCGCCGCCTCCGGCACGCAAGCCGCACCCGTGCGCATCTGCGGCGTGCGCGGCCCGAACAACGAGCGCCCCATCATCGACGGCAACGGCGCCACCACCCGCACCGCGCTCGGCACCGCCTACGGCAACACGACCGAGACCCGTGACATCCACCAGGGCCGCACCGTCATCGCCATCAAGGCCAACGCCAGCGGCACGTACACCGACTACCCGAGCTGGATCACGATCGACGGGCTGAACATCCGTGCCGGCCATCCCAACTACACCTTCAAGAACGCAGCCGGTGCCACCAAGGCCTACGACCCGTTCGGCGCCTGCGTCTGGATCGACCGCGGCCACAACATCCTGATCGCCGACAACGAGATCAGCGACTGCCAGATGGCGGTCTTCACCAAGTCGAACGACGACGGGGATTTCGCCGTGACCCGCGACATCCGCATCGCCGGCAACTACCTGTGGGGCCACGGCATCGTCGGCGACGACCACATGCACACCACCTACACGCAGAGCGTGGGCATGGTCATCGAGTTCAACCGCTACGGCCCGCTGCGCGCCGGCTCCCTCGGCAACTCGGCCAAGGACCGCTCGGCCGGCATGGTCGTGCGCTACAACCGCATCGAAGGCGGGGCCCGTGCGGTCGACATGGTCGAAGCCGAGGATTTCCCCATCACCGCACTCGCCACCCCGGCCTACCGCACCAGCTTCGTCTACGGCAACCAGATCAAGAAGAACGGGGATGACGGCAGCTTCTTCCACTACGGCGGTGACCACTTCGGCGCACCAGCCGGCGCCAACTGGGGTGAATCGCTGTTCCGCAAGGGCACGCTGTACTTCTTCAACAACACCATCCACGGTACCGGCACCAGCGCGCGCATCTTCCAGATCACCAGCACGCAGGAGACGGTGGAGGCCTGGAACAACGTGTTCTGGTTCGACAGCACGGTGACGGAGCTGAACATGCGCCAGGCCGAGAACGACTCGCTGTCACCGACCTACACGCCCGACGGCATCCTGAACCTGGGCATCAACTGGATCCGCACCGGCTGGACCGACACCACGCAATGGAAGACGCTCAAGGGCCAGGTCAAGGGCACGGCCAACCTGCTCACCGGTGCGGCCATCCCCTTCGATGCCGCGACGTTCACGCCGCTGGCGGGCAGTGCCATCGTCGACATCGGCCAAGGGGCACCGGCCGCGGCAGCCGCCTACGGCGTGAACTACCAGCTCGGCAGCAGCCTCACGCCGGTGGCCCGCACCGTCAAGGGCACCAAGATCGACCTCGGCGCCGTCGAACGCTGATCCCCCGGCCGGTGCGAAGGGCTCACAGCCCTTCTGCCGCCAGCATGTCGCGCACGGCGGTGAGCTGGCGGCGCGACACCGCCAGCCATTCGTCGGTCGGCGCGATCCGCACCGCCCAGCCTTCCGCCGCGTCGTCCCCGTCGCGGCGTTCCAGCGCCACCACCGCGTGGCGCGCCACCAGCGCGTTGCGGTGGATGCGCAGGAACCGTTCGCCGAGCCGCTCCTCCAGTTCCGCCAGCGACTCGTCCAGCAGCAAGGCACGCCGCGCGGTGCGCAGCGTCACGTACTTCTGCTCCGCCTTCAGATAGAGCACTTCGGCCAGCGGCACCCGCAGCAGCTCGCCGCGTTCGTGGACCACGATCACCGGGGCGGCTGGCAGTGTGTCCAGCGGCGCCGGTGTGGTGGCGGAGAAGCCCTGCAGCCGCTGCGCGACCCGCAGCAGCGCCGCCTGCAGCCGCAAGCGGCGCACCGGCTTGGTCAGGTAGTCGACCGCCTCGACCTCGAAGGCCGCCAGCGCATGTTCGGCATGGGCCGTGACGAAGATCACCCCCGGCGCCCACGGCAGTCCGCGCAGCCGCTCGGCGAGCTGCAGCCCGTCCATGCCGGGCATGTGGATGTCCAGCAGCACGACATCCGCCTGGTGCAGCGTGAGCCAATGCAGCGCGGCAGGCGCCGTGACGGCTTCGCCCACCACCACACACGCCGGATCGACACAGTCGGCCAGCAAGCTGCGCAGCCGCAGGCGGGAGAGCGCCTCGTCATCGACCAGCAGGACACGCAGCACGCTCATCGGCCCCGCCTCATGTCCGCTGCGCCTTGACCAGCGGAATCAGCAGCCGGACCCGGAAACGCCCGCCTTCGATCGGCCCGGCCTCGAAGCGCATGTCCAGATCGTGCAGCAGCGCCAGCCGGTCACGCACGTTGTGCAGCGCCATGCCATGGCCCTTGCGCGGACGGCCTGCCGGCACGGTGTTGGTGATGGTGACGAGCGCCTGCCCGTGGTGCGCCTGCGCCCGGATGCGGATGTCTCCGCCACTGGGCGAGGGCTCCACGCCATGCTTGACCGCGTTCTCGACCAGCGGCTGCAGCAGCAGCGAGGGCACGCGGGCGCTCGCCACCAGCGGGTCGATCTTCCAGCGCACCTTCAGCCGGTCGCCGAAGCGCACCTGCTCGATCGCCAGATAGCGCTGCGCCAGCTCCACCTCGTCGCCCAGCGTGACCCGCTCGCCGGAGCCGACCAGCGCAGCGCGGAACAGCTCCGAGAGATCCTCCAGCACGGCTTCCGCCTGCGCCGGATCGACCCGCACCAGCGCGATCGCGCTGTTGAGCGCGTTGAAGAGGAAATGCGGCCGGATGCGCGACTGCAGTTCGGCCAGCCGCGCCTGTGTTCCCGCGGGCAGCCGCAGCCGGGTGCGCTGGCGCAGCCAGTGGAACACCGCGGCGGCCAGTGCGGTGCCGCTGCCGACCGTGGCGACGGCGCCCGGCACCGCGTCCGTGATCTGCCCCAGCACGATCAGCAGCCCCCAGGCCATCGCCCCGCAGGCCGCGCCCAGTCCGCACATCACCAGCCACTGCGCCCCCAGCGGCACACCGCGCCGCGCCGCCCGGCCCAGCGCACAGGCGGCCAGCAGCCACACCAGCGTCGCTGGCAGCACCGCGGCCACCACCACCGACACGTCCACCAGCCACTGGCGCAGCGTCTCCACCCGGAAGCACAGGCCGAGCGCCACCACACCATGCACGAACAGCAGCGTGCGCAGCACCACACCCGCCTGACAGAGGCCGTCGGGCAGGTCATTCGGGTCGCTCGCGGCGGGTTCGGTGGTGGTGGACAGGGGCGCTCTCTACAATCCGGGCAGATTCCTCGATTGTCCCCTCTCCCCGCATCCTCCTGAGCCGCCCCGATGAGCACCCATCAACTCGACAAGAAGTCGCAAGCCTGGTCCGCCCTGTTCTCCGAACCGATGAGCGAGCTGGTCAAGCGCTACACCTCCAGCGTGACCTTCGACAAGCGCCTGTGGCGGGCCGACATCGAGGGCAGCCTGGCCCACGCCGACATGCTGGCCACCCAGGGCATCATCAGCCCGCAGGACCTCACCGACATCCAGCGCGGGATGTCGCAGATCCACGCCGAGATCAAGGCCGGCACCTTCGAGTGGAAGCTCGACCTCGAAGACGTCCACCTCAACATCGAGGCCCGCCTGACGACGCTGGTGGGCGACGCCGGCAAGCGGCTGCACACCGGCCGCAGCCGCAATGACCAGGTGGCCACCGACGTGCGGCTGTGGCTGCGCGACGAGATCGACGCCACCGCCGCGCTGCTCGACGACATGCAGCGTTCGCTCGTCTTCGTGGCGGCGCAGAACGTCGAGGTGATCCTGCCCGGCTTCACGCACCTGCAGGTCGCCCAGCCCGTGAGCTTCGCGCACCACCTGCTGGCCTATGTCGAGATGTTCTCGCGCGACGCCGAACGGCTCACCGACCTGCGCAAGCGCGTCAACCGCCTGCCGCTGGGCGCCGCTGCACTCGCCGGCACCAGCTACCCGCTGGACCGCGAGCGCGTGGCGCGCACGCTCGGCTTCGAGGGTGTCTGCCAGAACAGCCTGGACGCCGTGAGCGACCGCGACTTCGCGATCGAGTTCACCAGCTTCGCCACGCTGGTGATGGTGCATGTGTCGCGGCTGGCCGAGGAGATCGTGGTCTGGATGAGCCAGAACTTCGGCTTCATCAACCTGTCGGACCGCTACTGCACCGGATCAAGCATCATGCCGCAGAAGCGCAACCCGGACGTGGCCGAACTGGCCCGCGGCAAGAGCGGCCGGGTCGTCGGGCACCTGATGGGCCTGATCACGCTGATGAAGGGCCAGCCGCTGGCCTACAACAAGGACAACCAGGAAGACAAGGAGCCGCTGTTCGACACCGTGGACACGGTGAAGGACACGCTGCGCATCATGGCCGAGATGATCGGCGGTGAGGTGGCGGCGGACGGCTCGCGTGCCGGTGGCCTGACGGTGAAGAAGGACGCGATGGAGCGCGCCGCGCTGCGCGGCTACGCCACCGCAACCGACCTCGCCGACTACCTGGCCAAGAAGGGCCTGCCGTTCCGCGACGCGCACGAGGTGGTGGCGCACGCGGTGAAGACCTCGATCGCGCTGGGCCAGGACCTGTCGGAGCTGCCGCTGGCGACGCTGCAAGGGTTTGATGCACGGATCGAGGCGGACGTGTTCGAGGTGCTGAGCCTCACAGGTTCGCTCAACGCCCGGAATGTGCTCGGCGGCACCGCACCGGTGCAGGTCCGCGCGCAGATCGAGCGCCACCACGCCCGCCTGGGCTGATCCTCCCCACTCCCTGACGACGCGGCCCCTTGTGGCCGCGTTTTGCATCGCTTTTTCGGGTCTGGCGCCGGTACCGACGCAGGCAGCATCGCTTCATCCTTTTTGATGGAGCGAACCCCCGTGTTCTCCTGGCTGCAACGTTCTCGGCTGGATGGCTGGGTGGCCGTGGTTCCCCACGGCACCACGGCCCAGGCGCTTTACCTGCACTGGCCGGCCGACAGCCGGCCGCAGGTGCGCTGGGCCTGTCGCCTGGACTGGTCCGAGCCGCTGACCAGCCTGCGGACCCTGCGCCGACAGCGCACGCTGCAGCGCCACGACCGGCTGCTCGTGCTGCAACGCCACCAGTACCAGCTCCTGCCGGCCGACGCGCCCGAAGTCCCGCGCGAACACTGGCCGGACGCCGTGCGCTGGCAGCTGCGCGATCTGGTCACCTTCCCCGTGGCGGATGCACAGATCGACCTGCTTGAAATCCCCGCCGAAACCAACCAGCGCGGCCGCCCTTCGGTGCTCGCCGCCCTGGCGCCACGCCTGGAAGTGGCCCCCATTGCCGAGACTGCGTTGCGCGCCCGGGCACCGTGGAAGGTGATGGACTTGCCGGAAACCGCGCTGCGCAACCTAGCCGCGCTGCTGGAGGAACCCGGGCGCGGCATCGCGCTGCTGCTCATCGACGAATCCCACAGCACCCTGGTGATCACCGCCAACGGCGAGCTGCTGCAGGCGCGCCACATCGACGTGACCTCGGCCCAGATCGCCGAGCCGGACGAGGCGCTGCGCCAGCAGGCCTTCGACCGCGCCGGCCTGGAACTGCAGCGCACGCTGGACAGCTTCGAGCGCCTGTTCAGCCGGGTCACGCTGTCGCGGCTGGTGGTGGCAACGGAAACCTCGGACGCCTTCACCGACTACGTGCGTGATCTGCTGTACGTGCCGGTCGTGCGGCTGCGCATCGAGGACTGCATCGACTTCACCGGCGCCGAGCTGGACAACGGCCTCACCGCGACGACCGTGTCCCCCATCGCCATCGGCGCCGCGCTGCGCCGCGCCTGATTCCGCCGGACTCCCATGCCGCAGCAACTCAACCTCTACGCCCACAGCCTCTGCCAGAGCCGGCACCGCGACACGTTCGGCCAGATGCTGGTCGCGCAGGCGGCCATCGCGACGCTGGGGATGCTGACCGGCGCGGTGCTGCAGTGGGGTGCCGGGCAGGCACGCAGCGAAACCGCCACGCTCGTGCAGCAATCCGACATCGCACGCAGCGCCCTGAAGCAGACAGATGCCGACACCGCCGACGGCCACCTCGACGCGCAGGTGCAGCGCGTGCGCAGCCAGGAAACGGGCCTGCGGCGCATCCAGGGACTGCTGGACAACGGCAGTGCAGGCCGGCGCGAGGGCTATGCCGAGCATCTGGAAGCGCTGGCGCGCCAAGCCCACGCATCGGTCTGGATCACCGGACTGACCCTGCAAGGGGCCGATGACTCGATCGAGCTGCAGGGCCGCATGACCGATCCAGCCATGCTGACCGACTACCTGCGCCAGTTGCAAGCCGAACCTCGGTTCAAGGGCCGATCGTTCGCGGCGCTGAGCATCAGGCGCAGCGGCGGCGACACGGACACCGAAGGCACCATCCAGACCACACCACGCGCGACCTACAGCGAATTCACCCTGCGCAGCCACGCAGCCAAGGGCAACGGCCACGGCATTGACGACTCAGCCGCACCGGCTTCGGGCCCCCTGTCAGCCGCCACGGCCGCACAGGCAGCGGTCCAGGTGCTGCTGACGCCCGGCGCACTCGTCCCCAAGCCATGAAGAAGCTCGCCCTGCCTCCTCCCGAACTCTCGGCGCGCTGGACAGCGCTGTCGCGCCGCGAGCGGCTGCTCATCACGGTCGGCTGCGCGGCGATGTCGCTGCTGCTGATCGACCACCTGTGGGTCACGCCGTCGTGGCGGGCCTGGACCCAAGCGCGCCAGACCCGGCAGCAGTCCGTGCTGGCCGTGCAGACGCTCGACGCCGACAGCCGCACGCTGCGCGAGCGCAAGGCACTCCATACCCGGCAACTGCGCACCGAACTGGCCGCGCTGGAGGCCCGCGTGGCCGAGGCCGAAGCGCGAGGCCTTACCCGCGATCTCGTCACCCCGGCGCAGATGCTGCCGTTGCTGGAGCACCTGCTGAGCCGGCACCACGGCCTGAAGGTGCACAGCCTGCAATCGCTGGCCCAGACCGCACTGGGCAGCGGCAGCCCGGTGATCTATCGGCATGGTGTCGAGCTGACGGTCGAGGGCAGCTACGCCGACCTGCTCGACTACCTGCACGCACTCGAAGCCTCGCCGCAGCGCTTGCTGTGGGGCAGCCTGCAACTCAAGGTGCTCCAGCACCCCCAGGTGCGCCTGACGCTGCGCCTGCACACGCTGAGCACCGACGCCCACTGGGTGGAGATCTGACCATGCACACCCGGGCACGCCTGCTGATGATCACCCCGCTGCTGTCGGCCTTGTTGTCGGCGGTGCTGTGGGTTCTGCTGTCGGGCAGCGCAGCGCGCGCGGCCTTGCCCGATCCGACCCGCCCGCCCGCCGGAATGGCCACCGCCAGCCCCGGCACCCTGCTGCTGCCCCGCACGGCCACCGCGATGCCCGCCGATCCGGCTGCGTCCGTGCGCCCGGTGCGTCCGGTGCCAGCGGCGCCGCTCGCCGTGCCACGGGTGCAGGCCCTGCACCACCCCGCCGACGCCCCCCCCGGCAGCGCCACCGCCCTGATCGACGGCCGGCTGCTGCGCACCGGCGACCGGCTGGGCGACGCCACCGTGCAGGAGATCCGCCCCGACGGCGTGTGGCTGCGCCTGCCCCGCGGTGGCACGCAGTGGCTCGGGCTGTACGCCATGGTCGAACCGTCCACCTCCGATCCCCTGACCGCGAACGCCCACGCGAATGCGCCCGCGTCCGAGCAGAACACCGCGCGCAAGGAACCCTGATGGCCATGAACAACCCTTTCCGCTCGATCCGCTCGACCCCAGGCATGACCACGCTCGCCATCGCCAGCGCCTTGCTGTGCGGGCTGCTGATGGCACATCCCGGCAGCGCCTTCGCTGCGACCGCGCCGCTGGCCGCGCCTGCGCCAGCCACGGTGCCGCCCCCCGCATCGGCCGAGGGCCGCTTCGATCTCTCGGTCAACCAGGCGCCCGCCGCCCAGGTCTTCCTGCAAATCGCCGCCGGCTCGTCTTGGCAGATCCTGCTGTCGCCCGAGGTGACGGGATCGGTGTCGCTGAGCCTGCGCGACACCACCGTGCTGGACGCGCTGGATGCGATGCGCGAGCTGTACGGTTTCCACTACCGCATCAGCGGGCGGCGCATCTTCGTGCAGCCGAACACCGTGCAGACGCGGGTGTTCCGCGTCAACTACCTGCCCGGCCGGCGCCAGGGCACCAGCGACATCCGCGTCACCTCCAGCTCGATCGGGCAGGTGGGCGGCAGTGGCGGCACGGCTCAGGTGGCCAACGCGAACAACAACAACGGCGGCGGCGGCGGCAATGGTGGCAGCGTGCCCGGCAGCCGCCAGGACGACACCGCCCACGTGCGCACCAGCTCGGACAACGATTTCTGGCGCGACGTGCAGAACTCGCTCACCGCCCTCCTGCCCTCCGATGTGCAAGGCAGCCAACGGCGGCAGGTGATCGTCAACGCAGCAGCCGGCGTGGTCGTCGTGCGGGGCACACCGCTGGAGCTGCGCCAGATCGCGCAGTACCTGGAGGCGGTGCAGCTCAGCGTCGAGCGCCAGGTGATGCTCGAAGCCAAGATCCTCGAAGTCGAACTGAGCAAGGACGCACAGACCGGCGTCAACTGGAGCGCCTTCGGCAACTTCCTCAACGGCGCCCTCAGCCTGGCCGCGCTCGCCCCCGGCATCACGTTGTCCGGCACTGGCCAGCTCGACCTGTCCGCGGCCACGACCACCGCCGCGACTTCAGGCAAGGCCTTCTATGGCGTGGCCTTCCAGCATGCCAACTTCTCGACCCTGCTGACCTTCCTGGAGAGCCAGGGCAAGGTGCAGGTGCTGTCCAGCCCGCGCATCGCCACCATCAACAACCAGAAGGCCGTGCTCAAGGTCGGCTCGGACGAGCTGTACGTGACCGGCGTGTCCTCGTCGATCAGCTCCACTGGTTCGTCCACCACCTCGGTGCCTTCGGTGACGCTGCAGCCCTTCTTCTCGGGCATCGCGCTCGACGTGACGCCGCAGATCGACAAGGACGGCATGGTGATGCTGCACGTCCACCCCTCGATCAGCACCGTCACCGAAAAGCAGAAGTCGATCAACCTCGGCTCGCTCGGCTCCTACAAGCTGCCGCTGGCGGCCAGCACGATCAGCGAGACCGACAGCATCGTGCGCGTCAAGGACGGGCAGATTGTTGCCATCGGCGGCCTGATGCAGCAGGAGCAGCGCGAGGAAAACAGCCAGGTGCCGGGCCTCGGCGACGCGCCGGTCGTCGGCGGACTGTTCCGCCAGAAATCCACCGTCATGCGCAAGCGCGAGCTGGTCATCCTGATGAAGACCACCGTGATCCACGAGGACAGCGCCTGGCCCGAGGCCGATGCCCGCACGCCCAGCGCGCGCATCGCCCCCTTCCCTGAAACCACCCGCTGACCGGACGCCACCCGCATGGCCCGCCCCGAACGCATCCGACTCGGTGACCTGCTGGTTCAGCAGGGCCTGATCACCGCCGAACAGCTCACCGAGGCGCTGGCCTCGCAGCGCAGCTCCGGGCGCAAGCTCGGCCGCGTCTTCATCGACAGCGGCTGGGTCAACGAGGTGCAGATCGCCCAGGCGCTGGCGCGGCAACTGCGTGCGCCCTACCTCGATCTGGCCAAACGCTCGGTGCGCCCGGAAGTCGCCCGGCTGCTACCAGAAGTGCAGGCACGCCGGCTGCGCGCCATGGTGCTGGACGAAACCTCGGCCGGCGTGCGGGTGGGCATGGCCGATCCGACCGACCTGACCGCCTACGACGAGATCAGCCGCATCGTCAAGCGCGACATCGAGCTGATCGTCGTCGCCGAGAGCCAGCTGCTCGGCGCGATCGACCGCTCGTACCGCAACACCGAAGCCATCGCCGGCCTGGCGCAGGAGCTGACCACCGAGCTGCGCATCGTCGAGGACAGCCTGGGCGACCTGCTGGGGTTGAACACCGCCAGCGCCGAGGACGCCCCGGTCGTGCGGCTGCTGTATTCGGTGTTCGAGGAGGCCCTGCGCGTGCGGGCCTCGGACGTCCACATCGAGCCGCAGCAAGGCTCGCTGCGCATCCGCTTCCGCATCGACGGCGTGCTGCACGTGCAGACCGAGGCCGACGCCAAGATCGCCGCCGCGGTGGCGCTGCGGCTGAAGCTGATGTCCGGCCTCGACATCTCCGAGCGCCGGCTGCCGCAGGACGGCCGCTTTGCCGTGACGCTGCGCAGCGGCGCCATCGACGTGCGTATCTCGACCATGCCGACGCAGCACGGCGAGTCGATCGTGATGCGGCTGCTCAACCAAAGCTCCGGCCTGCTGTCGATCGACCACCTGAACCTGCCGCCCCGCGTGGCCGAGGCGCTGCGCCGCGCCATCGCCAAGCCCAACGGCATGGTGCTCGTCACCGGGCCGACCGGCAGCGGCAAGACCACCACCCTCTACGCCGCGCTGAACGCACTCAACAGCAGCGAACGCAAGATCATCACCGTGGAAGACCCGGTGGAGTACCGGTTGCCAGGACTCAATCAAGTCCAGGTCCACGACAAGATCGACCTCAGCTTCGCCCGCGTGCTGCGCGCCGCGCTGCGCCAGGATCCGGACGTGATCCTCGTCGGCGAGATGCGCGACCAGGCCACTGCCGAGATCGGCCTGCGTGCGGCGCTGACGGGCCACCTCGTGCTCTCGACCCTGCACACCAACGACGCGATGTCGACACCGGCGCGGTTGATCGACATGGGCGTGCCGCGCTACATGGTGGCGATGTCGCTGCAGATGGTGCTGGCGCAGCGGCTGGTGCGGGTGATCTGCCCGCAATGCGCCGAGGTCCACCGACCGGATGCCAACGAACTCGCCTGGCTGGAAACGCAGTGCGGCCGCACGGTCGATTCCGCGCCGCTGCGCCGTGGCGCCGGTTGCAGCGAGTGCAGCCACACGGGATTCAGCGGGCGCACCGGTGTCTACGAGATCCTGGAGATGACCCGCGAGCTGGTCGAGGCCATGAACCACGGCGACCCGCTCACCTTCGCGCAAGCCGCGCGTCGTCAGATGGCCGGCCACACGCTCGGCCAGGACGCCGCCCGGCTCGTGCTGACCGGCCGCACCACCGTGACCGAAGCCATGCGCGTGAGCCACCAGATGGCCGAAGGACCGGCGGGGTGAGGCCATGATGCAGCGCTACGCCTGGACCGGGCATTCCTCGCAAGGCACGGCCAGCGGCACGATCGAGGCCGGCAATGCCTCGGCCGCCGCCGACGCCCTGATCGGCCGTGGCATCACGCCGTTGACCATCCGCGAGTCGGGTTCGTCCGGTTCGTCCGGCGCGGTGGAGGATGGCGACGATGCGCTCGCCACCCTGAGCAGCTGGCTGCCGGCCCACCTGTTCGAGGCCAAGGTCGCGCCTGTCGATCTACTGATCTTCAGCCGGCAGCTCAACACGCTGCTGCGCGCCGGGGTTCCCATCCTGCGGGCGCTGATGGGGCTGCAGGAGACGGCCACCAGCGACAAGATGAAGACGACGCTGGCGGAGGTGCGCCGCAGCCTGGAGTCCGGCATCGCGCTGTCGATGTCGCTGGCGCAGCACCCGCGGGTGTTCGACAACTTCTACATCGCGCTGGTCCGTGTGGGCGAAATGACCGGGCGGCTCGACGAGATCTTCCTGCGCCTGTTCCACCACCAGGAGTTCGAGCTGTTCATGCGCCAGCAGGTCAAGGCCGCGCTGCGCTACCCGAGCTTCGTCGTCAGCGCCATGGTCGCGGCCATCGGCGTGATCAACGTGATGGTGATCCCGGCGTTTGCCACCGTGTTCCAGAACGCCGGGGCGACGCTGCCGCTGGCCACCCGCATCCTGCTGGCCACGTCGCGCTTCACGCTGGACTACGGCGGTTTCCTCGTGCTCGGCGCCATCGCCGGCGTGGTGGCGCTGCGGGCCTGGATCGCCACCACCGAAGGCCGCCTGCGCTGGGACAGCTGGATGCTGCGCGTGCCAGTGGCCGGCAAGATCGTGCGCAAGGCGATGCTGGCGCGGTTCGCGCGCAGCTTCTCGCTGTCGCTGAAGAGCGGGGTGCCGATCTCGCAGGCGTTGTCGGTGGTGGCGCAGACGGTGGACAACCAGTTCATCGCCCGCCGCATCGAGGGCATGCGCGAGAGCGTGGAGCGCGGCGAGTCCGTGCTGCGCGCCGCGGCGGTCACCGGCATCTTCACGCCGGTGGTGCTGCAGATGCTGGCCGTCGGCGAGGAAACCGGCGCCATCGACGAACTGCTCGAAGAGGTCTGCGAGCTTTACAACAACGAGGTCCAGTACGAGCTGAAGACACTGAGCGCGCAGCTGGAGCCGATCCTGATCGTGTTCCTCGGCGTGCTGGTGCTGATCCTCGCGCTCGGTGTGTTCCTGCCGGTCTGGGACTTGGGCCGGACCGCTTTTGCCAAATGAAGCGACCCCAACCATGAGACAGCCCTCAAGTCAAGGCCCGCCCCTGCCGAAATCAACAGGCATGGGCTTAACCGCCTCCACACAGCCAGACATCCGTCCAAGACCAGGAGCAATTCCATGAAATCACGTCAAGCCGGCTTCACGATGATCGAGCTGATCGTCGTCATCGTCATCCTCGGTGTACTCGCGGCGACCGCACTGCCGAAGTTCATCGACATGAAGAGTGATGCCCAGGCGGCCAGCGTGGCAGGCGTGGCGGGGGCGGCGGCATCGGCCATGAACCTGAACTACGCCGGCTGCGCGCTAACCGGCAACGTCGTCACCGCCAACAAGTGCTCCAAGATCGACGGCTGTGCCGACGCGTCCGGGCTGCTGCAAGGCGGTCTGCCCACCGGCTACACGCTGGGCGGTACCGATCCTGGCACCACCAACGGCAGCACCTCGACCTGCACGGTGACCGGTGGCGGACAGACGTCCAACTTCACCGCAATCGCTGCAGGCAACTGAGCCTGACGGACGGAGGGCAGCGCGCCGTGACCAGGCCTCTGTCGTGGGCGGCGCGCAGTCTCGTTCAGGGAGTCTGGCTGTGGCTGTGCCTGTGCCTGCTGCCCGGTCTGGTGCAGGCAGGCACCTACGCGCCCCGCAGCGACACCTACACGTGGGAATCGGCCGCCAACGCAGTGACCTGGGCCCAGTCCTGCGTCAACAACGCGATCGACGACGACCAGGCCAGCATCAGCTTCACCGGCGGGTTCACCTTCAAGCTCGGCAGCACCACCTACAGCAGCGTGCGGATCCTGTCCAACGGCATGCTGCAGTTCGGCTCCGACACCGGCTTTTTCCGCAACTACACCAACACGACCCTGCCAGCAGGCACTGCGACGGCCAAGAGCGGATGCACCGCCGCCGCCACGACCAATGTCCTGATGCCCTACTGGGCAGACCTGAATCCCGCCGCAGGTGGCAACGTCACCTGGGAACAGAAGGGCACGGCGCCGAACCGCTACTTCGTGGTGTCATGGAACGCGGTGTACCAGTACGGCACCAGCACGCCCTACACCTTCCAGATCATCCTGCTTGAGAACGGCGAGTTCAAATACCAGTACGGCAACGCCAACGCCAGCGGCTCGAACGCCACCATCGGCGTGCAGCTCAGCAGCAGCGACTACACGCTCTACGCCTACAAGAGCGGCTACAACGCCAGCGGCAGCTCCATCCGCTGGTACATCCCCAACGCCCTGCCCAACAAGGTCGCCGATTTCCGCTTCGACGAGCTGACCTGGAGCGGTGCGGTCGGCGAGGTCGCCGACAGCTCCGGCAACAACAACCACGGTGTGCGTGTCGGCACGGCCACCAACACGGCCAGCGGCAACATCTGCCGGGCCTTGTCGGTGCCGTCGAACACCAACAACACCATCGCGGGTGTCGATTCCTCGGTGCAGGTCAGCACGGTGCTCGGATCGAAAGGCACGGTCTCGTTCTGGTACGCCGGCAACAACGCCTGGGCGAGCACCACCGGCGTGCTGACGGACGCCACCACCAGCGCAACCCGGCCCTTTCACCTCTCCATCCAGGCCGGCGTGCTGAAGCTGATGGTGGCCGACAGCGCCGGCACCCTCCTCACCGCCACCAGCCCGGCGCAGACCTTCGCGGCCAGCACCTGGGTCCACATCGCCGCGACCTGGTCGCTCACCGGCATCGCCACCCAGAGCACGCTGAAGCTCTACATCAACGGCACCCAGGTCGCCACCACCTCCAGCACCACCAACGGCCTGATCGACTCCACCATCGGCTCGCTGATGATCGGTGACAACCGCAGCACGGTGACCTCCACGGGTGGCACGCTGAACTCGGCCAACGGGCGCCTGGACGAGGTGCGGCTCTACAACTACGACCTCACGCTGGCACAGGTGGCCCTCGACGTGGCCCAGACCCACGGCTGCACGGTGTCGCTGAACCACCTGGAACTGCGCCACGCCAGCGGCACCGGCCTGACCTGCACTCCCTCGACGCTCACCGTCGTCGCCTGCCAGGACGCCAGTTGTTCCACCCTCTACACCGGTGGCGTCACCGCCACGCTGTCCTCCAGCGCCAGCGTGGTCTGGCCCGACACCGCCGCCGTGGCCATCGCCAGCGGCAGCAGCTCGGCCAATGCCCGGGTGCAGCTCACCACCGCCGGCAGCGTCACCCTGTCCGCCACCGCCGGCACACCCACCGCCAGCGGTGCCACCAGCTGCAACTTCGGCAGCCCCGCCTGCACCTACACCGCCAGCGCCAGCGGCCTGCTGCTCGCGGCGTCCAACCATGTCGCCGAAAGCAGCGGCAACACGCTGACCGTGCGTGCCGTGCGCTCGTCGGACAGCAGCAGCCAGTGTGTCCCGGCGTTCACCGGCACGAAATCGATCACGCTGAAGTGCGCCTACCAGAACCCGTCCACCGGCACCCTGCCGGTGCGGGTCGGCGGCACCGCGGTCAACGCCACGGGCAGCGCTGGCGCCGCCTGCGACACCACCGGCCGCGCCACCTCGCTGACCTTCGACGCCACCGGCCTGGCCAGCGCGGCACTGATCTACGCCGATGTCGGCCAGGTGCAGCTCACCGGCACCTACACCGGCGGCGCTGCCACCAGCGACACCGGCCTGAGCATGACCGGCAGCACCAGCTTCATCGCTTCGCCGGCCTCGTTCGAATTCACGTCCGTGCCATCCGGCGCCACCAAGGCCGGCAGCGCCTTCTCTGCCACGCTGCGCGCCCGCAACAGCGCGGGCAACACGGCGCCCAACTTCGGCCGCGAATCGCCGACGGTGCAGACCCCGACGCTCACCCATGTCAAGGCCGCCCCCACCGGCACGGGCAGCAGCAGCGGCACCTTCACCGGCAACCTCGGCACCTTCAGCAGCGGCAGCGCCACGGCCAGCAACCTCGTCTGGAGCGAGGTCGGCCGCATCGACCTGAAAGCGGATCTGGTCAGCTACCTGGGCACCGGCACCGCCGTGGCGGGCAGCACCGGCACGACCGGCACCACGCTCGGCCGCTTCATCCCGCACCACTTCGATGTGGTCGCCACGCCGGCGTGCGGCAGCTTCAGCTACGCCGGCCAGCCCTTCACCGTCAGCCTGCTGGCCATGAACGGCCTCGCCACGCCGACGCGCACCGTCAACTACGACGGCAGCGGCGTCCTGAGCCCGGCGTTCGCGCAAGGGGTGACACTCTCGGACGCCGCCAGCCTCGGCCGCGGCAGCTTCGGCAGCACCGCGACGCTGGCGGCGAGCCGCTTCAGCCTGGGCGCAGCGTCCACCGCCTCCACCGCCTACACCTACACCGACAAGCTCGGTGCGGCCGGCAGCCTGACGCTGCGTGCCACCGACGCCGACAGCGTGTCCTCCAGCGGCTATCTCGAAGCGGCCATGCCCCTGCGCAGCGGACGGCTGGTCCTGTCCAACGTCTACGGCTCCGAAAAGACCGCGCTGCAACTGCCCGTGCAGGCGCAGTACTGGACCGGCCGCGCCTGGGTGCTCAACAGCGCCGACAGCTGCACCACCGTGCCGACCACCGCCACCGTGCGCACCAACTACCTCAGCTACCAGGGCAGCGCCACCACCGCCTGGACCACCACGCCCGGCGCGGTGACGATCCTCGGTGGCAACGGCACGGTCAGCCTGTCGGCACCGAGCCCGTCGGGCAGCACCGGCAGCGTGGACATCGCGCTGAACCTGGGCAGCACGGCGACGGACGCGAGCTGCCTGGGTAGCCATCCGGCCAGCACCGGGGCCGGTCTCCCCTGGCTGCGTGGACGCAATGGCAGCTGCGCCAGCACCTGGGACCGCGACCCCGCCGCCCGCGCCAGCTTCGGCATCGCCAGCCCCGAGACCCGCAAGACCGTGCATGTGCGCGAGCTGTACTGAGCCACGATGACTCCGTGCCGCCCCCCTTCCCGCCGCTCCACCACCGGCTTCACGCTGCCCGAGCTGCTGGGCGTGATCGTGCTGACCTCCGTGCTGGCGGTGTTCGCCATGCCGAGCCTGGACAGCGTCTTCGGTTTCCGTGACGAAGCCTGGCGCGGCGAGCTGATCGCCGCACTGCGCAACGCCCGCCAGACCGCCGTCGCCCACCGCCGGCTGGTCTGCGTCAGCATCGCCACCGGAGGGGTGAGCCTGCAGATCGCGGCGGCCAATCCGGCGAGCAGTTGCACCAGCCCGCTCGTCGGCCCCGACGGCCAGAGCACCTACGCCACCGGCAGCGGCACCACCACCAGCCTCAGTCCGGCCGGCACCGTGTACTTCCAGCCCACCGGCCGTGCCACCGTGGATGCCGCGGGGGCCAGCACCGGCGCCTGGCAGATCAGCATCACCGGCCAGACCGCCATCACGCTGCTCGGGGAGACGGGCCATGTCGAGTAAGCGACAGACACGCGGCATGACGCTGATCGAGCTGGTGATCGCCATCCTGATCATCGGTGTGGGGCTGGCGGGGGTGATGCTGGCGTTTTCGACCGTGACCCGTGGCTCCTCGGACCCGGTGGTCCGCAAGCAGTTGCTGGCCATCGCCGAAGAGATGCTCGAAGAGATCCAGCTCAAGCCCTATGCCACCGCCACCAACGCCGCGCCCGGCGGCTGTGCGCGCAACACCTGGAACGACCTGCTCGACTACCACGGCTACGCCACCACCAACCAGGTCTGCACCATCGATGGTGTGCCCATCAGCGCCCTGGCGGGCTACTCGGTCAGCGTCTCGGTGACCGCCGCCACGCTGGGCGGCGTGTCGGCGGCGCGGCGCATCGACGTGACGGTCCGCCGCGGCAGTGACCAGCTCACGCTCACCGGCTGGCGGCTGGACTATGCGAGCTGACCGGGGGTTCACGCTGCTGGAGCTGGTGCTGGTGATCGTCATCGGTGGCGTCATGGCCGCGTCGCTCACCGTGTTCTTCCGCCCGGCCTTCGACAGCTACCTCGCCACCCGCAACCGCGCCGATCTCTCGGCCCAGGCGGACGCCGCGCTGCGCCGGCTGGTGGGCGACGTGCGGCTGGCGGTGCCGAACTCCATGCGCAGTCCGTCCAGCCAGTGTGTCGAGATGGTGCCCACGCTGGCGGGCGGGCGTTTGCGCATGGCGGCCGACACCGCCAATGACAGCGGCCCCGGCTGTACCCCATCGGCCACCTGCTCCGCCCCGCTCGACACCACCGCACTGACCAGCACGCTCGACGTGCTCACGCCGCTGTCCACGCTGCCGGCGGTCGGCGACTGGCTGGTCATCGGCAACCAGTCGCCCAACGACGTCTACAGCGGCGCCAGCCGCGCCGCGCTGACCGCCATCACCACCCCGGCGCCCGCCTTCGGTCTGCACCGCCTGAGCCTGACGCCCACCCAATTCCCGCTCGGCTACGACGGTGGGCGCTTCAGCGTCGTCAGCGCCAGCCAGCAGGCGGTCTTCTACGTCTGCAGCGGCGCCGACGGCACGCTCGACGCCAGCGGCACTGCCCGCGGCACCCTGGTGCGCCTGTCCGGCTACGGCTTCAACGCCAGCTACCCGAGCGCCTGTCCGTCGGTCGCGGGCGGCCAGACCGTGCTCACGGGCCTGAGCCGCTGCACGATCACCTATGACCCCAACCAGGGTGCCACGCAGCAGAACGGTTTCGTCTACCTCCAGCTCGACCTGACCCGGCGCAACGAAAGCGTGTCGCTGGTCGTGGGCGCCCATGTGTCGAACGTGCCATGAAACGGCCACATCCCCGTTCATCCGCAGGCTTCGGTGCCATCGCAGCGATCTTCGTGCTGGTCGTGCTGGCGAGTCTGGCCGCAGCCATCGTGCGGCTTGGCCAGTCCACCCAGACGGGATCGGCGCAGGACATCCTCGGCGCCCGGGCCTGGGCCGCTGCCCGCGCCGGTACCGAATGGGGGCTCTACCAGGCGCTCAAAGGCAGCTGGACCACCTGCAGCGGCGCCAGCCAGACACTGGACCTGACGGCAGACACGGGCATGCGCGTCACGGTGCGCTGCACGTCGACGGTCTACAACGAGGGCGAAACCACCACCGGCGCGGTGCAGACCCTGCGCCTCTACACGGTCGACGCCGCGGCCTGCAACAGCACCAGCGCCTGCCCGGACAACACCCGGGCCGTGCAGCCCGGCTACATCGAACGCCGCCGGCAGGTGCAGGCGACCCAGTGACGCGGTCGGCAGGGACGCCGCGGGCTGCGCTATCGTTCCGCCCACGATGAGCGACACCTCCAACCCCTGCCTGAGCTGCGGCGCCTGCTGCGCGAGTTTCCGGGTCGATTTCTCGACACACGAGCTGCAATCCTGCGGCGGCTGCGTGCCCGACGGCCTGACCGTTGACGTCACCGCCGGCACGGCCCGCATGCGGGGCACCGACCACGCCAGTCCGCGCTGCGCTGCGCTGGTCGGCACCGTCGGCGTGCAAGCCGGTTGCGGCATCTACGAATGGCGGCCAGGACCGTGCCGGGAGTTCGGGATGCTGGCGCCGCTGGGGCGCGGGGATGACGCGTGTGGCCGGGCGCGGCGGCGGCACGGGATGGCGCCGCTGGACTGACTCAGCCCCCGGCGCGCTTGACCTTCCAGCCCTTGGCCGCGAGGCAGGCGATCACCTTGTCGCAGTGGTCGCCCTGGACCTCGACCACGCCGTCTTTCACCGTTCCGCCGCTGCCGCAGGTCGCCTTGAGCGCCTTGGCGAGCGCGGCCAGTGCGTCGCCTTCCAGCCCGAGGCCCTTCACCAGCGTCACGCCCTTGCCCGCACGGCCCTTGGTCTCACGCGAAACGCGGACGACGCCGTCGGCCGACTGCGAGACTTCAGAGCGGCTCTTGCAGGCGCACTGCAGCACCGGTTGGCTGCAATCGGGGCAGACACGGCCAGCTTCGGTGGAGTAGACGAGGCGGGTGGACGAGGGCATGGCGAACTCGGGAGCAGGTGGCCCGGCATCATGCCGCAGCCCGGTTCAGTTCCCCAGGAACAGCCCCGGATCCACCATCGCCCGGTTCAGGCTGACCGACCAGTGCAGGTGCGGCCCGGTGACGCGGCCGGTGGCACCGACGTCGGCAATCCGGTCGCCAGTGCGCACGAGATCGCCGACGTTCACATGCACGGCCGACAGGTGGCAGTACATCGTCAGCAAGCCGCCGCCGTGGTCGAGCCAGACGGTGCCGCCGTTGAAGAAGTAGTCGCCGACATCGGCCACGCGCCCTGCGGCAGGGGCCACGACCGGGGTACCCGTCGGTGCAGCGATGTCCATGCCGCTGTGCGGGTTGCGCGACTGGCCGTTGAACACGCGCCGCAGGCCGAACGAACTGGAGCGGGGGCCCGGCACCGGCGGGCGCAGTTGCAGGCCGCTCGGCGGCGTGTCGCTGAAGGTGGCGACGACCTGTGCCGTGTGGGTGCGTTCCCGTTCGAAGCGCGCGAGATCGTCCTTGGCCAGGTCGACGTGGCCGGGAGCGACCTTCAGGCGCTGTTCCGCATAAGTCCAGGGCTTGACCACGAACGAG
>NZ_JANPAB010000051.1:0-25889 GCF_031429695.1 Sphaerotilus sp.
TTCGCCTGTCTGCGCCACCTCGCGCTGAACCTGCTGCGCAGCAATGGCGAGCGCAACATCGCCCAGGCGCTTTGGCGCAATGCCCTCTCGCTTGACCGCCTGCTCGGCTATGCGGGGGTGCTTCAGCAGTGAACAGCCCTGATGGCTTTTGATCCCGGTCTCGCGCAGCGCGTTCGAGAGGTTCTCGGCGATCGCCCGGGCGTCACGGAGAAACGCATGTTCGGCGGACTCGCCTTCCTGCTGGACGGGAAAATGTTCGTCGGCATTCTCCAGTCCACCCTGATGGCCCGGGTCGGTCCTGATGCGCACGAGGAAGCGCTGGCGCGGCCCCATGTGCGGCCCATGGATTTCACGGGCAAGCCGATGCGTGGCTACGTGTACATTGACCCGGCCGGTCTTGAAGAGGACCGGGACCTGACTGCATGGGTGCACCAGTGCGCCGCATTCGTCGAGTTGCTCCCCGAGAAGAAGGCCAGACCATAGACATGGACACCATCCCTTCGATCAAGGGCTACCACGCCCACGTGTACTTCAGCGCGGACACGATGGACCAGGCCCGCGCCCTGTGCGAAGCGGCTGCCCGGCACTTTCCGCTGGCAATGGGCCGGGTGCATGCGCAACCGGTGGGGCCGCACCCGGACTGGAGCTGCCAGCTCGCGTTCCGTGCGGCGCTGTTCGGCGAACTGGTGCCCTGGCTCAATGTGCACCGCAGCGGCCTGACCGTGTTCGTCCACCCGCTCACCGGCGACGAACTGGCCGACCACCGCGACCTCGCGATGTGGCTGGGCCAGAGCCGGCCGCTGGACTTGTCCCTCTTCAGCGCTGCCAGTGGCGCCTTGCCACCGACCTGACGGTACGATCCGGCCCACCATGTGCCGCAACATCCGTACCCTGTTCAATTTCGAGCCGCCCGCCACCGAGTTCCCATGAACATCACGCTGCGCGCCGTCACGCGCGACAACTTCGAGGACATCACCGATCTGGAGCTGCTCCCGCACCAGGAGGACTACCTCGCGAGCAACAGCTATTCGATCGCGCAGGCGAGCTTCTATCCCCACCTCCAGACCCGCGCCGTCTATGCGGACGAGACGCTGGTGGGCTTCATGATGTACGCCGTCCCGGTCGACGGCGGCGAGCCCGGCGCATACGGCATCTGGCGCTTCATGGTCGACGCGAAGCACCAGGGCCGCGGCATCGGCCGCCAGGCGCTGGCGCAGCTGATCGACGAGATCCGTGCAGACGGCGATGTGCGCCAGATCACCATTTCCTACCTGCCGGACAACGCCGCGGCGCAGCGCTTCTACGCCAGCTTCGGCTTTGTCGAGCGGGGCATCGACGACAGCGACGAGATGGTCGCCGTGCTGACCTGCGCCGCCTGAGGTTCAGCCGCGCGCCCGGTACTCCGAGAAGATGCCCAGTTCGACGTGCCGTTCCACGTCGAGCAGCCCGTGCGCGGCCAGCGTGTGCACCACCTCGGCGGGCGGCACGCAGGCCTCGATCGTGTCCCAGTAGTAGCGCCAGAGCATCGGCGTGGCCTCGGCCTTCGACACCAGCCGCGCCATCAGCGGCACGGCGCCGCGCATGTAGGCCTTCAGCAGCGCATTGCCCCAGCGGCTTTCGGCGCGCGTGATTTCCAGGATCAGCAGCCGGCCACCGGGTTTCAGCACGCGGCGGAACTCGGCCGCTGCCGCCGCAAAGTCGGCGATGTGGCGCAGCGCGTAGCCCATCACGACGAAGTCGGCGCTGGCGTCCGGCACGGGAATCGCCTCGGCACGGCCGATGCGGCACTCGACCGGCGTGTCGAACTGCGCCTCCTTCATCATCCCCGGGCTCGGATCGACGCCGATGAGGCGGTCCGGCTCGCCGGTGATGTTCAGGATCTCGCGCGACACCAGCCCGGTGCCCATGCCGACATCGACCACCTGCATGCCCTTGGCCAACCCGGCGCGCTGCAGGGCCTGCCGGCGGTACCACGAGCCGGTGCCCAGGCCGAGGATCTTCTCCAGCCGGTTGTAGTCGACGGCGGTGTCGTCGAAGGTGGCGCGCAGGAACGCCTCCCGGGCACCCGCGTCCCCGCTGCGGTAGTACGCCGGCAGCGGCGCATGGGGCAGGTGCACGAGCGATGAAGGGTCGTCGCGTGACGGAGTGGACGGTGGCGCCATGGTGGAGTGTCCCCAGGATTGCATGGAAGTTCGACCGATGGTAATCGGCCTGCGCCGTGCACCGCCGCCGAGTCTGATGCGTTTGGTAAAATCCAGGTTTCCTCTGACCGCAGCGCTTCCACCAGGACAGGCCGACATGACCACTGCCGACACCCCATTGCTTCAGGAAGTTGCCGCACTGCTGGTCGATGCGCTCAACCTCGACACCCCCGCGGCTGACATCGATCCCCAGGCCCCGCTCTACGGCGAAGGCCTCGGCCTCGACTCGATCGACATCCTCGAAGTGGCGCTGGTCGTCTCCAAGCGCTATGGTTTCCAGCTGCGCTCGGACGACGAGCAGAACGTGCGCATCTTCTCGTCGCTGGCGAGTCTGGCCGACCACATCGCCGCGCACCGCACGGTCTGAGCCGCGCATGGCGAAGCGCGGGCGACTCCTGCTGCTGGCGCTGGCGGCCCTCGGCACCGCGCTGGGCTCGCACTGGCTCATCACGCGGGCGGCGCAGTCCACCTTCGCGCCGCTGGTGCAGGGCGTGTTCCTCGCGCAGCACGCGGGCGTCCATGGCGCGCTGGCGCTGTGGTTCGCCACCACGCTGCGCCGTGGCCACCAGCCCCTGATTTCCACGCTGGCGCAGCGCGTGCACGGCCACCTGACACCGGCCATGGCGCACTACACGCGGCAGGTGACGCTGGCCTGGGTGCTGTACTTCGCGGCGATGGCGGCGGTGTCGCTGGGGCTGTACTTCGGTGGGCAGCTGCACGCGTGGTCGTTGCTGGTCAACGCCATCACGCCGGTGGCGACGCTGGCGATGTTCGTCGGCGAATACGGGCTGCGCTACCGGCTGCACCCGGAATTCGAGCGTGTGGGCTTCACCGCGGCGGCGCGTGCCTGGCGTCTGCACCAGGCGGACCGGCGGTCCCGCCCATGAGCGACTCGGACACCACCACCACCTTCCCGCTGCTGGCCGACGGGCCGGGCATCGACACGCCGCTGGCCTGGCGCTACGGCCAGCCGATCGCGCGGGCACAGTACCTGCGCGATGTCGCCGCCTTGGCTGCGACCTTGCCCGAGGGCGGACCGGTGCTGGCGATGACCGGCGACCGCTACCGCTTCGCGCTGGCGCTGGGCGCGGCGCTGGTGCGCGGGCAGGCGGGGCTGATGCCGCCGAACCACACGCCGGACATGGTCGAGCGGCTGCGCAGGCTGTTTCCGCAGGCCTATGTGCTGGCGGATGACGAGGCGCCGGCGATCGGGTTGCCGGTGGTGCGGCTGGTGGAGTCGGCAGGGTCGGTGGCGGGCGTGGGTTCCCGCGTGCGCGGGAATGACGGAAGCGTGCGGGTGCCGCGGATCGCGGGCGACCACGAGGCGGCGCAGGTGCTGACCTCGGGCTCGACCGGCGCGCCGATGCCGCATGGCAAGCGCTGGGATCTGCTGAACACCAACCTCTGCGCCGAGGCGGCTCGGCTGGCCGAGGCACTGGGACGGACCGATCTGCAGGGCGTGACCCTCGTCGGTACGGTGCCGGCGCACCACATGTACGGCTTCGAGTCGACCGTGTTGCTGGCGCTGCTGGGCGGGGCGGCGTTCGCGGCGGAGCGGCCGTTCTTTCCGGGTGACATCGTGCAAACGCTGGCCAGCGTGCCGCGGCCGCGGGTGCTGGTGACGACGCCGTTCCACCTGAAGACGCTGGTCGAATCCGGGTTGGCGCTGCCGCCGGTCGACCTGACGTTGTCTGCCACCGCGCCGCTGTCGCCACAGCTGGCTGCGCGTGCCGAGGCCGCGCTGGGCGGGCCGCTGGTCGAGATCTACGGTTGCACCGAAGCCGGTCAGGTCGCCACCCGGCGCACCACCGACGGCCCCGAGTGGCGCACCTTCGACGGCCTGATGCTGTCGGGCGACGGCGAACAGGTGGTGGTGCGCGGCGGGCACGTGCCGGTGCCGACGCCGCTGGCGGACGTGCTGGAGGTGCTGTCACCGACACGCTTCCGGCTGCTCGGCCGCTCGAACGACCTGATCAACGTCGCCGGCAAGCGCAGTTCGCTGGCGCACCTGAACCACCACCTCAACAGCATCGCCGGCGTGCAGGACGGCGCCTTCTGGCTGCCGCCGGACACGGGCGACGAGTCCGTCGTGCGGCTGGTCGCGCTGGTCGTCGCGCCGGAGCTGACGCGCGAGGCGCTGCTGGCGGCGCTGCGGCAGCGGGTGGACGCGGCCTTCCTGCCGCGGCAGGTGCTGCGTGTCGAGTCGCTGCCGCGGGACGGGACGGGCAAGCTGCCGGCGGCGCGGCTGGCGGCGCTGGCCGAAGCGCTGCTGGCGTCGCAGGGGCGCTCCGGTGGTTGAGCCGCGCTGCGTGCGTGTGGCCGTGCCGCGGGACCATCCCGCTTTCGACGGGCATTTCCCCGGTCGGCCGCTGCTGCCGGGGGTCGTGCTGCTCGCCCAGGTCTTCGAGGTGCTGCGGGCCGATCCCGAGGCGGCGGCCTGGCTCGGTGAGGTTCCGCGGCTGAGCGCCGTCAAGTTCGTCGCGCCGGTGCCGCCGGGCGCTGATCTGGACGTCTGCTGGACGCCGCCTGGCGACGGCGGCCGGCTGCGCTTCGAGGTGCGCCAGCACGCACCGGGCGACGACGCGGCGGGCGTGCTCGCGGCGACGGGCCAGCTCGACGCCAGCCCGGCCGTCCGATGACCGACCCCGCTGACTGGACGCACCAGCGCGAGCGCAGCAACCTGCTGGCGCTGCGCGTGATGCGCTGGGTCGCCACCACGCTCGGGCGGCGGGTGTCGCGGCTGGTGCTGCACCCGATTTCGTTGTACTTCCTGTGCTTCGGTGGCCCGGCGACAACGGCCTCGTCGGCATACCTGGCGCGGGTGCTGGGCCGCGCGCCGCGCTGGAGCGAGCGCTACCGCCACGTCCACCACTTCGCCGCGACCGTGCTCGACCGGGTCTACCTGCTGCGCGGGCAGTTCGACCAGTTCGAGGTGCAGGCCACCGGCGTGGAGCACCTGGACCGCGTGCTGCTGGAGGGCCGCGGCGTGCTGCTGGTCGGCGCGCACCTGGGGAGCTTCGAGGCGCTGCGGGCGCTCGGGCAGGCGCGGCGCGGGCTGCGGGTGGCGATGGTGATGTACGAGGACAACGCGCGCCAGATCAACGCCGCGCTGCGCGCCATCGCGCCGGACGCGGCGCTGCACGTCATCGGCCTCGGCCGGCTCGACGCGATGATGGCGCTGAGCGAATGGCTCGACGGCGGCGGCGTGGCCGGTCTGCTGGCCGACCGCACGCTCGCCGCGCCGCCTGGCGCCGGGGCGGCGCAACGGGCGCGCACGCAGCGCTTCGACTTCCTGGAACAGTCGGCGGCGTTCTCGGACGGGCCGTTCCGGCTGGCGGCGCTGCTGCGGCGGCCCGTGGTGTTCATGACCGGGCTCTACCATGGCGGCTGCCGCTACGAGCTGCGCTTCGCGCCGCTGGCCGATTTCACGCAGCGCCCGCCACGCGGTCCGGGCGCGCAGGCGGCGCTGGACGCGTCGATCCACGACGCGATGACGCGCTATGTGCGCCTACTGGAGGATCTGTGCCGTGAGACGCCGTACAACTGGTTCAACTTCTTCGACTTCTGGGCGGCGGGCGATGGTGGCGACGCTGTGCGCGCTGGTGCTGGGCCTGACACTACTGGTGTCGCCGAGCCGGGCGGCGGCGTTCGACCTTGATGCGCTGATGGCCAGCCTCGCCCAGGTGAAATCCGGCGAAGCCACCTTCACCGAGAAGCGCACCGTCTTCCAGCTCGACCAGACGCTCGAATCGAGCGGCCGCCTGAGCTTCGCCGCCCCCGACAGCTTCACCCGCGAGACCCTCAAGCCGCGCCGCGACCGCATGGCCGTCGTCGGCAACCAGCTCACGGTGAGCCAGGGCAGCCGCAGCCGCTCGACCACGCTCGACTCGGTGCCCGAGGCGGTCGTCATCGTCGAGGCGATCCGCGGCACGCTCACCGGCAACCGCGAGACGCTGGAGCGCTACTTCACCACGCAGCTCCTCGGCGGCGCCGAGCGCTGGAGCCTGGACCTCGTGCCGCGCGACGCCCGGCTGCGCGGGCAGGTGGCGCAGGTGCGTGTCAGCGGCCGGCAGGGCCAGTTGCGCGAGGTGCAGATCACGATGACCGACGGCGACCGCTCGGTGATGCAGATCGAGCCGGTGACCGCCGAGCGCAGCCCGTGAGCGGCCTGCGGTCCCGGGCGCTGTGGGGGTGGTTGGCGCTGATGGCGCTGGCGGTGTGGGGCTGCGTGCGGGCGACCTACGTGGCCGACCTGTCCGCCTTCCTGCCCGCGGCGCCAACCGGCGAGCAGCGTGTGCTGATGGCGCAGCTGCAGAACGGCGCGACCGCGCGCGTGCTGATGATCGGCCTGCGCGGCGGCGAGCCGGCGCAGCGGACCGAGGCCTCGCTGCAGCTGGCCGAGGCGCTGCGTGGCAGCGGCCTGTTCGAGGCGGTCCACAACGGCGACCACGCCGCGGACGCTGCTACTGGCGAGTTCCTGTTCCGCCACCGCTACCTGTTCAGCCCTGCAGTCAGCGCCGAGCGTTTCACGGTGGACGGCCTGCGCGAGGGCATCGCCGACACCGTGGCGCTGCTGGGCACGCCAGCCGGCGTGCCACTCAAGCCGCTGCTCTGGCGCGACCCGACCGGCGAGACGGTGCGCATGGCCGAGGCGATGCTGCCCGCGAACGCGCCGCGCAGCGATGGCGGCGTGTGGGTGTCGCGCGAACAGCCGCGGGCGCTGCTGCTGGCGACGGTGCGTGCGGACGGTGGCGATCTGGACGGGCAAGCGAAGGCGCAGGCGCTGGTGCGCGGGCGTTTCGCTGCACTGGCGGCCACCGCACCGGGCCTGACGCTGGAGCTGAGCGGGCCGGGCGTGTTCGGTGTCGCGTCGCGCACGCGCATCCAGGGCGAGGTCGAGCGTCTGGCCACGGCCGGCACGGTGGCGATGGTCGTGCTGCTGCTGGTGGCGTTCGGTTCGCTGCGGGCGCTGGGCATCGCGCTCTTACCGGTGGCCAGTGGCGTGTTGGCGGGCATCGCCGCGGTGGACCTCGGCTTCGGGCAGATCCACGGCATGACACTCGGCTTCGGCACCACGCTCATCGGCGAGGCGGTCGACTACGCGATCTACTACCTCGTGCAGGCCCGTGCGGGCGGCCACACGCAGTGGCAGCGCACGCGCTGGCCGACGGTGCGGCTCGGGTTGTGGACTTCGCTGGCGGGGTTCGCGGCACTGGCGTTCTCGGGCTTCGCAGGGCTGGCGCAACTGGGCGTGTTCTCGATGAGCGGACTGGTGGCGGCGGCGCTGACCACGCGTTACCTGCTGCCCGTGTTCGCGCCGCAGGGCAGCCCGGGGCAGGGTCTGCGCGTGGCGCTCGGGCGGATGACGGCGACGCTGTGCGCGGCCTTGCCCCGCTGGCGCCGGCCGCTGCTGTCGTTGACGCTGGTCGCGGCCGGCCTGCTGGCGGTGCTGCCGTCGCCCTGGCGCGGCACGCTCGCGGCGCTGAGCCCGGTGCCGGCCGACGCCCTGGCGCTGGACGCTGCGTTGCGCGCCGACCTGGGTGCCTCCGAAGCCGGCACGCTGGTCGCCATCGAGGCGCCGGACGAGGCCACCGCGCTGCAGCGCGCCGAACAGGCCGGCGCCCGGCTCGATGCGCTGGTGGCGCAGGGCGCCTTGCTGGGCTACGACTCGCCTGCGCGGCTGCTGCCGAGTCCGGCGACGCAGCTCGTCCGCCGCGCCGCGCTGCCCGAGGCCGGTGTCCTGCGTGAGCGGCTGGCGCAGGCCACGGAGGGCGGGCCGCTGCCGGCCGCGAAGCTCGGCGCGTTCATCGACGAGGTCCAGGGGCAGCGCCCACTGGCTCCGGTCACGCTGGCCGATCTGAAGACCGCAGCGCCCGCGCTGGCCAGCGCCGTGCAGGCGCAGCTCACCCCGGGCGGTGCGGGGCAGCCGTGGACGGTGCTGATGAACCTGCAGGCCCCGCCCGGCGCGCAGGGCGTGGACGCGGCGCGGCTGCGCACCGCCTTGCACGACCTGCCCGAGACCCGCATCGTGCAGATCGGCGCCGAGCTGGACGCGCTCTACGCCCACTACCTGCAGCAGGCGCGCTGGCAGGCCGGTCTTGGCGCGCTGGCGGTCGTGGCGCTGCTGGCGTGGCACCTGCGCTCGGCGCGGCGGCTCGGGCGGGTGCTGCTGCCGCTGGCGGCCAGCGTGGTGCTGGTGCTGGCGGGGCTGACGCTGTCCGGGCAGGCGCTGGGCATCCTGCACCTGGTGGGGCTGCTGCTGGTGGCCGCGGTGGGGTCGAACTACGCGCTGTTCTTCGACCACCTGCAGGCGGTGGCCGGCCTGGGCGCAGCCGATGGTCCCGACGCCGACACGCTGGCCTCGCTGCTGATGGCCAACGTGACCACCGTCGTCTCGTTCGGCCTGCTCGCCACGGCCTCGGTGCCGGCACTGGCGGCGGTCGGGCAGGCGGTGGCACCGGGGGCGCTGCTGGCGCTGGTCCTGTCGGCCACCTTCATGCCGGCGCAGGGGCGGCATGGGAGAATCGACCACCCGCAGACCCCTGCGCGTGCCCACTGACCCGTCCCTGTCCATGCCCGTCATGCCGCCGCCGCCTCGATCGCCATCGATGTCTCCGACGCCCTGGCCGCTGCCGCCGCTGCTGCAAGCCAGCGCGGCCCTCCACCTGGGCGCCGTCCTGCTCCTGCTGACCGCACCCGCCCGCTGGCCCTGGGTGCTGGCGGCGCTGGTGCTGAACCATGGGGTGCTCACCGCCTGCGGACTCTGGCCACGCTCGACCGCGCTCGGCACCAACCTGCTGCGCCTGCCGCCCGAGGCGGTCGCGCGGCGCGAGGTGGCGCTGACCATCGACGACGGCCCCGACCCCGAGGTCACGCCCGCCGTGCTCGACCAGCTGGACGCGGCGGGTGCGAAGGCCACCTTCTTCTGCATCGCCGACCGCGCGGCGGCGCACCCCGCGCTGCTGCACGAGATCCGCCGCCGCGGCCACAGCGTGCAGAACCACAGCCAGCACCACCGCCACACCTTCTCGCTGCTCGGCCCGCGCGGCTTCGCCCGCGAGCTGGAAGCCGCCCAGTCCACCTTCACCACGCTGACCGGCGAGGCGCCGACGCTGTTCCGCGCCCCGGCCGGCCTGCGCAATCCCTTCCTCGCGCCCGTGCTGCACCGCCTGGGCCTGACGCTGACGAGCTGGACCCGCCGCGCCTACGACACCCGCACCGCCGATCCGCAGCAGGTGCTCGCCCGCCTGACCCGCGGGCTGGCGGCCGGCGACATCCTCTTGCTGCACGATGGCCACGCCGCCCGTCTGCCCGATGGCCGTGCGGTGATCCTGGCCGTGCTGCCGGCGCTGCTGGACATGGTCCGGCAGGCCGGGCTGCGGCCGGTGACCGTCCCCGAGGCGCTGCGAACCACCCCATGAACACGATGTCGATTCCCTTGCCGAGGCTGCCCGCCGATGACCTCGCCTGGCGCGCCCTGCTGGACCGCGCCAGCGCGCCGTACCGACCCGCCGGCCGCTACGCCTGGCATTTCGCGCGTGGCAAGCTGGGGCTGGACCCGGTGTTCCGCCATCTGGTCGAGGCGGGTCTCGTGCCTGCGGGGGCGCGGGTGCTCGACCTGGGCTGCGGCCAAGGCCTGCTGGGCAGTCTGCTGCAGGCCTGCGGACCCGTGCGCTACACCGGCATCGAGCTGCAGGCGCGGGACGCCGAGCGTGCACGCGTGGCGCTGGGCGCGTCCTCGGGTGCGGCGATCGTCTGCGGGGATGTGCGGACGCAGGACTTTCCGGCGTCGGACACGGTGGTGCTCCTCGACGTGCTGCACTACCTGCCGGCCGCGGCGCAGGAGGCCGTGCTGGCGCGGGCCTGTGCGGCGCTCGCGCCTGGCGGGCGGCTGCTGCTGCGGGTGGGTGACGCCGAGGCGCGGCGGGGATACGCTGTCAGCCGCTGGGTCGACCGGGTCGTGAGCGGCCTGCGGCGGGGCGCACCCCCGGTGCAGGGCCGCCCGGTGTCGGCGTGGACCGAGCGGCTGCGCGCGCTGGGCCTGCAGGTCGAGGCGCGGCCGATGAGCCAGGGCACGCTGTTTGCCAACGTGCTGCTGGTGGCGCAACGCCGCGAAGGGGCGGCCGCATGACGCCGTTGCCCAGGGGGCCCTTGCCCATCACCCACGCCACGCTCACCACCGCGCTCGGCGCCGGCTGCGCGGCCCATGCCGACGCGGTGGCTGCCGGCCGCTCCGGCCTGCAGCCCTGTGTCTTCGGCGACGTGACGCTGCCCGGCTGGATCGGCGCCGTCGACGGGCTGGACGCCGTGGCCTTGCCTGCCGGCCTGTCCGACTTCGACTGCCGCAACCACCGCCTCGCCTGGCTCGGGCTGCAGCAGGACGGCTTCGTCCAGGCCGTGGCGGCAGCCCGGGCCCGCTGGGGAGCCCACCGCGTGGCCGTGCTGCTCGGCACCAGCACCTCCGGCATCCTCGACACCGAACTGGCCTACCGCCACCGCGGCGCCGATGGCGCGCTGCCGGCCGATTTCCACTACGCGCAGACGCACAACACCTGCGCGCTGGCCGACTTCGTCCGCACCGTGCTGGGTGTCACCGGGCCGGCCTGGGTCGTCTCCACCGCTTGCTCGTCGAGCGCCAAGGTCTTCGGCGACGCGGCGCGGCTGATCGACGCCGGCTGGGCCGATGCCGCCGTCGTCGGCGGCGTGGACAGCCTGTGCCTGACGACGCTGTACGGTTTCCATTCGCTCGAACTGCTGTCGCCGGAGATCTGCCGCCCCTGGGATGCCGGGCGCAGCGGCCTCTCGCTGGGCGAGGCGGCGGCGTTCGCGCTGCTGCAGCGCGAGGCGGTGCCGGGCCAGGCGCCGGCCGGCCACCTGCTCGGCGTCGGCGAGAGCAACGACGGTCACCACATGAGTTCACCCCACCCCGAAGGCCTCGGTGCCATCGCCGCGATGCGCCAGGCGCTGGCCGAAGCGGGCCTCGTGCCCGCGCAGATCGACTACATCAACCTGCATGGCACCGCCACGCCGAACAACGACGCCGCCGAGGACCAGGCCGTGCGCGCCGTCTTCGGGGCGACCGTGCCCTGCAGCTCCACCAAAGGCGCCACGGGCCACACGCTGGGCGCGGCGGGCGGCGTCGAGGCGGTGCTGTCGCTGCTGGCGCTGCGCGACGGGCGGATGCCGGGCGGGCTGAACCTGCGCACGCGCGATCCGGCCCTGCACGCGGCTTACCTGACCGAGAACCGGCTGGCGCCGCTGCAGCGGGTGCTGAGCAACTCGTTCGGCTTCGGCGGTTCGAACGCGAGCCTCGTGCTGGGGGCGGCGTGATGGCGGTGGCCACCCTTTCCGTCGTGGTGCAGGGCGTCGGCCTGGTCGGGCCGGGGCTGGTGTCGTGGTCGGCGGCGCAGGCGGTGCTGCAGGGCCATGCGGCGTACGCTCCGGCGGCCTCGGTGGTTCCGCCGTCGCAGCGGCTGCCGGCCGCCGAGCGCCGCCGTGCAGGGACCGCGATCAAGACCGCGATGTCGGTGGCCGACGCCGCCTGTGCCGATGCGGGAGTCGATCCGCAGACCCTCGGCAGCGTCTTCACCTCGTCCAGCGGCGACGGTGCCAACTGCCACACGCTGTGCGAGACGCTCGCCAGCCCGAACCCCGCCGACCGGCTGGTGTCGCCGACCCGCTTCACCAACTCGGTCCACAACGCGCCCGCGGGCTACTGGCACATCGCCGTGGGCAGCCGCGCCGCCTCGACCAGCCTGTGCGCCTTCGACGCCAGCTTCGGCGCCGGCCTGATTGCCGCGCTGACGCAGGTGCACGCCGCAAGCGCGCCGCTGTTGCTGGTGGCCAGCGACACGCCGTACCCCGAGCCGCTGCACACGCTGCGCCGCCTGCCCGACACGCTGGGCGTGGCGCTGGTCCTGGCGCCCGTGCCCGCGCCCGGGCTCCCGCCCGCGACCGGAGCCACCTTGCGCGTGGTGCTGTGTCCGGCCGACCAGGCGCCGCCGGAAACGCCGTGCCGCGAGGCCGCGCTGGAGACGCTGCGCCAGCAGATCCCTGCGGCGCGGGCGCTGCCGCTGCTCGAAGCGCTCGCCCGGGGCGAAGCGGCCACGGTGGTGATCGCCGCGGCGGCGCCACTGGTGCTGGTGATCGAGGTGGTGCCGGCATGACCGCGGCCGCGGCGCCGCTGCTGGACGCGGCCGGCATCCGCGCGCTGGTGCCGCACGCCGGCCGCATGTCGCTGCTCGACACGCTGCAGGCCTGGGACGCGGCGACGATCCGCTGCACCGCCACCGGCCACACCGCACCCGACCATCCACTGCGCAGCGCGGGTGGCCTGCTCGCGCCCGCCGCCATCGAATACGCAGCGCAAGCCGCCGCGCTGCATGGCGGGTTGACCGCATCGGCGTCCGGCGCAGGCGCGGGCGTGCGGGGCGGCATGCTCGCCAGTGCGCGCGCGGTGCAGTTCCACCGGCTGCGCCTCGACGATCTGCCCGGCCCGCTGACCATCACCGCCGAGCGCCAGGCGGGCGACACGCGCCAGTGGCTCTACGCCTTCACCGTCACGCACGGCGGCCAGCCCGTCGCCGAGGGCCGGCTGACGGTCGTCCTCGAACCCGAACCCGAACCCGAACCCGAGTCTTTCCCATGAAACGAGCCCTCGTCACCGGCGCCAGCGGCGACCTCGGCCGCGCCATTGCGCAGCGGCTGGCCCGCGACGGCTTGCACGTCATCGCCCACGCCAACACCCGCCTGTCGGAAGCCGAGGCCGTGGCCGCGCAGATCCGTGCGGACGGTGGCTCGGCCGAAGCGGTGGCCTTCGATGTCACCGACGCCGCAGGCAGCCTCGCCGCGCTGACCGCGCTGCTGGAGGCCGGTCCGGTCCAGGTGCTGGTCAACAACGCCGGCATCCACGACGACGCGGTGTTCCCCGGCATGCGCGCCGAGCAGTGGCACCGGGTGATCGACGTCTCGCTGAACGGCTTTTTCCATGTCACCCAGCCGCTGACGATGCCCATGATCCGCACCCGCTGGGGCCGCATCATCAGCCTCAGCTCGGTCGCGGCCGTGGCGGGCAACCGCGGGCAGGTCAACTACGCCGCCGCCAAGGGCGCGCTGCACTCGGCGAGCAAGGCGCTGTCGATGGAGCTGGCCAGCCGCGGCATCACGGTCAACGTGGTCGCGCCCGGCATCATCGCCTCGGCGATGGCGGACGCCGCCTTCGACGCCAAGGCCATCGCCCAGCTGGTGCCGGCCAAGCGCGCCGGCACGCCCGATGAAGTCGCTGCGCTGGTCGCCTTCCTCGCCGGGCCGGACGCCGGCTACATCAGCGGGCAGGTGATTTCGGTCAACGGCGGGATGGTCTGAACGCCGCTCAGCTCAGGACCGGATTGCTCCCCGGCAGCGCCTTCGCAGCCGTTTTTGCCACCCCTGCAAACTGCGAACCGGTGATGTCCGCGGCGCTCCAGCCGCGGTTGATGTCCAGGCCCGTGAGCTGAAAGTCGTGCACCGGCAGGTGCGGGATGGGCTTGCGCAGGCGCTCCTGGAAGCGGGTCGGCCACTCGACGCCCTGGATGTTCTGGAAATCCGACACATCCACCTCGGCGACCGCGCCGCGCGTGGACTCCAGCCCTTCCAGCGTGAAGCGCACGCGCCGCATCAGCCGGGTGCGCCGGTCGATGCAGAGCACGAGCTGCTCCACCGGCGAGAAGCCCAGCCCCGGCGCCAGCCGCACCATCAGCCGCTCGCAGGCGTAATCGCCCACCTGCTCCAGCCCGGCCAGCTTCATCACGTGCGGCCGGTCGACCAGCGCCAGCGGGCCGAGCAGGAAGAGCCGGTAGCCATCGGCCACCAGCGCCGAGGCGTGGCGCAGCGGCTCGTCCGTGGTGGGGCGGCCGTTGTACCAGACCTGCACGTCGCCGGTGCCCGCATCCTGGCCCATCCGGCGCACGACCTGCTTGTGGCCGCTCGGGCCGACGTGGGTCTGGGCGATCAGGCCCTCGGCCGGCAGCAGCCGCTCCTGCGAGCTGCCGCGAAAGCGCGTGTCGGTGAGTTCTGGCTGGATGCGGCCGATCAGCGCACGCCACTCGCCCGTGTAGCTGACGTTGAGGTCTTTCACCCGGCGCCAGGCGGGCAGGCCGTGTGCGGCGGCACAGTCGTTGAACAGCGCCAGCGCGGACGGATCGGTGGTTTCCTTCGCCTCTATCGGCGACAGCGGGGCCGATGCGCAGCCGCCCAGCGCGCCCAGCGCTGGCAGCAGCGGGGCAAGCGCGGCGGCGGCCAGAACGCGTCGGCGGGAGGAATCGGCAGTGTCTCGGCTCATTCGGACCTCTTGGGTAGGTGGGCTGCCAGTGTGCCCATCGGGCGCAGACCTGACCAGCAGCGCACCTGAAAGATTCCCGCAATTCGGTATCTGGAACGATGCGGGACCACGGAGTGCCTGCTCAAGGTCCGAGCAGGTGGAATGGCGGACGCCGTCTCAGCCGGCGAGCCACCAGCCACGGCAGGCGCAGCACGAATTCCAGCATCAGCCGGCTGTGCATCCAGGTCAGCAGCGCGTTGTCGCGCACATAGTGGAAGTGCGAGACCCCGCCGTCCTCCGGGCGCAGGTATTTCACCGGCGCATCCACATTGATCGGCGCCACGCCGCGCCACGCCAGCCGCACCACCGCCTCGGTGTCGAAGTCGAAGCGCCGCATCCACGGCTGGCGGTGCATCACCGCGATCAGCTCGGCGACCGGGTAGACGCGGAAACCGTAGAGCGAGTCGCCGATGCCGGCGCCCAGCGTTTCCAGATCGGTCCAGCCATTGGAGATGCGCCGTCCGCGCACGCGCAGCAGTGGCGCCGAGGCGTCGAACACCGGTTTGCCCAGCACCATCGCGTCCGGCTGCGCCTGCGAGCGCTGCATGAACGCGGGAATCAGATCGGCCGGGTGCTGGCCGTCGGAGTCCATCGTCAGGGCGTGGGTGATTCCGGCGTCACGGGCGGCGAGCAGGCCGGTCAGCACGGCCGCGCCCTTGCCGCGGTTCTCGGGCAGCACGATCAGGTGGAGCTGTGCGTCCTGCGCAGCCATCGCGCGCAGGCCGTCGGCGGTGCCGTCGTCGCTGCCATCGACCACGACCCAGACCGGCGCCCACTGCGCGCGGGCCTCGCGCACGGTGTCGTAGACCTTGGCGCCGGTGTTGTAGCTGGGGATGACCACCGCGTGGGTGGGTGAACGCGTGGGCGTCGGCTGGGAGGAGGTCACGGCGCGAGTTCCTGGGTGAAATAGGTTTCCAGCCGCTGGCGCAGGGCTTCGTGGTCGGTGCCCGGTTCGGGCGCGAAACGCTCGCCCAGCCGCACGCGGAACACCATCGGCAGCGGTGGCAGGCGCCACAGCGGCCAGCCCTTGCTGGCGTAGGGCGAGTCGGTCTCGATCAGCACCGTCTGGATCGGCACACCCGCCCGTTGCGCCATCAGCGTGATGCCGGGCAGCAGCGGGTGGATCTGCGTTGGCGAGGGGCTGCGCGTTCCCTCGGGGAAGAGGACGAGGTGGTCGCCCGCCTTCAGCCGCTCGACGGCGCCGCGGATCATCTGCCGCGGCGAGTCGTTGGCGATGTAGCGCGCCAGCCGCGAGCCGGCGCCGAGGAACACGTTGTTCATCAGCGATGCTTTCATGATGCACACCGTGCGCGGCACGCGGGCGATGATGATCAGCGCGTCGAGCAGGCTCGGGTGGTTCGCCGCGATGATCAGCCCGCCCGGCTCGTCGCGCAGCACCGCCAGCGCCGCGTTGTCGATGCGCAGCAGGCCGCCCAGGCGTGCGCTGGCCCAGAAGATCCGGTAGACCCACGACACGCCGGATTGCCCGACCGCCCGGCCGCGCGCTTCGGGCAGCAGCGGGTACAGCACCACCGCCACCAGGTTCCAGGCCAGCGAGATCACGCCGAGCCAGCACAGCATCACCAGCAGCCACGGTGTGACCAGCAGGCGGACCAGCCAATGGGGAGGGCGTCGCGGCTCAGTCATCTGAACGCGCTTCTTCATCGGAGCGGGCCAATACCCAGACCACGGCCACACCCGCCGACACCGCCTGGCGCTGACGCACCAGCGGGCTGTCGGCAAACGCGGCTCCCTCCAGCCGCTCATGGCGCACGAACGCACCGACCCAGGTGCGGTCGAACCGCTGCGACACCGCCGCCACGGCCTGCCAGCCAGCGTAGCCGCTGCGGGCGGTGTAGGTGGGGCGCGAGGCTGTCGCATCCACCGCCGACACGCCGTAGAAATGGCCGTGCAGCCGCTGCGAGCCCCATTTCGGGCCAACTTGCAGGCCCAGGTTCCAGCCGGACGACCAGCGCGGCAGGTCCAGATTCAGTGTCGGGGTCAGCACGGTGCCGAGCACCGGTGCCCCGCGTTTCAGGCCGATGACCGCGCGCAGCGGCAGGGACGCATCGAGTCGGGCCGATCCGTCCGCGGCCTTCCAGACCGACGCACTGAGCTTGGGGCCGAGTTCGAGTGTCGCTGGCAGGTCGGCCATGCCGAGCCGGGCCGGATTGTCGTGGTTGCGCACCGGCGCGGAGGCGTGGGCGCTCAGGTTCAGCGCCCAGTCCGGCGTGTCGATCAACACGGCGCGCGCGCCCTCGCGGTCCGCGCGCAGCCACTGGCCGCGGTAGACGAAGAAGGGCAGTGGCAGCCGGTAGTGGTGCGATACGTCGGCGCCGACGTAGTCCGGCAACTGCACCGCCGCGGCGCCCACGCCCAGCTCCCACAGGGGCCGGCGAGGTCCGCCCTGGTCCGATTCGGCCCGGACGGGCAGGGCGGCCAGCGCCGCGGCGAGTGCCGAGGTCAGTGCGAGCCAGGCCCGCAGGTGGTGGGCGTCGTTCATCGGGGCGCATCTCCGTGGCATTCGATCTCGACGAGCAGTTCGCTGCGGCAGACATCGGCCTGCAGATAGACCGCCCCGCGCGCGGCCGGCGAGTCGGCGCCCACCGCCTGCGCGAACACCGTGCGCACGGCGTCCAGATCGGCGGCGTGGCGCACGTAGACGGTGTGCGCGCATTGCGCCAGCGCGAAGCGAGCTGGAGTTTGGTCGTGTGCCGCGTCGAGCACGGCACGCAGGTTGCGCAGCGTCTCTTCGGTCTGCTGCACGACGTCGCCGGGGTGGACGGAGGCATGGCCGACGATGCTGGCCGTGCCCGAGACGAACAGCATCTCGTGCCCCGGCGCCAGCGTGACCAGCGCCGCGCGCGAGAAGGTCGGGCTGCGCGGGCCGTAGGTGGCGGGGTAGTGGTAGGCGCTGGTCTGGCGCGGGTTTTCGACCGGGCGCGGCGCCTGCGGGCCGGCCAGAAAGGCCAGCGTCATCGGCCCGCCCGCGGTGCCCAGCGCACAGGCGGCTGGCGCGCCGTCGAAGGCCGCGGCGCCCGCGTCCAGAAACGCCTGCTGGCGCCCGATGTTGAAGTGGCGGTAGACCTCCAGTCCGTCCAGCGCGGCATTCAGCCGGGGCAGGTAGTTCCAGAGCTTGAGCAGATGGCGCCCGCCGTGTGCGTGCAGCGTGCGGAACAGGTCGGCGTAGAGCTGGTGGGTCATCGCCTGCAGCGCCGTGCCGGTAGCGGGCACCGGGAGACTGGCTTCGCCGTAGAGCCACAGGCCGTCGTCACTGTGGCGGATCAGCCCGGTCTCGCCCGTGCGGACCGGGTGGGTGCTGATCCAGCGTTCCGTGACGGTTTGCGCCGGACGCAGCAGTGGCGGCAGACCGCCCGCGCCCGCGCCTGCGCCGGGGAACAGGTGGCGCTGGCCGAGCACGTGGACGCCCGCGGCGCGGGGCAGGTCGGCGTGGTGGGTCCGACGTTCGAACAGCAGGCTCACGCGGTGGCCGCCTCGGCATCGCGGAGGTGGTGCCGCCGCTGCCGCCAGGCCCGCCAGGTGCGCAGGGGGTGCGCCAGCGAGACCAGCCAGTACAGGCTCTTGAACGCGTTCAGCGGGCCGCGGAAGCGTGTGGCGCCGTAGATGTCGCCGGCCAGCACCGTCAGCAGCGCCTCCTTCATCCGCAGCGGATTCTGCGGCGCCATGAAGAACTCGCGCATCGTCGGGTTGGTGACGCGGAAGATGAACCAGCTGAACTCCTTCGGCCCGGCGCGCATGAAGGTCTCGAAGGCGGCGCGCTCGACGGTGCAGGCCGAGGGGTGTTTGTCGAGTGTGGCTTCCACGAGCGGCAAGGCGGCATAGGCGCTCTGCATCGCGAGGTAGACACCCGAGGAGAACACCGGGTCGATGAAGGCGAAGGCGTCGCCGAGCAGGGCGTAGCGTTCGCCGGTGCAGTGGTTGCCGGTGTACGAGTAGTTGCCGGTGGCGTGGACCTGATCGTCGATCAGCGTCGCATCTTTCAGCCGGTCCGCCAGTTCCGGGCACAGGGCGATCGTGTCATGGAAGAAAGCGGGCAAGGGCTTGTCGCGCGATTTCAGGTAGTGTGGCCAGCAGACGGCGCCGACGCTGGTGGTGCCATCCGCGAGCGGGATGAACCAGAACCAGCCATGCGCGAACCACAGGATCGTGATGTTGCCTTCCTGCTTGCCTTCGAGGCGGCGGGCGTTCGTGAAGTGGCCGTAGAGCGCTGAACTCGCGTGGTCCGGATGCTTCTGCTTCGACTTGAACTTGTTCGCCAGCAGCGTGTCGCGCCCGGTGGCATCGACGACATAGCGGCAGCGCCAGGTTTGCCGCGTACCGGCGTCGGATTCGATCTCGACGTTGGCGCCGTCGCCGTCGAACTCGACCTGGCGGGCGCGGTGGCCTTCCAGCGCCGTCGCGCCGGCCTTTGCGGCGTTGCGAAACAGGATCTCGTCGAGATCGGCACGGCGCACCTGCCACGCATACGGCATCGACTTGTCCAGCGCGTCGCCGAACTCCAGGTAGCTGCGGTGCGCGTGGTTCTGCGACACGAACTCGACGCCCCATTTCGGCATGCCGATCGCCTCGACCTCGGCGCGCACGCCCAGATCATCGAACAGCGAGACGTTCGCCGGGAGCAGCGATTCGCCGATGTGGAAGCGGGGGTGATGCGCCTTCTCGATCACGGTGACGCTGCGGCCTTGGCGCGCGAGCAGGGTGGCGAGCGTGGAACCGGCTGGACCACCGCCGATGATCAGCACATCGCATCGCTTGGGAGCGAGACTGTCGATCTGGTCAGCGGGCGATTGCAGGTGGGTCATTGCGGAAGGGAGTCGATAAGACGAGCGTGATTTTAGGGTGGGGGGATGCGTTACAGTTTTCACGCTCGGCGCATGTACACAACACGAGACGGACCCCATGAAACTCGCCCTCATCACCGACATCCACGCCAACCGCGAAGCCTTCGAAGCCTGCCTCGAACAGGCGCACCTGCATGGCGCCGACCGGCTCGCCTTCCTCGGCGATTTCGTGGGCTACGGCGCGGATCCGGCATGGGTGGTGGAGCAGGTGCGTGACCTCGTGTCACAGGGGGCGATCGCCGTGCGCGGCAACCACGACGAAGCCGTCGCCCGCGGCCCGAGCGACCACTTGGTCGAGGACGCCCGCCGCGCCGTCGAGTGGACCCGCTCGCAGCTCACGCCCGTCCAGCTCGATTTCCTTGGCGCGCTGCCCTACATGCGCGAAGACCTGGGCTGCCTGTTCGTCCACGCCAACGCCTACGCACCGCCCGCCTGGGACTACATCCTTGGCCGCAACGAGGCCGTGCGCAGCATGATGGCCACCGAGGCGCGCCACACCTTCTGCGGCCACGTCCACCAGCCCGCCCTCTACCACCTCTCCAGCACCGGCAAGATCGCCAACTTCACGCCCGTGCCCGGCGTCGCGGTGCCGGTGCCGGGGCATCGGCAGTGGCTGGCGCTGCCTGGATCCTGCGGCCAGCCGCGTGACGGCAATCCGGCCGCAAGCTGGGCGATGTTCGATCTGGCGCGGCTGACGCTGACCTTCCACCGCGTGCCCTACGACCACGACGCCACCGCCGCCAAGATCATCGCCGCCGGCCTGCCGCGCGCGCTGGGCGACCGGCTGCACCAGGGGACTTGAGATGGGCGGCGGCATGGTGAATTTCTCGGCCGGCGAGATCGTCGACGGCTTTCTGCTGGAGGAACGGCTGCACCAGGGCGGCATGGCCAGCCTGTGGCGCGTCACCCATCCGGAACACCTCGGGCCGATGCTGATGAAGGTGCCGCGCATCAAGGGCGGCGAGGATCCCGCGACCATCGTCGGCTTCGAGGTCGAGATGATGATCCTGCCGATGCTCAAGGGCGTGCACGTGCCGCGCTTCATCGCCAAGGGGGATTTCGCGACCCGGCCCTATATCGTGATGGAGCACATCGCCGGCGACTCGCTGCGCCCGAAGCTGGACGGCCCGCCGCTGCCGATCGACGAAGTGGTGCGCATCGGGGCGCGGGTGGCGATCGCGCTGCACGATCTGCACCGCCAGCACGTCATCCACCTCGACATCAAACCGAGCAACATCCTGTTCCGCCCGGACGGCAAGGCGGTGCTGGTCGACTTCGGCCTGAGCCGGCATGACCACCTGCCGGACCTGCTCGACGAGGAGTTCAATCTGCCGATGGGCACGGGGCCGTACATGTCGCCCGAACAGGTGCAGTTCCTGCGCAGCGAGCCACGCTCGGACCTGTTCGCGCTCGGCGTGATGCTCTACCACCTGACCACCGGCCAGCGCCCCTTCGGCTCGCCCGACAGCGTGCGCGGCCTGCGCGAGCGGCTTTACCAGCAGCCGATCGCCCCGCGCCGCCACCGCCCGGACTGTCCGCCGTGGCTGCAGGAGGTCATCCTGCGCTGCCTGGAAGTCAAGGCCGACCAGCGCCACCCGAGCGCGGCGCACCTCGCCCACGACCTGCTGCATCCCGACCAGATGCCGCTGACCGAGCGCGCCACCCGCGACAGCGTGCCCAGCAAGCTGCAGACCTGGCGGCGCTGGTTCACGGCCCTGGGCGCCGAGCCCTCGGTGCGCGGCACGGTGGGTGACCAGCTCAAGCGGGCGCCGATCATCCTGGCCGCGGTCGATGTGGAAAACGCGGCCGAGCCGCTGCTGGACCTGCTGCGCGAGACGGTGCGGCGCATCGTCGCGACCGAGCCGGGGGCGCGGCTGGCGTGTGTGGCAGTGATGAAAACCAACCGCATCGCCATGGACGACCTGACCGACGCACAGGGCCAGAGCCTGCACGTCAAGCAGCTCGTTGGCCTGAAGCACTGGGCGCGGCCGATCGCGCAGGCGCTGCACCTGGGCACCGGGCGGCTGACCTTCCATGTGCTGGAGGCGCCGGACGTGGCCACCGCGATCGTCGAGTTCGCCCGGCGCACGCACGTCGATCACATCGTCATGGGTGCGCGGGCCAGTTCGGTGCTGCGGCGCTACCTGGGCAGTGTGTCGTCCGAGGTGGTGGCCCAGGCGAATTGCACGGTGACGGTGGTGCGGGTGCCGTCGGCGCAGGGCGAGGTGGAGGAGGGCTGAGCACCGCTCGCCCCACCCGCCACTCCCGCCCCACGGCGGGCCTGTCCGTCAGGGCAGCACGATCTGCCGCGGCGTCAGGCTGTCGCTGGTCGTGCCATCGCCGAACTGCGCCCAGGCGTTGCTGCCCCAGGCCCACAGGGTGCCGTCGGACTTGATGCCGAAAACGTGGTCGCCCTGGCCCAGGATCTTCCGGAAATCCGCCCCGATCCGCTGCGGGGCGGCGATGCTGGGTGTCGTCGTGCCGTCGCCCAGCTGCCCGAAGGCGTTGGCGCTCCAGCCCCAGGCGCTGCCGTCCTTCCGGAAACCGAAGGCAATGTTCGACGCGCCGCTGGCGGTCGGCTCGTCACTCTGGATGGCCACGAACCCCGGATCGATTGCCATGGGGCTGTACAGGTTGCCGCTGCTCCCGGTGAGGGCCGCGGCATTTTTCCCCCAGACCCAGACCTCGCCGCCGGTTCGGGTGGCGATGACCCGGTCTCCGCCAATGAGCGAGATGGCGTGGTAGTCGCTGCCGATTTTCTGTGGCGAGAGCGCGGCGGTGTTGGTGCCATTGCCCAGGATGCCCGTGGCTTGGTCGACCGAACTGCTGGTCGTCGAATTGCTGCCCCAGCTCCAGAGGCTGCCGTCCAGCTTCAGCGCGACGGTCGAGGTGCTGTTGCTCTGGATGCTGGCGTATCCGGTGCCGATGGCCTTGGGCGCCAGGATGTCGGTGGTGCTGCCATCTCCCAGCACACCGGACGCATTGCCGCCCCACGCCACCAGGGTGCCGTCCTTCTTCAGCGCCAGCACCGCGGGCGCTGCCGTGGAATTGGCGTAGCGGCCCAGGCAGAGCAGACTGGCGTAGCCATTGCCGATGGTCTTTTCGGCGGTGACGGCGAAGGTGGTGCCGTCCCCCAGCTGTCCGTTGGCATTGCCGCCTTTCACCCAGACGCTGCCGTCCTTGCGCAGCGTGACCGTGCTGTTTTCCGGACTGCCGGTGCTGCAGGCCTGTTTGAAGCTGTCCTTCGCGATGGTCGCGGTCAGCTTGCCAGTGCGAGAGACGGTCTGGAGCTTGACGGTGCCGGTGACGCCGGTTTTCAGCAGCACCCGGATCTCCTGGTCGCTGTTGGGAATGAACCGCGCAAGGGTGGTGTCCTTGAACAGCAGGGTCGGGATGCCGCGCGTGCTGGCATTCCAGAACCAGACGGTGCCGTCGCCTCGCAGGGTGTAGAGGGTGGAGTTATTCTTGTCTTCAGGCAGGTAGTGTTCGAAGACATCCACGATGACCCTCGGGTCGGCCGCGCCCGCGACGGAAATGGCATGCCGGGTCAGCCGGGTGGTGCCGGTCGTGGGCAGCGTCGTGGGGCAGACGCCCGCCACCGGGGCGCTGCGCTGCAGATACCCGACCACTTCGGTCTGGGTGACCGAACCGGTGAGCCCAAGGGTGTACTGCTCGCCCTTGAGCACCTTGACGGTGGTGGTCGCGACCAGTTTCCCGTTCTGGTAGAGCTTGCCGGCGGAGGCCGACATGCACTGGCCGGCATCGTCGCTCCCGGCCACATAGACCGGCGACTTGTTTTCCGCGGTCGCCGCCACATTCACGGCCTCGCTCTTCAGGCGGTCGATGACCTTGTCCTCACCGCCTGAGCTGTCCACCCATTTGGACAGGGCTGCGGCCGTGTACGTGGTGGTGGTGTAGAAACGGTTGAGATTGGCGGCGAGCCGGTCGAAGTCCACGGCCTTGTAGGCGGCGCTCAACTGGGGCGCCAGCGGCGCGGCGAATTTCGGCGAGTTGTTGATCAGGCCATCGTCCGCCAGGTCTTTTTCGAACTGGTTGATGAAGCGGGTGATGCCGCTGCCGGTGACGCCGATCTGCGTGACCACGGCCGACAAGGCGGTCAGCATCTGGTCGGCATTGCGGTTCTTGCTCAGGTCCAGCTCGCCGAAACTGGCTGGTTGGGTGCCACCGGCCAGCAGTTCGGCGCTGTTGTAGATGGAAAAGGCGGCGAGCACCTCGCGCTGCGCCTGCGCCCGCGCGGCGGAAAACAACATGGGCCCGCTCGGCTGGGTGATGAGCGTCCGGATGCGGGCATTCGACAGGTCGGTCAGCAGATTGACGTTGATGGCCCGGTCGACCGACAGATCGCTCATGCCGCGCAGCGTCACGGTGTCGTCGGAGACCTGGCCGGTGAGTTCATCGAGGTAGTAGCCCGTGGCCGTGGCTTCCAGCAGCCGCTGCTTGAACACGGTATTGGCGGGCTGGAAGGATCCGTAGTCGTCGCGGATCTCGAAGTTGTAGCTGGTGCCGAGCGGCACCATGGTGACCGGGTTCAGCTCGTTGATGCTGACCGAGGAACCCATCGTCAGCGGGCCCTTCTGCACGACGCCGCTGTCGACCTGGTAGCCCAGATCCGTCCGCGTGACGTTATCCCCCGCGCCACCGCCACCGCCACAGCCGCTGAGTGCTGCGCCAAGAACGAGGGTGATCGACGCGGTGGCCGTTGGTCGCAGGCCGAGGGCAGGACGGTGGGTGGGTCTGGGCACGATAGTCGCTCTCTTGCATTGCGGAAATAGCGGATGCGCGTGGCTATCTATCGGGGATTGACTCCCATTCTTGAGCGTGGGCACCGGGTCTTGCCGATTTACGCTGCGGAGGCTCCCTGCCGTCGCACGAACGCCGTCAGCCGCTCTCCGTCCAGCAACTGGATCGCCACCCGCCCCTGGTTGGCGCGGATGATGTGGCTGACCCAGTGCGCGCCGCCGAGCGGGTTGGGCACCACGGCGTGGTCCTCGATCTCGGCGACGGCGTGGAGTTCGTCCACCAGCAGGCCGCAGGTGTGCGTGCCGACGCGCAGCACGAGGACCTGGCCGTCGCCGTGGGCCGGGGCGCGGCCGAGCAGCTGTGCGAGGTCGTGGACCCAGACGTAGCCGCTCTCGCCCGCCGCCTGCCGGGAGACCATGCCGACGCAGCTCCCGCCGCGTCCCTGCGCCATGCGGCGCATGTCACTGGCCGACACGGCTTCCAGCACATGGCGGGCGTGCAGCGCCATCAGCTGGCCATCCAGCCAGAAGGTGGCATATTCCTGCGCCGCACCGTGCTCGGTCTGCGTGGTGTCCAGCAGCACATCGTCCGCGCGCTCGGCCGTGTCGTGGGACTGGACGGCACCGAAGTGGCGGATCACCACGGCCTGCACGTCGTCGCGGTGGCCGTCCGAGGTCTTGAACTCGCGGTAGCCGGCCGAGGTCGAGCTGGCGACCACCGCGTACTGGCCGGCGTGCACGCCGATCTGGGCCTCGAACTGTCCGCGCGCCGCTGCGGTGGCCGTGCCCGGGTGTTGCCAGGCGCTGCCGACCGGGTGGTCCGGGTGGGTGCTGGCCAGCACGCGGCCCTGCGGCGAGACGAACAGCGCGTGCGTGTCCGCCTTGAGGGCGACAGCGCCGTCCAGCATCGCGCGCAGCTCCGGCGCGCTGTCGAACACCAGGCCGATGCCGCCGATCACCCGCTTCGGGTCCTGCGGATGGCGGATCGCGGCGTGGTAGACGTAGGTGGCGGCGTCGGCGTAGAGCGGGTGCGGGCCGAAGCCTTCGACGTGGTAGCTCTGCGTGTCGGACAAGGCCATCACCCGCGCGAGCGTGCCCGGCGCGACGGGGGCGCCGTCGGGCAGCGGCGCGCCGGTGCTGACCAGGACCGTGCCGCGGGCGTCGTAGAGGTACAGGCGCGTGTAGACGGTGTAGAGGCTGTTGATGTAGCCGAGCACCTGCGCCATGGTTTGACAGGCTGCCGCGTCCGGCGCGGCCATGCCCTGGCGCAGCTCCGGGTTCAGTGCCCACCAGCGGCAGTCGTCGGCGCGTTCGTAGAGGTTGCGGTCGAGCAGGTCCACCAGCAGCCGCGCCGTGTAGCCGGCCTGGGTGAGGCCGGTGCCGAGCACGGTCTGGTAGAGCGCGTCGATCGACTCGCGGAACAGCTTGCTGCTGCGGTGGCCGGTCTCGCTGATCTGCTCCAGGACGGTCTTGAGCTGGGTCATGTCGCGGCCGCTGCCCGCGGTCATCACCTGGCCGTTCCAGACGATGCGCTGGATGCGCTGGGCCGCAACCATGATGTCGTGCAACGGGGCTTTGTTGCACAACCCACCCAGCCGGCCGGTGGTCGAGCGGTGAGGTAGGCTGACGGGATGAGCAAGCCGGCGAAGAAGAAGTACACGACGAAGAACTGGTCGCCCTACACGAAGGCGCTGAGAGCCAGGGGGTC
>NZ_JANPAB010000052.1:0-52305 GCF_031429695.1 Sphaerotilus sp.
ACATCGCCGACTACATCGTCAGCTTCTACAACAGCGTGCGTCTGCACTCCACACTGGGCAACTTGCCTCCCAATGCCTTCGAGCAGCAATCGGCAATCACACAACCTGTCGGGCTGTGCGAAATAACTTGACCAGGACACATCGAACGTGAGCGATGCTATCGCAGATGATGAGGCGGCTGTGCTCGCAAGGTTTGCGGATCTCAACACATGCCGCCATGGTCGGTCGCGAGTTGATAACACGTTCTAACCCGACTTTCTGTTCCACCAGACCTCGGACCCCAGAAACGACAGTACCATCTTCGCCACCGGTTTTTAGCAATGGGAGGCCAGCGATGGGATTGCAATGCTGCACGGGCGCCCAGATGAGCTGCTCGATGGGCACCTCGCCCGCCAGTTTCAACGCCACGCCCCGGCCCTTGACCACGTCCGGCGTGCCGGTGGGCAACATCATGGACCATGTGCCGATGATGAACATCGCGCCCTTCGGCCTCTGCCAGAGCCCCGCCAACCCGATGGTGGCGGCGGCCACCGCAGCGGCCGCAGGCACCTTGACGCCCCAGCCCTGCATCCCTGCCACCGCCTCGCCTTGGTCGCCCGGCTCGCCGATGGTGTTGATTGGGGGCATGCCCGCGCTGAATAACAGCTCGACGCTGAGCTGCATGTGGTCAGGAACTGTCAGTTTTGCGGATGCAGGGCAGGCAGCGTTGACGGTGCCTTGAGCCCGCTCATTGCGGCAGGTCGATGGCACACAGCTCACCGCCTGCACTGCCGGTGAATGCCTGCTTGCTGTCCGGCGTGAAGCAGGCGGCTGTGACATGGCCCCGGTGCAGGCGCTGGCCAAAGCACTCGTCGCCGGAATGGGTGTCGAACACCGAGACAAAGCCGCTTGAGTTGCCGACCAGCGCATAGCACTCATCCTTGCTGATGGCGAAGGCGGTGACGGTCAAGCTGGCGTCGTTGAAGGGCGGTGGCGCTTTGATTGCGCTGCCGCTGAGGCTGTGGACGAACAAGCCGGCGCCGAATTTGCCCACTGACCAGGCGTTTGTGCGCGTCTTCAAGCCCGTCTCGATGCTGGCGACAGGCAGCCAGTCTGTCGGCGCAGTCGCCACCGCTGCCAGGGTTTGTGCATCCAGTTCGACCACGGCGGCATGCTTGCCTCGTGCAATTCGCGTGACCTTCAGCCGTTTTCCGTCTGCCGAGCAAACAATGCTTTGAATCTGCGTCACGAGGGCGGCGGTGCGGGTTGTCATGGCGGGAAGTCCTGGCCCTTTATTTTCTTGGCAGCGCGCAAGCTCATGTTGTAGTTGCTGGTGAAGGCAGGTCCGACCCAGAACTTGTCGGCGTAGTGACTGCCATCGGCACCCGCTTGGCGGTTGTAGAACGACAGCATGATCTTGAGGTTGCCCGCGCCGCCCGCATGGCTGTGGCGGGCGCCGTCGGCACTGTTGTAGCCCGTAGCGACCCAGTGCTGGGCCAGCGGTTGCGTGTGATCGACGTCGTAGCTTTGCCGCCCCACCAGCGCGCGGATGGCGGCATCGGTCATCAGGCGGTATTCGGCTGCCGTGCGGCTTGGGCCGTCGCCACCAACGAAGATTTGTCCGTCGCGCACCAAACGGGTGTAGGCGGCGTTGGAGGTCGTGCTCTTCAAGCTGATCAGTGCTGCCGAAATGTTGGCTGTGGCGCTGGCGCGCAGCGCGGCCGAGGCGCTGCCGTAGCCGCTGCCATTGATGTAGAGGTCGTTGCGCACGTCAAAGCCACCAGGCAGTTTGCGCTGCGCAGGCACGGGGCTGAAGAAGTCGGTGCTGTCGCTCAATCCGCGCAACACACCCGCCAGCGCGTTCGAGGCGGTGCGAATCTGCGCGGTGCGGGCGGCATCGGTCAGGCTCGTGTCCCGCTTGAGCCGTGCAATCGTGCGGGTGTGGCCGCGTGCGACCTCAACCTGCGGGCGCTGCGTTGGGTTGGCTGCCGCCACGGCAGTCAAAAATTCCAGCACGGGCCGAGGCCGCGAGGCCACGGTCAGCTCGTTGTCGCCGCTGGGCGCGAAGTAGATCGAATGCGACGCACCTGCTGCGTCCTGGAAACCCACCCGCAGCCCCAGCCAGCCCCGCACGGCTGACACGGCATTGCCAGCACTGTCGGCAATGAACTGCCCCAGCCGCCTCGCCATATTGACGATCCACGCAATCACGCTGTCCAGCGCCCGATCAATCGGCGCGCGAATACGGGCGATCACGCCGCGTACCTGGTCGGCCACCCGGCCCAGGCCTGCGAAGCCGGCGAGGAAGTTGACGGCCAGGGTCAGCAGGCCGGCCAGGGTGGTCTCCACCCGCGTGGCGGCGGCCTCGATATTGCCGGCGGCGATGGCCATCATCGAGTCAAGGAAGCTGGTGATGACTTGTGCGATGCGGCTCAACTGGGCGATGAAGGTCGTCACCGTGCCGTAGATCGACATGATGGCGGTGATGAAGCCCGCACCGGGGATGAACATGGCGATCAGACGCGGCACGGCGCGCGTCAGCACCAGGTTGACCACCATGTCGATGATGCCGTCGATGGCCATCTGCTTGAGGTTGGCCAACTGCTCCTGCATCTGTGCCCAGGCGGCGGCGGGGCCGTCGCGCACCAGGGTGACGACGAGGTCGAAGCCGCTCTCCATCGCCCGCACGGCAGGCTCGCCCACGGCCGTCGCCAGCTTCTGGCGGATGTTGGCCCAGCTCAGGCCCAGCACCGACAGCACGAACTTCAGGATCTCCGGCAGGCTTAAGGCCTGCGGGATGTAGATGCCCGGCAGCGAGCCGGTCAGCCAACTGACGATGCTGGTCTGCATATGGCGCAGGATGTTGCGGCCGAAGCGCTGGAAACCCGCCTTGGCCGCATTCACCAGATTCATCACGAAGCCGATGGGGTTGCGGAAGATGCCCTGGATCGCCCCGCCCGCCCGCCGCAGATAGCCCATCGCGCCGGGGGCCACGACCGAGAAGATGATCTCCAGCAGCTTGATGACGGTGCCCAGGCCCCAACTGAGGAACTGGCCGGCGATGCTGCCGAACACGCCGATGATCCTGGCGAAAGCGCGCGGCACGATGATGATGTCCACCAGTTGCAGCGACTGGAAGGCAGCCAGGAAGGTGCCTGGGATGGCGGTGACGATGCCCATCAGCCCGGACAGCGCGCCCTCGAACCACGCATAAGCTTGGCCGATGGCATTGCCGCGCTGGATGTTCTGCCAGATCTCGTCCTGGCCAATCAGGGTCATGAAGCCGCCGAGCAAGCTGGCTGGGGTGCGCGGCACGGCCGCCCCGGTGACGGGATCAAAACCGAGGATGGCTTTGAGCAACGGGTAGCCGCGCGTGGGCTCGATCAGGGCCGCGATGGGCCTCAGGATCGCGTCCTTGATGAAGGTGATGATGCCGCTGATCAGGCCAGTGCCGAAGGCGATGATGCGGTCGATGGGGCCGGTGACGATGCGCTTGGCGCGGTTCCAGACGCCGTCCAGATCGAAGATGTCCGTCCAGCTCAGGCTGTCGAGAAAGTCGTCGATGGATTGGCGGATGGCGCTGCCGATATCGCCCAGCGCACTGAGCTGGCCTTCGGCCCAGTTGGCCACCTTGTCCACGATGCCGTGGTTGTCCAGCGCCTGGGTGATCAGCGGCCCGCCGGGGATCAGTTGGATCATCGCCCGCAGCAGATTGGCCGCGGTGCGCGGCACGGCGCGCAAGCTCACCGGGTTGAAACCCAGCAGCAGGGCCAGCATGCTGAAGCCGGGGATCCAGGCCGCCTTGTCTGCGAAAAAATCGAGCGCGTCCTGGATGCCCAGGCGGTGGACGGTTTGCGGCTGCGCGCGTTCACGCACTGAGGTGTCCACGCTGCGGTGCACCGTCTGCGTGGCTGCACCCTGCTGGATCGTGTGCGTCAGCTCGTGGGCGATCAGTTCGCGGCCAGCCGGGGCGTCGGGCTGGAAGCGGCCTCGGCCAAAAAACACATCGCGCCCGCTGGTGAAGGCCGCTGCGTTGAGCCGTCGGCTGGCGCGCGCCGCTTCGTCACCGGTGTGAACACGGACATTGGAAAAATCGGCTTGAAAGCGCGGCTCCATGTCGCGCCGCAGGCGGCGTGGCAGGGGCTGGCCGGCGGAGCTGCCAACGCCGAGGGCTGCGGGGATATGGGTCGTGGCGGGCACCGCGCTGGCGAAGCGCCGCGATTGCGGTGCCACGGCTGCCGATGGCATGGCGATGATGCGGCGCGAGACCCGTTCGGCCTCGCGCTCGGCCGGGTCGCTGGTGCGCGAGACAGGCACGGCGGCAGCGGCTTGGGCGGCGCGCACGGCGGGAGCGGGCACGCGGATCGAGACGGGGCTTTTGGCCTCCGGCGCGCGCAAGACCATCCGGGCTGTTTGTGCAGCGGCGCTCACACGGTCCGCCCTTCCTTCAATAACTCACGGCGCACGCCTTCTTGCGTGTCCTCAGCCCGCAGCACCGCATCACCCCGCGCCATCGCCCGCAGGCAGGCATAACGCAGGACATTGAGGATGGTGCCGCCGCTCAGCTCAACCTGCTGCGCCAGCCGCTCCAAGTCCAGCGACGGTTCAAGCGTGACCTCGGCCGGGATCGCCTCGCGCCACAACCGCAGGCGCTCGGCCGCCTTGGGCAGGGGAAAGTGGATGACCGACTGAAAGCGGCGCAGAAACGCATCGTCGATGTTCTGCTTCATGTTCGAGGCCAGCACCACCACGCCGCTGAAGGCTTCGATGCGTTGCAGCAGGTAGCTGACCTCTTGGTTGGCATAGCGGTCGTGCGAATCGCCAACGCCGGTGCGCTTGCCGAACAGGGCATCGGCCTCGTCGAAGAACAGGATGTGACCTTCCCGCTCGGCCGCGTCGAACAGGCGCGACAAATTCTTCTCGGTCTCGCCGATGTATTTGGACGCCACCAGGGACAGATCGACCCGGTGCACCTCGCGCCCGCAGCGCTCGCCCAGCAGGCAGGCGCTGAGCGTCTTGCCTGTGCCCGGCGGGCCGTGGAACAGGCTCACATGGCCCGCGCTGATGCGGCGGCCCAGGCCCCAATCGTTCAGCAGCCGGTGGCCGTGGGTGAGCCACAGGCCGATGTCGTCCAACTGGGCCAAGGTCGTGGCGGGCAGCACCAGGTCATCCCAACGGAGGCCGGTCGTCACGCGGGTGGCCAGGGCGCTGCGGTCGACAAACTGCGGCAGCGCCGGGCCGGGCAGGGCCAGTGCCAGGAAGGCGGGGGACGGTTGCAGCAGGCCGTGGAGCAAAGAGCCGCTGGCTGCCGCCTCACCTGGCGGTGGTGTGACCTGGATCAGGTCATGCTGTGCCAGCCGCTGCAGGGTGCGCAGGCGGGCGGCAAGGTTGTCGCCCGCGAGCACAAAGCAGGCGGTTTCGACGGTTGGCAACAGTGCGCCGCCGGGGCCGATCAGCGCGCCGAATTCGGTGAATGGCCGCTGCGTGCCGGGGTTGGGCGTGGCCAGCACGTCGAGCAGTTGCGGGCGCAGATGCGGGGCCAGGGCCAGGGCCATCAGCAGGCGCTCGGTGGGGTCGAGCCGGTGGTGCTGAATTGCCGCCGCGTAGCTGCCGGTGCTGGTCAGGGCGGGTGGCGGGGCAAGTGCACCGGGCAGCTCGGGCGAGCTGGGGGTGGTGGCATGGAAGTAGTGCGCCAGCCGTTGCTCGATCACCTGGGCCAGCCACTCCAGTTCAGCCTCCAGGGTGGCGGCATCGATGGGTGACGGCTCGGTGCGCTTCATGGCGCGCGCCACTCGACCATCAGCGGCAGCGGCATCCAGGGCAGCTTGACCAGGCTGATCGACCACGGCAGCAGATCGAGCAGCAGATCGAATCCCTCGGTCTGCATATGCATCTGCCAGGTGCCCTCGGCCTTGCGCAACAGACCGCGCCGCTGCAGGAAGGACAGGCGCAGACCCTCGACGCTGGTGTTGCCAAGTGCCTTCCAGTGGCTGCGCACGGCGACGAGCAGGCTGTCGATTTCCTCCCCATCAGCAGCCGTGGGGCGGGGCAGCGCTGCGGTCAACGCGTCGTCGGGTGCGCGGCCCAGTAGCAGCTTGATGAGGGGCAGTTGATGCTCGGCCGCCTCCCCGTCGCCGCAGGCCAGGGCGTGCAGCAAGGCGCAGGCGCGGGGCAGGGCAGCATCGGCAATCGCACGGCCCGTGTCATCGACAAGCCCGCAGCCTTTGAGCAAGCGGGGCAGGTAGGGGTGGAGCAGCACCAAGCCGGCCAAGGGGACGAGTTGGGTGTCGGGGGCGGCTGCAATGGGTCTGACCTGGGCGAGGCCTTGGCGGGCAGGCGGTGCTGAGGCGGGCAAGCCCTTGGCCGGTGCGTCGCCCAGGGCATGGCGCAGGGCGGCGGCCAAGTGGATATCGGGCACGGTGGGTGACGGTATTCGGAGGGGGGCGATGTCGGCGGGCAAGTCGGCAATCCACCGCACCACGGCGAGGGCATCCAGCGAGCCGGTGACCGTGTCGCCCGTCGAGAATGAGGCACGCAGACCTTGGAACGTCGGCCACACCAGCCACAGAGCCACCCATTCGAGGGCGGTGCTGGAGCTGGCCAGCAGGGTGAACCAGGCATCGGCCAGGGCCGGGGCGATGCCTGCCGGGCGCGGGCTGTTTGCCAGCCAGCACTGCCGCTGCGCGGGGCTCAGCAGGGGTAGCCAGCGCAGCAAGGCACCGATGCGGGCGGGCAGGGGCGTGGCCGTTCCCGTGCCCAAGAGGTCATCCAGCACAGCCGCGGTGTGGTCCTGCTGCGCCAGCAATGCCTCCAAAGCCCCCTGCGCCGCGCCTTGCAGCACTTGTCGTTGCGCCTCGGCACCCAGGCCCGCCAGTGCCCAGGGCAGGCTGGCGGTGGTGAGGTAGTGGCGCAAGGCGGCGTGGGCGGACTCGGCGGTCGTGGAGATGGTGGGTTGCGTGAGGTCGGCGGCCTGCTCCGCCGAGTGTGTGGTGACATCGACGCGGCGCACGGCATCGGCAGGCCACGCACGCTCCAGCGCCACTTGCAAAGCGTCGGCCACCAGGGTGGGCAAATCGGCGTCCATCTGCGCCAAGCTGCTGGCATCCAGGTGCAGGGTCAGCAAGGGCAGATGCCAGACCTCGTCGCCCAAGGCGATGCTGGCAAAGGCCTGTTCCAAGGCCGCGCCGACGTCCTCGCTGCTGCGGTGCAACAGGCGTTGCAAGGCAAATGCGTCCGCCGCGTTCGGCGCACGCGCCTGCCAGCGCAGGCGGCGCACGCGGTGGATGCCTGAATCAGCCATGACCGTCAACCACGGCCGATGCCGCCAATCACCCGCAGCTTGCCGATCAACACCGACTGGCCCACGCCCGCGCCGGACGAGATACCGGTCAGCCGGGTGTCGAGCACGGCCTTGGCCGCAGAGTCCTGGATCATCGAGACGCTGCGGCCCAGTTGGGCCGTCAACTCCACCCCGGCGTCGCTGGCCACGTCGATATTGCCGGTCACCACGCGCTCGGTCACGGTGGCAACGGCGGTGGCCAAGTCGGTTTGCGCGGTGGCCAGATCACGCTCGAACAACACGCGGCTGTCGTCAGGCAGGGCGGGCTGGGTCAGCATGTCTTTCAACTCCTGGACCCGGGTGAGCTTGCCGGTCATGTCGCGGGCGTTGAATTCCAGATAGCTGTCGCCCTTGAGCCCATCGAGTCCGGCCAGGCCCGCCACCAAGGTGCGCTTGGGCACGACCGCGTTATTGGGAACAAACACGCCCTGCACCAGGCCTTGGATGTTGGCGGTCTGCTTTTCGAGATCGCTCTTGAAGCTCTGCCGCTCGACCAAGACCCGGTCGCTGACCTTCAGATCAATCGGCCGCAGCACACGCAGGCCGCCGGTGACGACAAAAGGCGGGCGGTACGGCGGCAAGGTCAGCGGCGGCTCCACCGGCTCGGGCGTCACCACCTCGGCCGCCGGGTAGGGCAGGGTGAAGTCGCCCACCACCCGTCCGCCGTCGTCATACACCAGCACCAGGGTGCCGCCGCGCCAGGCGCCGCCCAGGTGGTCGAGGCCGGGGTGGTCTTGCACGAACTGGGCGAACATGAGCTTGTCGTCGGCGCGGTCGTCATGGGCCTGGATCAGGTTGTCGAGCCAGTCGATCCAATGCGGCTGGTTGGTGTGGAACAGCGAGTCATAGGGCGAGACAAAATCGGTGCGCGAGACATGGCCCAGGCTGGCGCGGGAGTTGCCCACCGTCTCCAGGCCGGTGGCGTAGCTGGCGCGCCAGCCCGCGCCATTGCCCGCAATCTGGGCCTTGTAGCCGCTGTGGCTGGTTTGCGAGAGCACCGGCCGGGCGGCGGCCTGCACATTGCTGATGGCCGCCATCGCGCTGCTCGCCACGGTGATGACGGAAGCCCCGCTGTCGGTGATGGCAGGCACCTGGGCGCTGGCCACGGCCGTCGTCATGTCGGCCAGATGGCGGCTGCCAAAGCTGAGGCTTTCGTCCAGCCGCAGGCTCACGTCCTGGCGCACCAGATAGTGCAGGCTGTGCAGCGGCGTGTAGCGGATCAGCGGCCGGCGCTTGATGAGTTTGCGGTCGTTGTGCAGCAGCACTTCCTGCACATGGATAGGCAGGTTGCGGTCGGCAATCACCCGGCGCAGCTCGTCGCCCACGGCCTCCACCTGGTGGCCCAAATGCCCTTCGACGCGGAAGAAATCAAAGCCGCCGATGGCAAAGCCCAGTGGATCGCGGGCCTGGGCGCTGCTGGCCCAGTTGGTGCTGCGGTAGCCGAGGTTCTGGCCCTCGCGGTGGCTGGCCGAGAGGCGGAAGTTCCAGGCGACGTGGATGGGAGGGCCTTCGGTGGTGTCGTTGTTGCCACGGTAGTGCCAGGGGATGGCGCGCTCTTCCAGCGTGCGGGCATCGCTGTGGCTGGGGGTGATGACGGTCGCCACATCGGTGGGCAGGGCAAAGGCGCGGATCAGCGCATCAAGCTTCCAGGCCAGGAAGCGGCCGTGGGCGGCGCTCTGGCGGGCCGAGGCATCGAGCGGCGACGGGTAGAGCCCCGTGCGCTGTGCGCGCGGGTCGGCCAGCGCGCCGAGCAAGAGGTGCTTGGGGAAGGCGGCCACGTCGGGCAGCATCACGCCGTCGTCGTTCAGCAGCGCCTCGCGCAGCTCGCTCCACTGCGTGATCAGGTCTTTGATGAAGCTGTACCAGACCTGGCATTCGCCGCTGGCGGTCGAGTTGACGAGGCGGTTGACGCTGCCTTCCAGGGCCGCTTGCCAGCGCCCGGTCGGGTCGCCACCAAACATGTCGCTGAGCACCTCGGGGCATTGCCGCGCCAGCACCGGCAGGGCACGCAGCAGGTCGCGCAGGCTGAGGTTGGCGGTGTCGCGGTAGCGGGCGGCCAGCACGCCGACGCTGGTGATGTCGCGCGCCAGGGCCGGGCGGCGCATGGCCAGTGCGGGCAGGGCCTGGGCGCGGGTGCTGACGGGCAGCAGCGGCCGGGCATCGAGCAGGGCTTGCGCATCGGCGCGTGAAATCAGCAAGAAGCGCAGCCGGTGCAGGGCGTCGCGGCCCAGGTTGTCGCAACCGGTGCCGCTGCACAGGTCGGGGTCGTTGACCACCGTTTCCATCAGCATAAAGACCGCTTTGTCCGACAGGCCGCCGGTCAGGCTCGCCAGGGGCATGGCCAGCACGTCGCTTTCGCCGACCGGCACCAGCTCTTGCAGATCGAGCATCGTCTCGCCCGCATGCAGCGGCGGATAGACAGCGGCGGTGGCGTCATAGGGGCGGAAGCGGTCGTACACGGTGTCCGCGCCCAGCCGCATCAAATCGCCGTCGGTGCTGACGCCAAAGCCCGCGCTGATTACCACGGTGGGCTGCACGCTGCCACTGCCCTGCAGCGACACATGCAGGCCGGCGACCAGACCCACGCCGTCGAGCAGCACGCGGCCCAGGCGCAACTGGTCGTCGAGGTAGTCGGACACGCTGTTGAGCTGGCCGTGCGTGAGCACCTGGTCGGGCTCGAAGATGGCGTAGTGGTCGGCCAGTGTGTCGAGGCTGCGGATGACTTGAAGCGGATCGGCCATGGTGCTTGCTCCTGATTTGTTTAAGCGGCGGTTGGCGGCTCACTGCCCAGCGAAGCCTTGCCCAGGATGAAGGGAGGCTTGGTGTCATCGCCCGTGCAGTCAAACAGCGCGCGTACCGGGTAGACGTTTTTTACCGCCATCAGCGCCTGCAGCAGGGCCTTCAATTTTCCCGCCCGGGCGGTCGTGCTGAAGCCACCCGCCAGCATCAGCCAGTCGCGCCACGCCGCCTGGAACTGCGACATGTGGTCGGGGCTGACCCAGCAGACGGTGGGCAGGATGTGGGCCGGCACCTCGCGGCGGACCGTGTGTTCGACGAACTGGCGGAAGCCGTGGTCCTGGAAGCGCCCGGCGTAGGCCGGCAGGATGATTTGCAGGCGGTAGCTGTAGGGGTCGACGTCCAGGCAGTCGTCGCAGCTGGGGTCGGCGCAGATCGTGAACAGCGGGTCACTGTCCTGAAGCGGGCGCAGCAGCAGGTGCTCGACGACGTACAGCCCTTCGCCGCCGTAGTGGCCGCGCAGATAGGTCATCAGCTTGGCAATCGCGGCCTCCATCTCCGCGCTGTTGGCGAAGTAGCGGATGCGGCGGGCCAGCACCTCGCCCTCGGCGTTGATGATGTTGAAGTAGGGACGGCCCTTGCTGTCGATCAGGCGCTGGTAGCCCTCGGGCTGTTGGCCACGCTCGATCGCCAGGATCATCTCGGCGCGTGCGGCCTCGGGCGTTGGGTAGCGGGTGCTGGACGACAGCAGGATGTTGTGCGTGACGTTGTGGCGCACGCGGAAGCGGTACTCGGTGACCGAGTCCGGCACATGGTCGATCTCGTTGTAGGTGTCGTAGCTCACCAGCCCCAGGTCGCGGCGGCTGAAATCGGCGATGCCCAGCAGGGCGGCCAGACGGCGCTCCAGGCCGCTGACGTTGTCGGTGTTCCAGATCTCGTCTGCCGTGGCGGGGCGTTGGCGCATCGCCCCGGCGCGGTTCATCGTGACCTCGGCTGCGTCGGCCAAGAAGCGGGCCTTGTCGCCGATCAAGCGGCCGGTCAGCGTGTGGAAGGCCGAGGCCATCGCGCCCGAGTAGTCCGAAAAATCCTCCGCGATGCGGGCCAGCAGGTGATCGAGCAGGCGGTGCTGGCGGGTGGCCGCGTCGGCAGGCGATTCCATCGCGTCCAGCAGCGTTTGTTGCAGCGTTTGCGGTGTTGCGCCAGCGGGGTAGAGCTTGGCGACATCGACGACGCTGTCAACGATTTGCGAGGCCAGTACATGCGGCGCAACCGGGGCCCCGAGGCCGAAGCGCAGGGCCACTTCCTGCAGCGCCGTATCGGCGACCGACAGACGCAACCGCGCCTGCGACAACAGCGCCAGTTGGTCGGCCATCAACTGGTCGAACAGCAGCAAGAATCCCTTGAATTGCAGCACCTGGGCCAGCCGCTGCGGCGTCGCCCGTTGGCTCAGGCCCGCCTCGCCAATGCCGTACAGCGCCGGGAAGTCGCGCTGCACCGAGTCCCAGGCCGCCAGCGGGCGGCTGTGGCCCAGGTGCGGTACCGGTGTGGTCGTGCCCATCGGGGTCTCGACCGCCAGCCTCGCCGCTTCGCGCAGCGCCGCCAGCCGCGTGGCCACGGGGCCGGGCATGTCGGCGATGTTCCACCCCTGCACCGCCAGGCCGTGCTTGCTGAACACCAGACGGCCCTGGTTCAGCGACAAGCGCGGCAACCGCCCACGCAGCACCTCGATCCGCCAGGCATTGGACACTGGCACAGGGTCGGCCACCACCTCGGTGGGGTCGGCGTCGGCGGCGTTCTCATCGCCCTCATCGGTGCGCTTGAGCGGGTTGATCGTCAGGCTGCGCACCGAGCGCAGGCCGGGCACGTCCATCGCCACGCCGATCACATCGGACAGGTGAATTTCAGCCGGCAGGGCGCTGGCCATCAGGTCGGCATCGTCCATGAAGCCGTTCTCCAGCAGCGGGCCATCGAAGGCTTCGGCCAGGGTCAGGCCGCGCGCCATCAAGGTCGCCAAATCGTGATTCGGCACCGGCGGGGCAAGCACTTGGCCGATGTCGAACAGCAGTTGGGCGGCGACCTCGGTCACGTCGGCATCGGGGGTCAATTCCAGCTCGGCGCAGACGGAGAAATACTCGGCGCGCACGGCCCGCACTTCAATGAAGTCTTCGCACAGATTGCGGGCGGATTCGAGCGCGCGGCGCACGGCGGCCAGCACGCTGTTGCGCTCGACCTGCGTGTTGACTGAATCCATGAACTCGACCCGCACGCGGTAGAGGCCCGCCAGCGGCACTTCCTGATATTGCGGGTGGTTCGGCTTTGTTTGGCGCAGCGCCTTGCGGCGCAGATCGGCATACAGCAGCACGTCGGTGACGTTTTCGATCCAGGCATTCTTCACGCCCGGCAGGTCGATCAGCCACTTGCGCCAATCCAGCTCGGTCAGTGCCCGGTTGGGCAGGACGGCGCGCGGGGCAAAGAATTGCGCGCTGCCGTCGGTGTCCCCTGCCAGCCGGTCTTCGATCGGCAGGCTGTGGCGGTAGGCCAGCTCGGTCAGCGCGTAGCAGAGCAGTTCGAGCGTGGTGATGCCGGGGTCGTGCGTGTTGTGGTCGGTCCACAGGCCGCTGGACAAGCGCCGCACCTCGGCCAGGCTCTCGTCGAACAACGCCCGGGCGTCGAAGGCCGGGTTGGTGTCGGGCAGCGCGGAGATGGGCGGGAGGCGTTCGAGGGTTGTCATCTCAAAGCTCCTCAATGCGGTGCCGCGCGGCTGAGACGAGAATCACATCAGGCGCATCCGGCACGATCTCGGCCACGTCCTCGCGCGAACCTTCCAGGCTCAGGCGGAAGTCGGTGACGAAGTCGACATCGGGCAGGTCTTCAACGAAATCGAGCAAGGCGGAGCGCAAGACTCGGCCACCGAAGCCCAAGGTCGTCGTTCCATCAAACGCCCACGGCGACAGTGCCTGCCGCAAGGCCAAGTCAATCTGCGGCTGCAAGAAGTTGAAGCCCAGGCCGTTCTCTGCCCGCAACCGCACCTTGAAATCGACCTGCACCGCCCGGTAGCCGGGGTTGCGCACATGGACCTGCGTCTGCGGGCCGACGCGGGCCAGGAGGTGCTCGCGGATGCGGGTCAGGGTGTCCAGATCCACACGGGGCCGCAGTGGATCGATGGCATTCATATGGCGCAGATCGGGCACGACCACCACCATGAAATGCCCGGCCGCCAGCCACGAGGTTCCGCTTGCCGTGCTGTTGGCGTGCGGGATGCACTTGGCGCGGTAGACGGCCGGAAAGGCTTGCAGCACCAGGCGCTCGATGTCCCAGGGCGTGATGGCCCGGTCGCGGTGGCGCAGGCGCTCCGACGCGCGACGGGCCAGGGCGGCATCGCTTTCGATCAGCGCGCCACCGAAGGACGCAAAGGGCTGGGCGATGGACTTGATGGCGGGCAGCGGAGTCTTGAGCCTGGTGATGCGGGCGGCGGGTAGCGGAGATTTCAGGCGTTGCGGGTCGTTGCTCTGATCGATGAACTGCACCTCCAGCGCGTTGGCAAAAACGCCGATCACATCGCAGGCCGCTTTTGCGTTGCCTTTGGGCTCGGCCGGGGTGCTGGCGCGCAGCCAGACCAGGCCGGTCGGCGCGCGGCTGTTGGTGGTGGTCGTCTCCTTGGGCAGGACGCAGGCGACGAGGCCGCTGCGGCGCAGATCGCTGGTGGTGTCCAACGCCAGCTCGCCGGGCACGAGGGCGCGCCAGGCGTTGTCGGCCAGCACGGCCCATTGCAGCTTTTGCGTGACGGCCAGCGGGTCGGCACTGCCCTCGGCCAGTTGCAGCAACAGGCTGACCGAGTCGCCCGCGTTGACGCTGCTGAGGCCGATCATCAGCTCGGCCGCCGCCGGGTGCGCGGGCAGAAGGTTGACGGCGGCCTGCGGTGCCCAGGGGCGGCTGAGCGTCAGCCAGGCCTGCTCGCGTGCCAAGCCCAGGGCATCGATCTGAAAGAACTGTACATCGGTGTCGGTCAGCGCCGAAAGCGCCGGGTCGGCGATGCGGCTGGCGTCGCTTTGCGCCGCGTAGTCGAGCGTGATCTCCTGGATCTTGGGCGTGTAGGGCTCGTTGAGCAGGGTCGGCACAAAGGTCTTGCGGGCCTCAATGTCGGCCGGAGGCAGGGCGGCTTCCAGCGCCTCGCGGCGGAAGTCGCTGTGCAGCAGGCTTTCGACCAGGCTCAGGGTGACGAAACCAGCGCGTGCGGTGGCCGCAGCCGTGTCCGAAAAAGCGGGGGTGCCGCCGAAGCGGCTGTGCTCGCCCAAAGCGCTGGCTTTGGAGCGGCGGTGCACCGGCTGCGCCCGTTCGCGGAACTCGGCGCGCTGATGCGCTTTGGCACTGCCGCTGGCGTGCAGCGCCAGGTTTTGCGTGGCGGGCGTGGGTGTGCTGTTGATCGCCCCGCTGGCGTTGATCGTGATCTGCGTCAGGGGCACGGCCAGGCGCGGCAGCAGGGTGACGGTGCTGGACGTGTGCGAGGCACCGGCCACATCGCGCCAGGTGGCCGTGGCCCCGATGCCGTTGCGCATCTGCGCGACCTTGCTGTAGTGGGCGTAGTGGGCGGACAGGTCGGCAGGCGCGCCCTGCCAATTGATGTTGAGCGTCATCGACGTCAGCGGTTTGCCCAGCGCCTCGGCGCAGCCGACATAAAATCGCGAACCCACCACCGGCTGCGGGCCGAAGGGCAAAAACGCCTTCTTGGGGCTGAGCGTGGCCTCGTCGCTCTCCAGCAGCAGGCCGCGCAGGCCGGTGACGGCAACGGCAACTTGCGCGTTGGCCAGGGTGATGGAGGCCAGCGCGCCATAGCCCAGCGCGGCATCGGGTTTGAGCAGGCACTGGATGACCGGCAGGCTGGCCGGGAAGTCGTGCAGGTGGACGGCAGGGTCGTGATCGACGATGGCCGCCACGCCGGAGGTGATCGGGATGGTCAAGGTCAGCAGATCGGCCGCCAGGCTGGCCGTCATCGACAGCGGCCCGAGCCAGCCTGCGGGGCCACTCAGATGCGCCTCGAAGCTGGTAGCGAAGGCGGCGGCGGTGAGTCCGGTGGGCCAGCCGCCGACGCGCAATTTCAAGCTGATGCTGCGCTCGCCCTCGGCCAGCCGCAGGACCGATGACGCGAGGGCAAAGCCGATCGGCGCCGGCGGCAGGCTGCTGCGGCCGAAGGGCGGCCAGCGCGGCGCGGTCTTGTCCAGCGGTGCGCCCAGGCCATCGGCGGAATTGGCGACCGGCGCGAACAACAAGCGCGGGCCATCGCGTACCACGCTCGCCAACCGCACGACCTGTGCATGGCCCACCACCGTGCTGCGCCGTGGCGCGAACAACTGCTCGACCTTCAGCGCGTCCTTGCCCGCCGTGAAGCGTTCGGCCGGGGTGATGGCCAGCGGAGCGGCGCCCTTCTTCAGCTCCAAAATCACGTGCGCGCGATCCGGCCGCGGCGGCAGCGGCTTGAAGCCCAGCACCTGCTGCATCTGGAACTGCAAATGCTCGGCCGTGAACTGGTTCAGCAGGGCCTGCGGGCGGGCGAGCTGACGCAAAAAGGCCAGGATCAGCGCGTGGTGCGGGGCGACGCCACCGGCAGCGTTGTTGGCCGTCCCTTGGGCCAGGGCATCCAGCGCAGCGATGCTACCGGCCGGCAGATAGGGCAGCCAGTTTCCGGTCGCCGTGGCGGGGTTGCTGGCGTAGAAACGGATCAGCGGAGCCAAGGCGCGCAGGCTGTTCAGCAGGCCGTCGGCATCGCGGTCGTCCAGCGGCGCGCTGGCGGGGTCGCGGGCGGCGGCGTCGCGCTCGGGCTGGGCGCAGCCCAGCTCGGCGATCAGGGCCGTGGTGATGGGGTCAGGGCTTGCCATCATCAGGCTCCCGGCAGCACGCGGTCGCGCAGCTCGTTGGCGTCGCCCAGGTAGTAGGGGTAGACGAGGTTGAAGCGGCTGTTGGTGCTGCGCACGCTGTAGTCGAGCCGGATTTGCAGCAGGCCTTGCAGGGCCTCGCTGTCGTCCACCACCAGCTCGATCACGCGGATGCGCGGCTCGTGGACCAGCAGGGTGGTGGTGATGCGGTCGATCAGCAGGGTGCGCAAGGTGGTGGTCAGCGGCTCGAACAGCAGGGGCGTCATGTCGAGCCCGAACTGCGGCTGCAAGACGCGCTCGCCGGGCAGGGTGCCGAAGAGGATTTGCAGGCTTTGATGGATGTCCACCTCGTCTTCGACCATCGCCACCTGCCCGCCCGCAAAGCTGGGCGGAAAGGCAAAGCCGCGGCCGAGAAAATTGGGGTGGTCGTCGAACGTGGCCATGGTGTTGTTTGCTCCGTGGTCTACCCGAGCTGGATGGCCGAGCCGGCCACCTTGACCACGCCGCCGCTCTTGATGTCGTTGCTGGCCGTGCCCTCGCAAGTCAGCGCCGTGCCGGCCTTCACGTCCATCAAGGTGCCAGCCTCGAACTTGCCCTCGGTGCCCGACTTCAGGCTCAGCGCCTTGCTGCTCTCGATGACGATGCCGTCGCTGCCCAGCACGATCTTGTTGCCGTTCTGGTCCTTGATGGTGATGCCCTTGGCGGCGTCGTCGAGCACCAGGCTGTTGCCACCGGGCGTGAGCAGGGTGACGATTTTTTTCTCGTCGTCGAACAGCAACTGGATGCCGCTGCGGCTCTTGTAGCCTTTTTGCGGGTTGTCATTGCTGGGCGACAGCGGCGCGGCCATGGCGCTGCTGTGCAGCATGCCCAGGATCACCGGCTGACGCGGGTCGTCATCCAGAAAACCGACCAGCACCTCGTCGCCAACCTCGGGGCGGAAGAAAAAGCCGCGATCCGATCCCGCATCGACGGCCGCCACGCGCGCCCATACGCCGTCATCGCCGTCCACCACCAGGGGCAGCATCACGCGCACGCGGAACTCGCCCTCGGGGTCTTCGTTGTCGGTCACCACACCCGCTTGCAGGCCCGCCACAGGTGCCAGCAGGGCGGCGGTGCGGTGGCTTTGCAGGCGCTCGCGCAGGGCGGGGTCGGGCGCAGTACCGCCGAATTGCAGATGCGTTTTCCAGCCGCCGGTGGTGTCGAACTCGTGGCGCACGCCGCTGATGAGCACGTCGCCCGAAAAGCGCTCGCCGACGCCGCTGAGCTTGACGGTGTCGCCGGGCAGGAGGGTGGCGATGCCCGCGCACTTCACGCGCCCGCTGACCAGATCAAGCCGCGTGGTCTGCCAGGCGGCGGCGGCCAGCGCCGTGGCTTCGGCATCGTCGAGCGCGGCGTGGCGCAGCAAGAGTGCGTCGGCACCTGCGCCGTTGGCGACGGTGTCGGGGTCGAAGTTGCCGGGGGGCTTGAAGGCGAGGGGCTCGCCATCGGTCGTGGTCACCGCCTGGTCGGCCGCGTGCCAGGTCAGCACCTTCACGGCGGTGGCTTGCGCGCGGCCATCGACCTCGGCGTCGATCTCCAGCAAGGTCGCACCGAAGCGCAACTCGGCGGCGGCACCGGCGATCTCGGGTTTCTTGATGGCTAGATCGGCCCCGCGGGTCAGCACCAGGAGCCCGTTGGCCGCCGCGCGGGCGTTGATGAAATCCCAGTCGCTGCAATCGTGCTGCACCAACTGCTTGTGCGTGACGCTGGTGCTGTCCACGTCGCCGCTGACACCGGCCGCGCCGAGCAGGGACTCCATCGCATCGCCATCGGTCTTGTCGAAGAAGTTGGCGCTGCGGCGCACCAGGGTCAAGCGGCTCGCGGCGTGGCGGCATTCGACGACCAGGGTGCTTGGCGAGGCCTCGCGCACTTTCAGCCGGATGCCGGTGACGATGCCTTTGAACACGATGGCTTGGTTCGACCCGGCCCCGGCCGAAATCTCCACCGCCGCGCCGGGCGCGAACAGCGGTTTGTTGCTCAAGGGAAAGTCACCCTGGCCCGCCGCGCCGTCCACGTACGTCAACCGTGCCGAGCCGATGCGGTTGGCGGCGGCCGTGACGCTGAGCGCCTGCAGGGCATGCTCGCGCGGCACGGCCTCGCCGTCCACCTTGACGGTGAACTCGCGGTGCTCGGCGGCGATGGGTAGGGTGCGTTCGGCGGGCATGGCGGCTTACTTTTGCAAGGGCGGGAAGCGCACGCGCGTGCCTGCCGGCAGATGGCGAAGTCCGTTCAACTTGTTGGCGCGCGCCACCTTCAGATACAGGCCCGGGTCGCCATAGATTTGCTCGCACAGCCCGGCCAAGGTTTCGCCGGCGCGCAGCACGCGCACATGGGTCAGATCGGGCGACTGATCCTGTGCCAGCGCCACCCGGGTCTGGTCGGCCACGGCGTCCACAAAGACGGCACTGATGGTGGCGCGCAGCGGCGTGCCATCGGGCTTGAACAGCTTGTAGGCGATGGACGCGCTCTTGAGCACGCAACGCTTGATCTGGACCGTGCCCCAGGCGATCTTGAGGTAGTTGGGGCGGTGGATGTCGCCGTTGTAGCCGGTGATGGTCTGGAACTTTTCGACCTGCTCCTGCACATTGATCTTGACGCCATTGGCCCCCGTCCCGTCGAGGAAGAAGGCCAGCGACATGTCGCCCGGCTTGACCTTCTTGAAATCCATCCGGCTGCCAGTCGTGCCCGAGCCCTGGGCCGCGTCGTACTCCATCTCGTAGGCGATGGTGATCTCGTTCGGGTTCACATAGGCCGTGAAGGTGCCGACCAGATTGGCCTCGGCATAGTCGGGCGTCGAGTACGCCCGCACCAGCAGTTTGTTGAGCTGACCGGTGGCCACGACTCAGGCCTCTTTCTGCTGGCGCAGGATGTCCAGCACGCGCTCGACACATTCGGCCACCAGCGCCTGCTTGTCGGTGCCAGGCGCAGGCGGGGTGGACGTGCCGCCACCGGCCACATTGCTGACCTCGACCTGGATCACGATTTCGTCAATCAGGATGGGCATGGCGGTCAACTTTCATTGCGACGGAAGTAGCGGTACGAAAGGGTCAGCGTCTCGACCACAAAGGCGTTGGCCGTGGCGTTCAAATCCGAGATCGACCACTTGACTGGGAAGGCCCCGACCAGATGCCAGGTCATCAGCGGCTCGTGCTTCTCGTTCAGCAGGGTGACGTTGACATCGTGCGGGTCGATGTCGAGATCCTCAATGCTTTTTTGCGCCCACTTCCACACCTCGCTGCCCTTGAGCAGCCCGCGCTTGAGCACCAGATCGCCGTACTTGGCGCGGCCGGGGTAGCGCTGGACAAAGCGGTTCTCGCCGCCCTCGGCCAACTCCTCGGTCGTGACCTCGATGGCGAGACCCCCGACCTCGACAAAGCGCAGGTCGTCGGCGACAGGCGTGAGTCCCAGCACTTCCACCTTGAAGTGGAAGCCAACGGGTGGCGTGAACATGGTGGCGAGGCGCTAGCGCAGCGTCATTCGTTTTGCAGTTCCAAGCCCTCGTGCGCGATCTCGATCGACTCGATCGCCACCTCGTTGCCGCTGGCCTTCAGCCCTGGCCCTTCCACCTTGACCGGGAAGGCGTTGTGGATCTTCCAGGTCATCACCGGCGTGTGTTCTTCGTTGAGCAGGCTGATCACCACATCGCGCCGCTCGACCTGGTTGAGCTTGATGGTGGACAGCCATTTGAAGAAGTCGTTGTCGGCCTTGACGATGCCGCGTTTCATGGTGACGTTGCTGAACTTGCGCAGGCCGGGCATCTTGATCGACGAGTATTCCGGGAAGGAGCCGTCGCGGTACTCGATGGCCTGGTTTTCCTGCGTCAGGCCACTCACTTCCGAAAAGCCGATGCGGTTGCCACCCCACTGCACGGTGAAGTGGAAGACGGGGACGGGATATTGCTGGGGCATGGTCGTTTCTCCGTTGAATCAACAGGGCGGCAGTTCGTTTTCAGCTGGTTTGCAGCTTGTGCGAGAACTTCAGGATGATGAATTCAGCGGGGCGGACGACCGCCATGCCGATCTCGACATGCATGCGGCCTTCCAGGATGTCTTGCGCGTTCATCGTCGTGCCCAGGCCGCAGCGGACGAAGAAGGCGTCCTTGGTGGTGGCTCCGGCCAGCGCGCCTTCGCGCCACTTCTGCGTCAGGTAGTTTTCGATCATGCCGCGCACCTTGACCCAGGTGTTCGCGTCATTGGGCTCGAAGACGGCCCAGTAGCTGCTCTTCTTGACCGACTCCTCGACCATATTGAAGAAGCGCCGCACCGGCACATAACGCCATTCGTTGTCGTTGCCCGCCAGCGTGCGCGCACCCCAGACCAAGGTGCCCTTGCCCGCGAAGGCACGCAGGGCGTTGATCGATTTGCCGGTGGTGGGATCGACGTTCAGCTCGTCCTGGTGGGCGTTGTCCAGCCTCACCATCGGCTCCACCACATCCGCCACGCCGACATTGGCAGGGGCTTTCCAGACGCCGCGCGAGGAATCGACGGCGGCATAGACCCCGGCCACCGCGCCGCTGGGCGGCACGACGATGAAGTGGTCGAGCAGCAGGGTCTTGATGAGGTTGTAGAGGCTGGTGTCCCAGGCCACGCTGGTGGGGTCACCGATGGCTTGCAGGGGCACGGCGGCACCAGCGTCCAGGGTGACCAGCACATTGCTTTCGTCGGGTTTGAGGTAGTGGTTGAAGCTGGTTTTCAGGTCGGGGTAGTAGAGCGCGCCGTACTTGAGGTTGTTGTTGCCGACGCGGGCGCGGTTGACCAGCAAGGCCGCGTTGTCTTGGGCGACGCTGCCGGCGAACAGGTCGAGGATGGCGAAGCGATCCTTCAGCGAGCCGCATTGGACGAGCATGTTCTGCGCCATCGTGTTGTAGCCGGTGCCGCCCAGCTTGAGGGCATCGGGGCAGACCAGCATCGTCGGTTCGTCTTCGAGCGCCACCGCCCCCAGCCCGGCCGTCAGTTCGGCAATGTCCATCGCGCCGACATAGTCGCCGACCGAGGTGATGTAGCACTTGCCCCCGCCGTTGTCGAAGAACATCTTGACGGCGTAGTACAGCAGGTGATCGACCGCAGGCGGCACGACCGTCGTGGTGATAACGCCGGGCGACACCGTCGTGCGGGTGATGGCAATGGCGGGCGCGTCGGGCGCACCGAAATACTGCTGGTATTCGGCAAAGCTGTAGATTTTGGTCGGCTTGCCTTGCAAGTCAGTCGCCAAGATCTTCTGCGCTTTTTCGGTGTACCCGATGAAGGCGGGGATGGCGGTCTCGACCTCGGCCACCGAGGGCGGGAAGGTCGAAATCTCTTCGACATAAACGTCAGGCGTGCGGTAGGTCGGCATGAGCGGTGCTCCTGAGGGATTAGCTGAGGCTGAGGTGAACGACGAATTGCGCGTCGTGGCGCTCGGCACCCGGTTGCGGCAGATTGCCGATCAGCACGTCACCGTTGCGTTGCAATTCCAAGCCCGCCGGGCCACGCGCACGGCGGGCCACGGTGGCCTGGGCTTCAAACAGGGCGATGCGGGCGCTGCCACTGGGGTCGAGCAGGGCGGGGGCCAGATGGCTGGCGTCGAAGGCGGCGGGCGCGATGCGGTTGAACACCAGCGCAGGCCGTGCCTCGGCGGCAAAGCCCGCGTCTTGCACGCTGAGGCTGTCGAACTCGACTTGGCCGAAGCGCTGGGCGACGACGTAATAGCGCAGGGTGTCGCTGCGTGCGGTGAAGCTCAAGGTGAAGGCCTGTCCAGCGGGGAGATGGCTCGCATCGAAGCCCAGTGCCAGCACGCCCCAAGCGTTGACCAACCCAGGCTCGACCCACAGCGCCCAACTGGCGGCTGGACCTGCGCCCTGTTCTTCAACCCGCCATTCGCCGTGGGTGTAGCGGCCCGGCAAGGTCCAGGCTTCGTCGCCAACGTTCAAGACGGTTTGCGCCTGCAGGGTGTTCGCGGCGTCGAACAGGCGCAGGGTCAGAGGGCGCTCGCTGGTGCGTGGCTCAATCCGCAGTTGTTCGCCGCTGATGCGCACTGCACGCGGGCCGCCCAGGGCGTTGACGTTGGCCGTGTTGTCCCATACCGCCACATCGCCACGCGGTAAACCCAGCGGTGTGGTGATGAGGTCGAACGAGGCTTCGTGCGGCTTCAGGGCGATCAGCAGGCGCAGACCGCTCAAGTCGGACAGCGGGTCGTTGGCGTCGTCCACTTCGACCAGCACATGCAGCGCACCGTCCAACACCCGCAGCAGGGCGTGTGCCCCGGCCAAGGCCCGCTCGGTGGCAGGTGGAAGGGCAAAGCCCAGGGCGTCGCAGGCGCCGCCAAAAAAGCCGTGCTGCACCGTGACGGTCCAGAGCGGGCGGAAGGTGATGCGGGCCATTTCACTTGCCTGCAAGCGTTGTTTCGATCACCGTGATCGGCGCGCCGGTGCCGGTCGGCTCCAGGTCTTGCAGCACGACCATGCGCAGCCGGTAGACGACCGAGGGCAGGTGCTTGGCGCCGAGGCAGGCCCACATCTGGTTCATCTGTTCCGGCCCATAGCTGAGCAGATCCATCGCGACGCGCTCTACGCCCTCGGGCAGGGCCGGGCTGCTGGCGGGCGTGAACAGCGGCCGCGCTTGGAAGAAGGCGAGGATCAGGGACAGCGTGCGCAGCGCCTGGTCGTACTGCTGGAACCGCCCCGCGAACAGCAGCACGAGGTTGAGCTTGAGCGGTGGCGGCAGCACGACTTCACGCCCACCGATGAGGGTGCGCTCTGGCAGTTGCTCGCGGGTGCTGCGTTCCTCGTCGATCTGGAAGAGGGTCAGCCGGGTCGTGTCCACCGCTTGCGTCCACAGCCCGCGGTCGTCGCACAGCGCACCCACGCTGACGGCACCCAAGTCCGTGCCTGCGCGCTTGCGCAGATGGGCGTTGACCTCGTCGGCCAGGAAGGAGAGGGTGGTGTCGATCACAATTTCGGCTTGTAGGCAGGTATGCGGAACAACACAAACCCTAGTTTCTAGGGGGCTCAGTCGCAGCAAGGATGTTCGGTCGCAGCAAAGACCCCCTCGCCTGCCTATTCGGTAGCGAAACTGTCGAAGTAAGCGGCTTCAGTGAAGTTCTTTACTGGATCCGCTTATAGAATTCGGCACTTCCGTAGCAGGTCTGCGCCAGAAGAAAGTGCGCGATGCGAAGACGCGAATCGATCCAGTAGATTTGTAGCGTGGCAGTGAGAACCTTACCAACCACGTTGGTGATGGCACTTTGTCGCTCGGCCAGATGGTCGATGAACCGTGGAGTTACTTTGCGCATGGTATTCGCATCGATTTTGATCATGAAGGCCCCCCTGAGAAAGTGACTGGAGACGTGACGCATCGGGGCGCGGAACACTTGCAGCGTAGCTTGGATCCCTTGCATCGCAAAGAGCCCAGAAAGCAGTGGCATCCACAATTTTAGGGACGCTTTTGCCGATGCAGACCTCGGCTCAATCCTGGCTCATCGCGGCCACGGCCGAGTAGTCTGCGCAATCCACCGTCTCGCCAAAATACAGGTCAAAAGGGCACTTCTCGAAACCACCCTGACCGCCCTACGAGCATGGCGCTGAGGGTACTGCCAACTTGTTGATGCACGGCCGAGAGAAGGCCGCCCTGTCCTCGCTCCAGATCCAGACACGAAAGTGCAGGCAAGGTCACTGCGCCCTGGCACCGGACTCGGTCAGGGCGACGGCGAGACCGAACTTGCCCACGCAGCAGGAGCCCTCGCCCCGCCCTTCGGAACGGGCCTGCAGTCCGATGGGCAGCTTGCGGCGGGGCAGTGCGACGGCGGCGGCGGTGCTCATGGCCAGCAGTGTAGTTGCGGGTCTGGGCAGCGGGCCACCGCCGACATGGCTTGGCTGTTCAACATTCATCCTCGACAGTGGCCAGGCTGGTTGTGCGCAGCCATTCTTGAATTCCGAATTCTGGGCCGCCCCCTTACCCCCTCCATTCCCGGGGCGGTTCAGTCGTGAGCCTGGTTGGCGGGCGGGCGCGCCGCAGGGCCGCACCACGGATCAGATCACCTTGCACGCCGCCAGCGCCGCTCCCTCCTCGAAGATGAACTGCCGGAAGGCCGCGTTCACGCCTGTGAGCACCGTGTCCCGGCGCTGCAGGAAACACCAGTCGATGTGCTTGGGCATGTCCTTCACGTCGAGCACGACCATCAGCCCGGCGTTCAGCTCGACCTGAAAGGCGTGCGCCGACAGGAAGCTGATGCCCATGCCGCACATCACCGCCTGCTTGATCGTCTCGTTGCCGGCCAGCTCCATCCCCAGCTTCACCTGGATGGACTGCGACTGCAGCAGGTGCTCCAGGAACTGTCGCGTGGCCGAGCCGCTCTCGCGGAAGATGAAGTGCTCGTCGCGCAGGTCGGCCCAGTCCAGCCCGCGGCGGAGGGCCAGCGGGTGGTCCGGGTGCGCCACGATGCAGTGCGGGTGGCGGGCGAAGCTGGCGGCTTCCAGGTCGGCCTCGGACGGCGGGTAGCCGGTGATGGCGATGTCCAGCCGGTGCTCCTGCAGCATCGCCAGCACCTCGCTGCGCTTGGCCACCGTGAGCTTGAGCCGGACCTCGGGGTGGCGGCGGTGGAACTCGTTGAGCAGGCGCGGCGCGAAATAGTGCGCCGTGGACACGACCCCCAGGTGCAGCAGCCCGCGCGCGCCACGCTGGTCGGGCTGGCCGGTCGCCGTCTCGTAAGCGCCCATCGCCTCTTCGGCGGCCCGCGCCTGCGCCAGCAGCACGCGGGCGTGTTGCAACAACTCCTGCCCGGCGTCGGTCAGCCGCTGGCGTTGCGGGCGCTCGAACAGCACGGTGCCGAGGTCGGTTTCGAGCTGACGCAACTGCATCGACACCGCCGGCTGGCTCATGTCGAGCTGCTCGGCGGCCCGCGAGAAGCTGCCGCAACTGGCAATGGTCTCGAAGATGCGGAGGTGGCGCAGATTCAGGTGCTTCATGGTGGTCCGGCGTCGTTCGGCGTATCGGGGACTTTCCCGCAGACAGGACGGCGCTGCCCGCCTCCCCGCGGGGCAGCAGCACTGCGGTGGCGGGGTGTTCATCAGAACATACAGTTTTCCTGATGGCCTGCATCAGACTTCATCAATTGCCCCTGAAGGTGATGCTGCCTACGCTTGCGCTCCATGAACACCACCACTCCCTTCCCGCGCTGGGACGACAGCCGTGCCGCCACACTCGATGCGTCGGGCCTGCTGCTCTACCGCTCGAACCTGCTCGGCTCCGACCTGCGCATCACCAACTACGGCGGCGGCAACACCTCGGCCAAGCTCTGGCAGACCGATCCGCTCACCGGCGAGTCCGTCGAAGTGCTGTGGGTCAAGGGCTCGGGCGGCGACGTCGGCTCGATGAAGCTCGACGGCTTCTCCACCCTCTACATGGACAAGCTGCGGGCGCTGAAGGGCCTGTACCGGGGCCTGGAACACGAGGACGAGATGGTCGGCTACCTGCCGCACTGCACCTTCAACCTCAACAGCCGCGCCGCCTCGATCGACACGCCGTTGCACTCGTCGCTGCCGTATTCGCATGTCGATCACATGCACCCGGACGCCGTGATCGCCATCGCCGCGATGGCGAATTCCGACGCCATCACGCGCCAGGTCTTCGAGGGCACGGTCAGCTGGATGCCCTGGCTGCGGCCGGGCTACGAGCTGGGCCAGCAACTCGCCGCCTGCGACGCGGCGCATCCAGGCCTGCGCGGCATCGTGCTCGGCGGCCACGGCCTGTTCAGTTGGGGTGACACGGCCCAGTCCTGCTACGAGAACACGGTGGACCTGATCGAGCGTGCGCAAAGCTGGCTGGCGCAGGAGCGTGTGGCCCGCAACGTGCAAGTCTTCGGCGGCACCCGCTTCGAGACACTGGCCGCAGACGACCAGCAGGCGACGCTGGCCCGCGTGCTGCCGGTGCTGCGCGGCCTGTCCGGTGAAGGCGCGCCGAAGCTGCTGCACCTGAACACCTCGCCCGAGGTGCTGGAGTTCGTCAACTCGGCCGATCTGGAGCCGCTGGCCGCGCTCGGGACTTCGTGCCCGGACCACTTCCTGCGCACCAAGATCCGCCCGCTGATCGTGCCGGAGGCCGTCTACCGACTCGGCGGCGTGGCGCTCAAGACGGCGCTGCAAAACCTGCTCGCCGGCTACCGCAGCGACTACAGTGCGTATTACGAGCGTTGCAAGCGCCCGACCAGCCCGGCGCTGCGCGACCCGAACCCGGTGGTGATCCTGCTGCCGCGCATCGGCATGGTGACGATCGCCAAGGACAAGGCCACGGCACGCATCGCGGGCGAGTTCTATGTCAACGCGATCAACGTGATGCGCGAGGCCAACGCGGTCGATCAGTACGTTGGCCTGCCCGAGCAGGAAGCCTTCTACATCGAATACTGGCTGCTCGAAGAGGCCAAGCTGCAGCGAAGCCCCAAGCCGAAGCCGCTGGTCGGCAAGGTCGCACTCGTCACGGGTGGCGCGGGCGGCATCGGTCAGGCCATCGCCAAGCGGCTGCTCGGTGAAGGCGCCTGCGTCGTGCTGGCCGACATCGACCAGGAAGCGCTCGACTCGGTCGGCGCCGGGCTGGCCAAGGCGCATGGCAAGGACCATGTGCGCGGCGTGCGCTGCGACGTGACGAGCGAGGCCAGCGTGATCGCCGCGTTCGACCGGGCAGCGGTCGAGTTCGGCGGCGTGGACATCCTTGTCAGCAATGCCGGCATCGCCTCGGCGGCGCCGATCGAGGAAACGACGCTCGAACTCTGGAACCGCAACCAGGCGATCCTGGCCACCGGCTACTTCCTCGTCGCCCGCGAAGCCTTCAAGCAGATGAAGGCCCAGGGCACGGGCGGCAGCATCGTCATGATCGCCAGCAAGAACGGCATGGTCGCCAGCAACCAGGCCACCGCCTACTGCGCCGCCAAGGCCGCCGAGATTCAGTTGAGCCGCAGCTTCGCCCTCGAAGGCGCGCCGCTGGGCATCCGCTCGAACGTCGTCAACCCGGACGCGGTGATCCGGGGCTCGAAGATCTGGACCGGCAAGTGGAGCGAAGAACGCGCTGCCGCCAACAAGATCGACGAGGGCGACCTCGAAGCCTTCTACCGCGACCGCTCGATGCTCAAGCGCAGCGTGTTTCCCGAAGACATCGCCGAGGCGACCTACTTCTTCGCCGCCGAACATTTGAGCGCCAAGAGCACCGGCAACATCCTGAACGTGGACGCTGGCAACCTCGCCGCGTTCACGCGCTGAACCCGGCAGCCTCCGGACAAGGAACCGCCATGAGTACCCTGATCGACCCCGGCGTGATCGCCGCGCACAACGCCCCGCTGCTGCGCCACCTGCACAACGACTACGCGCACCTGGGCGAACAACTCGCCCGGCGCGGCGTGGACATCGAGACCGTGCGCGCCCAGGTCGCCGCCTTCGGCGTGGCGATCCCGAGCTGGGGCGTGGGCACCGGCGGCACGCGCTTCGCCCGCTTCCCCGGCCAGGGCGAGCCGCGCCACGTCTTCGACAAGCTGCAGGACTGCGGCGTGATCCAGCAGCTCGCCCGCGCCACGCCGACCGTCTCGCTGCACATCCCCTGGGACAAGTGCAGCGACTGGTCGGAGCTACGCCAGGCGGCGGCCAGCCACGGCCTGGCGTTCGACGCGATGAACTCCAACACCTTCTCCGACCAGAAGGGCCAGGCGCACAGCTACAAGTTCGGCAGCCTCACGCACACCGACGCCGCCACCCGCGCGCAGGCCGTGGCGCACAACATCGAGTGCATCGCCATCGGCCAGCAGCTCGGCTCGAAGGCGCTGACGGTGTGGGTCGGCGACGGCAGCAACTTCCCCGGCCAGCAGCACTTCCGCCGTGCCTTCGACCGCTACCTGGAGAGCACGCGCCAGATCTACGCCGCGCTGCCCGACGACTGGCGGATGATGCTGGAGCACAAGATCTGCGAGCCGGCGTTCTACAGCACCGTGATCCAGGACTGGGGCAGCAGCTACCTCGCGGCCAGCAGCCTCGGCCCGAAGGCGCAGTGCCTCGTGGACCTCGGCCACCACGCGCCGAACGTCAACATCGAGCTGATCGTCGCCCGCCTGATCGCGGCGGGCAAGCTCGCCGGCTTCCACTTCAACGACAGCAAGTACGGCGATGACGACCTCGACGCCGGCTCGGTGTCGCCGTACCGGTTGTTCCTCGTGTTCAACGAGCTGGTGGCCGCCGCACACGAGGGCGTGGCGTTCGATCCGGCCTACATGCTCGACCAGAGCCACAACGTCACTGACCCGATCGAGAGCCTGATGACCAGCGCGGTGCAGGTGCAGCGCAGTCTGGCGCAGGCGCTGCTGGTGGACCGCGCCGCGCTTGACGCCGCACAGGAATGCAGCGACGCGCTGACCGCGACCCACCTGCTCAAGGCCGGCTTCCAGACCGACGTGACGCCGATCCTGCAGCGTGTGCGGCTGGACGCGGGCGGCGCGATCGACCCGGTCGGCGCCTACCGGGCCAGCGGCTACCGCCAGCGCATGGCCGAGGCCCGCCCGGCCGTGGTCGGCGGCTCCGGCGGCATCGTCTGAACAGCCGAATTCCTTCCCGAAGCTTCACCCCCGCGCCGCGTCCTGCGGCGCTCAATGCGAAAGAGGAGACACCATGACCATTCGATCCACCCCCTTCATGCTCGTTGCCGCCGCCGCACTGTCGGTCTGCCTGATCACGCCGGCGATGGCCGCCGACAAGATCGCCCTGGTCGTCAAGAGCCTGGGCAACGGCTTCTTCGATGCCGCCCACCAGGGGGCGCTCGAAGCCGCGAAAGAACTCAAGGACGTCGAGATCATCTACACCGGCCCCGCCAAGGCGACCGCCGAAGGCCAGATCGAGATCATCAACTCGCTGATCGCGCAGAACGTCAAGGCCATCGTCATCTCGGCGAATGACCCGGACGCGCTGGTGCCGGCGCTGAAGAAGGCGATGTCGCGGGGCATCAAGGTCATCTCCTTCGACTCGGGCGTGAAGAAGGAAGGCCGCCTGATGCAGTTGAACCCGTCGAACAGCGCGCTGATCGGCGAGAAGCTGGTCAAGATGAGCGAGCAGGTGGCGGGCAAGACGGGCGAAATCGCCGTGCTGTCGGCCACCGCGCAGGCGACCAACCAGAACATCTGGATCGCCGAGATGAAGAAGGTGCTGGCCCAGCCCGCCTACTCTGGGCTAAAGCTGGTCAGCGTCGTCTACGGCGACGACCAGACCGACAAGAGCTACCGCGAAGCGCAGGGCCTGTTCAAGAGCCACCCGAACCTGAAGGCCATCGTGGCGCCGACGACGGTGGGCATCGCGGCGGCGGCCAAGGCGGTGCAGGACGAGAAGAAGGTCGGCCAGATCTTCGTGACCGGGCTGGGCCTGCCGTCGGAAATGGCGGGGCATGTGAAGAGCGGCGCGGTCAAGTCGTTCGCGATCTGGAACCCGATCGACCTCGGCTATTCGTCGATCCACGCCGTCCACGCCTTCATGACGGGCAAGGCCAAGGGCGTCGCTGGTGAAAAGATCTCGCTGGGCCGTGTCGGCAGCGCCACGCTCGACGCCAACCTCGAAGGCGCGATGGCCGAGCCGTTCACCTACGACGCCAGCAACGTCGAGCAGTTCGCCAAGATCTTCTGATGTCCATGCCGACGCCGATGCCCATGCTCACGCTGCGCGGAATCCACAAGCACTTCGGCCCGACCCACGCGCTCAAGGGCGTGGACCTCGACCTGGTGCCCGGCGAGGTGCTCGCGGTCATCGGCGAGAACGGCGCGGGCAAGTCCACGCTGGTCAAGACGCTGACCGGCGTGTACCAGCCCGACGCGGGCGAGATCCGCATCGGGGGCCAGACCCGGCGGTTTGCCCGCGCACAGGAGGCACAGGCGGCGGGCATCGTCGCCGTGCACCAGGAAACCGTGATGTTCGAGGAGCTGAGCGCGGCCGAGAACATCTTCATCGGCCGCCAGCCGATGCGCCTGCTCGGCGGCATTCCGAGCCTGTGCGTGATCGACTGGGCGGCGATGAACCGCGAGGCGCAGGTGGTGCTGGACCAGGTCGGCGCCGGCTTCGCGGCCACCACGCCGGTGCGCGCGTTGAGCCTGGCGCAGCGGCACCTGATCGAGATCGCCCGCGCCCTGTCGCAGCAGGCCAAGGTCGTCATCCTCGACGAGCCGACCGCCGCGCTGTCGCAGGCCGAGATCCGCGATTTCTACGGCCTCGTGCGCGGCCTGAAGGCGCAGGGCGTGGCGGTGCTGTTCATCACGCACAAGTTCGACGAGATCTTCGCCGTGGCCGACCGCTATGTCGTGCTGCGCGACGGCGCCTCGGTCGGCAGCGGGCGCATCGCCGACGCGGACGAGCCGGCGCTGGTGAAGCTCATGGCCGGCCGCGCCATCGACCAGATCTATCCCGCCATCCCGCACCGGCCCGGCGAGGTCGTGCTGCAGGTGCGTGGGCTGACGCACCCGACCGAGTTCGCCGACCTGTCGTTCGCGCTGCGCCGGGGCGAGATCCTGGGCTTCTACGGGCTGGTGGGCGCGGGGCGCAGCGAGGCGATGCTGGCCCTGATGGGACTCAATCCGGCGGCCCGCGGCGAGGTGCGCATCGGCGGCAACGCCATCGACATCCGCCAGCCGGGGGACGCCATCGCGGCCGGGCTGGCCTACGTGCCCGAGGAACGCCAGCGCCAGGGCGGCATCCTGCCGTTCTCGGTGCGGCACAACATCAGCCTGGCGGGACTGGCCGGGCCGCGCACCGGGCTGAGCGGCACGCTGTCGCTTGGCCCGTGGCTGTCGCCGCTGCGCGAGCAGTCGCTGGCGGCAGGGCTGATCGAGCAGCTGCGCATCAAGACCGCCTCGCAGGACACGCCGTTGTCGGGCCTGTCGGGCGGCAACCAGCAGAAGGTGGTCATCGCCAAGTGGCTCGGGCTGAACCCGCGCATCGTCATCCTCGACGAGCCGACCAAGGGCATCGACGTCGGCGCCAAGCAGGCCGTCTACCAGCTCATCGCCGAGATGGTGGCCGAGGGGCTGGCGGTGGTCCTGGTGTCGTCGGAGCTGCCGGAGGTGATGCACCTGGCGCACCGGGTCGTCGTGATGCGGCGCGGGCGGCAGGTCGGCGAATTCGCCCAGGGGCAGGCCGATGCCGAGACGATCGTGGCCGCCGCTTCGGGCCTGAACCACGCGGTGACCGCATGACGAAACCTTCTCCGTTCTCCCTGCGCCGCGAATGGGTGCTGCTGGCGATCATCGCGGCCATCGCGCTGGCGGTCGGCGCCCGTGCCCCGGTGTTCCTGACCTGGCGCAACGCGCTCGACATCGGCAACGACTCGGCCATCCTCGCCATCCTGGTGATGGGGCAGATGCTGGTGCTGCTGACCCGCGGGGTCGATCTGTCGGTGGCGTCGAACCTGGCGCTGACGGGGATGCTGTGCGCGCTGGTCGGGCGGGCGTGGCCGGGGGTACCGCTGGTGGGGCTGCTGGTGCTGGCCTGCGGGATCGGTGCGGCGCTGGGGGCGGTGAACGGCTGGCTGATCGTGCGCTTCCATCTGCCGTCGATCGTGGTCACGCTGGGCACGATGTCGGTCTACCGCGGCGCGATCTTCGTGGCCAGCGGCGGGGCGTGGGTGTCGGACCACCAGATCCACCCGCTCATCAAGGGCCTGCCACGCGAGACGCTGCTGGGGCTGCCGGTGCTGCTGTGGTTCGCGGCGGCAGCGGTGGCGTTCACGCTCTGGCTGCTGCGCTGGCGCCGTGAAGGGCGCGAGCTGTACGCCTACGGCGGCAACCCGTCGGCGGCGGTCTACGCCGGCATCCCGGTGCCGGGCAGGCTGATGATGGCCTACACGCTCTCGGGCCTGCTCGCCGGGCTGGCGGGGCTGCTGTGGGTCGGGCGCTACTCGATCGCGTTCACCGAGCTGGCCTCGGGGTATGAACTGACGGTGATCGCCGCCTGCGTGATCGGCGGCGTGAGCATCGGCGGCGGGGTGGGCACGGTCAGCGGCGCGGTGCTGGGCGTGCTGTTCATCGGCGTCATCAACGGGGCACTGCCGGTGATCCAGGTCTCGCCGTTCTGGCAGCAGGCCATCGCCGGTTTCGTGATCCTGGTGTCGGTGGTGCTGAACGCCCGTGGCCACCAGCAGGCGGGGCGCCAGATCCTCGAACCCACCGCCGAGCATGCACCTCAACACACACCCGAACACACCGCCACACCCGCCGCAACCTCGACACAAGGAGCCACGGCATGAAGGCCCTCGACACCTGGGAGCGTGTGCTGCTCGCCCTGATCGCGCTCGTCTACCTCGTCTTCGGGCTGACCATCGACGGTTTCCTGTCGCCGTTCGCGCTGGCGGACAGCACCTACAACTTCTCCGAGAAGGCGCTGATCGCGCTGGCGATGGCGCTGCTGGTGGTGGCCGGCGAGATCGACCTGTCGATTGCGGCCACGATGGCGCTGTGTTCGCTGGCGATGGGCTTCGCGATGCAGGCGGGGGCCGGGCTGCCGCTGATGCTGCTGGCGGCGCTGGTGACCGGGCTGCTGTGCGGGGCGCTGAACGGCTGGCTGGTGACGCGCTGGAAGCTGCCGGCGATCGTCGTCACCATCGGCACGCTGTCGCTGTACCGGGGACTCGCGCAGGTGGTCCTCGGCGACCAGGCCATCACCGGCTACCCGGAGAGGCTCAGCACCTGGGGCAACGGCAGCGTGGGCGACCTGATCGGGGTGCCGGCGCTGATCGTGCCGATCGAGTTCGCGGTGCTGGTGGTGGCCGGGCTGGCGGTGGGGCTGTTCCTGCACCGCACGCTGCACGGCCGGCGCCTCTACGCCATCGGCGCCAACCCGATCGCCTCGCGTTTCTCCGGCATCGCGGTGGACCGCTACCGGATGGGCCTGTTCCTGTTCGCCGGGGGGATGGCGGCGCTGGCAGCCGTGCTGCTGACCGGGCGCATCGGCAGCACGCGGCCGAACCTGGCGATGGGCTGGGAGCTGGATGCGGTGACGATCGTCATCCTCGGCGGTGTGGCGATCGAGGGCGGGCGCGGCAGCATCCTGGGCACCGTGCTGGCGGCCGTGCTGCTGGGCAGCTTCACGTTCGCGCTGGGGATGCTCAACGTCTCGGGCATCGTGATGTCGATGATCGTCGGGGTGCTGCTGATCGTGGCGATGGTGCTGCCGAGGTTCACGCTGTTCACGCGATCCAGGACGCAACGGGTGACCGCATGACCACCGACAAGATCGCCTTCCGCATGTTCCTGAACCCCGGCTGCGAGGCCGAGTACCAGCGCCGCCACGACGCGATCTGGCCCGAGCTGGCCGAGCTGCTGCGTGGCAGCGGGGTGAGCGACTACAGCATCTTCCTGGACGCGCCACGGGGTGTGCTGTTCGCCGTGCTGCGCCGCCGGGCGGGCCACACGGTGGACACGCTGCCGCAGCACCCCGTGATGCAACGCTGGTGGCAGCACATGCAGGACATCATGCAGTCGAACCCGGATGGCTCGCCCGTGGCCGAACCGATGCCGTGCCTGTTCCACCTCGACTGACCTTGGGTTCTTGCGCATGACCTTGTCGCATACGCTGGTGCTCGACATCGGCAAGAGCAACGCCAAGCTGGTGCTGATCGATGCGGCCGGCGAGGTGCTGGCGCGCCGCGTGCAGGCCAATGCACCGATGCCGGGGCCGGGTTACACCGCGCTGGGCGTGCCGCAGCTGCAGCAGTGGCTGCTGGACAGCCTCGCAGACCTGCCCGAGCGCGAGCGCATTGCCCGCATCAGCATCAGCACCCACGGCGCCGCTTTCTGCGCCATCGACGACACCGGGCTGGTGCTGCCGCCGATCGACTACGAGTGGGACGGCTACGGCGACCACCGCGCCGCCTTCGCGCAGGCGATCGACCCGTTCGCGCACACCGGCTCGCCGACGCTGCCCGCCGGATTGAACGCCGGGCTGCAACTGTTCTGGCTGCAGCGCACGCAGCCCGCCGCCTGGGCGCGCATCCGCCACTGGCTGCCGTACCCGCAGTTCTGGGCCTGGTGGCTCAGCGGCGTGGCGGCGAGCGAGGTGTCGTCGCTGGGCTGCCACACGCAGCTCTGGGCGCCGTGGGCCGGGCGGTTCTCTGACTGGGCCGAACGCAGCGGGATCGCCGCGCTGTTCCCGCCGCTGCGCCGGGCCGGTGACGTGCTGGGGACGCTGCGGCCCGCACTGGCGGCGCGCTGGGGACTCTCGCCGGACTGCGCCGTGCTGTGCGGGGTCCACGACAGCAACGCCTGCCTGGTGCGCTACCTGTCGTTGCCGGACACGACGCTGCTGACGACGGGCACCTGGACCGTCGCCATGTCCACCGCCACCACCGCCAGCCCGGAGGAGGCACCCGTGCCGGCCGAGCTGTTCAACGTGTCGGTCAATGGCCGGCCTGTGCCCACCGCCCGCTTCATGGGCGGGCGGGATTTCGACCACCTGTGCGCGGGCGCCGATCCAGCCTGGGCGACGGAAGACGCACTGGCCGACTTGCGGGACGCCGGCTGGCAGGCCCGGCCGCTGCCCGGTGACCAGCCCGAAGCCGCGTTCGAATTCTGGTGCCGCGGCCAGCGGGTGTCGGACGACGTGCTGGCGGTGCCGGCGCGGTTGCGTCCGGCGCTGGCCGCCGTCTATTGCGCCGAGCGCAGCGCCGCGCTGATCGGGCGCCTGTCGCCGCGCGGCTCCGTGGTGCTGGAGGGACCGCTGGCCGGCAATGTCGCCTATGGTCTCGCGCTGGCGGCGCTGCTGGGGCCGGATCGGCCGCTGTGCCGGTCGATCGACGACCTGGAAGGCACGGTTCGCGGTGCGTGGCAACTCGGCTGCGAGGCGCCAGCCCTGGCCGACACCCGCAGCAGTGCCCGGGTCCAGCTCATCCGAAGTCCGCCGTCCGCCGCTGCTGCTCGGCTCACCCCGTGATCGTCTCGACCTCGAAGCCGACGACATTGCGCGCCGTCCGGCTGAACTCGACGCCGATCAGATGCACGGCGGATCCCTGGCCCAGGTACTTCTCGGCATAGCCCTTCTCGCGGATCTGCCGCAGCGCATGGCCCTCGGGCGCATCCGCCACCACCTTGAACTCGAACAGGAAGACCTGCCCCGGCAGGACCACGGTCAGGTCGATGCGCCCGTGGTTGGTCGCATCCTCGACCCGCAGGTCCAGCCCCAGCCCGGCCAGGTGGCTGTAGAACACGCTCGCGTAGTGCCCCTCGAACCCTGCCAGCGGGTTTTTCCTGTACCAGTCGCTCGGGATGCTGGCGAACAGCGCCCGCAGCGAGGTCTCGATGGACAGCAGGTCCGCCTGGAACAGCGCGTCCATCAGCGACAGCCGCGCCGGCAGCACGACCCGCTCGGGAATGCCATAGCTCGGCAGCAGTACCCGGTTCAGGCTCACCTCCACCTCGCGGTTCGGATAACCCAGCGTGTAGAGCACGTCCCGGTTCTGCAACTGCCGGGTTTCGCGCAGCGTCAGGTAACCGCTCTGGAACAGCAGCGCAGCCGGTTCGATGTGCTCGACCTCGAAGCTCGTCAACAGCGACTCGTCCGCCTGCTGCCGAGCCAGATCCGGGGTGAACCACTGCTGTTCGGTCAGCATCCGCACCAGGAAGGTGGGCGTGCCGGTCTCGAACCAGTACGACTTGAACTGGCGGCTGTCGAACAGCAGCAGCGCATCGAAGGGGTTGTAGACGCTGGTGCCGCCCCAGTTGTAGCCGTTGTACCAGTGGCGGATCTCGTCGCGGTCCAGCCCCGGCAGCTCGGGCGCGAAGACGGTGTCGATGTCGTGGTCGGTGTAGCCGCACAGCGCGCTCCAGCGGGCGTCCAGCGTGATGTCGCGCAGGTTGTTCAGGCCCGAGAACAGGCTGACCTTGCTGAACTTGGTCACGCCCGTCAGGAACACGAACTTCAGGTGCTCGTCGCTGTCCTTGAGGGTGGCGTAGAGATCCCGCAGGCCATCGCGCATGGCGCGGGCCACGTCCGGGTCGTCGATGTTGTCGAGGATGGGCTTGTCGTACTCGTCGATCAGCACCACGACCGGCTCGCCCCGGCTGAGATGCGCCTGGCGGATCAGGTCGGCGAAGTTGCCCGCCAGATCGTCCTCGGGCAGACCCTCCGGCAGTGGCAGCCCGAGCGCCACGCGGTTGACCCGCAGGTTCTCCCGGATGCGCTGCCCGAGGCGGGTTCCCTTGGGGGCGACGCCGGTGGAGAAACTCAGCCGGATGACCGGGTAGCGGCGCGACCAGTCCCAGCGGGTCTCGGCGGCCAGGCCGGTGAACAGCGCCTGGGTGCCCTCGAAGAGTTCCTTGAAGGTGTCCACCAGCAGGCTCTTGCCGAAGCGCCGGGGGCGGCTGAGGAAGAAGTACGTGCCTGATTCGATCAGGTCGATCGCCATGCCCGATTTGTCCACGTAGTAGCACCCCTCGCTCCGCAGCTTGGCGAGGGTCTGCAGCCCGATGGGCAGCTTGCGGCGTGGCAGTGCGGGGGCGGCGGTGCTCATGGCCCGCAGTGTAGTGTCGGCTCGGTGAAGCGTTGCCGCCCCGAGCCGTTGGTCCAGCAAGGGCACCAGCGGCAGCAGATCGACCGCCAGTGCGCCGTGCCCGTGGTCGGCCAGCACGTCTTCGAGCAACACCTGGCGCGCCACGGCCTGCTGCCCATCGTCGAGGCGTCGGTGCCATGCCCGGAAATCCCGGTGCGCCAGTTCTGGCACCGCCGCGCCCACCGCGACGCCGGCAACCTGTGTGGCTGCGCGGGCTGATCCAGGGGTTGTTCGCTCGGGCGTGAGCGGGGGAATCTGGGGAAACACGGCGGGGCGCCATGTCCGATCGATCTTCGCTAAAGTCCCCACTCCCCTGCGCTCTCGACCCGCCTTGACCCGCGACCGGCCCATGCCCCTGACCCTGCCCCAACTCGAACGACACCTTTTCAAGGCCGCGGACATCCTGCGCGGCAAGATGGACGCCTCCGAGTTCAAGGAATACATCTTCGGGATGCTGTTTCTCAAACGCTGCTCGGATGTGTTCGACCAGCGCCATGCCGAGGTCATCGCCCGCGAGCAGGCCGCCGGAAAAACCAAGATCGATGCACTCATGAGCGCCGAACTGCGGCGTTGGTACGGGCAGTCGTTTTATGTACCCCACGCCTCGCGCTGGGCGCATCTGGTGCAGGAGGCGCACCAGGACGTGGGCGGTTTTCTGAACCGCGCCCTCGGTGGTCTGGAACGCGACAACGCCAGCCTCGCCGGGGTGCTGGAGCACATCGATTTCTCGCGCAAGGTCGGCCAGAGCAAGATTCCCGATCTGAAGCTGCGCCAGCTCATCAGCCATTTCAACGAGGTGCGGCTGCGGGACGAGGATTTCGAATTCCCTGACCTGCTGGGCGCGGCGTATGAATACCTGATCAGCCAGTTTGCCGATTCGGCTGGCAAGAAAGGCGGCGAGTTCTATACCCCGCGTTCCGTGGTGCGGATGATGGTTCGCCTGGTCAAGCCGCAGGAGGACCACAGCATTTACGACCCGACCTGCGGCTCGGGTGGCATGTTGATTCTCGCCAAGGATTACATCGACGAGCACGGGGGCAATGGCCGGCGGGCGGATCTGTGCGGGCAAGAGGCCAATGGCACGGTCTGGTCGATTGCCAAGATGAACATGCTGCTGCACGGCATCACCACCGCCGATTTACGCAACGACGACACGCTGGCCGAGCCGGCGCACGTCGAGGGCGGCGAGTTGATGCGGTTTGACCGGGTGCTGGCAAATCCGCCGTTTTCCATCAACTGGGGCACGGCCGATACCGACCGCCAGGGCCAGCCGGTCTGGTCGCCCAAATATCCCGAGCGTTTTCGGTATGGCCAGGTGCCGCTGGGCAGCAAGAAGGCGGACCTGATGTTCCTGCAGCACATGGTGGCGGTGCTGCGCGAAGGCGGGATGCTGGCGACCGTGATGCCGCACGGGGTGCTGTTCCGGGGTGGCGAGGAGCGGGCGATCCGCGCGGCGATGATCGAGGCCGATTTGCTCGAAGCCGTCATCGGGCTGCCGGCGAATCTGTTTTATGGCACCGGCATTCCGGCCTGCGTGCTGGTGTTGCGCCAGCGCAAGGGCAATGCCAGCGGCAAGCCGGCCGAGCGTCAGGGGCGGGTGCTGTTCATCAACGCCGACCGCGAGTTTTCCGAGGGCCGCGCCCAGAACCATTTGCTGCCCGAGCACATCGAGAAAATCGCCCACACCTTCGAGACGTTCGCGGTGGAGCCGGGGTTTTCGGCGGTGGTCAGCAACGCGGCGTTGGCGGAAAACGATTTCAATCTCAATATCCGCCGCTACGCCGACAACGCGCCGCCGCCGGAGCCGCACGACGTGCGGGCGCACCTGCTGGGCGGTGTGCCGCGGGCGGAGGTGCAGGCGCGGGCGGCGCTGTTCACGGCGCACGGGCTGGACCCGATGGCCTTGCTGGTCGCGCGGGATGAGAAGTATCTCGACTTTGCGCCGGCGCTGGCGACGCGGCAGGCGCTCAAAGTGGCGGTGGAGTCGAATGCCGGGTTGCTGGCGCGGGAACAGGCGGTGCGCGAGGCGTTTGATGGCTGGTGGCGTGCGCACAGTCCGCGCATTGCGGCGCTGGCGGGGGCGGCCAACACGGTCGGCCTGCGCCATGAGCTGCTGCACAGTTTCAGCGCGGCGCTGGAGCCGCTGGGCGTGCTGGGGCGGTTTCAGGTGCGCGGGATCGTGGCGGGGTTCTGGGATGACGCCAAATACGAGTTTCTGACGCTGATGGCGCGCGGGCCGCGGGGGGTGGTCGATGCCTGGCGGACGAGCATCCTGACGGCGCTGGAGGATGACCAGGCGCGGGACAATCCGCTGGACCACAAACTGGTGCGGTTCCTGATGGCCGAGTTTGTCGAAGCGCAGGCGGCGCTGGAGGCGCGCAAGGCGGAACTCGACGGGCAGATCAAGGCGGCGGTGCCGGACAAGGGCGAGGATGGTGATGAGGCTGACGGAGCGGGCGATGACGAGGCGCCGGCGGTGGACGAGGCGCAACTCAAGGTGTGGAAGCAGCAGCTCACCGCGCTGAAAAAGCAGATCAAGGCCCAAAACCAGGGTTTCGCCCGGCAGCTTGGCGAGGCGGTGGATGCGCTGGACGATGCGGGGGCGGCCGAGTTGCTGCTGACCATACTGCGCAATGACATGCAGGCGATATTGGCGCGGTACCTTGGGGCGCAGCGGCAGCAGGTGGTGGTGGCGTTCGAGAATTGGTGGGACAAGTACCGGGTGACGCTGACGCAGACCGAGGCGGCGCGGGATGTGGCGGCGCGGGAGTTGTCGGGGTTTCTGAAGGGGCTGGGTTATGTCTGATTGGGTAGATGGAACACTTTCAGATGCAATCAATTCGTTGGACGCAGGCGTTAGCGTTAATGCAGAAGACCGCCCGCACGGTTCAGGTGAGATTGGTGTCCTGAAAACCAGCGCACTCAGTGGTGGCAATTTCCATCCAGAACAGAACAAAGCTGTCTTACCTACGGAACGAAATCTAGTTGCAGAGCCTGTGCTGGCTGACTCGATTCTGGTCAGTCGCATGAATACCCCTGCACTGGTTGGCGAGTCCTGTTATCTGGATGCAGCACATCCGACACTGTTTTTGCCGGACCGACTTTGGCAATTGAAGCCCAAGGACCGGGATGCAGTGAACATGCGCTGGCTCTCGTTTGTATTGCAGTCAAGTGGGTACAGAAATCACATCGAAATTCATGCGACGGGAACCAGCGGCAGCATGAAGAACCTGCCGAAAGCGCGCTTGCTGGATCTGCCGGTGTCATACCCACCGGCACATGAGCAGCGTTTCATCGCAAAGGTTCTCGACGCCCTCGACACCACCATCCGCCAAACCGAAGCGATCATCGAAAAGCTCAAGCAGGTCAAACAGGGGCTGCTGCACGATCTGCTGACCCGCGGCATCGACGCCAACGGCGAACTGCGCCCGCCGCAGAGCGAGGCGCCGGAGCTTTACAAGGCGTCGGCGTTGGGGTGGATTCCAAAAAAGTGGGCACCCCGCGCGCTCGGCACTCTTGCCGAAGTCTCTGGAGGCGTCACGCTGGGCCGGTCGATTTCTGGCCCTGGTGTTGTTGAGCTTCCATATCTGCGTGTTGCCAATGTTCAAGATGGCTACCTTGATCTGGATGAAATAAAAACCGTTCAGGTTTTATCCAGTGAAGTAGCTCGCTACAAGCTGGAACCCGGTGACGTACTCATGAACGAAGGCGGAGATTTCGACAAACTGGGGCGCGGTGTCATTTGGTCGGGCGAGTTGGAAACCTGCCTGCACCAGAATCACGTTTTCCGTGTCAGATGCAGTCGCGCCGATTTGGACCCACGTTATTTAGCGACATACAGCGCCTCTCGATTCGGCAAGTCGTATTTCGTTCAAGCGTCAAAGCAGACAACCAATCTCGCCTCAATCAATTCAACACAGTTGAAGGCGTTTCCGCTGATGTTGCCTCCACCCGAAGAGCAGCGCGCCATCGTCGAGAAGCTCGCCGGTCTTGATCTTCGAGTCGAATCTGAGGCGCGGACAAAGCAAAAGCTGCTCGCGCAAAAATCCGGTCTCATGGACGACCTCCTCACCGGCCGCGTGCGCGTCACCCCGCTGCTGGAAAGCGCCGCCGCATGACCCCGAAACCGCCCCCGCGCGAAACCCTCACCGTCGAGTTCAAGAGCGACCGCAAGCGCCTGCCCGACAGCGAACTGGTCGAGGCCGTCGTCGGTCTGGCCAACACCGAGGGCGGCACGCTGTGGCTGGGCGTGGAGGACGACGGCACCCCCACCGGACTGCACCCCGACCACCTCCTGCTCGACGGCCTGGGCGGTCTGGTCGCCGCCCGCACCTCGCCCTCGCTGACCGTCACCGTGCGCGCCGTGGACCTCGACGGCGTGCAGGTCGCCTGCATCGACGTGCCTAAGGCCCACAGCGAGATCGCCACCCGCAGCGGCATCTACCTGCGCCGCCGCCTCAAGCACGACGGCACCCCCGAAAACGCCCCGATGCTGCCGCACGAGCGCCTCAGCCGCGCCGCCAGCTTCGGCCTGACCGACGTCTCGGCCCAGCCCGTGGCCGGCGCGCAGTTGAGCGACCTCGACCCGCTGGAGCGCGAGCGGCTGCGCCAGGCCGTGCAGCAGTTCGGCGGCGACCGCGTGCTGCTCGAACTCGACGACGAGGCGATGGACGGCGCCCTCGGCCTCACCACCCGCACACCCGACGGCCAGCGCCTGCCCACCCTCACCGGCCTGCTGCTGATCGGCAAGGAAGCCGCGCTGCGCGACCTCGTGCCCACGCATGAGTTCGCCTTCCAGGTCATGGCCCAGCAGGCGGTGCGCTTCAACGAGTTCCGGCGCTTCCCCCTGCTCAAGGCGCTGGACTGGCTCGAAACCAACTTCCGCCCCTACAACCCGGAGGACGAGCTGCAGGTCGGCCTGTTCCGCGTACCGGTGCCCATGCTCGACCTCGGCGCCTTCCGCGAGGCCGTGGCCAACGCCCTCATCCACCGCGATTACCACCGCCTGGGCGCCGTGCATGTGCGACTGGAGGATGACGCACTGGTCGTCAGCAACCCCGGTGGGCTGGTCGAAGGCGTCACGCTGGCCAACCTGCTCACCACCGAACCCCGCCCGCGCAACCCGCGGCTGGCCGATGCGATGAAGCGCGTCGGCGTGGTGGAACGCTCGGGCCGCGGCGTGGACAAGATCTTCCGCGGCCTGCTCAAGTACGGCCGCCCGGCCCCGGACTACAGCCGCACCGGCCGCGAGAGCGTCGTCGTGCGCCTGCCCACCGACGCCGCCGACCTCGACTTCCGCCGCCTCGTCGTCGAGGAAGAGCGCCGCCGCAGTGCCGAGCTGCCCATCGACAGCCTGATCGCTCTGGCCGCTCTGCGTGAACTCAAGCGCATCACCGCCGATGAGCTGGCCAGCCGCATCGAGCGCGACGCCGCCAGCGCCAAGCGCACACTCGAAGCCCTGACCGAGGCCGGGCTGGTCGAAGCCCACGGCGCCACCCGGGCGCGCAGCTACACGCTGTCGGCCCAGCTCTACCAGCGGTCCGGCGACAAGGCGGCCTATACGCGCCAGGCGGGTTTCTCGGCGATCCAGCACGAGCAGATGGTGCTGAGCTATGCGCGCCAGCACGGGCAGATCAAGCGCGCCGAGGTGATGGAGCTGTGCCGTCTTTCTACGGACCAGGCGGCCAAGTTGCTGAAAAAGCTCAAGGCGCGCGGCCTGCTGGTTCAACATGGTGAACGCCGGGGCGCTTGCTACACGCCAGGCATCCATGGGGATGTGTGAGCCGTTTTGAGGTCTTGTGCGCCGTTATGAGCCGTTATGAGCCTGCAGGCTCAAACAAAACATCAGGGGAACGGGAATGGGCTGGGAACTGGACACCGTCGAGCGACCGCTCGTCGAACAACTCGTCAGCATGGGCTGGCACCACACCGAGGGCCACCTCGACGACCCGGCCCGCAGCGGCCGGCGCCACTTCACCGAGGTACTCCAGGAAGACACCCTGCGCCGCCAGCTCCACGCGTTGAACCTGCGCGAAGTGGCGGGCCAGTGGCAACCCTGGCTCGATGCCGAGCGCCTCGGCCAGGCCATCAGCGCACTGACCCGGCTGCCCGCACACAAGCTGATCGAGGCCAACCGCGCCGCCACCGAGCTGCTGCTGAACGGCCTGACCGTCGAGGGCCTGCCTGGCTGGGATGGTGGCCGAGGTCAGACGATCCACTTCATCGACTGGGCCCACCCGGAGCGCAACGTGTTCACCGTGGTCAGCCAGTACCGCGTGGACTGCCTGCCCGGTTTCAGGCGCGGCGCCGCCTTCATCGTGCCCGACCTCGTGCTGCTGGTGAACGGCATCCCGCTGGGCGTGGTCGAGTGCAAGAGCCCCTCGGTACCCGAGCCGCTGGTCGGCGCCGTGGACCAGTTGCGCCGCTACAGCAACCAGCGCCGGGCGAGCGGCGAGGTCGAGGACCACGAAGGCAGCGAGCCGCTGTTCCACACCAACCAGCTCCTGATCGCCACCAGCTTCGACGAGGCCCGCGTGGGCAGCATCGGCGCGGGCCTGCGCCACTACGCCGCCTGGAAGACCGTGGCCGGCCCGGACGGGCAGGGCAACGAAGCCGACGTGGCGGAATCGCTCGGCAAGGCCACGCTGTCCGAACAGGAACGGCTGGTCGCCGGCCTGCTGCGCCCGACCCACCTGCTCGACGTGGTGCGCCACTTCACGCTGTTCATGCACACCGACGGCCAGACGATCAAGACCGTCTGCCGCTACCAGCAACTGCGCGCCGTCAACCGCGCCCTGCACCGCCTGCGCACCGGCGCCACCCGCACGCAAGACGGGGAACACGACCGCCGCGGCGGCATCGTCTGGCACACACAAGGTTCCGGCAAGAGCCTGACGATGGTGTTCCTGATGCGCAAGCTGCGCACGGACCCGGCGCTGCGGCGCTTCAAGGTCGTCGTCGTCACCGACCGCACCGACCTCGAAAAGCAGCTCGCGGACACCGCCACGCTCACCGGCCAGCAGGTGCTGCGCGCCACCTCGGCCGACGACCTCAAGCGCCATCTGCGCCGCCAGACGCCCGACATCGTCTTCGGCATGATCCAGAAGCAGCGCGGCAGCGACGACGCCGCGGGCGAAGCCGGATTGCAGGCGAGCGATCTGCCCAAGCAACTCGGCGCCCGCGAGCCGGCCCCGGCCTACCGCATCGGCACCGCCCTCGCCCAGCCGCCCGAGATCCTCAACGCCGACGCCCACATCCTCGTGCTGGTGGACGAGGCCCACCGCAGCCAGGCCGGCGACCTCCAGGCCGCGCTGCAGGCGGGCCTGCCGAACTGCGCCCGCATCGGCTTCACCGGCACGCCCATCCTGATGGGCGACAAGAAGCGCACGCACCAGATCTTCGGCGCGTTCATCGACCGCTACACCCTGCGCGAAGCCGAGGCCGACGGCGCCATCGTCCCGATCCTCTACGAAGGCCGCACCGCCCACGGCGCGGTCAAGGACGGCGCCAACCTCGACGAGCTGTTCGAAGACTTGTTCCGCGACCACAGCCCCGAGGAGCTGGAGGCGATCCGGCAGAAGTACGCCACCAAGGGCCAGATCTTCGAAGCGCCTGACCTGATCCGGGACAAGGCGCGCGACATGCTGCGCCACTACGTGACGCACATCCTGCCCAACGGTTTCAAGGCCCAGGTCGTCGCCTACAGCCGCCTGGCGGTGGTGCGCTACCTCGACGCCTTCGTCCTCGCCCGCGATGAACTGCTCGCAGAAGCGAATGCGCTGGACCCCGACCTCAAGGCGCTCGACGACGAGGCGCTGTGCCAGCGTCCGCCGCGTGTGCAGGCGCAAGTCCAGGCCTGGCGCTACCGGGAGACGCTGCGCCGGCTCGACTTCGCGCCCATCATCTCGGGCAGCCACAACGACGACCCCGCCTGGAAGGTCTGGACCGACGCCCCTGCGCAGACCCAGCGCATCGATCGTTTCAAGAAGCCCCTGCTGCACGCGGACCCGACCAAGGCCGACCCGCTCGCGTTCCTGATCGTCAAGTCGATGCTGCTGACCGGCTTCGACGCGCAGATCGAGGGCGTGATGTACCTCGACCGGCCGATCCGCGAGGCCGAGCTGCTGCAGACCATCGCCCGCGTCAACCGCACCGGCCACGGCAAGAAGGTCGGCATCGTCGTCGACTACTTCGGACTGGCCCACCACCTGAAGGACGCCCTGAAGGTCTACGCCGACGAGGACATCGAGGGCGCGCTGCAGAGCCTCAAGGACGAAGTACCCGTGCTGCGCGACCAGCACTTGCGCGTCACCGACCTGCTGCGCCGGCGTGGCATCGACGATCTGGACGACCACGAAGCGTGCGTGGCGGTGCTGGCCGACGAGCGCCTGCGCGCCGAGTTCACGGTCAAGCTCAAGGCCTTCCTCGACACGCTGGACGTGGTGCTGCCGCGCCCGGAAGGACTGCCCTACGCAGCCGACGCCAAGCGCCTCGCCTTCATCCACGCCCGCGCCCGCAACCGCTACCGCGACACCCCGGTGCTGGGCAAGGACGTGGGCGCCAAGGTCCGCCGGCTGATCGACGACCATGTGGTGTCGATGGGAGTCGATCCGACCATCCCTCCGATCAGCCTGACCGATGCCGACTTTGGCAAGACGCTGGCCCGCGAGCCCAACGACCGCGCCAAGGCCTCCGAGATGGAACACGCCATCCGCGCCCACATCCGCGAGAACATCGACGCCGACCCGGTCGCCTACCGCAAGCTGAGCGAGCGCCTGCGGGCCTTGCTGGACCAGCTCGGCGAACAATGGGCCGACCTCGCCCAGGCCCTGCAGGGCCTGATCGCCGACATCCGCAGCGGGCAGGTGGCCCAGGACGACACGCCCGCGGAGGTGCCCGAACACTGCGGGCCGTTCCTGCGGCTGCTGGTCGATGCAGTGGCGGCAGAACACACGGTCAGCGCCGCCGAGCAGCAAGCCCTGACCGATCTCGCCGTGGACATCGTGGACACCATCGTCGCCGAGCTGACCCCGACCTTCTGGCGCCCGAACCGGCAGCCGGCCCAGGACGCACTGGCGTCGCAGGTCTTCGAGCGGCTCATGGGCCTGCGTCATCCGCCACTGCCGAACGTCGATGCGCTGGTGGATCAGGTGATGGCGCTGGCCCGGGCCAACCACGAGCGGCTGCTGAAGGCTTGACATGGACACGCTCCAGATCGACGACCTGCAGTTCGAGGTGCGGCGCAGCGCCCGGCGGCGTTCGCTGGAGATCACTGTGGACCGGGGTGGGGAGCTGATCCTGTCCGTACCGACCGACTGCCCGGATGAGCGTCTGCAGGACTTCGTGCGCCGCAAGCGGATGTGGATCTACCAGCAACTGGCCCGCAAGGCAGCCACGTCGGCAGCGGTGCGGCCGAAGGAGTTCGTGGACGGAGAGGGCTTCGCCTACCTGGGGCGGAGCTACCGGCTGAGGCTGGTCCCGCCGGGAGAGTCCACCGCAGCGGTGAAGCTGGTCGGTGGACGCTTTGTCATGCCGAGCACCTTCGCCCCGGAAGGCCGCATGCACCTGATCCGCTGGTACACCGACCGGGCGCGACCCTGGTTGGCGCACAAGGTCAAGGCGTACTCAGCGCGGATGGAAGTCGATCCGACCGGCGTGCGGGTGCAGGACCTGGGCTACCACTGGGGTTCGTGCGGCAAGGGCGACTGGCTGTACTTCCACTGGAAGACGATCCTGCTGCCGGCGCCCATCGTCGAATACATCGTGGTGCATGAAATGGCCCACCTCCACGAACCCCACCACACGCCGGCGTTCTGGCGCCGGGTGGAGCGGGCGATGCCAGACCACGAGCGGCGGCGGGTCTGGCTGGAGGGGCATGGGCTGGAGGTCGAGGGACTAAAAGAGGATTAAGGTTTTGATCCTCATAAATAGCTAAGCCATTGATTTATATAGGAATAAAAGTTTGAACTCTGCCCGTTCAAGCTTTTACGTGCGCTTGGCCAACGCCTGAAGCGCCTCCAAAATCACAGCCTCAGCCTCGATGCGTTGCTCTTCGCTGCGGAATTCGATGCGAAGCGACGTGCCTCGCGCCTGGTACTGACAGAACTCCAATCGACCGACCCGAACGCGAACGGGTGCCTGAGGAGCTGCGCGGGCAACGGAAATGGCCACTTTTCTGGCCGCATGGCGAATCGCCTCTTTCTGCGTGAGGCGCCCTTCGACAAGCTGCTCCACGGCGTCGATCACCTCAGCCTTTCGCCCCGATCGGCACAGCTTCGCCATTTCGGCGGCGCAGCTCATGCCGATCACTTCAGGTCGACGTTCAACCAGGAGCAACGCCTCTTCGGGCAGATGGTCAAATGAGAACAGCATCGAGATGATTGACTCGGACACACCAGCATCCTTGGCCATCTGCTTCTGACTGTGGCCGGTCCGGTCACGCTCGGCCTTGAAGCCCAGGTACTTCTCGAAGTCAGACAGCGACGGCTGGAGCAAATTGGCATAGAAGGCCGATCGATCCACGTGATCAGCGTCCAGCTCCATCACGACCACGGGAATCAACGCTCGACCCAAGGATCGATACACCTCGGCCCGGTTGTGCCCGGAGATGATCTCGAACCGCCCGTCGGCCACCCGCTGCACCGTGATCGGATGAATCAGCGGGTTGTTCGCCAAGTTGCCCTTGAGTTCATCGAACTGTTCTGGCGTCAGGCGACGCCGGCGATGGGGCACCTCGATCAACACGTCCAACGGCAGTTCGATCGGCGCCTGGTCCAGCTTCGCCCGGTAATCGGCGGCAAGCGCCTCCGCCTTCTTCGCCCGGTCGTTGAGCGCATCGATGGTCGGCTGCATGAACGCTGTGGCACCTGGTGCCGTGGTGGCGCGCAAAGGCCGGGTATCGACGACGGTCTTTTGAGCGGCGATTTGAGCCAGTGCATCGTCGCTACGCGATTTCAGATCCTTGAGTCCCATGATCAGTTGCCCTTCCACACCGTGGCGACCACAGACTGGTCGATCATCTCGACGAAGGTGTCGTAGGCGTCGCGTATCTTCTGGTAGGTCGCGGCAGCACCGTCGTACTTCGCGATGTCATAGATGGTGCCGAACTGGACTGCCCCGACACTGGCGGCCTGGCTCTTGGGAATTTCCACGGTCAGCACGTATTGCCCATACGTCCGAATGATCCAGTCCTTGACCACGGACGACGCAATCGACTTGGTCTCGACACGCGACAGCAGCACCCGCATGAACGCAAAATCTTTCTCGAATCCTCGGCTGTTCTTGAGCGCGCCCAGGGTCTCCGACAGCAGGTTCCAGAACGCCACGGACGAAGCGTAGTCAAGGTTGTCCGGCGGCAGCGGCATCAGCAGACCATCCGACGCGATCACGGCATTGACGGCCAGGTAGGACAGCGCCGGTGCGGTGTCGAAGATGATCACGTCATAGTCATCGCGCAGCGGATCGATTGCCTGGTTGAGGATGTTCCACCACGCGATGTCCGGATCACGGGAATGGATCGGGAGGAAGATCTCGGCGTTGAACAGATGCGGCGCGGCAGGAATGATGTCCAACCCATCCCAATACGTCTCCTGGACGGCATAACGAACGTCTTTCGGAGCTTCCGACAGCGGGGGATAGGTGATCGGCGCCACCGTGTGCTCTTCCATGATCTCAGCAGCCGGCAGCAAGCCTGTCAGCGTGGTGGCCGACCCCTGCGGGTCAAGGTCCACGATCAGGACGCGTCGCCCTCTCAGCGTCAGGCCCTGCGCGAGGTTGAATGCGGTCGTGGTCTTGGTGGAACCGCCCTTGAAGTTGACCACCGCGATCGTCGCTGCGCGTGCGTGCTCGGGCCTGGGCGGGATTTTTGCCAATCGGCGAACCCAGATCCTGGTGTCCACCAGCGAGAACTCGCGGCGCTTGCCATTGCCACCGTGAGAGCCGGACGGCAGGTCTCCGCGCTTGGCCAGGTAGGTGATCTGTTTGGGGTCAATGCCGCACAGGGCAGCGACCTGTGCGCCGGTGTAGACGGGTGGGCGCTTGCGTGGATGCGGCTCCAGCATCTTCTCGCGCAGACCATCCAGCGTCGCGTTGGCCCGGTCGGCCAGTTCGACAAGGTCCGCCAAAGAAAAGCGCTGAGGCTGAGGCTGCGATTGCAAGAACGGGATGGACATTGATTACCCATGAATTTCGAGGTGTTATGCAATTTTCTTGTAAACCTCGAAATTTGGCAACCAATTTCAACTGGCTAGACCGGCAGGGCTGCGGACAGCACCTCCTGCTCATGCTGAAGCACCTGTTCGATCGAAGGCTCCCCCCATAAGTCGTTGGCCAGCCATCGCTCAAAAAACCCGACTGCGATCCGGCTTGCACGGGATGTGACTTGGAGCATTGAGACGGTCTGCTGCGCGTTATAGCGGTTGACCAATGTTTGGCGCTCGGGCTCGGTGAGCTGCTGCAGATGCGCGGCCGCCTGAGCGACGCGCTGACGATTCAGCATGCCGCGACTGTCCTGCAGAGTCGCCGCAGCCGGAGGTGCGGTTCTCTTGCGAATGACTTCAACCTCGGGCAGCAGCTCAGCAGCCGGTTGCGTCAGTTCCATTGACGGGACAGCCTCATTGTTGGCGTAGCCCAGCGTCAGTGCCTTTCGGAAGTAGGCAGCAGGTTGCACCAACGGCGCGGACGTTGCATCCGCCATCCGATTGCGCGTGAACGCGAGTGCTTGTGCAAGTGCTTCAGCGCTGTGCTGGTCCAGCAACTTGCGTCCATCCAGCCGAGAAAATCCGATCCGTTCCAGATCCGACAACAGATCAAGCTCGGAAGCACTCTCCACGGATGCCCCTGCGTCAACCGCTTTCGCCTTGCGCACGACCGTGAATCGGACCTTGTCGATGCGCCGCCCAACCTTGGTCTCCACCAAGGCAATCTGGTGCCCTGACTCCGTGTTGATCTCCCGCACAGAGGGCAGAAGGACTTTGGATTTGAAGTACTTGTACTCCTGGTAGGTCTTGCCGTCCGCCGACTCTCCCAGGATCATGTCTCGGAACTGGGTCCACGATACCTCGGCTGTCTGCCCCAGCTTCTCGAAGCGTATGCAGAACTCCCAGATCGCCAGTGCCGGTGCCCGCTTGAACCGACGCACCACGCTCATGTCGATCATCGCGTACATGTCCGGGTTGAGTACCCGTTCGCGCATCTGACTGCTGATCTGGTACCGGATCACGTCACTGCGTATCTCCAGCTCAGGGAACATCACGGAGGCTTTCCAGTGGATGCGCTTGGCTGGCAGCGCCATGACATCCCATTCGAAGACGATCGACATGAGTGCCTCGGCGGCATCCTTCAGGTATTGCCGATTGTTCGAGTCGAACCCGATCGTCTGTGACAAGTCGCGAATGTTGAATTCCCACCAGCCTGATGCATCGGGTTGTGCTTCGATCGCATGTTTCAGCCAAGCATTCCCCAGCTTGCGCTGAAGCAAGGTCAACGGAGTCCGAGGTTTGCTATGCACTGCCTGGACCGCTTTGCGAAATGCGTCTGGGGTGTCGCCCTGCGAGACAGACACAGTCTGAGTGGGTGGGATCTTGTTGCGTGCCATCTTAAGGTCACCGTGAGGTTTTTAGATGGTAACCAATTTCGGCATTTGCCCTTATTTTTTCTCACCGCTTTGAACAAGCAGCCCTGTTGTTCTTTAAGAAGAACTTTAATCCTTTAATACATTTACGGTCGATTTTTCTTTTATGAATCAATGACTTAGATCGACTCAGGTGACTGTTCATGGGACGATAGGTCGCCATCTGTGGGTGTTCAGGTCGCCATTCATGGGTGGAAAGGTCGCCGAATATGGGACGTGAGGTTGCCGCCTATGGGAATGGTCGCCATTCATGGGATCGATCAAGGTGGAATGCAGGCTGCCTTCGTGGCGATGCTTCTTGATTCTGTCGATGAATGAATGTGGGCAGTCGCCTGCACCAAGCGAAGGCATTGACGTCTAACGCGGCGCAAGTTGCGCAAATCGGATGGCATCTCGATGTCGTCACACAGATGCAATCGATGCGCACCAAGCACACACTTTGGATGAAGTTGTCTGTCAAGGCGGACCGATTCCGAACGACATGCCTGCATCGGTCGGAAAATTCATCCCATGCTTGGCAACCCTTACCAAGGCTGGGTGCTGGTCATGCCGTTCGAATGCATGGACCTTGACTCGGTGCGAGTCGATGCACCGTCGAAGACTTGGTTTTGGTAGTTCAGATTTTTAAGTCATTGATTTTAAAGGGATTTAAAAAATGTCTCAGTGAGAATGAGATGAGCAGATGCTATCTGCGCAGGACAAACCATCCCACAAATGGAGACCTGTTTGTATAAAAGATACTAACGCACATTGTTGTGGGACAGATTCTCCTAAGTTCAATGTCCTATCGAGAACGCTTCTCTTAAGAGTTTTGGCGTTAGTATTTAAATTAATCGCAGCTCTCCCAGGGTCAGAGCCAGTACTCCCACGCCGCGAGATCGATGGCATCCGACGCCACCAGGTCGCGCTCGAACATGGTCTGCACCTGCTGTCCGAAGTCGGTGCCCAGCATGACAGCGTTGAGTTCGTGGTTGTGCAGGAAGCTGCGCCAGTCCAGGTTGGTCGATCCCACCGTGGCCCACACGCCGTCCACCAGCGCCGTCTTCGAATGCAGCACGACGCCGCGCCGTTCGTGGATCCTCACGCCAGCGCGCAGCAGGCGGGCGTAGTGGCTGCGCCCGGCGTGGAAGACCAGCCACGAATCGGTGCGGGCGGGCAGGATCAGCGTCACCTCGACCCCTCGCGCCGCTGCGCCCACCAAGGCTGCCAGCAGTTGCGGGTCGGGCGCGAAGTAGGCGTTGGTGATGCGCACGCTGGTCTCGGCACTGCCGATGGCCGACAGCAGCGTGGCGTAGATCAGGCTGTAGGCCTCCTCGGGTGAGCTGCCGATGGCGCGCACGACCTGCGTTCCCATGGCCGGCAACGGCGGAAAGTAGGCACGCGACTGCAGTGGCGGTCCCTGCTGGCTTTTCCACGCGGCGAGGAAGAGCTTCTGCAGTTCGGCCACCACGGGCCCCTGCACCTGCAGGTCGGTGTCGCGCCAGGCCAGCGCGGCGTCAGGGTCGACTCGCCTGGCCTTGCCAAAGGAGCCGCCCGAATACACGCTGCTGATGTTGATGCCCCCCAGGAACGCCGTGTGGCCGTCGACAATGAGCAGCTTGCGGTGGTCGCGCTGGTTCCATTGCCAGCCTTCGCGCGCCGTCAGCGGGTTGACGGGGTTGAACTCCAGCACCTGCACGCCGGCATCGCTGAGGCGCTGGAAGAAGGCGGCCGGGGTACCGAAGGTGCCGACGCTGTCGCGCAGCAGGTTGACCTGCACGCCCTGCGCCTGCTTGTCCAACAGCGCCTGTGCGAACTGGCGGCCGATGGCATCGTCGTCCAGGATGTAGGTCTCCATGTTGATGTGGTCTTGCGCCGCGGCGATGGCACTCAGCATGGCGCGGTAGGTGGCCGGGCCGTCCTGGAGCAGGCGCACCGCGTTGCCCGTGGTCAGCGGGCTGCCGACGATGGCTTCTTCCAGCGCCAAATGGCGGCTGAAGATGTCGGTCGGCTGCCCGCCGCGCTCCAGGCGCTGCAGGATGGCACGGCTCTGTGCGGCCGACAGCGGGCCGTGCTCACCCTCCAGCGGCACTGGCCGCGCCGGTTGGCGCGCCAGGTCGGGCACAAAGGTGGGCAGGCTGCTGCAACTCAGGCACAGCATCACGGCTGTGATGACGGCCACGTACAGCCCGAGGGCTCGGCGGCGGGTGT
>NZ_JANPAB010000053.1:0-70372 GCF_031429695.1 Sphaerotilus sp.
GCATGGGCGCGGCGCTGGCCTACTACACGCTGTTCTCGCTGGCGCCGCTGCTGCTCATCGTCATCTCGGTGGCCGGGCTCGTGTTCGGGCCGGAGGCCGCCCGTGGCGAGATCGAGACCCAGATGCGCGGACTCATCGGCGAGGCCGGTGCTGTCTCGCTGCAGGCCCTGCTGGCGAGCGTGAACCGCCCGACCGACGGCCTGGTGGCCACGCTGTTCGGCCTCGGCCTGATGCTGGTGGGCGCGACCACCGTGTTCGCCGAGTTGCAGGACACGCTCGACCACATCTGGCGGGCGCCCGCACGGCCTGCGAACGGCCTGTGGCATTTGCTGCGCGCGCGGGTGCTGTCCTTCGGGCTGATCCTGGGCGTGGGCTTCCTGCTGGTCGTGTCGCTGCTCTTCAACACCGCGCTGGCGGTCGCGCAGCACTGGTGGGCCCCAGGTCTGGGCGAGGTCTTTGCCGGTGCGGCGGGGCAGTTCGCCAGCTTCACGCTGATGACGCTGCTGTTCGCGATGATCTACAAGACCATGCCGCGTGCCCGCATCGCGTGGACCGATGTCTGGATCGGTGCGCTGGTGACGGCGGGCCTGCTCACCGCCGGTCGCCACGGCATCGGGCTGGTGATCTCCACCAGCGGCGCTGCCGCGGGCTATGGCGCGGCGGGCTCGCTGGTGGTGCTGCTGCTCTGGGTCTACTACTCGGCGCAGATCTTCCTGCTGGGGGCGGAGTTCACCTGGGTCTATGCCCACGCGCTCGGGTCACACCGCGACACGGCCCCGGAGCGGCCATGACCCTGCGCTGGCACCCCGGCCGCTGGTGGCTTGGCGCAGCGGGCACACTCGCCCTGCTCTGCGCCGGCTTCGCCTGGGGAGAATGGGCGGGATGGCCGTGGCTGGCGCAGCCGCTGGCGGGTTGGCTCGGCGACCGGCTGGGACGCACGGTGCGCTTCGGGGAGGCCGGCACGGACCCGCGGCAGCTCCAGCTCCATCTGCTGGGCGGTGTGCGCCTGCAGGCGGACCGGCTGCAGGTTGCGCCCCCGGCCTGGGCCGCCGACCGTCCGCCGACACTGGAGGCCCACGGCGTCCAGCTCGACCTGCGCTACCGCGACCTGCTGGCGGGCTGGCGCGGCGGCGGTCTGGCCGTGCAACGCCTGCAGGCCGAGCGCCTGGCGCTGGACCTGCTGCGCACCCCGGACGGCCGTGCCACCTGGCAGTTCGGCAACGGGACACCGGATGCGGATGGGCCGCAGGTGCCGGTCCAGGTGCGCACGCTGACCGTGCGCGACGGCACCGCGCAGTTCCAGGACGAGGCCCGGCAGATGACGCTGGCGCTGCACTTTTCGCTGGCGCAAGGACACGGCGAGACCGGCGCCGGCGTGCGGGCGCGCGCCACCGGCCGGGTGCGCCAGGAGGAGGTCACCGCGGCGCTGCGCACCGAGGGTCCGCTGCCGTGGGTGTCCGGGCCGGACGCGGTCGAGACCCGGCTGACGTTCGACGTGCAGGTCGGTCAGGCCGCGCTCGCCTTCGACGGACAGGCACAGGGTCTGGCGACGCTGGAGGGCCTGCGCGGCACCTTCGGCGTGGGCGGGCTCTCGCTGGCGCCGGTGGGCCGGGCCTTGGGCGTGACCCTGCCGGCCACCCATCCGTTCGCCGCGGCCGGCAGCGTGTCGCACCGCGCAGCACACTGGGATCTGGAGATCCTGCTGGCCACGGTGGGCCGCAGCAGTGTCCACGGGCAGGTGCGGCATGACACCGTCGGCGGGCGCGGTCGGCTGACCGGGTCGCTCGTGAGTCCGCTGTTCCAGTTGCGCGACCTGGCGCCCGCGATCGGGGCGCCGCACACCGGTGCCCCTGCCGCTTCGACCGCCCGCCGCAACCGCACCCTGCCGGACCACCCCTTCGACCTCACCGCCCTGCGCGCGATGGACGCCGATGTGCAGTTGTCCTTCGCACGGCTGGACCTCGGTACGCCCGCCCTGCAGGCCGTGCAGGCGCTCGACACCCGGCTGCGGCTGGACGGCGGCGTGCTGGTGCTGGACCCGCTGACCGCCCGCCTGGCCGACGGACGCGTGACCGGCCGTGTCCAGCTCGACGGCCGGCAAAGCCCCGCCCGCTGGGACACCGACCTGCAGGTGCACGACCTGCGGCTCGAACACTGGATCCGCGCCGCGCACCGACCAGGCCAGCCTCCCTATGTCAGCGGCCGGCTCGGCATGACGCTGAAGGTGGCCGGCCGCGGACGCTCCACGGCCGAGCTGCTGGCCTCGGCCGACGGCCGCGCCGTGCTGCTGTGGACGCAGGGCACCATTTCGCACCTGCTGGTCGAAGTGGCCGGACTGGACGTGGCACAGGGACTGGGGGTGTTCCTCGTGGGCGACGATGCGCTGCCGGTCACCTGCGGCGCGGCCGATCTGCGGATCCGCGACGGACAACTGACACCGACCGTCCTGCTGGTGGACACCCGCGACTCCACGCTCTGGGTGGAGGGGCAGGCGTCCTTCGTCCGCGAATCGCTGGCCCTGACGGCGCGTGTGTACCCGAAGGACTTCAGCCCCCTGAGCCTGCGCTCACCGCTGCGGGTGGAAGGCACGTTTGCCGCCCCCCGGGTGCAGCTCGAACGGGGGGCCCTGCTCGGCCGGCTCGGGCCGGCGGCGCTGCTGGCACTGGTCACGCCGCTGGCCGGGCTGGTGCCGCTGCTGGACACCGGCAGCGACGGTGGCGCACCGTCCGTGGCCGGCTGCACCCGGTTAATGCGGGGGCAGCCGGCGCGGACACCGGCCAGGCCGCGCTGACCTGCGCGGCACCGCGCCGAGCGCTCGCTGTCGGACGATGCCCACACGGCGGCGGGTCGACGGCCGATGGTGCACGGACCCTGCGGCGCCTAGGCTGGGGCCATGACCTGCCAACGACTGAAAGGACTTTCCATGGCCTCCACACGCACCACCGCATCCTCCGCCGCCCGTCTGCGCTGGACCGTGCTGACCGCGGCGTCCCTGGCGCTGCTGGCCGCGTGCGGCAAGCCGGACGACCGCACCGTCGGCCAGAAGGTCGATGCCGCAGTGAACTCCGCCGAACAGAAAACCGATGCTGCCGCCGAAAAGATGCGCAAGGAATCAGCCGAGCTGAAGGCACGCACCGAGACCGCCCTCGACAAGGCGGCCGACAAGACCACCAGCGCCGCGAACAAGGTGGTCGAGAAGGTCGAGGACGCCGCCATCACCACCGCCGTGAACGCCGAGCTGGCCAAGGATCCGACCCTGAGCGCCTTGTCCATCAATGTCGACACCGCGGTCGGCGCCGTGACACTGCGGGGCACGGCCCCCTCGGCCGTGGCCCGCGAGCGGGCGAGCACGCTGGCGATGGGCGTCAAGGGCGTGCACCGTGTGGACAACCAGCTCCTGGTGAAGGGCTGAATGCCCTGGCGCCCGCCATCAACCCCCGGGAGGACGCCAGCACAGCCGCCACCCGGACGGCCCGTCCGGCAGGGTCAGCGCCCAGCCCAGGTCATCGACGAGCCATTGCAGCGCCTGGGCATCCAGCCGCGGTCGTGGCGGGACCGGCAAGGGTGCCGGCACGCCGCGCGGCGGCAGGGGTTCGGTCCACAAGCGCAACTGCCCCGGCTGGTGCACGAGGTGGAAGACCTGCGCCGTGGTGCGCAGGTCCGTCACGTGCAGCAGCAGGCCCAGCACCGCGTAGGTGAAGTCCGGCATGCGCACGGGGTCGGGCTCGCTCGACACGGCGGGCGCCTCCAGGCGGTGGCCGCGCAGGCTCAGGGCATGGCCGGCGAGTACCAGACAGACCGGCAGTGCCCGGGCCGCTTCGGCGCTGTCGCCAGGGCTGCCATCCCAGCAGCGCAGGCCGGCGAGCGCGGCGAGCATTTCGTCCATCTGGACGCCGAGTTCAGCAACTTTCCGGCCCAGCGCCGCACCATCTGGTACCGGGACGGCCGTGCGGCGCTGCAGGATCGCCAGCGATAACCGCATCGCCGACAGGGGCCCGAGGATGTCGTGCTGTTGCAGAGGCCACATGCGCAGCAAGATCTCATGCCGTACGCCGGCGGCGCGCCATCGGGCTTCGGAGAAATGCATGCGGGAGGGACTCCAGGGCGATTCATCATGCTAACCGCCCAGGCGTCCGTCCACCTCACCCAACCCCCATCGGAGATCGCACCATGGACAGTCTCTTCCACTCGATGAAGGAACTCTTCGCCCAGCTGGGCCTGGACGACGACCCCGCCGCCATCGGCGCGTTCATCGCCCGGCACCGCCCGCTGCCGCTGGAGATCCGGCTGTTCGACGCGCCGTTCTGGTCGCCCTCGCAGCGCGCCCTGATCCGGGAGAAGCTGCAGGAGGACGGGGATTGGTCGGTACTGATCGACACACTGAACACCCAGCTGCGCGCCGTGCCTCCGCTGCCGCAGACCAGGTAGCCGTCTATCATCCGCCCCATGCCGTACCCCCAGTTCACCTGCACCGTCGTCCCCGCCTACCTCGCCGAGCATTCGGATGCGTCGAAAGGGATCTACGCCTTCTCGTACACCATCACGGTGGTCAACACCGGTGACGTGCCGGCCCAGCTCATCGGGCGCCACTGGGTCATCACCGACACCGCCGGCCACACCGAGGAAGTGCGCGGCCTCGGCGTCGTCGGCCACCAGCCGATGCTCAAGCCGGGCGAGCGTTTCGAGTACACCAGCTGGACCCGGCTGGCCTCGCCCCGCGGGCAGATGCGCGGCACCTTCTTCTGCATGACCGAAGAAGCCCGGCCCTTCGACACCCCCGTCCCCGCCTTCGAGCTGTCGCAAGCTCACGCCCTGCATTGACGGCCCTGCTGCTGCGCCTGCGCACGGCGCTGGCCGCACGGCCCGACGCCGATCTGCCCACCCTGCTCGACGCCGCAGACCCCGGCGCCACGCGCGCCAACCGCCACCTCTGGCTGATCGCGCTGGTGGATGCGCTGCGCCCTGCGGGCCACGCAGCCGGCGACACGGCGGCCCCCCTGGTCCCAGTTGTCCCATTGGCGCGCCTGCACCACCTGCTCGACCTCCTCGACACGGATCCCGCGCTGGCCCAGCGCTGCCGCGCACTGCTGCGCTCGGTGTTCGCCACCGCCGACGCCGGCACGCTGCTGGCGGACTTCGGCTTCTCGCCGCGCTCGGGCTTCGGTGCCGAGCTGATCGACCGGCTGCGCATGGTCACCCTGCCCGGCACGCCCGACACCGGCGATCTCGGTCAGCTCTTCCTGATGGTCTTCCACCACCCCAGCGACGCCGACTGGCTCGGCGCCATCGACGCCCCGACGCTGGCGCGCATCGAACGCCTGCTGGTCGATGACCACGTCCGCGGGCACTGGCACCGGGCGCTGATCGACTCGGTGCAGATGCTGGCCAGCCAGGTGCGGGCGGTGGGCCTGTCCGCGGCGATCCGGCCACGCATCGACCCCGCGCTGCTGGCCGACCGGCCGTTCCACCAGCTCGCGCAGGCCGCCGCGCTGCTGTCCGATGCCGACGAGGCCGTGGACACCGCGGAACAGCAGCAGCAGATGAACTACCTGCGCGTGCTGCTCGATGCCTGCCGCACGGCGGCGGCCAGCGTGCGGGAACACCTCGACGCCTGGGGCGTATCGGTGGACGTGGTGTTCCAGATCGAGCAACTCCACGAGCGCATCGCCCGCATCGTGGCGCTGCTGAATTGCCTGGCCGCCGCCGAGCCGGCACGCGAGTGGCAGTTGCTGACCGTGGCCTTCGCCCGCAGCGTGCAGACGCGGCGCAGCATCGGCGCGCTGTTCTCGCACCACTACGCCATGCTCGCCCGCAAGGTCGCCGAGCGCAGCGCCGCCACCGGCGAGCACTACATCACCCGCACCCGTGACGGGTACATGGACATGCTGCGCCGCGCCTGCGGTGGCGGCCTGGTGATCGCGGGCACCACGTTCCTGAAGTTCGCCATCGGCGCGGTGGCGCTGTCGGCGTTCTGGGCCGGATTCTGGGCCGGGGCCAACTACGCCGCCAGCTTCGTGCTGATCCACCTGCTGCACTGGACCGTGGCCACCAAGCAGCCGGCGATGACCGCACCCGCCATGGCCGCCAAGCTGGACAACGTGGGCGACAGCGACCCCGCCACCGAGGACTTCGTCGACGAGGTGGCGCACCTGATCCGCACGCAGATCGCCGGCATCCTGGGCAATGTGCTGGTGGTGGCCCCCGTCGTGCTGCTGGTCCAGCTCGCCGCCTGGGCGCTGCAGGGTGCGCCGCTGATCGATGCCCACACGGCACACAAGGTGCTCGACAAGCTCACGCTGCTCGGGCCGACGCTGCCCTACGCGGCGTTCACGGGGGTGCTGCTGTTCCTGTCGAGCCTGATCGCGGGCTGGTGGGAGAACTGGTTCGTCTTCCACCGGCTCGACAGCGCCATCGCCTGCAACCCGCGCATCGTGCGCTGGCTCGGCACCGGGCGGGCGCAGCGCTGGTCGGTCTGGTGGCGGGGCAACATCTCGGGCCTGGCGGCCAACTGCTCGCTGGGGATGATGCTCGGACTGGTGCCGTCGCTGGCCGCCTTCTTCGGGCTTCCGATCGAGGTGCGCCACGTCACACTGTCGGCGGGCCAGATCGCGGCCGCGCTGGGCACGCTGGGGGTGTCGGTGCTGTCCGAGCCGGCCTTCTGGTGGTGCGTGGCGGCGGTACCGTTGACGGGGGTGCTCAACGTGCTCGTGAGCTTCACGCTGGCGTTCCGGCTGGCGCTGCGCTCGCGGGGGCTGAAGGTGCGCGACCGCGGGCGGCTGTATGCGGCATTGCGGCAGCGCTTGCGAACGGCGCCGGGCAGCTTCCTGCGGCCGGTCTGACGCAGGCGCCAGGCGCTACAGTCGCCGGTCGTCCGGGGTTTCCGGGGTGTCCTCGATGCGCTCGCCGCCGCGGCGCCCCGAGAACATCGTCCACCAGACGATCCCGACCAGCAGCAACCCGGCCCCCAGTGCTTCCAGAATGATCAGCGTCATGTCCTTGTTCCTCTCGAACCGCCCCGAATTCGCGCACCGCGTGCGCCAGCGGGTCGGGGCCGCCTTGGTGGCCGCGATTCTAGGCACCCTGGCGGGCCTGTTCGCCGGCTGCGGCAGCGCCCCGCCCCGGGTGCCCGAGCCGCCGCCGCTGGAGATCCCGCCCTCGGTGCAGACGCCACCACCCGCCGCCACCGACGCCCAGATCCGCACCACGCCACGCGGGCGCTGGGTCCGCGGCGAGTGGTCGGACCTGCCGGGCTGGGAAGCGGACCAGACCCTGATGGCCTGGCCCGCGCTGCAGCGCAGCTGCGACAAGGTGATCACCGCCACCAACGGTGGCAACACCAGCGGCCGCGGCCTGGCTGCCGCCAGCGTCGCCACCGGCACGGTCAGCTTCAACCCGTTCGCCTTCGCGTCGGAATGGAACGCGCTGTGCCGCGACGTCCGCCGCCTCGGCCCCGGGCCGAACGAGGCGCAGGTGCGGCAGTTGCTCCAGTCGCGGCTGCAGCCCTGGCGCGTCGAAAGCACCGAGGGCAAGCCCGACGGCCTGATGACCGGCTACTTCGAGCCGCTGCTGGAGGCCAGCCGCGTGCGCACCGAGCGCCACACCGTGCCGGTGTACGGCCTGCCGGCCGATTTCGGCCTGCGCAAACCCTGGTTCACCCGCGGCGAGATCGACACCCAGCCCGCCGCGCAAGCCGCCCTGAAAGGCCGCGAGATCGCGTGGCTGACCGACCCGATGGATCTGCTGCTGGTGCAGATCCAGGGATCCGGCCGGCTGACGTTCACCGAAGCGGGTGGCGTGCGGCGCATGGTGCGGCTGGCGTTTGCGGGACACAACGACCAGCCTTACCAGTCGGTCGGCCGCTGGCTGGTCGAGCAAGGCGCGTTCACGCTGGAGCAGGCGAGCTGGCCGGCGATACGCCAGTGGGCACGCCAGAACCCGCAGCGCATCAAGGAGATGCTGGCGGTCAACACCCGCTACGTCTTTTTCCGCGAAGAGCCGCTGGCGGACCCGGCGATCGGCGCCGTCGGCGCGCAGGGCGTGCCGCTGACACCGGGCCGCTCCATCGCGGTGGACAAGGACAGCATTCCCTACGGCACCCCCGTCTGGCTCGCCAGCACGGAGCCGCAGATCTGGAGCCAGAACCCGCCACCCGCCCGCCCGCTGCAGCGCCTCGTGCTGGCGCAGGACACCGGCAGCGCCATCCTCGGTGCCGTGCGCGCCGACTACTTCTGGGGCTGGGGCGACGGCGTGGAAGAGCGCGCCGGGCGCACCAAGCAGCCGCTGAAGCTGTGGGTGCTCTGGCCGAAGTGACCAGCGCCGGGGCGCGGGAGGTTCAGCTCGCTTCGATCCGGTCGCGCCCGGCTTGCTTGGCGCGGTACATCGCCTGATCGGCGCGCTCGATCGCGCTGTCGATGTCGCCCTGCCCCAGGCAACCGGTGACGCCTGCCGAGAACGTGAGCGACAACCCCGGCGCCACCTCGTCGAACGGCGTCTGGCGCAGCCGCTCGCGCAGCCGCTCCAGACATTGCTGCGCCGCCTCGATCGAGGTGTCGGGCAGCATCAACAGAAACTCCTCGCCGCCCCAGCGCGCCATCACGTCGCCGCCGCGCAGCTCGGATTCGACCCGGTGCGCGAAACCCCGCAGCACCTGGTCGCCACCTGCGTGGCCATGTTCGTCGTTGATGCGCTTGAAGTGGTCCAGGTCGATCAGCGCCAGCGCCAGCGGCAGCTTCTTGCGTGCCTGGCGGGCGGTTTCGGTGGCGAGCTGGTCGAGGATGGCGCGGCGATTGGGCAGGCCCGTCAGCTCGTCGCGGGTGGCGAGTTCGCTGATGCGGGCCAGCGCGTGCTGCAACGCGACGCGCTGCTGCTGGTGCTGCTCGCGCAACTGCGTCACCCGCATCGCCAGCAGCGCCACCCCTGCCAGCACGACGGTGGTGTAGGCCAGATTCAGCACCTCGACCTCGGCCGGGAAGTGGAAGGCATCCGACAGGACCAACCAGCGGGACGCCGCCCCGAGCAGCAGCAGCGCCGCCGCCGCCAGCCCCAGCGCCTCGCGCGGGCCGAGCCGGAACATCGCGAACACGACCACCAGCACCAGCAAGCCCAGCGCAGCGCCACGCACCGGCCCCGTGACCAGGTAGACCCACACGGCGCCCAGCAGACCGGCGATCGACTGCGGCAGCGTCAACGACGACTCGCAGCCGAAGCGCCGGTGCAGCACCTGGTTCAGCCCGCTGCGCATCAGCCCGGCAAAAACCACCCCACAGCCCAGCCCAGCCACCCCCAGCGGCAAGGCCGCGCGCGTGCTGATCAGGTCCAGGCGCCACTGCCAGGTCAGCACCAGCGCCAGCAAGGCATACGCCCCCAGCGCCAGCAGGCTCTGGGTCACGCGCCAGCGTTGCGGACCAGCCGGGCCGAGCAGCCAGTCGGCTGCAGGGGTTGTTGAGTTGTTCACGAAATAATCGAATTCTTGGAGTGATCCATGTCAATCTTCACTGATTCCATGCAATTTTCCCACCCCTCAGGCCCGCCCGCCTGAATGCATGAGGTGCGACAGCGGCCAGGCTGCGCCGGCTTTCACTTCGCCCAGCGAAAAGCTGGTGTGCATGTCCTTGACGTGGGGCAGCGTGAACAGCGCCTCCCTCGCCCAGCGCGAGTAGGCGTCGAGGTCGGTCGTGACGACGTGCAGCTCGAAGGTGCCGGTGCCGCTGATGTAGTGGCAGGCGACGACCTCCGGCATCGCCCGCAGCGCCGTCTCCAGCCCGCGCACCGCGTCGGCGTTGTTGCGGTCAGCGTCCACGCGCACGAAGGCGAGCACGCCCAGGCCGATCTTGCGGCGGTCGATCTCGGCGCGGTAGCCGGTGATGTAGCCCTCCTCTTCGAGCCGCTTGACGCGCCGCCACGTCGGGGCCGCGGACAGGCCGATCCGGGTGGCCAGCTCGGCGTTGGTGAGCCGGGCATCGCGCTGCAACTCGGCCAGGATGGCGATGTCGTAGCGGTCGAGTCCACCGTCGGCAGAGATACGGGTTTTCCCTGAATCGGAAGATTGTGGCAATGCTGTTTCGCTCATGGACCAGTCTTGTTCAAATGCTTGCTGCGGACAGTGTAAGCAGGGCATGAAAAGAAAACACCTGTCGGGCGTGGATGCCTACACTTTCTGGCATTGGTGGCCCGTCTGGTTGCCCGCGCTGGAGTCCTTGCATGAACGCCCCTCTGCCCGATGCCGTCCGCCGCTCGCTCGATGCGGTCACGCTCGACGACAAGTACACGCTCGACCACGGCCGCGCCTTCATGAGCGGCGTGCAGGCGCTGGTCCGCTTGCCGATGCTCCAGCAGCAGCGCGACAAGGCGGCCGGCCTCAACACCGCCGGCTTCATCAGCGGCTACCGCGGCTCGCCGCTCGGCACCTACGACCAGGCGCTCTGGGCTGCAAAAAAGCACCTTGCCGCACAGAACATCGTCTTCCAGCCCGGCGTCAACGAGGAACTCGCCGCCACCGCCGTCTGGGGCACGCAGCAGCTCGACCTGTTCCCGCAGACGAAAAAGCACGACGGCGTGTTCGGCCTCTGGTACGGCAAGGGGCCGGGCGTGGACCGCTGCAGCGACGTCTTCAAGCACGCCAACATGGCCGGTACCGCCCGCCACGGCGGCGTGCTGGCCATCGCCGGCGACGACCACATCGCCAAGAGCAGCACCGCCGCGCACCAGAGCGACCACATCTTCAAGGCCTGCGGCATCCCGGTGTTCTTCCCGTCCACGGTGCAGGAGATCCTCGACCTGGGGCTGCACGCGCTGGCGCTGAGCCGCTACTCGGGCGTCTGGGCGGGGATGAAGACGATCCAGGAGGTGGTGGAGTCGTCGTCGTCCGTCAGCATCGAGCCGGACCGGGTGCAGATCCTGATGCCCGAGGATTTCCAGATGCCGCCCGGCGGGCTGCACATCCGCTGGCCGGACGCGGCGCTGGAGCAGGAGGCGCGGCTGATGGACCACAAGTGGTATGCCGCGCTGGCCTACGTCCGCGCAAATCGGCTGAACTACAACGTCGTTTCGACGCCCAATGACCGCTTCGGGCTGATCGCCAGCGGCAAGGCGTACAACGACATGCGCCAGGCGCTGGCCGATCTGGGGCTGGACGACGACACCTGCCGGGCGCTGGGCATCCGGGTCCACAAGGTGGGCGTGGTCTGGCCGCTCGAAGCGACGATCACGCGGGAGTTCGCGCGCGGGTTGCAGGAGATCCTGGTCGTCGAGGAGAAGCGCCAGGTCATCGAGTACCAGGTCAAGGAGGAGCTGTACAACTGGCGCAGCGACGTGCGGCCCAACGTGCTCGGCAAGTTCGACGAGCCGGAGGGCGACCAGACCGGCGGCGAGTGGTCGATGCCGAACCCGGGCCAGAACTGGCTGCTGCGCGCCAAGGCCGACCTGACGCCCGCGATCATCGCCAAGGCCATCGCCCAGCGGCTGAAGAAGCTCGGCGTGCCGGCCGACATCGCGGCGCGCATGGACCAGCGGCTTGACGTGATCGCCGCGAAGGAGCGGGCATTGGCGGCCCCCGTCGCGGTGGTCGGCGACCGGACGCCGTGGTTCTGCTCGGGCTGTCCGCACAACACCAGCACGCGGGTGCCGGAAGGCTCGCGGGCGCTGGCCGGCATCGGCTGCCATTTCATGGCGGTGTGGATGGACCGCAGCACCGTGACCTTCAGCCAGATGGGCGGCGAGGGCGTCGCCTGGGTCGGTCAGGCGCCGTTCACCACCGACACGCATGTGTTCGCCAACCTCGGCGACGGCACCTATTTCCACAGCGGCCTGCTCGCCATCCGGCAGTCGATCGCCTCGGGGGTGAACATCACCTACAAGATCCTCTACAACGACGCGGTGGCGATGACCGGCGGCCAGCGCGTGGGCGAGCGGCCGGAGGGGCATTCGGTGCTGCAGATCATGCAGAGCGTGCTGGCCGAGGGCGTGACCAAGCTGGTCATCGTCACGGACGAGCCGGCGAAGTACGACGGCGCGGCGCTGCTGCCGGGCGTGACGGTGCACCACCGCGATGAACTCGACGCGATCCAGCGGCAGTTCCGCGAGATCCAGGGCACGACGGCGATCATCTACGACCAGACCTGCGCGACCGAGAAGCGGCGCCGCAGGAAGCGCGGCACGATGGCCGACCCGGAGAAGCGCGTCGTCATCAACGAGCTGGTCTGCGAGGGCTGCGGCGATTGCTCGGAGCAGAGCAACTGCCTGAGCGTCGAGCCGATCGAGACCGAGTTCGGCCGCAAGCGGCGCATCAACCAACACTCGTGCAACAAGGATTTTTCCTGCGTGAAGGGCTTCTGCCCGAGTTTCGTCACGGTCGAGGGCGGGCAGCTCAAGAAGCCGAAGAAGGAGCAGCGCGGTGACCTGAGCGCCCTGCCCCCGCTGCCGGAGCCGGTGCTGCCGGTGGCGGAGAGCGCCTGGGGCATCGTCGTCGCGGGGGTCGGCGGCACGGGCGTGATCACGGTCGGGCAGGTGCTGGGCATGGCGGCGCACCTCGAAGGCAAGGGCGTCGTCACGCAGGACGCCGGCGGCCTCGCGCAGAAAGGCGGCGCGACCTGGAGCCACATCCAGATCGCCAACCGCGCCGACGCGATCCACACCACCAAGGTGGACATCGCCCGCGCCGACCTGGTGATCGCCTGCGACCCGATCGTCGGCGCGAACAAGGCCACGCTGGCGACGATGCAGGCCGGGCGCACCTTCGTGGCGCTGAACAGCCACGGGGCGCCGACGGCGGGGTTTGTCCACAACCCGGATTGGCAATTCCCGGCCGGGAACTGCGACACCGCGTTGACGGCGGCGGTCGGCGCGGACGGGCTGGGCGCGTTCGACGCGGAACAGGCCGCCTCGCAACTGCTCGGCGACTCGATCTACACGAACCCGCTGCTGATGGGCTTCGCGTGGCAGAAGGGCCGCATTCCGCTGAGTCGGGCCGCGATCCTGAAGGCGATGGAGCTGAACGGCGTGCAGGTGGCAAACAACCAGGCGGCGTTCGAATGGGGCCGCCGCTGCGCGCATGATTTGGCCAGCGTGCGCAGCCTGTACGCAGCGCAGCAGGTGATCCAGATCGTCAAGCGACCGTCGCTCGACGAGGTGATCGCCAAGCGGGTCGAGTTCCTCACCGGCTACCAGAACGCGGCCTATGCGGACGAGTACCGCGCGTTTGTCAGCAAGGTGCGCACAGCCGAGGCGCCGTTGTCGAGCACGAAGCTGACCGAGGCGGTGGCGCGCTACCTCTTCAAGCTGATGGCCTACAAGGACGAGTACGAGGTCGCCCGGCTGCACAGCGATCCGGCGTTCGCGGCACAGATCGGCGCGATGTTCGAGGGCGAGTTCAAGCTCGTCCACCACCTCGCGCCGCCGCTGCTGGGCAAGACCGACGCGCAGGGGCAGGCGGTCAAGCAGGCGTTCGGGCCGTGGATGCACCGGGTGATGCCGTGGCTGGCGAAGCTGAAAGGGCTGCGCGGCACGGCGTTCGATCCGTTCGGCCGGACCGAGGAGCGGCGCACCGAGCGGGCGCTGGTCGGCGAGTACCGGGCGGCGATCGAGGAGGTGCTGGGGCGCTTGTCAGCCGAGCGGCTGGGGGCGGCGGTGGAGATTGCGCGGCTGCCGGAGGAGATCCGGGGGTATGGGCGGGTGAAGGCGGGGAATCTCGCCAAGGTGCGGGGGAAGTGGGCGGAATTGATGGCGGCTTGGCGCGGGTGAGGCCCACGCAGTCCACCACGGTCAGTTGACCGTGTGGGTGCCCGCCTGCGCGGGCATGACGGTCAGGCAGCTTGTGCCCAGTTCTCCAGCCGCAGCCCCGGCACCCGCTCGAACTCCCGCGTGTTGTTCGTCACCAGCGTGCAGCCCAGCGCCAACGCGTGCGCCGCAATCAGCATGTCGAGCGACCCGATCGGCCACTCCTGCCGCTCCAGCGTGCTGCGCAGCGGGCCGTATCGACGCATGGCGTTCTCGTCGAACGGCAGGATGTCCAGCGGCGCGAGGAACTTGTCCATCGCCTCCTGGTTGCGGGTCGAACCACTCTTGGCGACCCCGAAGGCCAGTTCCGCCCCGGTGATCGAGGAAATGGCGATCTCGCCGATCTGCCGACCGACGAAGTGGTCGAAGACATGCGGCGGGCGTCGGTTGATGATGTAGACGCAGATGTTGGTGTCGAGCAGGTAGCACGGCGTCACCAGGGCGGTGGCGCTCATGGCAGCAGGTCTTCCCGATTCGCCTGCTCGGGCTGTTCGCGCTGCAGCTCGAATCCCGGCTCGAACTCGTCCAGCGCCTCGCGCATCAGCGCCCACGGTGCCTCGGCCGGCAGCAGCAGCACGCCATTGCCGAACCGGCGGGCGATCACCTCGGTGCCCTCGAAGCGCAGTGACTTGGGCAACCGTACAGCCTGGCTGCGACCGGACATGAAGAGTTTAGCGGTGCTGGGGGCGGGTTGGGTCATGACCAATGGTAGATCTCACTCGGAACGCCGTCAAACCAGCTTCACTTTCTTTCAGCGCGGCAGCGACGCCCCCCCGCACACCTGCAGCTCCTGCCCCGTGATGGCCGCCCCCATCGGCGACAGCAGGAACGCCACCAGCGCTGCGACTTCCTCCGGGCGGATCAGCCGGCCGATCGGGGGCAGCACCGGCGAGGTGCTGCGGCGGGCCGGGTCGGCCAGCATCGCGGTGTCGGTGGCGGCCGGGGACACGACGTTGACCGTCACGCCCTGCCCCACCACCTCCGCCGCCCAGCGCCGCGCCAGCACCACCAGCGCCGCCTTGGTCGCCGCGTACTGGCTGCGTCCGGCCTTGCCCTGCGCGACCCAGCACGACGCGGCCGTGGCCCCGCTGCGCCATCGCCGGCACCAGCGCATCGGCCAGGCATTCGGCCGCCGCGACATGCAGGCGCCACATGCCGTTCGCCGTCCTCGGGCTGCAACGCCCCCAGCGGCCCGACCCGCAACACACCGGGTGCGCCGCCAGATCGGCCGGTGCGCTGCGGCTCAGCCCGCAGACCCGCCAGCCGCCATTGAGCAGCATCCGGGCGATGGCATGGCCGATGCCGGAGCTGGCCCCGGTAACAACCGCTTCGGCTTGCTCGGTGGACTCATTCGGCACGGATGTTGCCCTCGCGGATGATGCGGGCCGACACCGCCATGTCATCGGCCTGGAACTTCGTGAAGTCGGCGATGCTGCCCGGCGTGAGCACGAGGCCCTGCTGGATCAGCTTGTCCTTCATGTCGGTGGCGAGCGCCTTGTTGACCTCGGCGTTCAGGCGCTGGGCAATGGCCGCCGGCCGACCCGCCGGACCCCACAGGCCGTACCAGCTATAGAACGCATAGCCCGGCACCGTCTCGCCCACCGTGGGCATGTCGGGCTGGGCCGGCACACGCTGGGTCCAGGTCACAGGCCCAGCGCCGCCAGCAGGTCGTCGCCGCCGCCGAAGGCACCGGAGCGGCAGTCCATCCACAGCCCGTCCCAGCGCCCGCCGACCCAGCTCGCCTGGCCCCAGCCGGGCCGCACCGGTTGGCCGGACACGAGGTGATCGACGCCGGTGGCGCGCACCAGCGCCTGCGCCGTGTCGCCGCCGAGCACGAGCAGGCGGGCGGGGCCTTGCGGCAACGCGGCCAGCCGCTGCACTTGCGCGTGCAGCAGCGTGGCGGCCTCGGCCGGCATGAGCGGGGTCAGTGGCGACAGGTCGAGCAGCGCCAGTGCGGGGCGTGCGGCGTCGCCAGCCAGCCGGGTCAGCGCCTGGTCGAACTCGGCGGCGTCGCCGTGGCGGACGGTCACGGCGTCCGGGTGCGCGGCCATGGCATGTGCCCACTGGCGGCGCGTGACGGGTTGGTGGCTCGCGCCGATGACCCAGACGGGGCCGGGATTGGGAGGTCTGCGGACTGCCTGGCCCCCCTCCCGGCCTTCCTTCGACGCTGCATCCGCCAGCGCAGCCGCCAGCCCCGCGCTCCCGCACCACAGCGTCGGCCCGGTGTCGGTTTCACGCCGTGCGGGCCGGGCAACGAGCCGGGCCAGATCCGCCTGCGAACGCACCTCGGGCAACTCCAGCGTGCAACCAGCCGGCCATGCACCTGCCTGCAGCGCCTCGCGCAGATCCTGGCCTCGCGCTTCGGCCTGATCCACCGAGCCACCGGGCGGCGCCACGGCCAGCCGGCCGCCCAGCGTGTAGCGCCCCTGCGCCGGAAAGGCCGGCGCGAACACCACGCGCCGAAAGCCCCCCGCCGCCGCCAGCCAGCGCACCTCGTCCAGCGTGTTGCCGCGCAGCAGGCTGTCCACCTTCTTGAACGCCAGCCCCGCACCGGCCAGCCAGGGCACGCAGTCACCGAGCAACGCAGGCAGTTCATCGGCCTGCACGTCCCGCGTGGCCGTGGCGACCACTTGCACGGCCGCGCCCGCGTTCACCGCGCCGGGACGGTCCAGATGCACCGGCACCCCCGCCCCGAACGCCGCCGCACTGTCCAGCGCCCCGGTCAGGTCGTCGGCCAGCAGGCGCAGTGCAGCAGGGGTCACTGTGGCACCGACACCAGCGTCAACCGCTTGCCCAGCGTGCGGATGCGCTCGGCTTCCTCGGTGGCCAGTCCGTCGTCGCAGATGACCTCCTCGACCTCGGCCAGCGTGGCGACCTGCATGAAGGTGCGCGGCCGGAACTTGGACGCATCCACCAGCAGCCGCCGGCAGACCGCCGCCCGCATCAGCGCCCGCTTGACGGCGGCCACCTCGGGCGAGGTCTCGGTGATGACGCCCTCGGTGATTGCGTGGGCACCGCACAGCAGCACGTCGGCCTGGATCGCCCGCGCCGACTCGATCAGCGCGTCGCCGACGAGCGTCTGGCTGCCGGGGCGCAAGTGGCCGCCGAAGACGTGGACCTGCACCTGCGCGCTGCTGCCGAGCACCTGCGCGATCGCCAGGTCGTTGGTGACCGCCGTGAACGGGATGCCGCGCTGCACGGCGGCGCGGGCGGCTTCGAGCACCGTGCTGCCGCTGTCGAAGATGACGCTCTGGTATGGCTGCAAGGTCGCGGCCGCCGCCGCCCCGATGGCGCGCTTCTCGCGGGGCGACAGCTCGGACGAGGCCACCGAGTCCGGCTCGAACGCGGTGTAGCCCTGCTGGCGCAGCAGCGCGCCGCCGTGGGTGCGGTCGATCACGCCTTCCGCCGCCAGCGCGTCAAGGTCGCGGCGGAGCGTCGAGATCGACACGTCCAGCGCCTGCTCCAGTTGCGTCAGCGTGACGGCGCCGTGGCGGCGCAGGAAATCGACGATGCGTTGCCGACGCTGCGCCGGCAGCAGCGAGACGACCGTCAGGACAGAGGAAGGAGCTTCGGAAGTCATGGACATGGTCGGGGATGGTAGGTCGGTGGAAGGTTTGAAGGAATGGTTGTGACACCTATTGAAGTTTTGTGGAAGTTTGTGCAGCATGTTGGAACCTTGAACCCCACAACGAGGAGACACACCATGACCGATCATCGTTCCACCCGCCGCGCCCTTTGCCTGGCAGCACTGGCCTGTGCCGTGACGCCGCTGACCGCCTTGGCGCAGGCGGCCTTCCCGTCCAGGCCGATCACCGTCGTCGTGCCCTATCCGCCCGGCGGCGCCAACGACATGCTCGGCCGCCTGATCGGCCAGAAGATGGGCGAGGCCCTGGGCACCCAGGTCATCGTGGACAACAAGCCCGGCGCAGCGGCACTGCTCGGCGCCAACGCCGTGGCCAAGGCCGCACCCGACGGCTACACCGTGCTGGTGGGCGGTCTGGCCACGCACGCTGCCAGCCCCAACCTGATCAAGGCCGACTACAACCCGCTGACGGATTTCGAGGCGATCGGCCTGATCGGCCAGGCGCCCATCGTCGCCACCGTCAACCCCGATTCGCCCTACAAGACGCTCAAGGACTTGGTGGACGCCGACAAGAAGAACCCCGGCTCGGTGATGTACGGCTCGTCGGGCAATGGCTCGCCGTTGCATCTGGCCGGCGAGATCTTCACCGAAATCACCGGCACCAAGATGACCCATGTCCCGTACAAGGGCGGCAGTGCGCACACGCTGGACCTGATCGGCGGGCGCCTGCACGTCATCTTCGACACCACCACGGCCGCGATGGGCCAGATCAAGGGCGGCAAGATCCGCGCGATCGCGATCGGCCTGCCGCAGCGCACGCCCGACCTGCCCGGCGTACCCACCTTCGCCGAAGCCGGCTTCCCGCAGTGGCAGTTCAGCGCCTGGTACGGCATGTTCGCGCCGGCCAAGACGCCCAAGGACGTGGTGGCCAAACTCTCGGGCGCGCTGCAGACCGCGCTGAAGAACCCCGAGGTGGTGGACAAGCTGCGTGGCGTGGGCGTGACCACCGCCAGTGGCGACGCCGCCGAACTCGCCAGGCTGGTGCCGATCGAGCATGCCCGCATCGCGCAGCTCATCAAGACCGCCAACATCAAGGCCGACTGACCCCAGAGGACACACACGACATGAGCACCCCCACCCGACTGGTCCTGACGATGGGCGACCCGGCCGGCATCGGCCCCGAGATCATCGCCAAGGCGGCGCGGCAGTTGCAGTCCGCCGTGCGGTCCGGCGAACTGGTGCTGACCGTCTGCGGCTGCGGCGACGCGCTGCGGCAGGCCGAGGCGCAGATGGGCCTGCCGCCTGACCCGACGCTGTACCAACTGGACGACCCCGGCCCGGTGGACGCGCCCTGGCAGACCGGCGAGGTCGGCGCGGCGGGCGGCGAGTGGGCGTACCGGGCGGTGGTGCGGGCGGTCGAACTCGTGCAGGCGGGCGAGGCGGATGCCATCGTCACCGGCCCGCTGTCGAAGGAGGCGCTGCACCTCGCCGGCCATGCGTTCGAAGGCCACACCGAGCTGCTCGCCCACCTGACCGGCCAGCGCGACGCCGTGATGATGCTGGCGCACGAGAACATGCGCGTCACCCACGTCACGACGCACTGCGCCCTGGCCAGCGTGCCGGGCCGGGTGACGCCGCAGCGGCTGGAGCGGGTGTTCGACGTGACGCTGGACGCGCTGCGCACGCTCGGGTTCGCGCAGCCGCGCGTGGCGGTCTGCGGCCTGAACCCGCACGCGGGCGAAAACGGCGTGCTGGGCAAGGAGGACGACGCCGTGATTGCACCCGTGATCCGCGCGTACCAGGCCCGCGGCGAGGCGATGAGCGGGCCGTGGCCGGGCGACACGGTGTTCATCAAGCTGCGCGCCGGCCAGTTCGACGCGGTGGTGGCGATGTTCCACGACCAGGGGCACATCCCGGTCAAGCTGCTCGGCTTCCACGTCGATCCGGCGACGGGGCAGTGGCAGGCGATCAGCGGCGTGAACATCACGCTCGGCCTGCCGATCCTGCGCACCTCGGTGGACCACGGCACGGCGTTCGACATCGCCGGCAAGGGCGTGGCGACCGCGGACAGCCTGATCGACGCGATCCGCTACGCGCAGCAGCTCATCGAGGGTCGAAAGGCACGGGCATGAACGCGCCGATCCACGGGCTGCACCCCGATCTGGTGCGTGCTGGCGCGGTGCTGGACCTGCCGGCGTCGGGCGTGCAGAGTCACGCGGCCAACCTCGCGACGCTGCCGGACGGGGGCCTTGGCTGCGTCTGGTTCGGCGGCACGCAGGAGGGGCTGTCGGACATCTGCGTGTGGTTCTCGCGGCTGGCCCTCGGTGCAGGTACATGGTGGAGCACACCCGAGCGGCTGAGCTTCGACGAGGCCCGCTCCGAGCAGAACCCGATCCTGTTCGACGCCACTGGCACCCCGGACGGCCGCCTCTGGCTGATCCACACCGCACAGCGCGCCGGTCACCAGGACACGGCCGTCGTGCGCTGCCGCACGTCAAAGGACGGCGGCCGGACGTGGGACGCGCCGCGTGACCTGCTGCCCGGCAGCGGGCTGTTCGTGCGCCAGCCGCCGGTGGTGCGGCGCGACGGGGCGTGGCTGCTGCCGGTGTTCCGCTGCCGCGCCTTGCCCGGGCTGCGCTGGAGCGGTGACGACGACGACAGCGTGCTCTACCTCAGCCACGACCAGGGCCGGACGTGGGAGACCCGCGCCGTGCCGGACAGCCAGGGCTGCGTCCACATGAACGTCGTGGCGGGCAGCCAAAGCCAGGACAACCCGGACCACCTGCTCGCCTTCTACCGCAGCCGCTGGGCTGACCGCGTGTACCGCAGCGCGTCGCACGACGGCGGCGAGACCTGGAGCGCACCGCAGCCCACTTTGGTGCCGAACAACAACTCGTCGATCCAGGTGATCCGGCTGGCGTCCGGTCGGCTGGCGATGGTGTGCAACCCGGTCGGCGCCGAACACGCGCAGGAGCGCCGCGTGTCGCTGTATGACGAGATCGAGTCCGAGGACGATGCCGTGAATCCGCTGCCCGAGGCTGGTGCCGGGACGACCGGCCACCGCCTCGCGTTCTGGGGCACGCCGCGTGCGCCGATGGCGCTGATGCTGTCCGATGACGACGGGCAGACGTGGCCGATGCGCCGCGACCTGGAGACGGGCGACGGCTACTGCATGACCAACAACTCGGCCGAGCAGCGCAACCGCGAGCTGTCCTACCCCTCGATCCACCAGCGCGCCGACGGTCGCCTCCACGTCGCCTACACGCACCACCGCCAGCACATCCGCCATGTGCAGTGCGACGAAACCTGGGTGGCGACGCTGCCCGCCGATGCGAACCTGCCTTCCTCGACATGACCGCCATCGCCTCTTCTCTCACCACTCTCCCGGCCGTGCTGCACCAGGCCGGCCGCGTCGTCGCCGGGGCCGGCTGCCTGTTGCAACTGCCCGAGCTGATCGCGCAGTGGCGCCCGCAGCGGCTGCTGCTGGTGCTGGGCCGCCACGTCACGCAAGACCCTGGCCTGCTGGCCGTGCGTGAGGCGCTGGAAACGGCGGGCACAGCCGTCGTCGCGCTTGACCCGGTGCCGCCCGAACCTGTGGTGGCCGATGTCGAAGCCGCGTTGGCGGCGGCACAGTCGGCAGGCCCGATCGACCTCGTGGTCGGCGTGGGCGGCGGCAGTGCCATCGACGTGGCCAAGGCGCTGGCGGTGCTGCTGGCGCATCCGGTTGCCGTGCGGGCGCTGCTGACCGGCACGCCGGTGCCCGGTCGCGGCCTGCCGACGGTGATGGTGCCGACCACCGCCGGCACCGGCGCCGAGGCCACGCCGAACTCGATCCTCCTGGTCCCCGAGGACGCGCTGAAGATCGGCATCGTCAGCCCGCACCTGCTGCCGGATCTGGTGCTGCTCGACCCGCTGCTGACGCGCACGCTGCCGCCGATGGTGACGGCGCACACCGGCATCGACGCGCTGTGCCACGCCATCGAGTGCTACACCTCGAAGAAGCAGAACGTCTTCAGCGACCTCTACGCCCTGGAGGCCATCCGCCTGATCAGCCGCAGCCTGCGCCGCGCCTTCGCCGACGGGCAGGACGTGGCGGCGCGGCAGGACATGCTGCTGGGTTCGTACTACGGCGGCGTCTGCATCGCCACGTCCAGCACCACCGCCGTCCACGCGCTGGCCTATCCGCTCGGCGGGCGCTACCGGGTGCCGCACGGGCTGTCGAACGCGATGCTGCTGCCGGCCGTGATGGCCTTCAACCGCATCGGCAGCGAGGCGCGTTTCGCCGCGATGGCACGGGCGATGGACCTGCCGGTGCAAGGCCTGTCCGACTTGGACGCGGCCGATGCCTTCGTGCAGGCGCTGGCGCAGCTCAACGCCGACCTCGGCATCACCACCCGCCTGCGCGACCTCGGCGTGACCGAGGACGACCTCGACGCGCTGGTGGCCGGCGCCGCCAAGGTCACCCGCCTGCTGAACAACAACCCGCGCCCGATGGGCCGCGACGACATGCGCGCGCTCTACGCCGCCGTGCTCTGAGGAGACATTCCATGCACCAGATCACCCACACCCTGCCCGACAACACCTTCAAGCGCGCCCTGGTGGCCGGCGAGCGGCTGCTCGGGCTGTGGGTCAACTTCGCCCATGCGCCGATCGTCGAAGTGCTGGCCGGCTCGGGCTTCGACTGGCTGCTGCTCGACATGGAGCACACGCCCAGCGACCTGCATGTCATCGGCGAGCAACTGCTCGCGCTGCGCAGCACGCCGGTGGCGCCGATCGTGCGGGTGCCGATCCACGACATGGCCTGGATCAAGCGCGTGCTCGACGCTGGCGCACCGAATCTGATGGTGCCCAACATCCGCAGCGTCGAGGAAGCCCGCGAGGTGGTCTCGTGGACCCGCTTCGCGCCGGACGGCCAGCGCGGTGTCGCCAGCAGCACCCGCGCCGGCGGCTGGCTGCGGCGCAAGGACTTCCTGGCGCGGGCCAACGACGAGATCGGCGTGATCGTGCAGATCGAGTCCCGCGAGGCGCTGGACGCACTGGCGGACATCTGCGCCGTGCCGGGCATCGACGCCGTGTTCATCGGCCCGTCGGACCTCGCCGCCAGCCTCGGCCACCGGGGCAACGCTGGCCATCCCGAGGTGCAGGCCGCCATCGCGCAGGCCATCGACACGGGGCGCGCCGCTGGCAAGGCGGTGGGCATCCTGGCGGCCGATGGCAAGGCGGAGCACTACATCGCCCGGGGCGCGACGCTGGTGGGCGTGGGGACGGATCTGCACCTGCTGATCGCGGGGGCGGATGCGCTGGCGGAGAAGTGGCGCTCGGCCTGAGCGCGTTGTTGCCAGCCGCCTAGGGTCGGGCGGGTGACGCCATCGCACCCGCTGGTGGCGCCTGGAGGACGCGCCAGAGACGTGCCGGGTCGAGCAGCCGATTGGCCGCGAAGCTGTTCTGCGAATCGGGTTCGAGCGCCGCGGCGATCAGCGCACCCATCGGCTGGTCCAGGCCGACGTACCAGGCGCCGGGCGCGGCCACCTTCTGCTCGGGTTCGAGCGCCACGTCGAGCAGACGGATGGCCCCGCCTTCACCATCGTCGATGGCTCCGCGCGCGTCCTGTCGCCGGCCGCCCGACTCTTCCAGCACGCGGTAGCCCTCGACGGACCAGCGCGCCGCCTGATCGATCGGCTGCATCCGCACGCCCAGCAGCCGCAGCCGCTCCAGCGCCTCGGTCTGCTCGGCGGCGATCAGGTAGCCGCAGGGCCGGGCGCGGCGGCGCTGCACGTCCAGCGGCTCGGCCGCGCGCCAGTCCACCTCGATCGCCTTGTCGGCCCCGGTGACCGCATCGACGAAGACCATCCGCTGGCGCGTCGTGCTGTGGCGCGCCGACACGACCAGCTCGCCCCGACAGGCCAGCGCGCCGGTATCCGCCCCCGCCGTGCGCACGAGCTGCACCAGCGCGCCGCCTTGCTCGGCCGCCGTCTCGACGACGGTCAGGCCGGCGATCACGGCCGTGTGGACCCGCCGGAGCAGGTGCGCACGGCCCAGCCCCACGCCCCGCACCTCGATCAGCAGGCTGATCGCCGGGCGCAAGCCACTGGTGTTGCGCCCCGTGTCCGCCTGCACGCCGCCCATCGAGACCACTGGGTCACGCGGGTCCGGCGAGGTCGTGTGGTAGGCGAAGCTGTTCAGGCCGGCGCGTGTCCACGCGGCGGTGATGCGATCGACGTGGTCGCGCTGGGCAGTCGCGGCGATCTGCGGGTCCAGGTTGCCGACGGTCGCGGGCTGCACCAGTGCGTCGTACTGCTGCATCACGCCGAACTTGTCCACCCAGCGACCCGCCACGGTGAACTCATGCAGATCTAGCACCACCTGCGGCGCGTACTTCAGCGTGGCCGCGGCGATCGCCCGCGCCTCCGGTGTCCGCAGCAGCAGGTGGTCGCGGTTCACGTCGATGCCGTTGGCGGTGGCGCGGGCGAAGCGTTCGGCGCCGTCGGCGTTGCCGCGTGGCACGACCAGCACGTTCACGCGGGACAACAGCGCCGCCCTCGGCCCGGCCAATTGCTGCACCAGCGCGAGCGCAGCCTCCCCGCTGGCCGGCTCGTTGCCATGCTGCTGGGCGATGACCATTACCGTCGGCAGTGCCGGGTCGGGTCGTCCACGCGCAGTCAGCACGGCGAGCGGCACTGGCAGTCCCTTCTGCGAGTGGCCGATGGTCTCGATCTGCACACGGCCGCCAGAAGTCCTGGCCGTCTCGTCCAGGAAGGCCAGCACCTCGGCGTGCGAAGCGAAATCCGTACGGTCCGAGCGCAGGCTTGGCGTCGGGTACGACACGGCGGGGTCGGGAAAGCGCGCCGCGACTGCGGAGGGCTCGCGCAAGACCTTGGCCGGGTCGAACTGCGCATGCACCAGACCCGCCATGCCGAGCAGGCACAGCGCTGCGCAGCGCAGGTGATGGATGGACTTCATGGCGACTCCTCACGTCTGGTGGCACAGGGTGTGTCTTGCACTGTGCCACGACCCGCGCGCCATCGGTCGTCCACGCACGCACGCCAGGGTCAGACCACCACCTTCCGGTTCCCCACCCCCGGCAGCACCCGCAGCGCCTTGTCCGACACCACCGTGTACGTCCGCGACGCCACCGTGCTGACGTACACCCAGTCGGCACGGCACTCGACCGGCGGCTTTCTGGACGATCGCCGCGTAGCCCGAGACGCTGACGCCCGAGCCCGGCACCAGCGCGTCCAGCAGGATCGGCGCCGGGAGGTGAAGGCGGCGGCGTTCAAGCCGGTGGCGGTGAGGAAGTTGGCGTAGTCGAGCTGCTGGTCGCGGGCGAGCACGCGGGGGTCGAGCATGTGCATCGACAGCCGGTCCGCGCCGCTGCGCACGGGCAGCCACTCGTGCCACGCCTGCACGGCGGCGGCGCGGCGGGTGGTGAAGGCGCCTTCGGTGGCGGCGGTGTGGTTGTCGGCCCCTGCGCGCCAGGTGTCGTTGGCAATCTCGTGGTCGTCCCACACCGCGATCATCGCCACCGAGGCGTGCAGAACCTGCAGGTCGGCGTCGGTGCGGACCTGGGCGTGGCGCTGGCGGTAGTCGGCCAGGGTCAGCAGCTCGGTCGCCGGCAGGACGAGGCGGCCGAGTGCGGCGGCCTGTTCGTTGGCGTAGCCGTCGCGGCCATATTCGTAGAGGTAGTCGCCGAGGTGCAGCACCGCGTCCAGGTCTTCGCGCTGCGCAGCGGCGGCGTAGACGTTGAAGTAACCCGCCCCGTAATGCGCGCAGGAGAACACCGCCAGCCGCACCTGCCCGACCGCGCCGACCGGCAGCGTGCGGGCGCGGCCGACGGGCGAGACCTGCGTGCCGACCTTGAAGCGGTACCAATAGCGCGTGGCGGGCTGCAGGCCGGTGGCGTCGATCTTGACGGTCCAGTCGTGGGTGGCGTCGGTGGGTGGCGTGACGGTCGGTAACGGGGCATCAGCAGCGAGGCGGTGCGTGAGGGCGGCTCACCGTGCCGGCATCCGTCGTAGCGCCGCCGCCGTCCGCACCAGCCCCTGCGTCACCGATTCGAACACGCGCGCCGAAAACCCGATCGGCAGTCGCGCACCGACCCGATCGACCACGTCAGCGGTCGCTGCCAGCACCCGCTCGATCACGGCCTCGGCATCGCGCCCGTGCCCGCAGTGCTGCGCCATCGCGTTGAAGTGCCGCCGCTGCACCTCCTTGAAATGGTAGTGCCGGCGCTTGCCCACCACCGCCATCGCCAGCCGGGCCTTGTGCCACGACCACTGGTTCGGCCCCGCGCCTTCGACGGGCCAGATTGACATCACGTCGTACAGCGGCGCCAGCCGGTAGCGCCCGCCGGGCAGCAGGTGCAGGCTGAAGTTCTTGGCGTGGCCGTCCGGCGCGGCGAGCAGCCAGAACAGGAGCTGCGCCGTGAGCAGCGTCTCGATGTCGCGTGCGGACTCGTCGGACTGGCGCAGGATCTGCGCGAGGTCGCGCACGCCGGGGCCACCATCTGATTCGTATTTCAGGTGTGGCGACAAGCCCAGCGCCTGACAGAAATCCTCCTGCGGCAGCCGCAGCCACCATTGCCCAGACGGGTGCAGGCGCCGGTCGAACCGCTCGACGCTCAGCACCCGCCGTGTCCCGAAGGTCAGGATCTCGCACGAAGGCACCGGCAGGCCGTACTCGCGCAGCAGGTTCAGGCACAGCCATTCGTTCTCGACCGAGGACGACAGATCCACCCGGCTGTTGCCCACCAGCCCGAGCGGGAGTTTCAGGATGTGGGTGGTCGGCGTGGCGCCGTGCGGGCGCAGCCACTGGCCGTCGTGCCGGAGCAGCGCGGTCTTTTCCTGTGCGCCCGCGAGCGACAGTCGGAAGTCGTCTTCGTCGGCGTCGTGCATCCTCAAGGCGGCAGGCGCCACGACACGGCTCAGGTACTGCTCGACCGCCGCGTCATCCAGGACCGTGCCCTCGATCCGGTCGAAGCCGGTCGGGGTGTCGTCTTCGGGCAGCAACTGCACCGCGCCGACACAATCGCGCCCAATCGCTTGCAGCAGATCGAACGCACCGATCGACGCCGTTCTGAACTTGCTTGCCAGACGCTTGCGGATCTCGTCGCTGTCGGGCAGCAGGTTCTCGAAGTAGTGGCCGACCTGCTCGCCGGCATGCGGTGCGTCATCCGCCCGGAACGGCAGGGACAGCGAGAGCGGCCGACCTTGGGGCGAGGCCATCCAGGCCGCGTCGTAGCGGAGTTCCATCGGGCCGTTCGCCGGCAGGCGCCAGGTGCCCACCCGCTCGCCATTGGACCAGATCGACAGTGCCTGGGATTGGGATCGGCGGGCCATGCGTCACCTCACCTCGGCCTGCTCACCACTCGGCCGGGGTCGCCGGCTCATCCGTCCCGCGCACCTGCAAGGTCAGGTCCAGCCCGAGGCTCCCGCACAGCGCCAGCAGTTGCTCGACCGTCATCGACCCCGGGTTCTGCTCCAGCTTCGACAGCCGCGACTGGCTCAGGTTGATCCGCACGGCCAGTTCGGTCTGCGACCAGCCGGCGCGCTTGCGGGCCGATTGCAGCAACTGGCCGATCTGGTAGGTGGTGCGCAGGAGGTGCTTCATGGGGGCATCTTATTCTTGATTGGAATAAAATGGGTTTATTCCGAATGGGAATATTCAGTGTCCTGTACGACCTTCGAGCAGGGCGAGTGCTGCGTCGATACCCACGGAAAATGGCTCAAAAGCCCCCGAGATCACCGCATATGCTGCAGTTTTTCAACTTACGGAACATGCCAGATGACATTCGATGCAATCAAACTTGGCGAGCAGTGGGTGCCTTGTGAGTTCATCCCATGACGGTGAGGTGGTTCGGAGCACGGCGCGTCAAGCCGCAGGAAACAAGCCCTCGACCGCCCGATACAGCGCCCTGAACCGCGCATACCGGCCCGCCAGCACCTCCGCCTCCCCCGCATCCGGCGCAAACGTCGCCGCCACCTCCGGCGCCCGGCAGACCTCGTCCACCGCCCCGCCATCCGCGAGCCAAGCCAGCCGCGCCGCCCCCAGCGCCCCGCCGGCCTCACCACCGTGCCGCGTCACCATCGGTACCCCGATCGCGCTCGCCAGCAGTTGCGCCCACAGCGCGCTGCGCGCCCCGCCGCCGACCAGCGACAGGCTCGCCACCTCGCCCGGCTGCACACCCAGGCTGTGCCACCCGTCCAGCAGCCCGAAGGTCACGCCCTCGACCACCGCGTAGCCCAACGCCGCCGCGTCGTGGTCGTTGGTCAAGCCGAAGAAGCAGCCCTGCGCGTGCGGGTTGTTGTGTGGTGTGCGCTCGCCGTTGAGGTAGGGCAGGAACAGCGGGGCGCGTTCGCGCTGCTGCGGCGTCAGTTGTGCGACCTGTTCGAGCAGCGCCGCCTCGCTTGCCGCGCCGACGAGGTGCGTGACCCAGCGCAGGCCGTTGGCGGCGCTGAGCATCACGCTCATCTGGTGCCAGGTGCCGGGCAGCGCGTGGCAGAAGGCGTGCATCGCGCTGGCCGGGTTCGGGCGGAAGCGGTCGCTGGTCAGGAAGATCACGCCCGACGTGCCCAGCGAGACAAAGCCCTCGCCCGGCCGCACCGCGCCGATGCCGACCGCGCTCGCCGCGTTGTCGCCGCCGCCGCCCGCGATGACCACGCCCGCCGGCAAGCCCCAGCGCTCGGCCAACTCCGCCTTGAGCACCCCCGACACCTCGCTGCCCTCGACCAGCCGTGGCATCTGCGCTTCGCTCATCCCACACGCGGCGAGCACTTCGGGCGACCAGCGCCGCGCCGCGACATCGAGCCACAGCGTCCCCGCCGCGTCGCTCATCTCGCCGACGCGCTCGCCGGTCAGCATGAAGCGCAGCCAGTCCTTGGGCAGCAGCACGGTCGCCGTGCGGGCGAACAGGTCCGGCTCATGCTTGCGGACCCACAGCAGCTTCGGCGCCGTGAACCCCGGCATCGCCAGATTGCCGGCGATGGCGTGCAGCCGCGGACACGCCGCCTCCAGCTCCGCACACTCCGCCCCGCTGCGCCCGTCGTTCCACAGGATCGCCGGCCGCAGCACCTCACCGGCCGCATCCATCAGCACCGCCCCGTGCATCTGCCCGGACAGCCCGATCGCACGCACCTGCGCCAGCGCCGCCCCGTGCTCGGCCTTCAGCCGCTGCATCGCCCGCTCCGTCGCCGCCCACCACTCGCCGGGCGACTGCTCGCTCCACAGCGGCTGCGGGCGCTGCACGGTCAGCGGCTCGCCGACGACGGCGTGGATCTGGTGCTGCGCGTCGAGCAGCAGGAACTTGACTTCGGACGTGCCGAGATCGATGCCTAGGTACATGCGGTGGTTCCGAAGCGGTTGTCCGCCTGCTTGCGGAACTCGCTCGGCGTCATGCCCTTGATTTCCAGGAAGCGGCGGTTGAAGTTGGCGACGTTGTTGAAGCCGACTTCGTAGCAGATGTGGGTGATCAGCCGGTCGGACTCCATCAGCAACTGGCAGGCGCGGTTGATGCGCACGCGGTTGACGAAGTCGGTGAAGGTATTGCCGGTCGCACGCCGGAAGAAGCGGCTGAAGCGGCTCTCGCTCATGCCGAGTTCGACGGCGATGTCGGCCGCCGAGAAGGGCTGCGAGAGGTTGTCGGTGATGCGGCTGACCACGGCGTCGATCTGGTCGAGCGAGTCGTCGTCGTCGATGCTCTGCATCTGCACGTTCGACAGCAGCCGGTAGTCGGTGCTGGCCGAGAGGTCGCACAGGAAGTCGCAGAACGCCGTGAAGCGCCGCAGCCCGCGGCCCGCCTTGACGCGGTGCCAGTGCTGCCGGGCGCTTTCGCCCATGCCGAAGAATTCGATGCCATGGCGCGCCCGCTCCAGCAGCGGCAGCACCTCGGCCAGCTCGGGGATCGTCGCCGCCGAGCGGGTCAGCGGCTCGTGGTGGAACTGGATCACGAGGTCACGCTCGGCCACGCCGCCTTCGGGCAGGTCCATCGACAGCCAGTTGTGCGGCAGGCGCGGCCCGGTCAGCACGAGGTGGCCGGGCTGGAACTGGCCGATCCAGTCGCCGACGAACACCTTGCCCGAGGTGCTGGTGATCAGGTGCAGCTCGTACTCGTCGTGGTAGTGCCAGCGCGCCAGCGGCGTCGGGAAACCGTGCGCCAGACAGCGGATGAACCCGGCCTCCCCCGGCGCCTCGTAGCCCAGGTCGGGCGAGCGGGCGTAGTCGTGCTCCAGCTCGGGCTTGATCTGGCGGGGGACGGTGCGGGGCTTGGCGGGCATGGCCCTGAGCTTAATCGGTGGGGTGTCCTGCGCTTGCGGTGTGGTCGGCCACGAAGCGCGCGACCCGCTCGCTGGCCCCGCGCACCGCCGCGACCAGCCGCGCATCGCCCGCCAGATCGCCCCACAGCGGCCGGTCGGCGCAGAAAGCCGCGACCGGGTCCGCCGCGTCGCAGACCGCGTGCGCCACCGCCGGGTCCATCGCCTGGTCCTGGTAGGTGTACGGAATCTGCCCGGCGTGCCAGCGCTGCAGGTAGGCCAGGAACAGCGCCGGCAGCACCGCCACGCTGTCGATGGTCTCGCCGCGGGCCAGCCGCTCGCGGATCGTCGGCGCGATGAAGCCGGGGATCTTGCTGAAGCCGTCCATCGCCACGCGCTGGTTGGTGTCGCGGATGGCGGGGTTGCCGAAGCGGTCGAGCACCACGTCGCGGTAGGTCGGCAGGTGGATCGGACAAGGGTGTTCGGGCGTGTCGAGCACCGGGATGGTGTCGTCGGTGACGTAGTCGAAAGCGAACTTGCGGATCGCCGGGTCGTGTGTGCCCTCGTGGATGTAGAGGTAACCGACCAGCGTGCCGGCCCAGGCGATGCAGGAGTGCGTCGCGTTGAGCAGGCGGATCTTGGCTTCCTCGTACGCATCCACCGACTGCACCATCTCGACGCCGACGGTCTCCCACGCGGGGCGGCCGGCGATGAAACGGTCCTCGATGACCCACTGGATGAAGCTCTCGCCCATCAGCGCAGCCGGGTCGTCCACGCCAGTCGCCGCCAGCACGCGCTCGCGCACATCGGGGGTCGGACGCGGTGTGATGCGGTCCACCATCGCGTTCGGGCTGGTGGTGTTGGCCTGCACCCAGTCGAGCAGCGCGGTGTCGCCGACGAGTTCGATGAACTGCAGCAGGCCACCCCGCGAGCGGTCGCCGTTGTGGCGCAGGTTGTCGCAGTTGAGCAGCGTCACCGCGCCCGCGCCGCTGACCATGCGCGCCCGCAGGATCGCGGTCAGCGCGCCGTAGATCGTCGAGCCGGGATGACCGGCACGCGCCGCGTCGAGATCGGCACGCAAGTCAGCGAAGGTGGCGAGGTCGAGGCGGTTCTGCGCATCGAGGTAGTAGCCGGCCTCGGTAACGGTGAAGGAGATGATCTTCGTGTCGGCGCTGGCGCCTTGCGCGACCAGACCGGCGAGGTCGGGCGTGTACGGAATGACCTGGCGGATCGAGGTGACACGCTCGTAGCGGTGTTCGCCCGCCGGGGAGATCGTCTCCAGCGTGTAGGCGCCGCCCTGGGCTTGCAGCGCGGCGATCGTCTCGGCCATGTCGGGGCGGGTGTTGCCGCCAGCGAGTTGCCACGCGGTGTCGCCGGTCTTGATCAGCTCGTGCAGGTAGACGGCCAGGTGGGCGCGGTGGAACGAACCCAGGCCGAGGTGCAGGATGACGTTCATGGTGGGCGTCGTGTCGGTGAAGGTTGTACGGGGAAGGTCAGAGATCGAAGTTGCTGGGCATCATCACGACATCGCGGATCGTCATGCCACGCGGCCGGGTCAGCATGAAGGTGATGACCTCGCCGACCTCGGCCGGATCCAGCAGGCTGCCGGACGCCCGCGCCTCGGCGAGCTTGTCGGCCGGCCAGTCGGCGAGCAGGCCCGTCATCACCGGCCCCGGCGAGATGGCGCCGACGCGGATGCCGTGCTTGAACACCTGCCGGCGCGTCGTCTGCACGAAGCAGTCGATTGCCCACTTCGACGAGGCGTAGACGGGCTCCCACGGCGTCGGGTAATGGGCGGCCAGCGAGCTGGTGACGAGGATGTCGCCCGAGCCGCGTTCGATCATGTGCGGCAGCGCGTCGCGGACGTTTTTCATCACGACGTTGATGTTCAGGTGCAGCATCCGGTCGATGGCGTCGGTGTCCGCGTCCACCAGATCGCCGCCGACGTACAGGCCCGCGTTGGCGTGCAGGATGTCGAGCCGGCCAGCGAGTGCGAGCACCCGCGGCACCAGCGTCTTGCACTGCGCCGGGTCCAGCAGGTCGAGCTGCAGCGGGATGGCCGCATCGCCATGCCGCGCCTGCATCGCCGCGAGTCCAGCCGCGTCACGGTCGATCAGCACGACCCGCGCACCGCCGGCCAGCATGGCCTCGGCACTCGCCCGGCCGATGCCCGAGGCCGATCCCGTGACGGCGGCGACTTTGCCCTGGAATGGTTGGTTCATGTGGTGTTCCCCGGCTCAGACCATGCGGGCGGCACGGCCCTGCGCGTCGAAACGGTGCGCGTTGGCGGATTCGATGAAGATGCCGACGCGGTCGCCGTTGCGCAGCGACGAGCGCGTGGCCTGCCGTGCGACCAGTTGCGCGCCGCTGTCGGTCGCCACGTAGATCAGCGTCTCGGCGCCGAGCGACTCGACCAGCTCGACCGTGCCCGGCAGGCCACCGGCCGCCGCCTGCGCCGCCGGCTGCAGCGTCACATCCTCCGGCCGCAGCCCAAGGAACCCACCGGCCGGCACGCCCAGCACACCCGGCACATGCTTGTCTTCGACCACGTTCATCTGCGGCGAGCCGATGAACTGCGCAACGAACTGGTTCGCCGGCTTGTCGTACAGCTCCAGCGGCGTGCCGACCTGCTCGATCAGGCCATCGCGCAGCACGACGATGCGGTCGGCCAGCGTCATGGCTTCCACCTGGTCGTGCGTGACGTAGATCGTGGTCGCGCCGAGGTCGCGGTGCAGCTTGGCGATCTCGACCCGCGTCTGGCCGCGCAGCGCAGCGTCGAGGTTGGACAGCGGTTCGTCGAACAGGAACACCTTCGGCGCCCGCACGATGGCACGGCCGATCGCCACGCGCTGCCGCTGTCCACCCGACAGCGCCTTGGGCGTGCGGTCGAGGTAATCCGTCAGATTGAGGATCTTCGCGGCGCGGTCCACCTTCTCGCGGATCACCTTGGGATCGACGCCCGCAAGCTTCAGCGCGAAGCTCATGTTCTCGTACACGCTCATGTGCGGGTAGAGCGCGTAGCTCTGGAACACCATGGCGAGGTCACGCTGACTCGACGGCAGGTGCGTGATGTCCTTGCCATCGAGCAGCAGCTTGCCGCCGTCGATGTGTTCGAGCCCGGCGATCAGGCGCAGCAGCGTCGATTTGCCGCAGCCCGACGGGCCGACGAAGACGACGAACTCGCCTTGCTGGATCGTCAGGTCGATGCCCTTGATGGCGCGGTGTTCACCGAAGAATTTCTCGATACCTTGGAGCTGGAGGTAGGCCATGGGATGTCTCTTGTCTCTTACTTGACGGCGCCGAAGGTCAGACCCTGCACCAGTTGCTTCTGGCTGAACCAGCCGAACACGACGATGGGCGCGATCGCCATCAGCGAAGCGGCAGACAGCTTGGCCCAGAACAGCCCTTCCGGACTCGAATAGCTGGCAATCAGCGCGGCGAGCGTGCCGGCCTTGGCTGCACTGAGCGTGAGGCTCCAGAACGCCTCGTTCCAGCTCAGCACCAGGCACAGCAGCCCGGTCGAGGCCAGCCCGCCCAGCGACAGCGGCAGCAGCACCTGGCGGAACTCCTGCCACAGGGTCGCGCCGTCCATGCGGGCGGCTTCGAGGATCTCGGGCGGAATGTCCTTGTAGCCCGAGTACAGCATCCACACCATGATCGGCAGGTTGCTCAGCGTGAAGATGATGATCAGGCCGAGCTGCGTGTCGAGCAGGCCCGACCACTGTGCCAGCACGTAGATCGGCATCAGCGCGCCCACCGCCGGCATCATCTTCGTGGACAGCATCCACATCAGCACGTCCTTGGTGTGCGGCCCCTTGAAGAAGGCCATCGAATACGCCGCCGGAGCCGCCAGCAGCAGGCCCAGCAGCGTCGAGACCACGCTGGTGACGAGCGAGTTCGTCGCGTAGAGCAGGTAATCGCTGCGCTCCTGCACCTCGTGGAAGTTCTCCAGCGTGGGCGTGAAGAACAGCAGCGGCGGCACGGAGATCGCCTGCAGCTCGGTCTTGAACGCCGTCAGCACCAGCCAGCCGAGCGGGAAGAACAGGATCAGCGTCACCAGCCAGGCGACGAGGGTGCGCGCCGCCAGGGCGGGCGTGAAAGTGGAGGGTCGTGCCATGGTGTTTACTTGTCCAGGTTCTTGCCGACCATGCGGATCAGGAACACCGCCGCGATGTTGGCCAGCACCACCGCGAACAGCGCCCCGGCCGAGGCCACGCCAGCATCGAAATTCAGCAGTGCCTGCTTGAAGATCAGGAAGGCCAGGTTGGTGCTGGCGTCACCGGGGCCGCCACCCGTGGTCGTGTAGATCTCGGCGAACACGCTCAGCAGGAAGATCATCTCGATCATCACCACCACCGCGACAGAGCGGCCGAGGTGCGGCAGGTACAGATAACGCAGTTGCTGCAGGTAGGTGGCGCCGTCCATGCGCGAGGCTTCGAGCTGGTCGCGGTCCATGCTCTGCAGCGAGGTGATGAAGATCAGCGTGGCGAACGGCAACCACTGCCACGCCACCATGATGATCACGCTCAGCAGCGGAAAGTCGGTCAGCCAGTCCACGGGCTGCGCGCCGAAGAAGATCCAGACCTGGGCGAGCACGCCGTAGATCGGGTTCATCATCATGTGCTTCCACAGCAGCGCGTTCACCGTCGGCATGACGAAGAAGGGGCTGATCAGCAGGATGCGCACCAGGCCGCGACCGGGGAAGGGATCGTCGATCAGCAGCGCGATGCCAATGCCCATCAGCACGGTGATGAGGATGACGCTGCCCAGCAGGAGCAGCGTGTTGACCACCGAGGTCGCGAACGACGGGTCGGTGATGAAGTATTCGAAGTTTTCGAGTCCGATGAAGCCAACGTTCTCGGGCTGCATCAGGTTGTAGCGGATGACGCTGAAGTACAGCGTCATGACCAGCGGCACGATCATCCACAGGAAGAGCGTGACCACCGCGGGCGCCATCAGGGCGCGGGGCAGGAATCGGTTCATCGGGGTCACCATGAAGGGCTGGGCCCATCGGGCGGGTCGGGGTGGCCCCTTCCCGCCCGATCGGCTTCGCCCCACCTCACCACAGGGAGTCGGGCATGTCCGGTGGTCACCGACCGCCGGACATGGATCTCGGATCAGATCACTTCAGATCAGGTCACTTGTAGTAACCGGCCTTCTTCATCTCGCGCTCGGCGGCGTTCTGGCTGGCCTTCAGCGCCGCGTCGATCGAGGTCTTGCCGGCCAGGGCCGCGCTCATCTGCTGACCGACGGCAATGCCGATCGCCTGGAACTCGGGGATCGCGGCGAACTGCACGCCCACGTACGGCGACTTCGGCAGCGTCGAGTCGTTCGGGTTGGCGCTGTCGATGGCGGCCTTCTCGGCATTGGCGAAGACGGCGGCCTTCTGGAACTCGGCGTTGGCGTAGGTGCTCTTGCGGGTGCCGGTCGGGACGTGCGCCCAGCCGTTGGTCTTGGCCACCAGCTCGATGTACTCCTTCGAGGTCGCCCAGCTCACGAACTTCTGCGCTGCGTCCTGCTTCTTGGTGCCCGACGGAACCGCCAGTGCCCACGCCCACAGCCAGTTGGCGCCCTTCGGGGTGACCATCGTCGGGGCCTGTGCAAACGCCACCTTGTCAGCGACCTTGGACTGCTTCGGGTCGGTGATGAAGGACGCGGCGATCGTCGCGTCGATCCACATGCCGCACTTGCCTTCGTTGTACAGCGCCAGGATTTCGTTGAAGCTGTTGGCCGACGATCCCGGAGGGCCGTAGTTCTTCAGCAGATCGACGTAGAACGTGATCGCGTCCTTCCAGGGCTTGCTGGTGAGCTGCGGCTTCCAGTTCATGTCGAACCACTGGCCACCGGAGGTGTTCACCAGCGTGGTCAGGAAGGCCATGTTGTCGCCCCAGCCCGGCTTGCCGCGCAGGCAGATGCCGTACACGCCGTTCTTCGGGTCGTGGATCTTGGAGGCCAGCGTCTTGATGTCGGCCCAGGTCGGGTTGGCCGCGACGGTGATGCCAGCCTTGTCGGCCAGATCCTTGCGGTACATCAGCATCGAGCTTTCGCCGTAGAACGGGGCGGCATACATCTTGCCGCCGACCGACAGGCCGTTGCGCATGGCCGGCAGGATGTCGTCGGCGTCATAGGCGGCGTCGGTCTTGAGTTCCTGCAGCCAGCCCTTCTTGCCCCAGATCGGGGTTTCGTACATGCCGATCGTCATCACGTCGAACTGGCCGCCCTTGGTGGCGATGTCCGTCGTCACGCGCTGGCGCAGCACGCCTTCTTCCAGCGTGACCCACTTGACCTTGATGTCAGGGTTGGCGGTCTCGAAATGCTTGGTCAGCTTCTGCATTTCGATCATGTGACCGTTGTTGACGGTGGCGACGACGAGTTCGGTCGCGGCCTGGGCCATCGTTGTCAGGCCGGCGGCGAGACCGAATGCCAGGGCCAGGGATGCTTTGAGCGTCAGCTTCATGGGGTGTCTCCTCTTGGGGGTGGAACAAGGAACCGATCGAACAGACTGAGCCAATCGACAAGTGCAACGATAGGCGTGGCGTGATGCGGGTCTCGATACTGCCGCTCCAGCTTCATGTACTGCATTGCATTGAGTTCTCAGTGTTTTCCATGATCAGCGACAGCAAAGTACAGCTTTGTACTTTCTTGCAGGGGTTACATGCAAGACAGGATCACGCCGGCAGGGCGGTCATGGGGTGGTTGGCGGGCCCAAATTACTGTATAAACAAACAGTATTTCGCATTGGAACCCCTACGAACCGCCATGCCTGCCGCCCTGCCCCACCCCACCATGCGCGACCTCCCGGACCTGCCCCCGTCCGTGGCGGCAGCACTCTGGCGCGGCCATGCGCTGGGGGGCGGGCCGGCGCACACGGTGCCCAGCGGCCATGCCCTGCTCGACGCCGTGCTGCCCGGCGGGGGCTGGCCCTGCCAGGCATTGACGGAGATCCTGTCGCCACAACCGGCGCTGTGTGAATGGCGCCTGCTCGGGCCCGGACTGCGGGCGCTGGCGGAGCAGGCCGGGCCGGTCGTGCTGGTCGGGCCGCCACGCGATCCGCACCTGCCGGGGCTGCTGCAGGCCGGTTTGCGCGCCCGGGATCTGGTCTGGATCGACGCCCGCACCGTGGCCGAGCGGCTGTGGGCGGCCGAGCAGGTGCTCCAGTCGCGGCCGGACCGCGGCGCGCTGCTGGTCTGGCTGCCACAGGCGCGGGCGGTGGCGCTGCGCCGGCTGCAGGTGCGGGCGCAGACCTGCGCGTGCCCGGTGTTCCTGTTCCGCCCCGACAGCGCCGCGCACGAAGCCTCGCCCGCGCCGCTGCGCGTGGCCGTGCTGCCGGCGGCGGACTGGCAGTTGCGCGTGCGCCTGCTCAAACGCCGCGGGCCGGCGCTGGACGGCGTGCTCGACCTGCCCGCCGTGCCGGCCGGGCTGGCGCGGGTGCTCACGCCGCGCCTGCTGCGGGTCGGTGCCTTGCCACTGGAGGGGAACCCCCATGCCGAAACTCTGGTACGCCCTGCGGTGCATGGACACCGCGCCGACCCCTGGCCCGTCCACCACTGACCACACCCACGCGGTCATTGCCTGGGCGCTGCAGTTCACGCCCCGGGTGACACGGCTGGAGGAGGCGGTGGCGATGGAGGTGGCCGCCAGCGTGCGGCTGTTCGGTGGGGCAGCCGCGCTGCAGGCACGTCTGGTGCGCGGGGCGGAGGCGTTCGGTGCCATCGGCACCCTGGGCCGGGCGCCCACCAGCCTGGCCGCACTCGCGCTGGCCCGCGCCGGCCGGCCACCGGGCCAGTGCGATGGCGAGCGCGAGGACGTGCCACTGCCGGACCTGATCGACCCGCTGCCACTGCACACCCTGAGTGCCGCCGCCGAACACGCCGCCACGCTCGGCCGCCTGGGCTGCCGGCGGCTGGGCGACGTGCGCCGGTTGCCGCGTGGCGGGCTGCACCGGCGCTTCGGCCCGGGGCTGGGCCTGGCACTCGACCGGGCCTATGGCCTCAGCACCGAAGGCCATGACTGGGTGCCCACCGCCGACCACTTCGAGGTGAAACGGTCGCTGGAGGACCGGGTGGACACCACCGCCGCGCTGCTGGCCGAGACCGCGCCGCTGTTCGCCCAGCTCGATGCCTGGCTCACCGCGCGCCAGGCTGGCGTGTGCGCCCTGACGCTGCACTGGCACCACGACGCGCTGCGCGCCCGCACGGTCGCCGCGGGCGACGCGCTGCAACTGCGCACGGGTGCCGCCACCCGCGACCTCGTCCACCTCGGCCGCCTGCTCGGCGAACACCTGCAACAGCTCACGCTGGCCGCGCCCGTGGATGCGCTCACGCTGCGCGCCGACGAGGTCGTGCCGCTGGTTGATGCCAGTGCCCCGCTGCTGCCCGAGCCCGGTGGCGCGGCGTCGGTCTCGCTCGGACAGGCGCTGGAGTGCATCGCCGCACGGTTCGGGCCGGAGCGGGTCTGCCGGCCGGTGCTGCACGAGGACCACCGCCTCGAAGGCATGCAGCACTGGCAGCCCGGTGCGACCCTGGCGCCGCTCCACCCGTCGGCCGCCATGCCCCGCGCGACACCCGTTCCGCAGCCGACCTGGGTGCTGGCCGAGCCGGTGCGGCTGGCCGTGCGCAACCACCGGCCGTGTTACCAGGGGCCGCTGCAGCTGCTGATCGGCCCGCACCGGGTCGAGGCCGGCTGGTGGCACGGCCCGACCGCCCTGCCCCGTGTCCAGCGCGACTACTGGGTCGCCTTCGGCGCACAGGCCGGCGTGCTCTGGATCTACCAGGAGCGGCCCACCGAGCGGACCCCCGGCACCGAACCGGGCTGGTTCCTGCAGGGCCATTTCGCATGAATCCAGGCATGCATCCCGCCCTGCCCGCCTACGCCGAGCTGCACTGCCTGAGCAACTTCTCGTTCCTGCGCGGCGCCAGCCACCCCGAGGAACTGGTCACCCGGGCGCAGGCGCTGGGCTACGCGGCGCTCGCGCTGACCGACGACGCCTCGCTGGCCGGCATCGTGCGGGCCCACGTCGCCGCCAAGGCCTGCGGCCTGCCGCTGCTGGTGGGGGCGCAGTTCCAGGTCGATGCCGATGCCAATGCCGAGAGCGAGGACGCCTGCGCCTGCACGCTGGTCGTGCTGGCCTGCCACCTCGACGGCTACGGCAACCTCTGCCAGTTCATCACCCGGCTGCGCACCGACACGCCCGAAAAAGGCCGTTACCGGCTCCCCCGCGCCGCCCTGTCCGGCCCGGCGCTGGCAGGCTGCCTGGTCCTGGCCGCACCGGCCCGCACGGCGACGCTGCCCCAGGCACAGGCGCTGGCCGGGTGGCTGCAGCAGCACTTCGCCGACCGCTGCTGGCTGGCGGTGACCCTGCTGCGCCAGCTCGACGACGAACACTGGCTGCACACCCTGCGCCAGGCCAGCCGGCACAGCGGTGTCCCGCTGGTCGCGGCCGGCGATGTGCACCTGCACGTGCGCTCGCGCAAGCCGCTGCAGGATGTCCTCTGCGCCATCCGCACCGGCCGGCCGGTGGCCGACTGCGGGCTGGACCTGCAGCCCAATGCCGAGCGCCACCTGCGCCCGCGGCTGCGGCTGGCCCGGCTCTACCCGGCCGAGCTGCTGGCCGAGACGCTGCGGGTGGCCGAACGCTGCCGGTTCTCGCTCGACGCGCTGCGCTACCAGTACCCGCACGAGCTGGTGCCGCCGGGCGAAACGGCCACCGGCTGCCTGCGCCGCCTCACCCGGGTGGGCGCGGCCCGGCGCTGGCCGGCAGGCCCGGGCGCGTTGATCCGGGAACAGATCGACCACGAGCTGGCCCTGATCGCCGAGCTGGGCTACGAGCATTACTTCCTCACCGTCGAGGACATCGTCGCCTTCGCCCGGTCACGCGGCATCCTCTGCCAGGGGCGCGGCTCGGCGGCCAACTCGGTCGTCTGCTACTGCCTGGGCATCACCGAGGTGAACCCGCAACACCTCTCCACCCTGTTCGAGCGTTTCATCAGCCGCGAGCGCAACGAGCCGCCCGACATCGACGTCGATTTCGAGCACGAACGCCGCGAGGAGGTCATCCAGTACCTCTACGCCAAGTACGGCCGCGACCGCGCCGCGCTGACCGCCACGCTGCACACCTACCGCCCCCGCGGCGCGCTCCGCGATGTCGGCAAGGCGCTGGGATTCCCGCCCGAGCCCATCGACTGGCTGGCCCGCGACCACCGCTGGAGCGACGGCCAGCTCGCACGCCCCGAAGGGCTGGCCGCCGCCGGGCTGTCGGCGGACGACCCGGCGCTGCAGCAGTGGCTGGAGCTGGCGAAGACGCTGCTGGGCTTTCCGCGCCACCTCTCGCAGCACCCCGGCGGCTTCGTGCTGACCCGCGGGCCGCTGGACCGGATGGTGCCGATCGAGCGCGCCGCCATGCCCGGGCGCACCGTCATCGAGTGGGACAAGGACGACCTGGACGCGCTCGGGCTGCTCAAGGTCGATGTGCTGGCGCTGGGCATGCTCACGGCACTCCGCAAGACCTTCGACCTGATCGGCGCGCACCGCGGCGGCCCGGCGCCCACGCTGCAGGACATCCCCGACGACGACAAGGCCACCTACGACATGGTCTGCGCCGCCGACACGGTGGGCGTGTTCCAGATCGAGAGCCGCGCCCAGCAGGCGATGCTGCCGCGCCTGCGGCCCCGCTGCTTCTACGACCTGGTGATCGAGGTCGCCATCGTGCGGCCCGGCCCGATCCAGGGCGGCATGGTGGAGCCGTACCTGCGCCGTCGACAGAAGCTGGAGCCGGTCACCTATCCCAGCGAGGCGCTGAAAACGGCGCTGGGCCGCACGCTGGGTGTGCCGATCTTCCAGGAACAGGTGATGCAGATCGCCATGCTGGCGGCCGGTTTCACGGCCGGCGAAGCCGACGACCTGCGCCGCGCCATGGCCTCGTGGAAGCGCCAGGGCGATCTGGCCCGCTACCGCACCCGGCTGGTGGACGGCATGACCGCCCGCGGCTACGACCTCGCCTTCGCCGAGGCCATCTTCGAGCAGATCAAGGGCTTCTCGGCCTACGGCTTCCCCGAATCGCATTCCGCTTCGTTCGCGCTGCTGGTCTACGCCAGCAGCTGGCTGAAGTGCCACCACCCGGCCGAGTTCCTCGCCGGGCTGCTGAATGCGCAGCCGCTCGGGTTCTACAGCCCGGGCCAGCTCGTGCAGGACGCGCGCCGGCACGGCGTCGAGGTGCGGCCGGTCGAGGTCTGCGACAGCGCGGTGGACAGCACGCTGGAAGGCCCGCGGTCCGGCCCGCCCGCCGTGCGCCTGGGGCTGCGCCTGGTGGCCGGGCTGGGCCGCGACACGGCGCAGCGCATCGTCGCCGCCCGGCTGGCGCAGCCCTTCACCGACGCCGACGACCTCGCGCGCCGCGCCGCACTGACGCGCCAGGACCTGTCGGCGCTGGCCGCGGCCGACGCCCTGCAGCGCCTGTCCGGCCACCGCCGCCAGCAGGTCTGGCAGGCCGCCGCACAGCACCCGACCCCGCCGCTGTGGCGCGACATCCCGGTCGAGGAAGCCCCGCTCGCGCTGCCGGCCGCGCCCGAAGGCGAGGAGATCGTCTGGGACTATGCCGCGCTCGGCCTCACGCTGCGCCGGCATCCGCTGGCCCTGCTGCGCCCGCGGCTGGCCGCGCGCCGGCTGCTGACCTCGGCCCAACTGCTCGACCAGCCGGACCGCCGCCCCGTGCGCACCTGCGGCATCGTCACCGTGCGCCAGCAGCCCGGCACCGCGCACGGCACGCTGTTCCTCTCGCTCGAGGACGAGACCGGCTCGGTGCAGATCATCGTCTGGAAGCGGTTGCGCGAACGCTGCCGGGACGTGCTGCTGCACGCGCGGCTGCTGCTGGTGCGCGGCACCTGGGAGCGCCGCGACGGCGTCGGCCACGTCATCGCCGGCCAGTTCGAGGACCTGACCCCGCTGCTCGGCCGGCTCGCCTCGGGGACGAGCCGGGATTTCCGTTGACCACGCTGGGTTACACGAAGATTACGCCGCAGAATGGCCGGTGCCGATTCCGGCCACCCACGCCTGCCCTTCCGCCGCATCCCCGCCGTCGCCATGACCACCCCCACACGCCCGCACCTCAACGCCATCGCCGGCCCCATCCTCGGTGAATTCCTCGTCGGCATGAGCGTGGCGATGGCCGGGCTGTGGCTGGCCTCGCAGACCTCGGACGTGGCGGCCGGTGCCTTCGGCATGACCAACCAGGTGATGGAGACGCTGTTCGTCGTCTTCCGCGTGCTGGCGATCGGTGTCGGCGCGGGGGTCACGCAGGCGGTCGGCGGACAGCGGCCCGAAGCGGCGCGGCGCACGGCGCTGGTCGGGCTCGGGGCCAGCACCTGGGCGGGGCTGTTCGTGGCGAGCTGGATGCTGCTGGCCAACGAGTGGACGCTGGACGTGCTGAACGCGCCGCTCGGGGTCAGCCGACTGGCGGAGCCCTACATGCAGACGCTGGCGCTGGCGCTGGTGCTGGAGGCCTACAACCTGACGATGGCCGCCATCCTGCGTGCCCACCTGCACGCCCGCGACACGCTGCAGGTCATGCTGGTGATGCACAGCGTCCATCTGGTGCTGGCCTTCGTCCTGATGCGTGGCGTGGGGAGCTGGGACGGGCTGGGGCTGTACGGCTACGCGGTCGGACTGACCGTGAGCCGCGTGGTCGGCCTCGTCATGCACCTGCGGTTCTGGCGCCTGCGGCTCAAGCTGGTGCCGCACAGCCGGGACTGGTGGGTCTGTCCCGTGCGGTCGCTGATGCCGGTGCTGCGCACGGGCGTGCCGGCGGCGTCGCTGGAGCTGGTCTACCGGATCGGTTTCATGATGTCGCTGGCCGCGGCGGCCAAGCTCGGCGTGCCGGCGCTGGCCACGCAGGCCTACACGCTGCAGACGCTGAAATATGTGGTGCTGGTGAGCCTGTCGATCGGCTGGGCCTGCGAGATCATGGTCGGGCACCTGGTCGGCGCGGGCGAGTTCCGCACCGCGCACCAGCTCGTCCGCAAGGGCCTGCGCAACGGCATGCTGGCCTCGGGCGCACTCGCGCTGCTGGCGGCCAGCGGCGCGCCATGGCTGATGCGCGCCTTCACCCGTGATCCGGAAGTCATTGATGCCGCCCAGACCCTGCTGTGGATCGCGTTCGCACTGGAGACCGGCCGGGTCGCCAACATCGTCGTGCTCGGCGCGCTGCGGGCCACAGGTGATGTGGTTTATCCAGTGGCGGCGAGCATGGCCTCGCTGATCCTGGTGCTGGGCGTGGGCTCGGTGGTGCTGAGCCGCTACTTCGGCCTGCCGGGCATCTTCATCGCCTACGCCGCCGACGAGTGGATCCGCGGCACCATCCTCTTCCACCGCTGGGCCACCCACGGCTGGGTCCACCACGCCCGCGAGATCTACCAGCGCATGCGCACGCCAGGCGCGGAGACGCGGTTCTGATGCGTTTCAAGGCCGTGAACTTCGACACACCCGCTTGATACAGCAGCAACGTGGCAGCGCGAAAAATCGCGCACCTCCACATTGACCTGCATCAAGCCATGGCACACCACCCGCACGGCCTTCGCCACGACCTCGAACAGATGGAACTCGCCCGCATCGCCCAGCGCCGACGCGCGCTGCGGATGCTGGGTGGCATGGCTGCGGGCGCCCTGCCGCTGATCGGCTGTGGCGGCGGCGACACGGCCAGCGCAGCCACCACGGGTACGGGCACGGGCACGGTTTCGTCCTGCTCCGCCATTCCCGGCGAAACCGCCGGCCCCTTTCCCGGCGATGGCACCAACTCCAACAGCAGCGGCGTGGTCAACGTGCTGACGCAGACCGGCATCGTGCGGAGCGACATCCGCAGCAGCTTCAACGGCCTGAGCGGCACGGCCAGCGGCGTGCCGCTGACGGTGACGCTGCGGCTGGTGAACACGGCCGCCGCGTGCGCCGACCTGGCCGGCTACGCGGTCTACCTGTGGCACTGCACGGCCGACGGCGGCTACTCGCTCTACTCCAGCGGGGTCACGGGCCAGAATTTCCTGCGCGGCGTGCAGGTCGCGGACGCAAACGGCCAGGTCACGTTCACCACCATCTTCCCCGGCTGCTACAGCGGGCGCTGGCCGCACATCCACTTCGAGGTCTTCCCCAGCCTCGCCGTGGCCACCAGCGGCAGCAACGACGTGCACACCTCGCAGCTCGCCCTGCCCTCGTCGGCCTGCACCCAGGTCTACGGCGTGGCCAGCGGCTACTCGGCCAGCGTGTCGAGCTTCAATGCCATCTCGCTGACCAGCGACAACGTCTTCAGCGACGACGCTGGCGTCAAGCAGATCGCCACCGTCACCGGCAACGTCACCAGCGGCTTCGCGGCGACGCTGACGGTCGGCGTCTGAAGCGGGCGCCTCAGACCACCCGCACCGAGAGTTCGCCCAGCCCGTCGATGCCGCCGCGCATCACCTGACCCCGCACGACCGGGCCGACGCCTTCGGGCGTGCCGGTGTAGATGAGGTCGCCGGACTGCAGTTCGAAGAAGGTCGAGAGGTTGGCGACCACCTCGGGCACCGACCAGATCAGCGTGTCGATATCGCTGCGCTGGCGGTCCGCACCATCGACCTGCAACCAGACCGCACCGGCCGCCGGATGGCCGATGTCCTCGGCGGCGTGGATCGGCCCGATCGGCGCCGAGTGGTCGAAGGCCTTGCCCAGCTCCCACGGCCGGCCCTTGTCGCGCATCTTGAACTGCAGGTCGCGCCGGGTCATGTCCAGCCCGACCGCGTAGCCGTAGACGTGGTCCAGCGCCTGCTCGACCGGGATGTCGCGCCCACCCCGCCCGATCGCCACCACCAGCTCGATCTCGTGGTGGACGTTGGCGGACTGCGGCGGGTAGGGGAACTCGACCGTCTGCCCCGGCGGCGCGACGACGATGCTGTTGTCGGGCTTGCAGAAGAAGAACGGCGGCTCGCGGTCGGGGTCGCCGCCCATCTCGCGGGCGTGGGCGGCGTAGTTGCGACCGACGCAGTAAAGGCGGCGCACCGGGAACAGCGTGTCGCGGCCGGCCACCGGGACGGCGACCTGGGGTTCGGGAGAGAAAGCGTAGAGGCTCATCGGATCGGCTCTGGCGAAAGGGGCAGGCAGGTCCGACGCGGACCGCCCTGCCCGCACGATACGACAGCGCCACGCACGGCAGACAGACGGCCGAGGCACTTCAGGTCCATACTGGTTCGCACCTCCACCCCACAAGGAACTGCCATGTCCAAGAGTCAGAACGGCAACAAGGAGGTCAAGAAGCCCAAGAAGGTGCAGCCCAAGCCACTGCCGGCCGGCGCTGCGCCCCCGACGATCACCGCGGCGGCGCCCGCGGTGCGCGCCCGCAAGAAGTGACATGACCTGAACGATCGGGCGCCCTCCCGGGCGCCCTGCGGCGGATCTGTCGTCCAATGGCGGCATGGAACATCCGCAGCCCCACCCCCTGGATCTGGAGCACGACATTGCCCAGCGTCTGATCGACCTGGAAATCAAGTCCAGCTTCACCGAAGACCTGGTCGATCAGCTCAACCAGATCATCATCCGCCAGCAGCAACAGCTTGACGCCCTCGCCCGCGAGGTCAGCCAGTTGCGCCAGAACAGTGGTGCCGACAGCGGCGTGCCGGCCTTCCGCAGTCTGCGCGACGAACTGCCGCCGCACTACTGACGCGGCGGCTCAGACGCGCTCGACGACGAGCGCGATCCCCTGACCCACCCCGATGCACATCGTGCACAGCGCATAGCGCCCTTGGATGCGGTGCAGCTGGTTCACCGCCGTCGTCACCAGCCGCGCCCCGCTCGCCCCCAGCGGGTGGCCCAGTGCGATCGCCCCGCCGTTCGGATTGACCCGCGCGTCGTCGTCCGCCAGCCCCAGGTCGCGCAGCACCGCCAGCCCCTGCGCCGCGAACGCCTCGTTCAGCTCGATCACGTCCATCTGCGCCAGCGTCAGTCCGGTGAGCGCCAGCACCTTGCGCGTGGCCGGCGCCGGGCCGAAGCCCATGATCCGCGGCGCCAGGCCCGCCGTCGCCATGCCCACCACGCGGGCGCGGGGCGTCAGGCCGTAGCGGGCGGCGTTGGCCTCGTCCGCCAGCAGCAGCGCACACGATCCGTCGTTCACCCCCGACGCATTGCCCGCCGTCACCGTCCCGTCCGGTCGCACCACGCCCTTGAGCCTGGCCAGCGATTCCAGGCTGGTGTCCCGCGGATGTTCGTCCTTGGTGACCAGGACCGGGTCGCCCTTCTTCTGCGCGATGCTGACCGGGGTGATCTCGCTGTCGAAGACACCCGCCTGCTGCGCCTTCACCGCATTCTGCTGCGAGCGCAGCGCCATGCGGTCCTGCGCCTCGCGCTCGATGCCGAACTCGGTGGCGACGTTCTCGGCCGTCTCCGGCATCGAATCCACGCCGTACTGCGCCTTCATCAGCTTGTTGACGAAACGCCAGCCAATCGTGGTGTCATACACCGCGTTGTTGCGGCTGAAGGCGGATTCGGCCTTGGGCATCACGAACGGGGCGCGGCTCATGCTCTCCACGCCACCCGCGATCATCAGACCGGCCTCGCCAGCGCGGATCGCCCGTGCGGCACTGCCCACCGCGTCCATGCCCGAGCCGCACAGCCGGTTGATCGTCGCACCGGGCACGTCCATCGGCAGCCCCGCCAGCAGCGCCGACATGCGCGCCACGTTGCGGTTGTCCTCGCCGGCCTGGTTGGCGCAGCCGTAGAGCACGTCGGTGACCGCTGCCCAATCGACGTTCGGATTGCGCGCCATCAGCGCCCGGATCGGCACCGCGCCGAGGTCGTCGGCGCGCACGCTGGACAAGGCGCCGCCGTAGCGGCCGAAGGGGGTGCGGATCGCGTCGCAGATGTAGGCGTGGGTCATGGGATATCCGGATCAGGTACGGTTGAGGTCGAACAGGCTGGTCGCTTCGAGGTCGAGCACCTCGGTGTCCGTCTGGTTGAAGAGCTGCCAGCGCCAGCGCAGGATGCCCAGATGCGGCTGGCTCCCCGAGCGGCGCGTCTCCAGCACCAGCGCACGGGCGCGCAGCGTGTCGCCCGGCCGCACCGGGTGTTTCCATTTCAGGTACGCCAGCCCCGGCGAGGCAAACGATTCCGAGCCCGCCAGCGCCGCGTCCGCCACCAGCCGCATCGCGATGCCGCAGGTCTGCCAGCCGCTGGCGATCAGGCCGCCGAACGGGCCTTGCGCGGCGGCGTCGGGGTCGGTGTGGAACCACTGCGGGTCGTAGGCGGTAGCGAACTGCACCACTTCGGCCTCGGTGACGTGGTACGGGCCGGCTTCGATGACCTGCCCGGGGAAGAATTCGGCGTATTTCATGGCGTCCTGTCGTCAGGTGGCGCGGCGCAGCCAGGGGCTGACGCGGTAGCGTTCACCCCGGTACTGTGCGTCCAGCGCCTCCAGCAGCGCGATCACCTCGGCGACGCGCCAGCGCGAGAGCCACTCGAACGGCCCCGCCGGGTAGTTCACGCCCAGCTTCATCGCCGCGTCCGCGCCCTCGGTCGAGCACACGCCTTGCAGCACCGCGTCCGCCGCCTCGTTGATCAGCATCGCGACCGTGCGCGCCACCACCAGGCCCGGCACATCCACCAGTGGCATCGGCGCGAAGCCCAGCGCCGCGAGCCAGGCCGGCGCCTGCCCGCGCCACGCCACCGAAGCGCCTCCCGCCACCGCGTAGGCCAGCGCCGCCCCCGCCGCCGACGGCAGCACCACCGGCCGGTCGAACACCGCCACGTCGCGGCAGCCGGTGTCGGCAGCGACCTGCGCGGCGCAGCGGCCATCGGTCAGCATCAGACGGGCGCCGTCGATCTCCAGACCGGTCCAGCCGCTGTCCGTCACCCGCGCCGGCCCCCAGCCTTGCGACGACAGCGCAGCAGTGGCGGCCTGCTCCAGCGCATCGGCGATCGGGCCGGCGCCATGCACCGTGACCTCGCCCGCCGTGTTCGGCGCCTCGTGGACAGCCACCGGCAGCGCCGCACCGTCGTTCGGATAGGCGTAGAAACCGCGCCCGGTCTTGCGGCCGAACAGCCCGCCATCGACCATCTCGCGCTGCACCAGCGATGGCACGAACCGCTTGTCGAAGAAGTTGGCCTCGTACACGGATTGCGTCACCGAGAAGTTGGTGTCGTGGCCGATCAGGTCCATCAGCTCGCACGGACCCATGCGGAACCCCGCCGCCCGCAGGCAGGCGTCCAGCACGGCTGGCGTCGCCGCCTGTTCGAGCAGCAGCGCCAGCGTCTCGGCGTAGTACGGCCGGGCGATGCGGTTGACGATGAAACCGGGCGTCGAACGGGCATGGACCGGCGTCTTGCCCCAGACCTTCGACAGCGCGAAGATCGCTTCGGCCACCGCTGGCGCGGTCTGCAGGCCGGAGACGACCTCGACCAGCTTCATCAGCGGCACCGGGTTGAAGAAATGCATCCCGACCAGCCGCTCCGGGTGCGCCAGCCCGTTGGCAATGGCCGTCACCGAGATCGACGAGGTGTTGGTCGCCAGCACGCAGTCGGCGGCGACGATGCCCTCCAGTTGCCGGAACAGCGTCCGCTTGACCTCCAGCTTCTCGACGATGGCCTCGACCACCAGCCGCACGGGCGCGGCCTCCTCGATCGCGGTGACCGGCGTGATGCGCAGGAGCGTCTGCGCGACCGACTCGGCCGTCAGCTTGCCCTTGGCGACGAGCGTGTCCAGGCTCTTGGCGAGCTTGGTTTTCGCTTCGGCGGCGGCGCCTTCGCGGGCGTCGTGCAGCAGCACCGGGTGGCCGGCCTGCGCGGCCACCTGCGCGATGCCAGCGCCCATGATGCCGGCGCCGATGACCAGCATCGGGGCGAGGTTCAGCGGAGGAATCGAGGTCATCGTCATGGTCGTGTTCGGAGTCGTCATTGCGGAATCCAGTTGGCGGGCCGCTTGCCCAGGAACGCGGCGAAGCCTTCGCGGGCCTCGTCGGTGCCGCGCACGCGGGCGATGGTCTGCGCGGTGAGTTCGCGCACCTCGGCGGTGACCGGGCCGGGCTGCATCTGGGCGTAGAGCGCCTTGATTTCGCGCTGCGCGTTCGGGCCGCCCGCGAGCAGTTCCTTCACCGTTGCATCCACGGCCGCATCCAGGGCGTCGAGCGCCGTCACCTGCTGCACCAGGCCGATGGCGAGCGCCTCGGCAGCAGCGACGCGCGTGGTCGTCAGCGCCAGCCGCTTGGCCTGGCGCAGGCCGACCGCGTTGACGACATAAGGGCCGATGACGGCAGGCAGGATGCCGAACTTGGCCTCGCTGACCGAGAAGCTGGCGTTGTCCGCCGCGATGGCGATGTCGCACGCGCACGCCAGCCCCACGCCGCCGCCCAGCGCCGCGCCCTGCACCCGCGCCACCGTCGGCTTCGGGCAGGCTTCGATGCGCGCCAGCATCCCGGCGAACTTGCGCGCATCGGCGACGTTCCACTCGACCGAGGCGGTGCTGGCGCGCTGCATCCACTGCAGGTCGGCGCCGGCGCTGAAGTGCTTGCCCTCGCCCGCCAGCACGATCACGCGCACGGCGGCATCACTGGCGAGCTGGGTGAAGGCGGCGTCCAGCTCGGCGATCATCGCTTCGTCGAAGGCGTTGAACACCGCCGGGCGGGCCATCGTGACCTGGGCAACGCCGGGCCCTCGCGTGTGGATCGACAGGGTGGTCATGGCCATCTCAGTACGTCTCCAGGTGCAGCCGCCCTTGCGCCTTGAGCGCCGCCCCCACCGTGTCCCAGTGCAGCCCCGCCTGCTGCGCCACATCGCGCAGCGCCAGCACGACGCCTTCCTCCATCGCCTTCAGCCCGCAGACGTAGAAGTACGCATTCGGATCGTTCAGCAGCGGCGCCAGATCCGCCGCCCGTTCGCGCAGCGCGTCCTGCACGTACCGCTTCGGCTTGCCCGCCTCCCGCGAGAAGGTGAAGCTGATGTCGATGAAGTCCCTGGGCAGCGTCTGCAGCGGGCCGAAGTACGGCAGCTCTTCCTTGGTGCGGGCACCGAAGAACAGCATCAGCTTGCCGCCCTCGAACTTGCCGCTCGCCCGCAGCCGGCGCCGCCACTCGGTCATCGCCCGCATCGGTGCGGAACCCGTGCCAGTGCAGATCATCACGAGGTGCGACTTCGGGTGATTGGGCATCAGGAAGCTGGTGCCGAACGGGCCGATCACCTGCACCTTGTCGCCCACCTGCAGGTCGCACATGTAGTTGCTGCCCACGCCGCGCACCGGCCGGCCCTGGTGGTCCTCCAGCACGCGCTTGATGGTCAGCGAGACGTTGTTGTAGCCGGGGCGCTCGCCGTTGCGCGGGCTGGCGATCGAGTACTGGCGGGCGTGGTGGCTGCGGCCCTTGTCATCGACGCCAGGTGGGACGATGCCGATCGACTGGCCTTCCAGCACCGGAAACGGCATCGCGCCGAAGTCGAGCACGACGTGGTGCGTGTCGTAGTCGCTGCCCGCGTGCTGGCCGACCTCGGTGACGCGCACGTTGCCGGTCACCGTGGCCGTCACCGTCTTCTCGGCTGACTTCGGGCCGTAGAGGTTGGTGTAGGCGTGGGCGGCGGACCACGGTGGCAGCGTGGCGCCGTACTGCGCGCTGTTGAACGCGGTCGCGCCATCGGCAGCGGCCGGCAGCGACACGGGCGCGGGTTCGATGTCCGGCGCCGCGCCGTCGGCGACACCGGCTTCGGCCAACTGCTCCGGCGTCAGCTCGGCGGGCAGTTCCTCCCATTCGAGCTGCACCTCGGGCGTGTAGGCCATCACCCGCGGCATCACCCGCCAGTTGTCGATCGAGCCGGTCGGACACGGCGAGATGCAGGCCATGCACAGGTTGCATTTGCCCGCATCGACCACGTAATTGCGGTCATCGTGCGTGATCGCACCCACCGGGCAGATCGCCTCGCAGGTGTTGCAGCGGATGCAGATTTCGGGGTCGATCAGGTGCTGGCGGATGACTGCCGTGTCGGCCATGTCCATGGGAGTGCTCTCCAGGTCGTTCCAAGTCGTGAAGAAGGGGCCCTCGGGCCCCTGTCAGCGGTCGTGGTTCCAGTATGCGGCACTCAGTTGAAGCGCACGTACTCGAAGTCCACCGGCTGACGGTTGATGCCCATGACCGGCGGGGCGATCCAGTTGGCGAACTTGCCCGGCTCGATGACGCGGCCCATCAGGCTGGCGACAAAGGCACGGTCGCCTCCCGAGGGCAGCCACTGGTCGACCTTGGCGGCCCACTCGGCGTCCGACACCACGCGGCCGTCCGGCGCCACCTTCACGCCCGACAGCGCGCCGATGTTGCGGTGGAACGCCTTGTGCGGCACGGTCAGCTTCACCGGGATGCCCGCCTTCTCCAGCACCTTGTTCCAGCGGTTCACGCCAGCCACCGAGTCCTTGATGTAGTCGTCGCGCAGCACTTCGTTCAGCGCGTTGAGCATCGGCACGTCCTTCTCGACCAACTGGCCGCCACGCACTTCCAGCACCTTGTAGGTCTGGCCGCGCAACTGGTGGTCATCGACGCGCTTGCCTTCTTCGTAGCGGCCCTTCAGACCGGAGCTGTAGAAGGTCGCGGCGTTGCTCGACTCGTCGGCGCCGAACAGGTCGATGGTGACGCTGTAGTGGAAGTTGATGTAACGCTGGATCGTCGGCAGGTCAATCACGCCCGCGGCGCGCAGCTTGCCCACGTCGTCGGTCTTCAGCTCGTTCATCACCTGCGCGGTGCGGCTGATGACGCGGCTGATGCCGGACTCGCCCACGAACATGTGGTGCGCTTCCTCGGTCAGCATGAACTTGGACGTGCGGGCCAGCGGGTCGAAGGCGGACTCGGCCAGGGCGCAGAGCTGAAACTTGCCGTCGCGGTCGGTGAAGTACGTGAACATGAAGAACGCCAGCCAGTCCGGCGTCGCTTCATTGAACGCGCCCAGGATGCGCGGGTTGTTCTCGTCGCCCGAACGCCGCTCCAGCAGCGCCTCGGCTTCTTCGCGGCCGTCGCGGCCGAAGTGCTTGTGCAGCAGGTAGACCATCGCCCACAGGTGGCGGCCTTCCTCGACGTTGATCTGGTACAGGTTGCGCAGGTCGTACATGCTCGGCGCGGTCAGGCCGAGGTGGCGCTGCTGCTCGACCGAAGCCGGCTCGGTGTCGCCCTGCGTGACGATGATGCGGCGCAGGTTGGCGCGGTACTCGCCGGGCACGTCCTGCCACGCCTTCTCGCCCTTGTGGTCGCCGAAGTGGATGGTGCGGTCGGTCTCGCCCGGGTTCAGGAAGATGCCCCAGCGGTAGTCGCGCATCTTGACGTGGCCGAACTGCGCCCAGCCCTGCGGATCGACGCTGACGGCGGTGCGCAGGTACACGTCGCTGTTGGTCGAACCTTCGGGGCCGATGTCGTCCCACCAGTTGATGAAGTTCGGCTGCCACTGCTCCAGCGCGCGCTGCAGGGTGCGGTCTTCGCTGAGGTTGACGTTGTTGGGGATCTTCTGGCTGTAGTCGATGCTGCTCATGTGTGTGCTCCTTGAACTCGATGCGGATTCAGATCAGACCCGGTTCCAGTCGAACGCGGCCTTGTCGCCCTTGCCGTAGACCTTGAGTGCGCCCTTTTCGCCGACGGCGTTGGGGCGCTGGAAAATCCAGTTCTGCCACGCGGTCAGGCGGCCGAAGACGCGCGTGAACATGTTCTCGGGGCCGTTGAAGCGCAGGTTGGCTTCCAGGCCGGTCAGCGCGTCCGGGGACATCGACACCCGCTCCTCGATGGCGATGCGCACCTCGTCGGCCCAGTCGATGTCGTCCGGGTTCGACGTGACCAGGCCCAGCGCGAAGGCAGCGTCGGCGTCCAGCGGCTGACCGATCGCGGCACGCACTGCGTCCATCGCGGGCTGTTCGTCGTAGAAACGGCGGCCCAGGCGGCTCTGGCCGGTGACCATCGGGTAGCGGCCGAAGTTGGCCTCGCCGACGGTGAGCTTCGGCGCGGCGGCCTCGTCGTCCGGCAACGCGAGGTGGTAGCTGCGGTCACAGGCGAGCGCCAGTTCGAGGAAGGTGCCCGCGAAGCACGAACCCGGCTCGACCAGCGCGAACAGGCTGCGCGACGAGACATCAAAGCGGCTGAACGTGCGGCGCAGCAGGCCGATGGTTTCGCGCACCAGCCAGTGGTTCTGGTGGGCGGCGAGCGTGGCGTCCATCGCCAGCACGTCAGCGGCGTCGCCCGAGGTCTTGATCAGCCAGGTGCCGATCTCCAGCTCGTTGGTGCGCATCGACAGGATCGCGTCTTCCAGCTCGCGGGCCATCTGCAGCGGATACCACGCGCTACCTGCGGCTTCGATGCCGGCGATGTCGGTCGGCTGTGCGCCGGTGGGGGCCTTGACGGTCCAGGTCGCCGTGCGCTTGGCGCGGTCGATCTCGACGGTGACGTTGGCGTAGCGCAGCGCGTCGGCGTCGACCGTGCGCTCGACCTGCGTCAGCGTGACACCCTGGCCATCGGCGGGGCGGTCGCTCTGGGCGGCGAGTTGCAGGGCGCGTTCCTGCACCTTGGCAGCGAACTGGGCCGGCTTGACGATGTCGTCCACGAGGCGCCAGTCCTTGGCCTTCTTGCCGCGCACGCCTTCGACGCTGGTGCAGAACAGGTCGGCGAGGTCGTGGCGCACCTTGCGCTTGTCGGTCACGCGGGTCAGGCCGCCCGTGCCCGGCAGCACACCCAGCAGCGGCACTTCCGGCAGCGACACGGCGGACGAGCGGTCATCGACCAGGATGATCTCGTCGCAGGCCAGCGCCAGCTCGTAGCCGCCACCGGCACACGCACCGTTCACGGCGGCCAGGAACTTCAGGCCCGAGTGCGTCGAGGAATCTTCCAGCCCGTTGCGCGTCTCGTTGGTGAACTTGCAGAAGTTGACCTTCCAGCCGTGGCTCGACACGCCCAGCATGAAGATGTTGGCGCCCGAGCAGAACACCTTCTCCTTCGCGCTGGTCAGGACGACCGTGCGCACTTCCGGATGCTCGAAGCGGATGCGCTGAATCGCGTCGTTCAGCTCGATGTCCACGCCCAGGTCGTAGCTGTTGAGCTTGAGCTTGTAGCCGGGGCGCAGGCCGGCGTTCTCGTCGAAATCGGCGGCCAGCGTGGCGACGGCGCCCTCGAACGACAGCTTCCAGTGGCGGTAGCGCGTGGGGTGGGTGCGGTAATCGACGGCGGCGGGGGCGGGGGCAACAGCGGCATCACTCATGGGACAGCTCCAGAGGCGAGACGCACGATGGTGCATCTGGTGGGGATCGGGTGAATCAGTGAATGCATGATATTGCATGTACTGACGTGACGCAATGCATTCCAGTGCGTGTTGTGTTGAATTCGGGTAAATACGGGGCCTTGCAGGGTTGAGTTGCTTGATTTATAGTTGATTGATCAAACATCAAGAAAGCATCTCCATGTCCATGTCCACGCCCAGCACCTCGCTCGAACTCTGCTTGCGCCTGACCCGCGCCTATGCTGTCCTAACCCGCCGCCTGGACAACAAGCTCTCCAGCGTCCACGGCCTGAGCTTCAGCGACTTCATGGTGCTGCACAGCCTCGCCCGCGCCGAAGGCAGCCGGCTGCGTCGCATCGACCTGGCCGAGCGCATGGGACTGACCGCCTCGGGCGTGACGCGCACGCTGCTGCCGCTGGAGAAGATCGGGCTGGTGGGGCGCGAGTCCGACCCGCGGGACGCCCGCGTCGGCTATGCGACGCTGACCCCCGCAGGGCAGGAACTGCACGGCTACGCGCTGGCGTCCGCCGAGGTGATCTGCCAGGACGCCACGCAGGCGGTGTCGGGCGAGCAGTTGGCGGCGGTGGTCGATCTGCTGGGGGGGCTGGCGGGGATCAACGCATCAAATGCCTGAGCGATCAAAGCGGACTGAGCCGCAGCATCAGCGTCATCGGGTGGATGGGAGAAGCCTGGAAACCGTAGTGCGCGTAGAACTGCCGCGCACGCTCATGCAGCGCATGAACCAGCAGTGCCCGCACCCCCGCATTTCGAGCGACACCCTGTGAACGCAGCACGGCGTCCTGCAGCAGGGCCGAGCCGACTCGTCCGCCCTGCGCACGCCGATCCACCGCCAGCCGGGCCAGCACCATGACCGGAAGCGGGTCCGGCATGTTGCGCCGAACCGCGCTGGTGGCGACTTCATGGGCCAGCGCGCCGGCTGCGAGCGCGTAATAGCCGAGGACCACGTCGTCGAGATCGGCCACGACGAACGTGCGGCTCGCCCCGCTCAGGTGGTTGGTCAAGGCCCGACGCCGAAGCCAATCGTCCAGAGAGGGCTCACCGCAATCGAATTCGGTCAGCCGGTGGTGGGTGCCCAGCGGCTGCGGTGCAGACAGTTCTTGCATCACCCGGACCTCAATCGGCCGACGGGTTCTGCCACGGTGCCTTGACCGTCAACAGTCGCTCCAGACCGGGATTGGCGGCCGGCGGTGCGTCCAGCCATGCGGTGAACTGCTGGAACTTGTCGTCGTCCAGGCGGAAGAACACCTGGTCCAGCACCACCGCCTGGGCGCGCTCGCACGCCGCCTCCAGCATGAAGTCCGAGCGGTTCTTGCCCAGCAGGTTCGCCGCATGGTCGATCAGGTCGCGCTGCTCGGGCAGCGCACGCAGGTTGATGGCGGCATCACGCATGGGGTTCTCCGGGATATGGATACACAACAGCTACACAAAGCATAAAAGCCTGTGTAGCCGATGTCAACACAGCTTGGCAGTCCCTACCCTTCACCGCCGCTCGATCACGGGCAGATCCTTCGCATGGCCGATGACGTACTCCGCCCCGAACCGCGCCTTCTGCCCCGGCGCCAGCGTCTGCGTCCAGGCGACGACACCGGGCTGGTCCTGCCAGTCGCCGGGCTGCGGCGCGGGGGTGAACTGGCGGGTGACGGTGATCTTCTCGTCGGTGCTGACCGGCGTCGCTTCGAGCACCTCCAGCGTCACCGGCGTGCGGCGGCGGTTCTCGACTTCGACGAGGCGGCCGACGCGGCGCTCGGTGCGGGTGCCGATGAAGCCGGCGCTGGCGGTCTGCTGCGTCACGGGCAGGTTCTGCACCCGCACCTGTTCGTCGCGCCCGAAGGACAGCGCCAGCGTCTCGCGCTCGCCCAGACGCCAGACCGTGCGGCCGACCACCTGCGTGCCGCGCAGCAGTTGCAGGCTGCCGTCGGGCCACACGCCGTCCGGGCGCGCCACCTCGGCGATGAGCCAGGCGCTCGGGTCGGCCTGCGGGACGGTCTGGACCTTGACGCGGGCGGGCCAGCGTTGCGTGCCGAGCGAGAAGGCCACGCGCTGTCCGCCCTGCGCGACATCGACCTGGCCGGGCACCTCGAACTCGGTGGCGAACTCGCCCTGGCGCACCTGCACGGCGAAGTCCATCGGCTCGGCCATCTCCGCCACCTGGGCCTTGCCGGCGCGGGCCATCATCGGCGCGGGGGCAGGCGCCGCCATGGCCATCGCGACCGGCGCGGCAGGCATCGGCGGCCGGGGCGAAATCTCCCAGCGGCGCGGCGCCGGCCCGCTGGTGGCCGACTGCGGCGAGCCGGTGGACAGCCGCAGCGCCACGCCGGTCCAGTCCTCGCCCGTGTTCTGGCTGACCTGCGCCTGGCGCTCCATCTCGACCGTCGCGGCAGTCGGGTCCAGCGTGGCACGGTAGGCCGGCGCCCAGGTCGGGCCGGCGGTCTGGTACTGCAGACGCAGCTCCCCTTCCGCCCCCGCCTGGAGCTGCACGCGCAACTGGCGCACCTCGCCGCCGCCGGGCTGCTGCCGTTCGCGCTCGACCTTCAGCGGGGCGAGTTCACGCTCCAGCTTCTCGCGCTCGCGCTGGAGGCGGTGCTGCTGCTGGTAGGCGTCCTGGCCGCTGCGCTGGACGAGGGTCAGGGTCGTGGCCAGCGGGGCGTTCGGCGTGCGCGTGCCCTCGCCAGAACCCAGTCCTTTCAGCAGTCCGAGCACCAGCTCCTGCGACGCATGTTCGGCCGCCAGCGCGGCGATGCGGTCCTCCAGCGCCGTGATGCGGCCGTCCAGCGGGCTGGTGCTGCACGCGGCGGATTCGCTGCGCGGGCGCGTGGTCGCGGTGACCGGGCCGAGGCGGATCGGGGCATCGGCTTCGATCCGCAGCGAGGCCATGTCGAACTGCGGACTCAGGCAGTTCAGCACCACCTCGCGGGCGCCGGCCGGCACGCGGGCGGTGCGCTCGACGACGGCGGTGCCGGGGTAGACGGTGACGCGGGCGATGCGCGAGGCCAGTTCGGCCGCCGTGCTGGTCAGCGACAGGCCCAGCAGCACGGTGGCGGCGAGGAAAGAAGGCAATGGCGTCATGGGAACCCGATCTGAGTGGAATCTGAACGAGGAGGGGCAGCGAGTCGAGGCGCATGCCCATCCCGTGACGCTGGCGCCGGTGCCGACCAAGGCGCGCTGAACCACGCCGCCGGTCGCTCAGGCCGGCAGCCCCAGCGTGCTTCGCAACCGCAGCCGCAGCGCGGCAAAGGTCTCCTGCAGATCCTGCGCACTGGTGTCGAACACCAGATCCGCCTTTTCATAGAACGACGCCCGCCCCGCCAGGATGCGCCGCAGATCCTCCATCGCCTCCTGGCTGCCCGCCATCGGGCGCAGATCGCCTTGCGCGGCCACGCGCTGCATGTGGTCCTCGGGTGTCGCCTGCAACCACACCGTGGTGCAGTGGCCGAGCAGCAGGTTGAAGTTCGCCGCGTCCGACACCAGCCCGCCCGGCGTGGCGATCACGACTTCGGGGTAGATCTGGATCGCCTCCTCCAGCGCCCGCCGCTCATAGCGGCGGTAGGCGTTGGTGCCGTAGAGGTTGTGGATCTCGCTGATGCTGCAGCCGGCAAATGCCTCGATCTGCCGACTCAGCTCGATGAACGGATAGCCGAGGTCGTCGGCCAGCATCTGTCCCAGCGTGGACTTGCCCGCCCCGCGCAGACCGATCAGCGCGATGCAGTGGCCGCGGCTGCCCTGCGCCGAGGTGCCGGCGGCAAACAGCCCGGCCAGCGCCTCGCGGGCGCGGCGCAGCTCGGCGTCGCTGCGGCCTTCGAGCAGCTCGCGGATCATCAGCCACTCGGGCGACGAGGTCGTCACGTCGCCGATCAGCTCGGCCAGCGAACACTGCAGCGCCCCCGCCACCTGCTGCAGCACGAGGATGGACGCATTGCCGGTGCCGTACTCCAGGTTCGCCAGGTGCCGCTCGGACACCTCCGACGCCAGCGCCACGGCCTTGCGCGTCAGGCCGCGACGGGCACGCAGATCCCGCACGCGTTCGCCTAGCGTGACCAGCAGCGGGTTCTTGGACTCGTCAGCCGAGGACGGGACAGCGGCCAACGCCGACGCTTCGATGGAGTTGACCTGCATGGGTGTCAGGGATCTAAGGGGAAACACTATGTATGCACTATATTGCTTGACACTAAACGAACCGGGAACTATCGTTCATTAAACGCACAATAGTGCATGTCTCTTCGGGCCGCAAGCCCTCCCCGATCAAACCCGGATCAAACCACCATGTCGCAAGCCACTTTCCGTGCCACGCTGGCCGAACTCGGTGCGCAGATCACCGGCCGGGCCCTCGATGCCGACCTCGACGCCTGGCTGAATCTGCACCATGGTGCAGGCAGTGACATCTACCAGCGCCTGGCCGAAGAGATGCACACCGGCGTGGCCGAAGGCTGGTTGTGCAACCGCGAAGGCGGCGGCATCCGCTACGGCCGCATCTTCAAGTCGGCCGATGATCTGGCGCGTTGCTCGGTGGATGTCGTGGCGATGGACAACGTGGTCGGCCCGCACCACCGCCACCCCCACGGCGAGATCGACCTGATCGTGCCGATCGATCCGGACGCCCGCTTCGACGGCCGTGGCGCCGGCTGGCTGGTCTACGGGCCGGGCAGCGCGCACCGCCCCACCGTGTCGGGCGGGCGGGCGCAGGTGCTGTACCTGCTGCCGCAAGGCGCGATCGAATTCACCGGCCTGTGACCCGATCCAGCCCGCAAAAGGACACCCCATGACCGCCCTGATCTCCGGCCAACCCTTCAACTTCGCGCAGCACATGCTGACGCTGAACGCCGGCCGCCCGGACAAGGCCGCCTTCCTCGACGACGTCGGCGCCCTCACCTACGGCCAGCTCGACGAGCGCGTGCGCCGGCTGGCTGGCGGGCTGCGGGCGCTGGGCCTCAAGCGCGAGGAGCGGGTGCTGCTGCTGATGCAGGACGGCAACGACTGGCCGGTGAGCTTCCTCGGCGCGATGCATGCCGGGCTGGTGCCGGTGGCGGTCAACACGCTGCTGACCGCCGACGACTACGCCTACATGCTCGAACACTCGCGGGCGCAGGCCGTGCTCGTCTCCGGCGCGCTGCTGCCGACGCTGACCGCCGCGCTGGTCAAGTCGGACCACGAGGTGCAGAAGGTCATCGTCTCGCGGCCGGCCGCGCCGCTGCACCCGGCCGAGGTCGAGTTCGAGGCATTCCTCGCCGCCCACGCTCCCGCGCAGAAGGCCGCGACCACCAGCGGCGACGACCCCGGCTTCTGGCTCTACTCGTCCGGCTCGACGGGCAGGCCCAAGGGCACGGTGCATTCCCACGCCAACCCCTACTGGACCGCCGAGCTGTATGGCAAGGGCGTGCTGGCGTTGACCGAGGACGACGTGTGCTTCTCGGCGGCCAAGCTCTTCTTCGCCTACGGGCTGGGCAACGGGCTGACCTTCCCGATGACGGTCGGCGCCACCACGGTCCTGATGGGCGAGCGCCCCACGCCGGACGCCACGTTCAAACGCTGGCTCGGCGCGACCGACACGCAAGCCGGCGTGAAGCCGACGGTGTTCTACGGCGCCCCGACCGGCTTCGCGGGGATGCTGGCCCACCCGAACCTGCCCGCCCGCGACGCGGTGGCACTGCGGCTGGTGTCGTCGGCGGGCGAGGCGCTGCCGGCCGACCTCGGCGAGCGGTTCCAGCGCCATTTCGGCGTGGACATCGTGGACGGCATCGGCTCGACCGAGATGCTGCACATCTTCCTGTCGAACCGCCCCGACGCGGTGCGCTACGGCACGACCGGCTGGCCGGTGCCGGGTTACACGGTGGAGCTGCGCGGCGAGAGCGGCGGCCCGGTGCCGGACGGCGAGCCGGGCGACCTCTACATCCAGGGGCCCAGCGCCGCGATGATGTACTGGGGCAACCGCGACAAGACCCGCGAGACCTTCCAGGGCGGCTGGACCAAGAGCGGCGACAAATACGTGAAGAACGCCGACGGCACCTACACCTACAGCGGTCGCAGCGACGACATGCTCAAGGTCAGCGGCATCTACGTCTCGCCGTTCGAGGTCGAGGCGACGCTGGTGCAGCACCCGGCGGTGCTGGAGGCCGCGGTGATCGGCGTGATCGACGCGGACGGCCTGACCAAGACCAAGGCGTTTGTCGTGCTGAAGCCCGGCGCCGAGACCGACGAGGCGGCGCTCAAGGCATTCGTGAAGGACAAGCTCGCGCCGTACAAGTACCCGCGCCAGATCGAGTTTGTCGAAGACCTGCCCAAGACCGCCACCGGCAAGATCCAGCGGTTCAAGCTGCGGGATCAGGAAAAGCAGGCAGACGCCAAGGCGCAGGGCTGACCCGATGGCCCACGGCATCGCCTTCGCAGACATCGACTGGGCCGGCCGCCCGGTGCGTGTCGAATACCGCCGCATCGACGCCCCAACGTCCACCGACGCCGCGCCGCCGCCGCTGCTGGTGTTCCTGCACGAGGGACTCGGCTCGCTGTCGATGTGGCGGGACTTTCCGGATCGGCTGTGCGCGCAGATCGGCTGCGCGGGATTGGTGTATTCGCGCCCAGCGTATGGGCAGTCCACGCCGAAACCCGCCGACGAACGCTGGCGGCCCGACTTCATGCACCGGCAGGCCCGCGAGGTGCTGCCGCCGCTGCTTGACGCGCTGGGCGTGTCGGCGCCGTATGCGCTGTTCGGCCACAGCGACGGCGGTTCGATCGCACTGCTGCACGCGGCGATGTTCCCGGAACGTGTCGCGGCCCTCGTCGTCGCCGCGCCGCACCTGTTCGTCGAAGACCTGAGCATCGCCAGCATCGAGGACGCCCGCACCGCCTACGCGACCACCGACCTGCGGGCGAAGCTGGGCAAGCACCACGTCGACCCGGATTCGGCTTTCCGGGGCTGGAACGACATCTGGCTCGACCCGGCTTTCCGCGACTGGAACATCGAGCGCGAGGTGGCTCAGGTCCGCTGCCCGGTGCTGGCTGTGCAGGGCCATGACGACCAGTACGGCACGATGGCCCAGATCGAGCAAATCGCCGACCTCTGCCCCGGCCGCACCACGCTGCTGAAGCTCGACGCCTGCGGCCACAGCCCGCACCGCGACCAGCCGGAAGCCCTGATCGACGCCGCCGCCGATTTCCTGCATCGTCACACCCGTTGAGACGTACTCATCGCCCTACCGCATCCGTTCAGGAGACATCACCATGACCGCTTTCTTCACCCGCACCCTCGTCGCCACCGCCCTGCTCTCGCTGGCCAGCGGCGCGTTCGCCCAGGACAAGATCAAGGTCGGCTTCATGCTGCCCTACACCGGCACCTTCGCGGCCCTCGGCGTGGCGATCGAGAACGGCTTCAAGCAGTACGTCGATGAACAAGGCGGCAAGCTCGGCGGCAAGACCATCGAGTTCGTCAAGGTCGATGACGAGTCCGATCCGTCCAAGGCCGCCGACAACGCCAACAAGCTGGTCAAGCGCGACAACGTCGACGTGATGGTCGGCACCGTTCACTCCGGCGTGGCGATGGCGATGGCCAAGGTTGCCAAGGACAACAACACGCTGCTGATCGTGCCCAACGCGGGCGCCGACGCCATCACCGGCCCCTTGTGCGCGCCGAACATCTTCCGCTCGTCGTTCTCGAACTGGCAGCCTGGCTTTGCGATGGGCAAGGTTGCCGCCGACAAGAAGATCAAGACCGCGGTGACGCTGACCTGGAAGTACGCGGCCGGCGACGAGTCGGTCAAGGGCTTCAAGGAAGGCTTCGAGGCGGGCGGCGGCAAGGTGATGAAGGAGCTGAACCTGCCCTTCCCCGGCGTCGAGTTCCAGGCGTTGCTGACCGAGGTCGCCGCGCTCAAGCCGGACGCGGTGTACGTGTTCTTCGCGGGCGGTGGCGCGGTCAAGTTCGTCAAGGACTGGGCGGCTGCGGGCCTGGGCGCCAACATCAAGCTGATCGGCGCGGGCTTCCTGACCGACGGCACGCTCGAAGCGCAGGGCGACACCGCCAAGGGCCTGCTGACCACGCTGCACTACGCCGACGACCTGACCAACGCCAAGGACAAGGCGTTCCGGCTGCAGTACGCCAAGACCTACAAGCTGCAGCCGGACGTGTACGCCGTGCAGGGCTACGACGCGGCGCAGATGCTCGGCGCGGGTCTGGCGGCGGTCAAGGGCGACGTGAAGAACCGCGATGGCCTCGTCAAGGCGATGGAAACCGCCAAGATCGACAGCCCGCGCGGCCCGTTCACGCTGAGCAAGGCGCACAACCCGGTGCAGGACTTCTACCTGCGCGAGGTCAGCGGCAAGACCAACAAGAACATCGCCATCGCCGTCAAGGGCCTGACCGACCCGGCCCGCGGCTGCAAGCTCTGATCAACGACTGACTGACAGCACCACGCTCCGATGGACCTCACCACCTTCCTCATCCAGTGCCTCAACAGCGTGCAGTACGGTCTGCTGCTGTTCCTGGTGGCCTCGGGGCTGACGCTGATCTTCGGGATCATGGGCGTGATCAACCTCGCCCACGGCAGCTTCTACATGATCGGCGCCTACCTGGCGTTCAGCTTGAGTTCGCTGTTCGGCAGCCTGCCGCTGGCGCTGCTGGTCGGCACCGTGCTGGCGGTGGCCTTCGGCTACGTGCTGGAGTGGGTGTTCTTCAGCTACCTCTATGACCGGGAGCATCTGCAGCAGGTGCTGATGACCTACGGGCTGATCCTGGTCTTCGAGGAGCTGCGCAGCATCCTGGTGGGTGACGACGTGCATGGCGTGGACATCCCCGGCTGGCTCGCGGGGTCCATCGCCATCGGCAACGGCATGACCTACCCGGTCTACCGGCTGGCGGTGTCGGCGGTGTGCCTGCTGCTGGCGCTCGGGATGTACGGGCTGATCAGCAAGACGCGCCTGGGGATGATGGTCCGCGCCGGGGCGACCAACCGCGAGATGGTGCAGTCGCTGGGCATCAACATCACGCTGCTGTACCGGGTGGTGTTCGCGGTGGGCGTGGCGCTGGCGGTGTTCGCCGGGATGATCGCCGCGCCGGTGTCCTCGGTCTATCCGGGCATGGGCGGGCAGGTGCTGATCATCTGCTTCGTCGTCGTCGTGATCGGCGGCATCGGTTCGATCAAGGGGGCGCTGGTCGCGGCGCTGCTGATCGGTTTCGTGGACACCTTCGGCAAGGTGCTCTGGCAGGAAGGGGCCGGTGCGCTGGTCTACGTGCTGATGGCGGCCATCCTGCTGTGGCGCCCGGCCGGTCTGTTCAAGGCAGGGTGATCCGGCGATGACTTCAACCAACTCCCAAAAATCTCTTTCTTCGCTGTCCGTGGCCGCCTGGCTGGTGGTGTTCGTGCTGCTGGCGGTGTTCCCGCTGCTGCCCGAGCCGATCGGCGGCAAGTTCCACACCGAGCTGCTCGCCAAGGTGATGATCATGGCGATCTTCGCGGCAAGCCTGCAACTGCTGGTGGGCTACACCGGCTTGGTGAGCCTGGGGCACGCGGCGTTCTTCGGCGTCGGGGCCTACGCGGTCGCCATGCTCGCACCGCTCGGCGAGGCGGGCAACGGCTGGCTGATGCTGGCCGCGGCGGTCGGCGGCGCCGGGTTGCTCGCGCTGGTGATCGGCGCGCTGGTGATGCGCACGCAGGGCATCTACTTCATCATGGTCACGCTGGCCTTCGCGCAGCTCGTGTTCTTCGTCTTCCACGACACGTCGATCGCCGGGGGCAGCGACGGCGCCTATGTCTACTTCAAGCCGGCGTTCACGGTCGCTGGCTGGCAGTGGATCGACCTGGAGCAGGCCAACAGCTTCTACTGGTTCGTGCTGGGCACGCTGGTGCTGGCGCTGGCGGTGCTGACGCTGCTGCTGCGGTCTCGCTTCGGGCACGCGCTGGTCGGCATCAAGCACAACGAGCAGCGGATGCGGGCCGCGGGCTACTCGACGCTGCTCTACAAGCTCGCGGGCTTTGTCGTCGCCGGGATGCTGGCGGGCGTGGCGGGTTTTCTCTACGCAGCGCAGTACGGCTTCGTCACGCCCGAGATCCTGTCCTGGCACCAGAGCGGCAACGCGCTGGTGATGATCATCCTCGGCGGGCTGGGCAGCCTGGGCGGCGCGGTGATGGGGGCGTTTGCCTTCGTGCTGCTGTCCGAGTGGTTCTCGTCGCTGACCAAGCACTGGCAACTGGTGTTCGGCAGTTTCATCATCGTCGCGGTGGCCTTGCTGCCGCAGGGGCTGGCGGGGCTGTGGTCGCGGTTGCAGCAACGCAAGGAGGCGGCATGAGCACCACCAGCACCACCACCGCGCTGTTCGAAGCGCGTGGCCTCACCCGCCGGTTCGGGGCGCTGGTGGCCGTGAGCGACGTGTCGGTCGCGCTGCACGAGGGCGAGATCCACGCCGTCATCGGCACCAACGGCGCAGGCAAATCGACGCTGATCAACCTGTTGTCGGGGGAGCTGCCGCCGTCGAGTGGCGCGGTCGTGCTGGGCGGCCAGGACGTGACCCGCTGGCCGCAGCCGAAGCTGGCCCACGCCGGCATCGGTCGCAGCTACCAGCGCAACAACATCTTCCTGCCGCTGACGGTGATGGAAAACTGCCGCCTCGCCGCGCAGGCCCGCGTGCAGCGGCCATGGGCGTGGTGGGAGTCGGCGCAGGCGTGCCGCACCAGCACCGGGCGGGCCAAGGCGGCCATCGAGCGCGCAGGACTCGCGGCGGTGGCCGGACGCACCGCGGCGAGCCTGTCGCACGGCCAGAAGCGCCAGTTGGAAATCGCGATGTGCCTCGCCACTGCGCCGCGTGTGCTGCTGCTCGACGAGCCGCTGGCGGGCATGGGGCCGGAGGAATCGCACCGAATGCTCGACCTGCTGCGCTCGCTGAAGAAGGGCCACGCCATCCTGCTGGTCGAACACGACATGGACGCGGTGTTCGCGGTCGCCGACCGCATCACCGTGATGGTCAACGGCGCGGTGATCGCCACGGGCACGCCCGACGCGGTGCGCACCAACCGCGACGTGCAGGCCGCCTACCTGGGAGGCCACTGAATGTCGGCACCATCGACTCCGCTCATCATCGACGCGCAGGGCGTGCAAGCCTGGTACGGCAGCAGCCACATCCTGCATGGCATCGATTTCAGACTTGCCCGGGGCGAAACCGTCGGCCTGCTCGGGCGCAACGGCATGGGCAAATCGACGCTGATCCGCACGCTGCTCGGCCACGTCCGCCAGCGCCAGGGCCGCATCCACGTCGCAGGCAAGGATCTGTCGAAAGGACTGCCGCACCAGGCCGCGCAGCTCGGCGTTGCCTACGTGCCGGAAGGACGCGGCATCTTCCCGACGCTGACCGTGCGCGAGAACCTCGTGATGGCCGCCCGCGCCGGCACCTCCGGCCAGAAGGACTGGACCTTCGAGCGCGTGATGGGCACCTTCCCGCGCCTGTCCGAGCGGCTGACCAACCTGGGGCACCAGCTCTCCGGCGGCGAGCAGCAGATGCTCTCCATCGGCCGCGCGCTGATGACCAACCCCGACGCGGTCATCCTCGACGAGGCCACCGAAGGGCTGGCGCCGCTGATCGTCGCCGAGATCTGGCGCGTCATCGCCGACATCCGCCGCACCGGCATCGCCACGCTGATCGTCGACCGCGACTACCGCAAGGTGTGCGCCGAGTCGGACCGGCTGGTGGTGATGCAGAAGGGGCGGCTGGTGCTGGAGGGCAGCTCCGACACGCTGCAGGGCAGTGCGGAGCTGGCGGGTTACCTGGGTGTGTAAGGAGACAAGACGATGGACCTGACCCTGTTCGGCGATGCGGCCGCGCTCGCCCCGCCGCGTGTCGTGCGTGAAGACCTGCCCGGCGGCGGCTTCATCCTGCGTTCGCCGGAGGCGCTGCAACCGTTCGCCCGCTGCATCGGCGACTGGCTGGAGCACTGGGCCGCGACAACGCCCGACGCGCTGTTCCTCGCCGAGCGCGACGCCACGACACCCGGCGGATGGCGCCAGCTCACCTACCGCCAGACCCGCGACGCGGTCGGGCGACTCGCGCAGGCGCAGCTCGACCTGCACCTGCCCGCCGACAAGCCGGTGGTGATCCTGTCGGACAACAGCGTGGACCACGCGCTGCTGATCCTGGCGACGATGCACCTCGGCCGTGTCGTCTGCACCGTCTCCAGCGCCTACTGCCGGATGACGAAGGACTTCGCCAAGATCCACGCCATCCTCGACGCGCTCGACCCGGCGCTGGTCTACGCCGGCGAGCCGGGCGTCTACGGCCCGCCCGTGCGCGCCTGGGAGCAGGGGCGCGGCGTGCCGGTGGTGTTCAGCCAGAACGCGGCGGCCTTCGACGGTGCGCAATCCTTCGCCGATCTGCTCGCCCGCGACGAGTCGCCTGCCGTGATGGCCGCCTTCGCCGCGATCCGCCCCGAGTGGCCGGCCAAGTACCTGCTGACCTCCGGCTCGACCGGCGTGCCCAAGGTCGTCGTCAACAGCCACCGCATGCTCTGCGCCAACCAGCAGCAGATCGCGCAGGCGTGGCCCTTCCTGACGCGCCAGCCGCTGCGGCTGCTCGACTGGCTGCCGTGGAGCCACACCTTCGGCGGCAACCACAACGTCCACATGGTGCTGTCGCACGGCGGCAGCCTCTTCGTCGATGAAGGCCGCCCGGCGCCGGGGCTGATCGAGAAGACGGTGGAGAACCTGCGCGAGGTGCGGCCGAACTTCCATTTCAATGTGCCGCGTGGCTTCGACATGCTGCTGCCCTACCTGGAGGCGGACGAGGCGCTGGCGCGGGACGTGCTCGGCGGGCTGGAAGGCGTGTTCTACGCGGGCGCCGCGCTGCCGCAGAGCCTGTGGTCGCGGCTCGAAGCGGTGGTGGCCCAGGTGCGCGACCGGCCGCTGTGGTTCACGTCGTCGTGGGGCGCAACCGAGACGGCGCCCGCCGTGACGAGCGTGCATTGGCGCATCGACCGCGCCGGCTGCATCGGGCTGCCCTTGCCCGGCATCGAGCTGAAGCTGGTCCCGAACGGCGGCAAGCTGGAGATCCGGGTGCGCGGGCCGAGCGTGTTCTCCGCCTACCGCCACGCGCCCGAGGTCACGGCTAAGGCGTTCGACGAGGACGGTTATTACTGCATCGGCGACGCCGCGAAGCTGGTGGACGACACCCGCCCCGAGCGTGGCATCGTCTTCGACGGGCGCGTGGCCGAGGACTTCAAGCTGCTCAGCGGCACCTGGGTCAGCGTCGGCACGCTGCGCATCCGTGCGGTCACCGCGCTGGCACCGCATGTGGCGGACGTCGTCATCACCGGCCACGAGCGCGAGGAGATCGGCCTGCTGGTCTTCCCGACACCGCAGGCCAGGGCACTGCCCCGCGTCGAACTCGACGCCCACATCCGCGCCGGATTGCAGGCGATGAAAGCCGAAGGTGGTGGCTCCTCCCAGACGCCAGCATGCGCGCTGATCCTCGATGAGCCGCCCAGCGTGGACGCGGGCGAGATCACCGACAAAGGGTATCTGAACCAGCGCGCCGTGCTGACGCGGCGGGCGCAGGCCGTGACCGCACTCCATGGTCCGGACGGACTGCGCGCCTGAACTGAACGAGTGCCACCAGAGAGTCAAAACCCGGTCGATCCGAGGCAAAACACCCCGCATCTGCAGGGCGCGGAGACAGAGGGATCGGTACCGACAGGAACCAAACGTGTTTAGCATGACCGCATGCAACACTTTCTGGTCATCCTGCTGGGCCTGCACCTGGGCATCGGGCTGCTGCTGCTGCAGGTCGGTCCGCTCAGCCACCTGATGCACGAGTCCCGTGAGGACGCACTGAACTCGCGCGTGATATTGGCCATTGTCCTGCTGCTGCTGTGGCCCTGCCTGTGGCCCACAGCCGTGTACCGGCCGCAGTTCGGCACCAGCGCGCTGACCTTCGGGCTGAACAGCGGGATGGGTCAGGCCGAGACGGACAACCGGTCGTCTTCGAGCGATGCCCTGGCCAGCGCGGGCTGGTTCCCGGCAACCGGCACCGGTGTGGGTGCCGACGACCGGCCGCGGTAATCCCGCCACCGCCGGCGCAGGTCAGTGCTCAGGAACAGCGCCCGTGCGGCCAGCGTCGGCGCGTACAGCCGCAGCGACTCGTGCGCCCGACACTGCCGGCTCCACTGCAGCTTGTAGTCCTCGTCCTGGCCGATGAAATCGAACTCGCGCACGCCTTGCGCGAAGTAGCGTTCCAGCCGCGCCACCAGCAGCATCACACCCGGCCGCCGCACCGTGAAGCCCGGATCGAAGCTGGTCTTGAGCCCGTAGACACGGCCACCCTGCAGCACATCCATGCTGTGCGCAGTCGGCACACCATCGATGAACAGCACGGCCGCCAGCACCTGGCCGATCTGGGCATAGCGCCCCATCAGATCGTCGTACAGCCGGGTTTCCCACTCGCGCTGGTCGAGTGACGAGCCCACGCGGCGCTTCCAGCTCGTGCGCTCGACGCTCAGCGCCAGCGCAAAGTAGGCGTCCATCTCGTGCGGCTGGGTGAAGTAGCGGACCTCCACATCCGGCGAGGTCATCACCTCCCGACGCCGTGCGCGCATGTTGCTGCGGAAGTTGCGGCTCTTGGTGGCGAGGAACTCGTCCAGCGTCCCAGGGCTGACGATGTAGGGAGAGCGTCCCTTGGGGATGCGCTCGACACCGCAGCCGGTCTGCTGTGCGGCGCGCAGCCAGGCGGTGTGCAAGGACGATCCAACCTCCAGCAAGTCAACGTCCAGCCAGCTCCAGGCCCCCTGCATGCCGCGCAGCGCCTGCAGCGTTTGCCGCACGGCCACCGAGGTGTCCAGTAACGTCAGCAGCCCGCCGTGCAGACAGAAGATGTTCGTCAGCGCCCCCACCTTCTTCCACACCAGCCCCATGCGCCGGTGCGTCGTGAAGCGCAATGGCCAGACCAGCAACAGCTCGCCGCAGACGTCCGTCTGGAACGCCACCTGCAGTTCGGCGGTGTTCAGGCGGTGGCCATGGATCAGGCTGAGGGCCCAGATCGGGCTCAGGTCGGGGGCTGCACCGACAGCAGTCCACAGGCGCAGCCAAGCCGCTTCATGCCGCTGCATGAAGGTATCCCAAGGCAGGAAGTTCATTGCTGCTGACGTCGCCATACCACATGGTTCCCCGAATGAAAATGCTGATTCGGGACCAGTTTAGGTGGCATTTTTGAAACCAACTTCCTCCCTAAATGCTATAAATAGCAGTTTGTGAGGAATTGTACGGATGCATACCCACTCAAACAGGGGGGCTCATCTTCCCGATCAACACCCGCCTGCGCTCTAACGCTCAGGCGGAACAGTTCGGCTGCTTGCGGGCCTGGGGTGGCAGGAGGAGGGCCGCTGCGGCGGCAGGTCGCGCCCGCTCGCGGCTGGACAACCAAGTGCCCAGGACGCCGCAACTGGTGATGATCGCGACGCCTCCAAGCGTGGCCGCGTCCGGCGCGTGGCCGAACCAGAGCCAGCCGACCAGCGTGGCGAAGACGATCTGGAAGTACAGGAACGGCGTCAGCGTGGCCGCCCCGGCGCGCATGTAGCCGAGGAGCAGCAGGAAGTGGCCCGAGGTGCTGAGCGCGCCGAGCAGCACCAGCAGCGCCCAGCCGGCCGGCGTGAGCGTCTGCCAGCTCCACGGCAGCAGCACGCTGGTGAGCACGGCGCCGGTCAGACCGGTGTAGAACTGGGTCGTCGTGGGGTCTTCGGTGCGCGCCAGGCGGCTGGTGATGAGCTGGAACACGGCGTTCGACAGCACCAGCCCGAAGGGCAGCAGCGCCGCCCAGCCAAGGTCATGCGTGTCCCCCTGGGGACGGATCACGACCAGCGCACCGGCCATCCCGCCCGCCAGCAGCAGCCAGCGCAGCGGCGAGATGCGCTCGCCGAGCGTGAGCGTGGCCAGCAGCGTGATCAGCAGCGGGGTGAGCATCACGATGGCGGTGAACTCGCCGACCGGCATCACCTGCAGGCTGAAGAAGGCCAGCACGCTCAGCGTCAGCAGGCTCAGGCCACGCAGCAGTTGCAGGCCCGGGCGCTGGGTCTTCAGCAGCGCGGTGCCACGGCGCGGCAGCACGGTCAGCGCGGTGAACCCGACCTGGAACATGTAGCGCGCCCACACCACCAGCCCCACCGAGGCGATCGCGCTGGCGACCTTCACGCCCGCGTCGAAACAGGCGAACTGGGCGACGGCGGCGATGACGAACAGGATACCGTGGAGGGGGCGGGAGGGGGTGGCGGTGGGCATGGAAGCGGGGGCAGCGGGCGAAGGCAGGACTGTAACGGGTAATGGAAAACCCTAACATCCGAGACGCCCAGCTTTTGCAGTCGCGCGTCTGCCAGTGGAATGACTCAGCGCGGTGATTTCGCACAAATTAGCGAGTCCATCACTTGTATACGTTCACGGCTTTGTTGCACAACCCACCCAGCCGGCCGGTGGTCGAGCGGTGAGGTAGGCTGACGGGATGAGCAAGCCGGCGAAGAAGAAGTACACGACGAAGAACTGGTCGCCCTACACGAAGGCGCTGAGAGCCAGGGGGTCG
>NZ_JANPAB010000054.1:0-16528 GCF_031429695.1 Sphaerotilus sp.
CCCAGGCCCTGCGACCGGATCATCTGCACGACCTGCAGCTTGAAGCTCGCGTCAAAGACTCTTCGTTTCGTGTTCGTCACGTTCGTTGCCCAGGTGATTTCCACCTATCGGTGTGTGCGAAATCATTAGATCAGGACACCCCGCTCACGCGGGGCAACCTGCTCGCCAGTGTCAGTACGGGCGCCGTCCCTGGGCCTATCCCCGCTCACGCGGGGCAACCCCGGACCTCAGACCGGCATCGACTTCCCAGGAGGGCCTATCCCCGCTCACGCGGGGCAACCGTCGATCGCGCACCGCCTGCAGCACAGCATCCGGGCCTATCCCCGCTCACGCGGGGCAACCGACGCACGATCACGGGAGATACTGGTATGTATGGGCCTATCCCCGCTCACGCGGGGCAACCGCAACCGCCCAGGCAGACCCAGAGAAAAACAGGGGCCTATCCCCGCTCACGCGGGGCAACCGAGCGCCTGCTGGAAAGGGTGGTCCCTAGCAGGGGCCTATCCCCGCTCACGCGGGGCAACCGAGGCAGCTTCCCGACGCGCTGCTGTGCGTCTGGGCCTATCCCCGCTCACGCGGGGCAACCATCACGGGAGATACTGGTATGTATGTCGGGTATGGCCTATCCCCGCTCACGCGGGGCAACCTCTCCAGCATAACTACTTGTCACACAAGAGAAAACCTCAAAACCCATCCGAAATTTTAAAGAGCTTTTCAGAGCTTGCTTCGGCGGGTCAGCCACATGCCGTCCACCTCGATCAGCTCGCGCGGTGGCGTCCCGAGATGTGCCACGCCCACGCCGCCAGTCACGTTCAGATCGCGCCAGACCATCACCAGACTGCCCCGCGGTTCCTGCCCGTGCCAGTCGCTCACCACGGACCACGTCCGCTCGCGCACGCCGTTGTTCATGCGCGGCGACACGAACACGTTGGGCGCCACCTCCAGCATCACCGACGACAGAAAACCATGAAACCGATCGACCACATCACGCGTCACGATCATCACCAGCGCCATCACCGCCCCCTGTCTCCACCTCGTCCATGCGCAGTACCTGCTTGATCCGGTCGATCATCGACACGATCACCTGCTGCTTGCGAAACACCTTGGCCGCCTCCCGGCGCACCAGCCGATCGACCGTCTCGTCCGTCTTCTCGGCCTGCTTGGCCGCGGCGAAGGCGATCTGCAACGTCACCGACTCCCGGAACAGATCCGCGACATCGAGCACGAACGACTGCCCCGAATCCTCGTGGATGAATCCCAGCGGCGGCAGCGCGGCCAGCGCCTGCACCGCAATCGCTGCCGCAGCCTGCACCGCCGTGGCTGCGTGGTTGATGGCCTGATTCGGCAGATCGGTCGCCTCCGGATCCGCCCGGTCGTAGCGGCGCCCCTTCCACTCGATGCCGTGCTTGTCGGCCATCAGCCGGTACATCACCTTGACCCGCGAACCTTCGATGCCGCGCAGTGTGTCCAGGTCGCGGTGCGGCAGCACCTCGCCCAGCCGCAGCGCGTACATGTGCCGCGCCACGCTGATGCGCCGTCGCGGGTTGCCCCAGAGTTCGGCTTGCCGGCGGGCCACGTCCGAGCGATCGGGCATCAGCGGTGGTGCGGTGTAGGAGCGCACCCCGTCCTGGCCCACCGCCGCCAGCAGCGTGCCATGCCGCGCCAGCAGGCGCAGCGCGTCATGGGTGACGCTGCTGCCGGGGCCAAGCAGGATCATCGACACCGCCTGGTGCGGGATCTGGTCCAGCGTCGGTGTGAGCGAGTCGGCACCCCGGCTGAAGTGCAGGCAGCCATCGATCACGCACAGTTCACCCCGCTCCAACCACACCAGGCCATGCCGATCGGCGTGCGGGACGCGGGCGGTTTCCAGTCCGAGGCGACCTTTGAGCATCGTATGGCCTCCTCACCCGCCGGGCCGCAGCATCAGCATGCCGAACCCGAAGGCGCGGTGCCGCCCCACGCCCCGAGCGAGCAATGCCGCGAACGCCTGTCCATCGACGACACGCAGCCGCCCGGCGAGCACCGCATCGGGTCCGCCCACTGCGCGGCGCTGGCGCTGTGGTGGTTCGGCTTGTTTCGGCTGGGTCTGGCGTATCACATCCAGCAAGCGAAACCGCTCCATCCGCACTTCGATCACCTCGACCGCGCCTTGCCACGGTTCGGCCGATGCGCCTCCGCCCTCCCGTACGCTCAACTGCTCGATCAGCCAGCGTCGGTACACCGTGCCGCGATCGTCGGGTTCGCTGCCCGCTGCCTCTGCTGCTTGCACGGCCGCCAAAAAGGCATCGCGTTCCTGGCGTGTGGCTCCCTCGCGGATGATCGGCCGCACCCGCACCTCGAAGCCCAGCACATGCCCGACCGGCCACCGCGTCGGGAACGCCCGCAGGCTGCAGCCGCCGTGCTCGGCCGTCGCCCCCAGCCCCAGCGCCGCGGCCACGTCGGGATCGGCCAGCGCGATGTGGCCACGCAACTCGTCCGGCGTCATCCGTGTGTAGGCCAGCAGCCCTTGGGCCGCGTCCAGGTAGCGAAATGGCTGGGGAGCCTGCTTGCCAAAGGCAGCGTGCAGCAGCGCGTGCAGCGCATAGCCGAGATCGCCCTGCGCGTGCAGCAGCCCGTGCCGAGCAGCCCAGGCGGCCAGCCGGCGCGGGTCGGGCCGGCTGTGCAGCAGGTGCAGTGCCGGTTGTTGTGGATCGTTGCTCATCGAATCATCCCTTCGCGCACCGGGCGCCAGCCGCCGTGCAGCCCGCTGCGCCACTGGCGTTCGTCACACAGGTCGAGTACCTGGTCGCCAGCCAGCAAGCCTTCGCCGTCGGGCCACTGCGCTCGCACGGACTGGGTGCCGTGTGGCATGGGCAGGTGTTGCAAGGCATCCAGCACCGTGTCGGCATGGACCCAGCCCGCCATCAGGCGACCCGTGGGCAGGCAGGGCTTGCGGCCGATGAACAGCGGGCGCTGTGGTCGGTCTAGCGCTGCGGCGATGTTGTCGAGTGTGGGTGACTCTTCGGCGGGTTCGAGTCGCAGCACGACGCAGGCGACGAGATCGGCGTGGTAATCGCGGTAGCGCAGGTGCGGGCTGTCATAAGACGCTGCGCCGCCGCGCCGCTCTTCCGGCGTGCCCCAGGTGGTCCAGCCCTTGTCGTTGGCGCCGAGCTGGGCGGTCTGGAAATCGGTCAGGCGGCTGCCGGGTTGCTCCAGCCGGGTGCCGATGCGCAGGCGCTCTTGCAGCCGGTCATGCCGCGCCGGCTCCGAGCGGTCCCAGCCCAGCGCGTTGGCCACCAGCCCGGTGAGCATGGACAGCGCAGGGAAGTCCCGGATCACGCCGAAGTTGTCGATCGTCTCGCCACCGAAGGCCACCAGCGGCGAGGCCAGCCGCAGGATCAGGTGTCGTCGGGTCATGGCGGTCAGGCCCCGGCCACCATGGCGGCGTTCGCGTTGACGATGGCCTCGCGCACCCAGTCGGCCAGACCCCCCAGCGGCAGGCGCTGCCCGGCCGGTACCTGCACGTCGTCCAGCGCCAGGAAACGCCGCGCCAGCGGGGCGCCATAGGCAGCGTCCAGTTGCGCGATTTCGGTCGCGAGGTGCTGCACGGCCGCTTGGCGCAAGGCGGGGGTTTGCAGGGGCAGGGCGTTCTGGAAAGCGCCGGCCAGACTGCGTGGCTGCCAGTCCCCAGCCTCGACCAGCAGGAAGCGCGCCCAGTCGAACGGCGCTGTGGAGCCGCGCTTGGCACCGGGACTGATGGTGGCGATCAGGTGGATGAGGTGCTGCACGACCCGACCGGCGAGTTCGCGCTGCTCGGCCGGCAGGCTCGCCCATTCGGCGGCGGGGTGGCCTTCGAGGTTGGCGATGAGCTGCGGCACGTCGATGACCACATAGCCGTAATACAGCCCCGAGGCCAGTTCGGTGTCGAAGATGCCAGCCGAACTCTGCTCGCCAGCCTCCTGCAGCAGGTCGTCCACCACGGTGAAGTAGTCGTTCTCGACCTGTGCCTCATGCACGGTGAAGGCATGGGCGACGTACACCGATGCGTCGCGGCTGGCCAGGATGTCGGAGGTCACCATGCGGCCGAACAGGGCGGATTCGAGTCCGCTGCCGTGGCGCAGGGCTTCGATGTTCTTCTTCTCGTCCTTCAGGAATTTGGCGATTGCACCCTTCAATGCCTTGTCGTCGGTGTGCTCGCCCGCCAGGGTGGCGCATCGCTCGACGAGGTAGGCGATCTCGGCGCGACCGAGCAGCACGGCCTGTCCGGTCTCCAGCGCCTCCTTGCCCTTCAGATCCTTGCCCTTGTCGAGCAGGCCGGCGGCGCGCAGCCCTTCGGCGGCGGTCTGCGCGAGGGCTTCGGACACGCCACGCTTGACGATCTCCTGGCGGATCAGTTCCAGCGTGCCCCGCGAGCGCACCGCCATCGGCACGCCCAGCCGCGACAGCGCAAACGTATCGTCCGCCACCCGCCAGTGCCGCTTCAGGCATTGCGACGAGATGCGGGTGCGGATCGCGTCGCCGTAGGGCAGCCGCTTGGCCAGCCCCGCGTCATCGCGGTTGAGCAAGGCGGCGGGGTAGTTGTGGAGCGTGTGGATCTGGATGAAACGGGGCAGTGTCATGGGAGCCTCCTTGAAGATGGGTTTGGTCAGTTCACGCGGGTCACTGGGGTGACTTGCTGGCGGCGCGGGCTAGCGTCGAGAAATACGGACCGGCGATGCGCAGGCGCAGGGCTTCGGCGGCATCGCGCTGTGGCCGCTCGGCGCTGCTTTCCATCAGGATCAGCTCGCCCAGTTCACGCCAGTTCGGCGCCACGCCCTTGCTCGCCATCAGCCGCAGCAGACGCGGCAGCAACTGCCGGAACGCATCGCCTCGCGAGGTGAGCAGTTTGGTCACGCGGGATTCAGCGACACCAGCCCGCGCCAGTTGCTCGCCCAGCCGCTGCCGCCCGTCGTGTCCGGCCAGCGCGATGCCTTGCGCGATCAGTGCCCAGCGCGGCCAGGTCTGCACCTGCCACGATTCGGGGGACAGGCCAGCGGCCAGCAGGGCGCGGGCAAGGGCAGCGAGTTCATGGGGCTGCAGCGCCTCGGGTTGCAGCCGGGCGAGGGCGGCACGGTCGCCGGTGCTGGTGCTCTTGCGGGCGATGTAGGCGGCTAGTGCAGAAAACGGATCGCGTTCGGCAATCGCCGGGGTGTCGTGTTCATCGTCAGTGGGCATGGTCGTGTTCCGTGGGCTGTTCGGGCAGGGCGGATGGATCGCGCAGCACGGCTTGCTGGCGGTAGTGGTTGGCGAGGTCAGGCAGTGGGGACTTCGGGCCGCGCAGGCCGCCGTGGAAGCGCGACAGGGCCGCTGCCTGGGCACGGTACCGCTGCATCCCGCTGCGTGGACCCGCTTCGAATGCGTGGCGCAGCAACGTTTCAGCTCGCTCGGTCAGTCCGATCAACCAGTTCAGACGATTCGCGGTCGGGTCATCGGCTTCGATTTCGTCGGTCAGGTCAGCAAAGAAGCGGGCGTCCTCCGCCCGCTCAAAGGGTTGCGAGAAGGTGCGGGCCTTGTTGGTGACGCTGTCACTGTCCTTGCCGGTAGGCTGGCCGTTGTTGAACAGCGTGGCCAGCGCCAGCCAGAGCAGCTTGCGCACGTCACCGATGGCGGTGATGCGTTGCTGCGAGACCTGCGCCAGCCGGTCGCGCTGGCCGCTGGCGAGCAGACCACGCACCTTGGGCGAGACGGGCACGCGGCGTTCGTGGAAGCCTTCGGTCTTGCCTTGGCCGCGTGCCACCCCGCGGGCGAGCAGTTGAATCCGCTCCCCTGCCACGTCCGAGGCCGCCATGTCTTGCGCGATGCCCGGTGCGTACTTGCCGCCGAATAGCAACTCGTGGACCAGCTTGTAGTGAAAGCCATCGCCGGTGATCGTCAGAGCCTTGCCAGCCGCAACATCAATGGGTGTCCAGGGGTCGCCCGTGACGCCGTTGAGTTCCTTGGCGGCCACCCGGGCAACCTTGGTACCAGCACTACAGGCACTCAGGCAGGAGCCCTCCGCACGTAGCCGTATCCGTCGGCAGATTTCGATGTAGAACGGATCGAGGGCGCTGAAGCTCAGACTGTCCGTGCCGTCCCAGGCCGGCAGCCACAGCAGCGCATGGCCTTCCTGCGCACGCAGTCCATGCAGATCCACCAATCCTTCTCGGCGCTTGCCAAGAGTCGCCAGATCGCGCTGCCAGCGTCTGCCCCATGGCGCGATCGGTGCCACACCTACTCCCGGGCGGCTGGCGAATCCCCCGTTCATTCGAGAGATGCCGTAGTTGCCAGCACCGAGGAATCCTTCCTGCGTCTGCAGGCTCACCAGTGCGAACAGCCAAGCATCCGATTCTGCGTCTAGCGCCCGACTCCCTTTCAGGTCATGGTTCTTGGACGTGACGAGCATATCCAGCTCGTCAGCGGCCCGGTACAGCGATTTCCAATCGTCGATGCGTCCTCCCGGCACCGGCGCTTGCAGCAACGCCGGCCGATCCGCCGGGCTGACCAGACACCACGCCGCCCCATCCGCATCGTCGGGCGTCAGCGCCAGCAGTCCCGCGCGCCAGTCGTCTGCCGTCTCGAACGGCTCGGCCCGCCCCGCGTGGTGCAGCGCGATGGCCGCCAACTGCGTGAGGAACGCATGCCACGGGTGGCGCTGGTGCGGGCGCAGTGCAGGGAAATCGCGCACCTCGTCGACCGCCATCGCCACGAACAGTGCGGGCAGGGTGGCGTTAACGGTGGCGCCATCGCCGACGCGGCGGTAGCGAATGAACGCTTCATCCAGGGTCGAAAATCGCAGGGGTGAAGTCATCGAATGCCTTTCATGCTGTTGATGTCTTCAGGCGTTCCAGCCCGAAGCGGTCATAGCGGTAGCGGCTGTCACCCAGCGTGAACTCGAAGCCGGCGTGGTCTGCCAGTGATGTGATGGCGGTCGGCAGCGCATCGGGGGGCAGGCCGGCCGGCATCTGGTGGTGGCGCAGCGTCAACTGCCGCACCGGCTGTCGGAATGGCCCCGTCTGCGGCGGATCGATCACCACCAGCCGATCGGCCGCCCCGAGGCGGGTGGCGATCTTCTGCTCGCTGTCCGGGAAGATCAGGCGGTCGTCATAAGGCTGGTCATACGGCAGTGCGTGCAGGCGTCCCAGGCTGGATTTGGCGCTCAGGCTGCCGTCGAGTTCCTGCCCGAAACGCTGCCAGTCGGCGCCGAGTTCGTGCTCGATGGCAGTCAGCGCCTCCAGGTGGGTCGCCTGCTCGACCAGCATGCGGTTGTCCTGCGGGATCAGTCGGGTTGGTTGCGCGTCGATCAGCCGGCGAGTGGCCTCCAGGATGCGCAGATCGACGTACACCCCGTCCAGCCCGGCCCCGGTGCGCATCGGGCCGAGACCATGCCGCGCCCGTTTCAGCAGCGGCGCCAAGTCATGTCCAGCCGGTGTCAGCACCCACGCGGTCGGTGACTCGAACCCGGCGGGCCGATGGTCGTCCGGGTGCTGCGGGGATGGCCGTTCGTGCCGGTGCAGTCGCCCCAGCCGCTGCAGCAGCACGTCCATCGGGCACAGGTCGGTGATGAGCAGGTCGGCGTCGATGTCCAGGCTCTGCTCCAGCGTCTGCGTGCCGATCACGATGCGCCCGCTGCGGTCGGCGCGGTGCTTGCCGAGTTGCACCTGCACTGCCAGATCGAGCTGCGGCCGATCCTGCCGACTGAAGCGGCTGTGGTGCAGCGTGCTGGCGCCATTCACCTTGAACAGCCAGTCGCCGCCCTGCGCTGCGCACAGCACCTCGACCGCCCGCAGCGTCGCAGTGGCCGACGGCACGGTGTTGCGCACCACGAGCACCCGTGCCCCGCGTGCGGCGGCGTCTATCGCGAGGCGGGCGATGCGCTCGGTGTCTTCGATCGCGTCGATCGTTTGCCAGCACAGGCGTTTGTGGCGTGGATTGCCGGTGACGGCATCGAGGCGGATGGCGTGGGGTGAGGTCCGTGTGCCGAGCGCCGGATAGGGCTGGGTCATGGCTTCCTGCAGCGGCACCACTGGCAGCCGTCGTGAAGCGTGTCCGACATTCAGATAGCGCGTGCGCGCTGCCGCGCCGAGCGTGGCCGACAGCAGCAGCGCCTGACCCCCGCAGGCCACATGCGCCTGCAGCAACCGCTCCATCAGCACTGTCATATAGACGTCCGAGGCATGGACCTCATCGACCACCAGCAGGCTACGCGTCAGCAGGGCTTGCCGCAGATGGGCATGCCGCACCTGAAGCACCCCGAGCAATGCCTGATCGACCGTGCCGACCGCGACGGTGGCGGCGAGAAAACGCTTGGGCGATTCGGCTGCCCAGCGTTGGGCGGCCCGGTTGTCGTCGGGTTGGTCCGGCCAGAGCACCTTGTAGTCCGGCAGGCCGATCTTCTGTTCACCATCTGCTGCCTCGTAACCCGGCAGGGCGCGCACCACCACAGGGGCATCCTCCGGCCAGACCCGTGCCACGAAGTCGCGCACCCGTTCATACAACTGCGACGCCGCCACCCGCGTGGGCAGTGCGAAATAGAGGCTGTCCACCCGGCCTTGCTGGAACAGGTGCAGAAAGCGCCACAGTGCCGCCTCCGTCTTGCCGCTGCCGGTCTCGGCTTCGAGGATAACCACTGGCCCCAAGCCATCTGCGGCGGAGGCGATCTGCATGGGCCGGGGCTGCTCGACCTGAAACACCTTGGAAAACGGCGGTGGGCAGCGCACCACGCTGGCGCGCCAGTGGTCAGCGTCCAGTCCCAACATCTTGACCGCGTGGCGGGCGCGACCGGCTGCGGTGGTCGCCCGATCCTCGCCCGGTTCGGTGTAGGGGAAAAAGGCCGGCCGCGTATCCGATCCGAGCCAATCCGCCAGTTGCACCAGCCCGCCGAAGAGGTGAACCAACGCCGGTCGGTCCGGCAATTCGGGGTGTCCGTCCGTGAAGGCCAGTGGATACAACGAGATGACACATCGGGCCATCTCGCTCACGGTCTGTGCCGGGTCGTAGCGGCCACTCACCGGATCGAGCACAGGTTGCCAGACTTGAATGCCGCCATGCCGGCTTTCATCGACGGGCCGGCCGTGGTGGCTGATGCTGGCGCGCAGCAAAGCCAGCACCACGTCGTTGCCCCAGCTTGCCAAGGCATCGAGCGGCATGTCCCGCAGGATGTTGGCGGCATTGGGAATCACGCCACTGTCCGAGAACAGCAGCCAGCCTTCGGTGCCATGTCCGCAGGCATGGGGCCAGTGGCGCGAGCGGGGATCGCTGGCGAGCCAGTACCGGCCTTGGAATCCAGCATTGGCCTTGCCGATGTCGTGCAGGAAAGCCAGCACCGACAGTCGAGCCAGATCGACATTGGTCAGCGGACGACTAGCGGCGGTGTCGAGTGCCTGCCGCATCGCTGAACAGCGGGCAATGGCGTCCAGACAGGCCGCCACGTCGATCATGTGGTCGCACAGGGGGTGGATGCTGTCGATGTCAGCGCCCGAGCGGTGCAACTTCCCCCACGCCCGAAATGCGGTTGGCGGACGGTGTCCGCCCGTGAATGTTGTCATGTCTCTCCCTTGTTGCCGCGCTCGTCGTCGCTGCCGGATGCCTGTTGACCGGCAAGACTTACACGTTCGCCGAATCCGATGCGGCCATCAAGGCACAAGGGGAGATATTTCTGTTTCGAGTGAAATTGGCGTGAAAAAATGCCGACCGGCGAACCGGGCGGCATGTCTTGGGGAGGCTGAAGAGGGGATTACTTCTGCGCCAGCACCCACATCACCAGCGTCTTGGCCTCGTCTGGCGTCACGGCATTCGCCGGCATCGGAATCTGACCCCAGACACCCGAGCCACCCTTGATGACCTTCTCGGCCAGCTTGGCGACCGCGTCCTTCTGCCCTGCGTACTTGGCGGCCACGTCCTTGTAGGCGGGCCCGACCAGCTTCTTGTCCACGGCGTGGCAGGCCATGCAGTTCTTTTTCTGGGCCAGTTCGGCGTTGGCGAACACCGGGCTGGAGAGGGTGACGGCGGCCAGGGCGGCAAGGGCGAACAGCGACTTCATGGTGTGGGGGTTCCGTTTTTCGTGGGGTGAGGGCGTGAAATTCAGGCCGACGCCAAAGCTGGAAACGAGTTTATCGGTCCCGCCGTTGACGTACTTGACAGGGGTCTGACTCGGGGCGGGGGAGTCGGGGTATCCTCATCAATCCTGCGTCTTGTGACGGGTTGATGCCGAGGGTAGTTGTATGGCGCTCGTGTGGTTGGGTGTGCTGGGCCTGGTGCTGAAGTGGCTGGAGATCGGCCCGGTGGCCCATTGGTCGTGGTGGGCCGTGCTGTCGCCGTTCGGGTTGGCGATGGTCTGGTGGGCCGTGTCGGATGCGCTGGGGTTCACCGCCCGTGCCCGCCAGAAACGCGAAGACAGCCGGCGCGAGCTGCGCCGGCGCAACACCGTCGAGGCGCTGGGCCGCAAGACCCCGCTGCCTCGACGCCGCTGAAAGCCAATCCTCGGATCAGCCGCCGAACTTGTCCAGCACTGCGCCCGCGCTGGCACTGGAGGCATTGAACGCGAACTTGGCCAGCACACCGCGGGTATAGCGCGGCTTCGGTGCGGTCCACGCTCCACGGCGCCGAGCGATCTCTTCGTCCGACACGTTCAGTTGCAGCAGCAACTGGTGCGCGTCGATGGTGATCGTGTCGCCTTCCTCGATCAACGCGATGACGCCGCCCGCCGCCGCTTCCGGTGCGACGTGGCCGACCACCATGCCCCAGGTGCCGCCCGAGAAGCGCCCGTCGGTGATCAGGCCGACCGATTCACCCAGGCCCTGACCGATCAGTGCGCCGGTTGGCGCCAGCATTTCCGGCATGCCCGGGCCGCCCTTGGGGCCGAGGTAGCGCAGCACCATCACGTCGCCTGCGACGATCTTGTTGGCCATGATCGCAGCCAGCGCCGATTGCTCGTCCTCGAACACCCGCGCCGGGCCGGTCATCACCGGGTTCTTCAGGCCGGTGATCTTGGCGACACAGCCTTCGGGCGACAGGTTGCCTTTCAGGATGGCCAGGTGACCTTCGGCGTAGATCGGGTTCGTGACCGGGCGGATCACCTTCTGGTCGGGGGACAGGGCGGGCACGTCGGCCAGGTTCTCGGCCACGGTCTTGCCGGTGATGGTGATGCAGTCGCCGTGCAGCAGGCCATGCGCAAGCAGCTCCTTCATCACCGCGGGGATGCCGCCGGCGTGGTGCAGGTCGATCGCCAGGTACTGGCCGCTGGGCTTGAGGTCGCACAGCACCGGGGTGCGGCGGCGCACGCGCTCGAAGTCGTCGATGCTCCACTCGACCTCGGCCGCATGGGCGATGGCCAGGAAGTGCAGCACGGCGTTGGTCGAGCCGCCTGTGGCCATGATGACGGCGACGGCGTTTTCGATGGCTTTCCTGGTGACGATGTCGCGCGGCTTCAGGTCGGCCTTGACGGCGTCCACCAGCACGGCGGCGGCCTGCTTGACGCTCGCGACCACCTCGTCCTCGACGTTGGCCATCGTCGATGAATACGGCAGGCTCAGGCCCAGCGCCTCGAACGACGAACTCATCGTGTTGGCGGTGTACATGCCGCCGCACGAACCGGAGCCGGGGATGGCGCGGTGTTCGATCTCGCAGAAATCCTCGTCGCTCATCTTGCCGGCCGAGTATTGGCCGACCGCCTCGAACACGCTGACGATGTTCAGGTCCTGGCCCTTGTACTTGCCGGGCAGGATGGTGCCGCCGTAGACGTAGAGCGCCGGCACGTTCGAGCGCAGCATGCCCATCATGCCGCCGGGCATGTTCTTGTCGCAGCCGCCGATGACGAGCACGCCGTCCATCCACTGGCCGCCGACGCAGGTTTCCACGCAGTCGGCGATGACCTCGCGCGAGACCAGCGAGTACTTCATGCCCTCGGTGCCCATGGCCATGCCGTCGGAGATGGTCGGCGTGCCGAAGATTTGCGGGTTGGCGCCGGCTTCCTTCAGGCCGATCACGGCTGCGTCGGCCAGGCGCTGCAGGCCGGAGTTGCAGGGCGTGATGGTCGAGTGGCCATTGGCGACCCCGACCATCGGCTTGCCCATGTCCTCGTCCTTGTAGCCCATGGCGTAGTACATGGAGCGGTTCGGGGCGCGGGCGACGCCTTCGGTGATGTTCTTGGAGCGGCGGTTGAAGCTCATGGTGTCGGGGTTCCAGCGTGGGTGGCTTGGTGAGGCGGAAAGGGAAACGAGAATAGTGCGCGCGGTCCGTGGGTGTCCAATCTATTTGTGTACGCTTGGTAATCTGTACGGCATATCAATCGACCGATCCACTCCATGACCTCCTCGATCGAGTTGCGTGTCTGGCGCCAGTTCGTGACGCTGGCCGAAGAGCTGCATTTCGGCCGCGCCGCGCAGCGCCTGCACATGACCCAGCCGCCACTGACCCAGGCCATCCAGGGACTGGAGCGCGGCCTCGGTGTGGCGCTGTTCGCGCGCACGCGGCGCTCGGTGGCGCTGACGCCGGCAGGGCTGGCGCTGCTGGCACCGGTGCGGCGGCTGCTGGCGGCGTCGGACGAGCTGCAGCGCATCGCCCAGGCCGCGGACGCCGGGCTGGCCGGGCGGCTGCGGCTGGCATTCGTGTCGTCCATCGCCTACGGGCCGCTGCCGGAGTGGCTGCGCAGCTTCCGCGAGGCCCATGCCGAGGTGGAGCTGGTGCTGCGCGAGGCAACCCTGGACGTGCAGCTCGATGCCTTCGACGCCGACGAGATCGACACCGGCTTCGTGCTGCACGCGCCGGGTGCAGCGCCGCCGGGGCTGGCCGCGCAGGTCGTGCTGGCCGAACCGCTGCGCATGGCGCTGCCGGAGTCGCATCCGGCCGCTGCGCAGGCGCTGGTGCGCTGGGACGCCATCGCCGCCGAGCCGCTGGTGATCTTCCCGCGCCGGATCGCGCCTTCGCTGTTCGATGCCGTGCTGGCCACCTACCGCGCGCAGGGCGCCACGCCCCGCATCGCCCAGGAGGCAATCCAGATGCAGACCATCGTCAATCTGGTCTCGGCCGGCATGGGGGTCGCGTGGGTGCCGGAGTCGGTGACGCGGCTGCAGCGGCCCGGTGTTGTCTACCGCGCGGTGGTGGGTGTGGCACTGAACTGCGAGACCAGCCTGGTCTGGCGCGAGCCGGCGCTACCCGTGGTGCAGCGGTTTGTGGCGCATGTCGCGGCGCAGCAGCGACAATCCGCGCCTGTCTCTCATCCTCGGAGTGCTGCCGATGCTGGTGCATCCCCAATTTGACCCGGTCGCGCTGAACCTGGGTTTCCTCCAGATCCACTGGTATGGACTGACCTATCTGGCCGCCTTCGGCCTGTTCTACTGGCTGGCGACCCGCCGCATCCGGCAGGCGCCCTACGCCGCGGGCGGCTGGACGCCGCGCGAGGTCGAGGACCTGCTGTTCTACGGCGTCATGGGCGTGATCCTGGGCGGCCGGCTCGGCTACGTGCTGTTCTACAAGCCGTCGTATTACCTAGCCAATCCGGCGGAGATCTTCGCCGTCTGGAAGGGCGGCATGGCGTTCCATGGCGGCCTGCTCGGCGTGGTCGTGGCGATGGCCGTGTTCGCCTGGGTGCGCAAGAAGCGTTTCTTTGAAGTCACGGATCTGGTGGCACCCTGTGTGCCGACCGGGCTGGCCTGCGGGCGCATCGGCAACTTCATCAACGGTGAACTCTGGGGACGTGCGGCAGACGCCAGCCTGCCGTGGGCGATGGTGTTCCCGCAGTCGGGCAGCGAGATCGCGCGCCACCCGTCGCAGCTCTACCAGTTCCTGCTGGAAGGGCTGCTGCTGTTCGTGATCCTGTGGTTTTACGGGCGCACCCGCTCGGCGCACCACCGGACGGATGGCACGGTGGTCTGGGGCCGGGTATCGGGCCTGTTCCTGATCGGCTACGGCGCGTTCCGCTTCATCGCCGAATACTTCCGCGAGCCGGACAGCTTCCTCGGGCTGCTGGCGCTGAACCTGAGCATGGGCCAGTGGCTGTGCGTGCCGATGGTGGTGGCCGGCATGGCGATCTGGGCGCTGGCCGGGAAACGGTCGTGAGTACACCGCTGAGAGTGCTGGGCATCGAGTCCTCGTGCGACGAAACCGGCATCGCGCTGGTCGAGCTGCCCGACGGCGTGGACGGTGCAGCGCCGCCGCGGCTGCTCGCGCAGGCGCTGCACAGCCAGATCGACATGCACCAGGCGTATGGCGGCGTGGTGCCCGAGCTGGCCTCGCGCGACCACATCCGCCGCGTCGTGCCGCTGCTGCGCGAGACGCTGGCAGATGCGTGGCTGGGGCTGGATGCGGTGGATGTCGTCGCCTACACGCGCGGGCCGGGGCTGGCGGGGGCGCTGCTGGTTGGCGCCGGCATGGCCTGCGCGCTGGGGATGGCACTGGACCGACCAGTGCTGGGTGTGCATCACCTGGAGGGGCACCTGTTGTCGCCATTCCTCTCGGCCGATCCGCCGGAGTTCCCCTTCGTCGCGCTGCTGGTGTCGGGCGGGCACACGCAGCTCATGCAAGTCGATGGGGTGGGGCGCTACACGATGCTCGGCGAGACCATCGACGACGCAGCGGGGGAGGCCTTCGACAAGACGGCCAAGATGCTCGGGCTGGGCTATCCGGGCGGGCCGGCCTTGGCGAAGCTGGCAGAGCAGGGCGACGATGCGGCGTTCAAGCTGCCACGTCCGTTGATGCGTGGCGATCTGCTGGATTTTTCGTTCGCTGGGCTGAAGACCGCCATGTGGACGCAGTTGAACAAGCTTGATGTCACGGCGCCGAACGCCGCGCAGGCGCGGGCGGATCTCGCCGCTTCGACGCAGGCGGCGATCGTCGATGTGCTGGTCGCCAAGTCGCTGCTTGCACTGAAGCAGACCGGGTTGAAACGGATGGTCGTGGCAGGGGGGGTTGGCGCGAACCGACGGCTGCGGGCGCATTTGGACACGCAGTGCGGGCGGCGTGGCGTGCGCGTCCACTATCCCGAGTTGCACCTGTGTACCGACAACGGCGCCATGATCGCGCTGGCCGGAGCCATGCGGTTGCAGAGCGGCCAGGCGGTGGCAAGCCGGGACTATGCGTTTGACGTGCGTCCGCGCTGGGATCTGGCCACGGTCTGATTCGAGGGGGAAGTGGGTCGGATTTTGTAATGCATAATTCAAAATCCATGAAAAACACTGTCTTTTCCCTTTCCGCACTCGCTGTGTCGAGCGTTCTGGCGCTTGGCACCTCGCCCTCCCAAGCTCTTGAGCCGATCCGGCTGGGCCTCATCGAGGGACTGTCCGGCCCCTTTGCCAATGCGGGCGAAGCGGTGGCGCGCAACATCACCTGGGCGGTCGAGCGCGTGAACGCACGTGGCGGTGTCAAGCTGCCCGGCGGCAACCGGCCGCTGGAACTCGTGCGCCTGGACAGCAAGGGCAACACCGAGGAGGCGCTGACCATGCTGAAGAGCGCGGTCGATCAGCAGATCGGTGTCGTGCTGCAGGGCAACAGTTCCGCCACCGCTGCCGCGCTGATCGACGCGCTCAACAAGCACAACGACCGCGAGCCGCAGCGCCGGGCGGTGTTCCTCAATTACTCGGCGGTCGATCCGGCGCTGACCAACGAGAAGTGCAGCCCGTGGCACTTCCGCTTCGATGCCCACGCCGACATGCGCCTGGCTGCGCTCACCGACGTGCTGCAGCAGGACACGGCAATCAAGCGCGTCTACCTGATTGGCCAGGACTACAGCTTCGGCCAGCATGTCGTGCGTCAGGGCCGGGTGATGATCGCGGCCAAGCGCCCGGACATCCAGTTCGTCGGCGAAGAACTGCACCCGGTGGGCCGCGTCAAGGACTTCCTGCCCTACGCGACCAAGATCAAGGCCAGCGGCGCGCAGGCGGTGGTCACCGGCAACTGGGGCAACGACCTGACGCTGCTGGTGAAGGCGGCGCGCGATGTCGGCTTCGAGGGCAAGTTCTACACCTTCTACGGCAATGCGCTGGGCGTGCCGGGTGCCTTGGGGGATGCGGGTGTGGGGCGTGTGGTGGCCGTGGCCGAGTGGCATCCGAACGCGGGCGGCAAGGCGTCCGACGCGCTGGTCGCCAGCTTCCACCAGCGTTTCCCCAAGCCGGAGGACGACTACCTGCATGTGCGCATGCAGGCGATGGTCGAGATGCTGGCGCAGGCGATGGAACGCGCCCGCAGCACCGAGGCCACCGCCATCGCCAAGGCGATGTCCGGCGCCCGCTTCGACGGCAAGGCGCTGGGCGGACTGGGCGCGGGCGTGATGCGCGCCGAGGACCACCAGTTCATCCAGCCGCTCTACGTCAGCACGATGCAGAAGGCGGGCACGGAGGGCGTTCGCTTCGATGTCGAGGGATCCGGCTACGGCTTCCGCACCGTGCGTTACCTGACGGCCGAGCAGACGGTGCAGCCACATTCGTGCAAGATGGCTCCCCTCTGATCCTTTCGGATCTGCTGGAGTGGGGATTTCCATGCGTCAAGTGATTGCCGATCTGTCGGCATCTCGCATCCGTGAAGTGGCCAATGCGGGCCT
>NZ_JANPAB010000055.1:0-85603 GCF_031429695.1 Sphaerotilus sp.
GACAAGCCAGGCCCCGAGGACACCTGCCTCGTCTCCATCACTGGCCCCGGATCCGTCGTCGAAGGCGAAGTCGCCTCCGGCTACACCGTTTCGCTCAGCCAGCCCGCCGTCACTGACGTCATCGTCAAGTTGACCTATTCCGGCACTGCCACGGACGGATCGGACTACACCGCCGTCACCTCGGTGACCATCCCCGCCGGTCAATCCTCGACGACATTCAACATCGCCACCATCGACGACGCGCTCGCCGAAGGGACCGAGACCATCACGGTCGGACTGGGCGAGATCACCGGTGGCGGCTTCGAGGCGATTGCGGGTGACCCGGCCAAGGCCACGGTCACGACAGCACTCCACGACGACACAGGCCCCAAGGGGCCCGAGGACACCTGCTTCGTCTCCCTCACCGGCCCCGGCTCGGTCGTCGAAGGTGAAGTCGCCGCTGGCTACACGGTGACGCTGTCACAGGCCTCCACGGGCAGCGTCACCGTGCAACTGGGCTATTCGGGCACGGCCGAGGCAGGCGCGGATTACACCAAGGTGGCGTCGATCACGATCCCGCCAGGGGTGACGTCCTACTCGTTCGGCATCTCGACCACCGACGACGCGCTGGCCGAAGGCACCGAGCAGTTCGCGGTCACGCTGGGTGCCATCAGCGGCGGTTCGTTCGAGGCCATCACGGCAGACCCGGCACACACGTCGGTCACGACCTGCATCCTCGACGACACCGGCCCGCTGGCCCCGAACGGCCCGGGCACTCCCGACGACGCGGACCGGGTACTGGTGTCGATCACAGGACCGGAATCGGTGGTCGAAGGCGAGACGTCCTGCGGCTATGTGGTTTCGCTGAGCCAGCCCGCCGTCACCGACGTCGTGGTGCGGCTGGTCTATACCGGCACGGCCACGGACGGCGCCGACTACGTGAAAACCAGCTCGATCACGGTCCCGGCCGGCCAGTCCTCGGCGGCCTTCACCATCGCGACGCTGGACGACGCGCTCGCCGAGGGCACGGAAACCATCACCGTGGCGCTGGGCCAGATTTCAGGCGGTGGCTTCGAGGAAATCGCCGGCAACCCGGCCAAGGCCTCGGTGACAACGCTGCTGCACGACGACGCCGGACCGCAGGCACCCGGCGGTGGCCAGCCACCCGATGCCCATGACACGGTGCTGGTGTCGCTGACCGGACCGGGTTCCGTCATCGAAGGTGAACCGGCCATCGGCTACACCGTCACGTTGTCGCAACCCGCCCAGACCGACGTGCAGATCACCCTGACCTACTCCGGCACGGCCAGTGGCGGCGCCGACTACACGCAGGTGGTGTCCGTCACGGTGGCCGCGGGCCAGGCCTCGGCCCGCTTCGACTTGCAGACCGTGGACGATCCGCTGGCCGAGGGCACGGAAAGCATCGTCGTCGCGCTGGGCGAGATCAGTGGCGGCGGCTTCGAGGCGGTGCTGGCCAATCCGCTGGCGACCTCCGTCACCACCTGCCTGGTCGATGATGTCGGCCCCGGTGGTGCCACACCCGACGCCGAAGACACGGCGCAGGTCTCGCTCACCGGCCCCGGCCAGGTGCTGGAAGGCGAAGTCGCCACCGGCTACACCGTCACGCTGTCGCAGGCCGCCGTCACCGATGTGGTGGTCAAGCTGAATTACTCCGGCACAGCCACCGACGGCTCCGACTACACCCGCATCGCCACGGTGACGATCCCCGCCGGCCAGACCAGCACCCGCTTCGACATCGCCACGCTGCCCGACGCCGCGGCCGAGGGCGCCGAAACCTACACCGTCGCGCTGGGCGCGATCTCGGGCGGCGGCTTCGAGGCGATCCGCGGCAATCCATCGGCCTACGCCGTGACCACGACGATCACCGACACCGCCCACGCACCGACACCACAGGCCGATGTCGGCACCGCCCGCGAGGACCAGCCCCTGAGCGGCAATGTCCTCACCAACGACAGCGACCCGGACGGCGACCCGCTGAGCGTGGCCGGCTACACCTGGGGCGACGTCTACCACCCGGCCGGCAGCACCGCCACCGTGCCGGGTGTGGGCACGCTGGTCGTCGAGGCCGACGGCCATTACACCTTCACGCCCGCCAAGGACTACACCGGCCCGGTGCCCGAGGTCTCCTGCGTGGTCAGCGACGGCGCGCTCACCTCGGTGTCTTCGCTGACCTTGTCGATCACGCCGGTCAACGACGCCCCGACCCTGCGCGGGGGCACGGCCACGCTGAGCGAGGAAGGCCTCGCGGGCGGACACACCGAGTCGGCCACCGAGACCCGCGCCACCCACGCCACCGGCACACTGCACTTCAGCGACGTGGACAGCCCCGCCCTCACCTTCACGCTGGAAGCACCTGCAGGTCTGTATGCCAGCGGTGGCAAGGCACTCGTGTGGACCGGTGATGGCTCGGCCGAACACCCGCTGGTCGGCACGGCGGGCGGCCAGGTGATCCTGAGCGCCACCATCGACGCACAGGGCCGCTACACGGTCGATCTGCACGGCCCGCTTGATCACCCGGTGCGCAACAGCGAGGACACGCTGACGCTGTCGCTGGGCGTGCAGGTCAGTGACGGCCAGTCGAGCAGCACGGCCACGCTCGACGTGACCGTGCGCGACGATTCACCGACCCCGTTCTGCACCGCCCGCAGCGCCGACCTGAGCGTGGTCCAGAACAACCTGCTGATCACGCTGGACGTGTCCGGCTCGATGGGCACCCGTGACGGCGTCAACGGCGAAACCCGCCTGCAAAGCGCCATCCAGTCCATCACCAAACTGATCGAGTCCTACGACAACCAGGGCGAGGTGGCCGTCCGGTTGGTCACGTTCTCCACCACCGGCTCGGAGCGCGGTGACCACTGGATGACCGCTGCCGAGGCGAAATCCGCACTGGCCTCGCTGTGCGCCGGTGGCAACACCAACTACGACGCGGCACTCGACGCCGCCCGCGGCGCCTTCACCGACGGCGGCCACCTCGACGGCGGCCACAACGTGGCGTACTTCTTCTCCGACGGCCGGCCGAATCTGCCGACCGGCAATGTCGGCATCGACGCGGGCGAGGCGCAGGTCTGGCAGAACTTCCTCAACCAGCACGACATCCAGTCCTATGCCATCGGGCTGGGCAAGGACGTGCCGGTCTCGGCGCTGGAACCGGTGTCCTGGAACGGGGTCACCGGCGCGGACGATCTGTCGCCGCTGCTGGTCACCAGCTTCACGCAACTGGATTCGGTCCTGGCGCACACCGTCGCCCCGGCAATCACGGGGGATGTGGTCGATGGCGGACTGCGCAGCGTCACCGGCGCGGACGGTGGCCACCTGAGCGACATCGTCGTCAACGGTGTCCACCACCCCTGGGATCCGGCCACGAGCGCCTCCGACACCGTGACGTTCAAGACGGCGGCCGGCGGCGAGTTCACCTTCGACATGGAGACCGGCCACTACACCTACCAGGCGCCGGCCGGCGCACGGGCGGATTACCAGGAAGTGCTGTCCTTCGCCGTCACCGACCGCGACGGCGACACCCGTGGCGGCCAGATGACCCTGAGCGTCAACGCCGATGGCAGCACGGCATTCGACGGCACGTGTGCCCCTGCACCAACACCCACGCCGGCGTCCACCTGCCTCAGTGGCGGCGTGCTGTCCTGGACGCTGGCCGACCACCACGGCGACACCAGCACGGGCAGCGGCGACCTCTGCGGCAGCACGAACCTGCACCTGAGCGACGTGCTGGGCAGTGGCGACGGTCGCCACGACACGCTGGCGAGCTGGACCGGATCGGGGTGCGCACCCTCGTCCGGCAGCACCGTGCCCGTCGGCGGCGGAGATTGCCTGGGCAGCGGGAGCAGCGGCGGTGCCACCATCGACAACCAATTCGCCCAGACGCTCATCCAGCAGACCGCCGACGCGCTGCACGGCTGCTGAGCCGCCAGCGCCAACGCCCGACTGCCTCGGTTCAGCTCCGGTAGTCGGCGTTGATGGTCACGTACTCGTGCGACAGGTCGCAGGTCCACACCGTGGCGACGGCGTCGCCGCGGTTCAGACCGACGCGCACGGTGATCTCGGCCTGCCGCATCACGCGCTGGCCGTCTTCCTCGCGGTACTCGGCGCGGCGCCCGCCCTGGTGGACGACATGGACGTCGTCCAAATGCAGGTCGATCAGCGTCTGGTCGAGGTCGCTGATGCCGGCATAGCCGACGGCGGCCAGGATGCGGCCGAGGTTCGGGTCGCTGGCGAAGAACGCCGTTTTGACCAGCGGCGAGTGGGCGATGGCGTAGGCGGCCTGCAGGCACTCGTCCTCGGTGCGGCCGCCCTCGATGCGCACCGTGATGAACTTGGTCGCGCCCTCGCCATCGCGCACGATGGCCTGCGCGAGTTGCTGAGACACCGCAACCACCGCATCGCGCAGCAGTTGGCCGTCGGCCGAGTCGAGTGCCGTGATGGTCGGGTTGCCGGCCTGGTGGGTCGCGATCAGCAGGAAGCTGTCGTTGGTGGAGGTGTCGCCGTCGATGGTGATGCGGTTGAAGCTGCGGTTGGCGGCGTCGGTCACCAGCGGTTGCAGCAGCGCCGGGTCGATCGCCGCGTCGGTGGCGACAAAACCGAGCATGGTCGCCATGTTCGGGCGGATCATGCCGGCGCCCTTGCTGATGCCGGTCACCGTGACGGTCCTGCCACCGATCACGACCTGGCGCGAGGCGGCCTTGGGCAGCGTGTCGGTGGTCATGATGCCGGCGGCGGCCTCGGCCCAGTTATCTGGCTTGGCGGCGGCCAGTGCGGCGGGCAGACCCGCCAGAATGCGCTCGCTCGGCAGCGTCTCCATGATCACGCCGGTCGAGAACGGGAGCACCTCCTCGGGCGCGATGTCCAGCAACTGGGCCAGCGCCACGCACACGGTGCGCGCACGCACGAGGCCGTCGTCGCCCGTGCCCGCGTTGGCATTGCCGGTATTGATGACGATGGCGCGCTTGGCGGGACCAGCGGCGAGGTGATCGCGGCAGATCTGCACGGGGGCGGCGCAGAAACGGTTTTTCGTGAACACGCCAGCCACGCTGGAGCCGGGCGCCAGCAGCACGACGGTCAGGTCACGCCGGTTGGCCTTGCGCACGCCGGCCATGGTGATGCCGAGCTGCACGCCGGCGACCGGGTGCAGGTCCTGGGGGTTGGGAGCGGTGAGGTTGACGGGCATGGCAGTCTGGCAATCGAAGCGGGGGGAGCGCAGACGCAGCCCACCCTGGCCTTGCAAGCTCAGACGGTGATGGCCACGCTGTCGCGCGAATCGACGATTGTAGGGAGGCTGTCGGTGGACAGGCGGGCCAGCAGGTACTGGTCGCACAACTGACCACGTGCATCGCGCTCCACCTTGCGCATCAAGCCCTCGCGCAGGAAGCCCAGGCTTTCGGTGAAAGCCAGCGCTCGGGTGTTGCGCACGTCGCACCAGACCTCGATGCGCGCCATGCCTCGGCTGTAGGCCCAGTCCATCAGCGCCAGTGTCGCGTCGCGCATGAGGCCACGGCCGCGCTGCCGGCTGCAACCGACAAAGCCGATCTGGCACCGTGGCACACCAAAATCGACGCTGTGCAGATCGACGCAGCCCACATAGGAGCCAGTGTCGTGCTCGAAGGCCAGGTACATCACGCCCTCGCCCTCGGTGTCGACCCAGTCGCGCTGGCGCTCGCAGTGTTCGAGCGCCGCGACGGCATTCCAGTGGTGGTGGCCCCAGGCGATGAAGCCCAGATCCGCCATCGAACGCTGCACGCTGGCGTGGAAAGCCGGTGCGTGGCGGGGGTGGATCTTTTCCAGACGGACACGCCGGCCCGGAATCGTTTCCGGACTGCGGCGAAAGGTATCAGGCGTCATGGGAATACTCGGCGCGGACGGACCAGGAGGTTCAGCTCAGCTTGCCGTGGCAGAGCTTGAACTTCTTGCCGCTGCCGCAAGGACAGGGATCGTTGCGGCCCGTGCGCTGCATCTGCTGCTCGGACAGCAGCGCCTGCTCGGCGGCGGCGGCTTCCTGCGACACGCTGCCATCTTCGTTCGGATGGGTGTAGGTGACGTTGGTGAGGTGCTCCGCGCGCTCCTCGATGGCTACTGCAGCCTGCGCCACTTCGTCCGGATTCTGGATGCGCACCGTCATCAGCAGACGCGTGACCTCCATTTTCACGACGTCCAGCAACTGACTGAACAGCTCGAAGGCCTCGCGCTTGTACTCCTGCTTCGGGTTCTTCTGGGCGTAGCCGCGCAGGTGGATGCCCTGGCGCAGGTAGTCGAGTGCCGAGAGGTGGTCGCGCCAGTGCGTGTCGATCGCCTGCAGCAACACCATGCGACCGAAGTTGCCGAACTGGGTGACACCAACCATCGCCACCTTGGTGTTGTAGGCGGTATCCGCTGCCGCGCACACCGCCTCGACGATGTCCTCGTCGGTGGCTTCCTGGCTGGATTCGACCTGCGCCTTGAGCGGCACGTCGAGCTGCCATTCCTCGTGCAGCGTCTTCTCCAGTGCGTCCAGATCCCACTGTTCCTCGACGCTTTCGGCGGGCACGAAGGTGCGCACCACATCGGTCATCGCACCGCGGCGCAGGTGGGTGATCTGCGCATCGATTTCGGTCTGCTCCAGCAGCTCGTTGCGCTGCTGGTAGATGACCTTGCGCTGGTCGTTGGACACGTCGTCGTATTCCAGCAGCTGCTTGCGCATGTCGAAGTTGCGGGCCTCGACCTTGCGCTGCGCGCTCTCGATGGAGCGGCTGACGATGCCGGCCTCGATCGCCTCGCCATCCGGCATCTTGAGCCTGTCCATGATCGCCTTGACGCGGTCACCCGCGAAGATCCGCATCAGCGGATCGTCCAGCGACAAATAGAAGCGCGAGGAGCCCGGATCGCCCTGGCGACCGGCGCGGCCGCGGAGCTGGTTGTCGATGCGGCGGCTCTCGTGGCGCTCGGTGGCGACGATCCGCAGGCCGCCCAGCGACTTGACCTGGTCGTGCAGGCCCTGCCACTCGCGCTTGAGTTGCTCGACGCGCACAGCCTTGTCGGCATCCGACAGGTCGGGGTCGGCTTCGACGAGCTGCACCTGCTTCTCGACATTGCCGCCCAGCACGATGTCGGTGCCGCGACCAGCCATGTTGGTGGCGATCGTCACCATCTTCGGGCTACCGGCCTGGGCAATGATGGTGGCCTCGCGGGCATGCTGCTTGGCGTTGAGCACCTGGTGCGGCAGACCCACCTTGGTCAGCATCTCGGCGACAAGCTCGGAGTTCTCGATCGAGGTCGTGCCCACGAGCACTGGCTGGCCGCGGCCGTAGCACTCCTGGATGTCCTTGACCACCGCCTCGTACTTCTCTCGGCCGGTCTTGTAGACCAGATCGAGTTCGTCCTTGCGCACCATCGGCCGGTTCGGCGGGATCACCACGGTCTCCAGACCGTAGATCTCCTGGAATTCGTAGGCTTCGGTGTCGGCCGTGCCCGTCATGCCGCCCAGCTTGGCGTACATGCGGAAGTAGTTCTGGAAGGTGATCGAGGCCAGTGTCTGGTTCTCGGCCTGGATCTTGACGCCTTCCTTGGCTTCCACGGCTTGGTGCAATCCGTCCGACCAGCGGCGACCGGTCATCAGGCGGCCGGTGAACTCATCGACGATGGTGATCTCGCCATTCTGCGAGACGTAGTGCTGGTCGCGGTGGAACAGGTGGTGCGCGCGCAGCGAGGCGTAGAGGTGGTGGACCAGCGTGATGTTGGCCGCGTCGTAGAGCGACGCACCGGCCACCAGCAACCCGGCCTCGGCCAGCAGCGACTCGGCCTTTTCGTGGCCATCTTCGGTGAGAAAGACCTGGTGGCTCTTCTCATCGGCAGTGAAGTCACCCGGCTCGATGACACCTTCACCCGTGCGCGGGTCCGCTTCGCCGATCTGCTTCTTGAGGTGCGGCACGACGGCGTTGATGCGCACGTACATGTCGGTGTGGTCGTCCGCCTGCCCCGAGATGATCAGCGGGGTGCGGGCCTCGTCGATCAGGATCGAGTCCACTTCGTCGACGATGGCGAAGTTCAGCGAACGCTGCACGCGGTCCGCCACCTCGTAGACCATGTTGTCGCGCAGGTAGTCGAAGCCGAACTCGTTGTTGGTGCCGTAGGTGATGTCGGCGGCGTAGGCGGCCTGCTTGTCCTCGCGGGACATGTTCGGCAGGTTCACACCGACCGCCATGCCGAGGTAGTTGTAGAGCCCGCCCATGGTCTCGGCGTCGCGCGCGGCGAGGTAATCGTTGACCGTCACCACGTGCACGCCCTTGCCGGCGAGTGCATTGAGGTAGACGGGCAGCGTCGCCATCAGCGTCTTGCCTTCGCCGGTGCGCATTTCGGCAATCTTGCCGTTGTGCAGGGCCATGCCACCGATGAGCTGCACATCGAAGTGGCGCATCCGCATGAAGCGCTTGCCGGCCTCGCGGACCACGGCGAAGGCTTCGGGCAGCAAGTCGTCGAGCGAGGTGCCGGCCTCTACGCGCTGGCGGAATTCAGCGGTCTTGCCGCGCAACTCGTCTTCGGAGAGCTGCTCGAATTGCACTTCCAGCGCGCTCACGCGCTCGACGACGCGCCGGTACTGCTTGAGCAGGCGGTCATTGCGGCTGCCGAAAATCTGGGTGAGGAGCTTGGGCAACATGAAGTGGACGCAGATGCAGCAAACCCGCGGCGGTTCAGCCCATGTCGCGGGTGGGGGATCGGAGGGAGATGAGGTGCGGCCGGGTGAACAGCAGCGTCGGCAGGCCAGGCCGGCACGCGGGTCAGGCGTGCCCTCGGACAACTTTTGAGTTTATCACCGCGACTTGCGGCGCCTGACCGGCGGGGTCACCGCGGCCGAGACGCGCTCGGCGGCACCGAGACTTTCACCGCGGGCGAGAAACTTTGCGGGATCCTGGGGTACGTCCTCCAGCAAGACCTCGAAGTGCAGGTGCGGTCCGGTCGAGCGGCCGGTGCTGCCGACCAGCGCGACCTGCTGGCCGCGGCGCACCAGATCGCCGGGCTTGACGAGGATCTGCGAAGTGTGGCCATAGCGGGTGACCAAGCCATCGCCGTGGTCGATCTGCAATGCCATGCCGTAGGCGCCATCACGTTCGGCCTCGATCACGCGGCCACCGGCTGCGGCGTGAATCGGAGTGCCCGTGGGCGCCGGGAAATCCAGCCCGGTGTGCAGCGCCGCGCGGCGGTTGAACGGGTCGATGCGAAATCCGAAGCCGGATCCCACAGGGCCATCCACTGGCGCGATGCTCGGCACCATGAGCAACTCCAGGCGCCGCGCCAGCAGACGGGACTCGACCAGCACGAACACGTCGCCAGAGCGGTCTGCCTGGGCATCCAGCATCGCCATCAGCTGGTCCAGTTGCTCGCCGGACCGGACCGGTGCCGGCACGAACGGGCCTCCGCGGGCACCCGTCGCCACCGGCAGCACCGGCGAGGCGCTGGAGGTCGAGGCCTTGCCGGCATCGTCCAACGCCCGTAACTCCTCGGGCTTGATGCCCGCCAACCCGGAGACGCGTTCACCCACCGCCTCCAGCTTCAGCAGCTTGGCCTGCAGCTCACCCACCTTCTGGGCCATGGCGTCGAGGTTCTCGCGGGTGTAACGCTCGCGCTGCACGGCGTCCCGGCCCAGCACCGGCCCAACGATCTGGCTCACCACCGGCCAGCCATCGCGCACAGCCTTGAGGAAGACAAAGTGGTACACGGTGCCTGACAGCAGCAGCATCGCGAGCACCAGCGCCGACAGGATCAGCCACAATTGCCCCGGCCGCACATGCATGGAGCGCGTGCGCGCCAAGCCGCCATGGGTGATCAGAATATCCATCGTCGCTTCATTCCTCTTGCGAAACCGGCTGCAGCCGCTGCAGTGCCGGACGCCGTGTCCCTGGGTCAGGTACTGGACCGCTGCGAGCCCCTGCTGCGTCTGCAGCAACGACTGGCCGCGGCCAATGCCCACATGGACGCCGTGCGCCCGCTTCTTCCGCCCGCCCTGTCGAAGCACATCCGCTCAGGCCCGACCGACCAGGAAGGCTGGACTCTGCTGGTGGCCAATCCGGCAGTCGCCGCCAAGCTGAGGCAGCTGCTGCCTAGATTGGAGGCCGCGTTACAACAAAAAGGCTGCGCGGCCCGAATCATCAGAATCCGGGTCCAAGCCTCTTCTCTGTGACATTTTGCATGCAATCACCAGGGCAGCCTTTCAAGGCCCTGAGTAAACACCGGCGATCGACTCAGGCTTTGCCCTGATTGGCGACCGCTGCGGCGGCCTTGGCAGCGGCTTCGGCATCGCCGAGGTAGTAGCTGCGGATGGGCTTGAGGTCGGCGTCGAGTTCGTAGACCAGCGGAATGCCGTTGGGGATGTTGACACCGACGATGTCGTCATCCCCGATGTTGTCGAGGTACTTCACCAGCGCACGGATCGAGTTGCCGTGGGCGGCGATGACGATGCGCTGGCCTGCCTTGATCGCTGGGGCAACCGACTCGTTCCAGAACGGCATCACGCGGGCCACCGTGTCCTTCAGGCACTCGGTCAGCGGAATCTGGTCGGGCTGGAGCTGGCTGTAACGCACATCCTGACGCTGCCCGCGGGGGTCATCCGCTTCGAGCGCAGGCGGCGGCGTGTCATAGCTGCGGCGCCAGACCAGCACCTGCGCATCGCCGTACTGCTTGGCCATGTCGCCCTTGTTCAGGCCCTGCAGCGCGCCGTAATGGCGCTCGTTCAGGCGCCAGCTGTGCACCACCGGCAGCCACGTGCGGTCCATCTGGTCCAGCGCGTGCCACAGCGTCCACACGGCGCGCTTCAGGACCGAGGTGTAGGCCACATCGAAGTCGTAGCCGGCTTCCTTGAGGAGCCGGCCGGCCTGCTTGGCCTGTTCGACACCGGTGGGGGTGAGTTCGACATCGGTCCAGCCGGTGAAGCGGTTTTCCAGATTCCAGGTCGATTCGCCGTGGCGAATCAGCACGAGCTTGTACATGGCGGTCAGCAGTTGGGTTGAAGTCGGGTTGAAAATTACCGCGAATTCTATAATCCACGCCCTGAGCAACCTTGGCCGGCGGCCCGCCGGCGCCCACACCTGTGAACTTCCTCCTCGACAATTGGATCTGGCTGCTGACGGCCGCGGCCTCGGGTGGCGCGCTGCTGTGGCCCATGCTGGGCAAGGGAGGCGGCGCGGATGCCGTCTCGCCAGCAGAAGTGGTACAGATGATCAACCGCGAGAAGGCCGTCGTGATCGACGTATGCGAGAGCGCCGAGTTCAGCGCCGGACACGTCGTCGGCGCCCGCAGCGTTCCCCTGGCCACGCTGGACGGCAGCAAGAGCCTGCCCACCAACAAGACCCTGCCAGTGGTGCTGGTCTGTGCGTCAGGTGCCCGGGCGCGCCGCGCCGCCGCTACCGTGCGGGGACTGGGCCACCAGCGTGTGCATGTGCTGCAAGGCGGCATGGCCGGGTGGCGCGAAGCCGGGCTGCCGGTCGAGAAGTCGGCCTGACACCACCGGGATCAGGACCAGCAACAGGAACCCCCATGAAGCCCGTGAAGATGTACACCACGCAGGTCTGCCCCTACTGCGTGCGCGCAAAGATGCTGCTCAAGCAGCGCGGTGTGGCAGAGATCGACGAGATCCGCATCGACCTGCACCCTGACCAGCGCGACCACATGATGGCGCTGACCGGCCGCCGCTCGGTGCCGCAGATCTTCATCGGCGACACCCATGTCGGTGGCTGCGACGAGCTGATGGCGCTCGACAGCACCGGTGGTCTGTTGCCACTGTTGCGGGATTGAGCCTGATCCCGCGCCTGTTCTGAACCACCACTGAGGGTCGCCGGCAACACCTCCCGGCGACCCGCAATGCGCATCGCAAGGTTTTTCTGGTGTGCAGGCGCACAATCTGCGGTTTTGGCTCCCGACGAATCTCACGATTTGTCCCCTTCCGGTGACCACCGCACATCCGCAGCGTGCCACGCCACGCGACATCGCTGCACTGACGCTCGGCGCCTTGGGCGTCGTCTACGGCGACATCGGCACCAGCCCGCTGTACGCCCTCAAGGAAGTCTTCCACGCCGGCCACGTCCCGACCACGCCGGACAACATCCTCGGCGTGCTGTCGTTGATCTTCTGGACGATGACGGTCATCGTGTCGCTGAAGTACGTGCTGCTCATCCTGCGCGCGGACAACAACGGCGAAGGCGGTCTGATCGCCATGCTCGCGCTGGCGACCCACGCCGTGCGCGACCGGCCACGGCTCTACCAGACGCTGATGGGCGTCGGCATGTTCGGCACCGCGATCTTCTACGGCGACGGCGTCATCACACCGGCCATCTCGGTGCTCTCCGCCGTCGAGGGGCTGGAAATCGCCTCACCGAGCCTGCACCCGTTCGTGCTGCCACTGACGCTGGTCGTGCTGACAGGGCTGTTCGCCGTGCAGCGCTTCGGCACCGGTGGCATCGGCAAGGCGTTCGGTCCTGTGACGCTGGTGTGGTTCGGCGTGCTGGTGGCGCTGGGGCTGCCCTACATCCTCGACAACCCCGGCGTGCTGGTGGCACTCAACCCGCTGTACGCGTTCAACTTCTTCGCTGCGCAGCCGATGGTCGCTTTCATCGGCCTGGGCGCCGTGGTGCTGTGCGTGACCGGCGGCGAGGCGCTCTATGCCGACATGGGCCACTTCGGCAAGCTGCCGATCCGCATCGCCTGGTACGCCTTCGTGATGCCGGCGTTGGTGATCAACTACTTCGGCCAGGGCGCCATGCTGCTGAAGAACCCCGAGGCGATCGAGAATCCCTTCTTTCTGATGGCGCCGAAATGGGCCGCGCTGCCGCTGGTCTTCCTGGCGACGGCGGCCACCGTGATCGCCTCGCAGGCGCTGATCACGGCCGCTTTCTCGGTGACACGGCAGGCCGTGCAGCTCGGCCTGCTGCCGCGCATGCGCATCGTGCACACCTCCGTGCGCGACCTGGGCCAGATCTACGTGCCCTTCGTGAACTGGGGGCTGTATGCCTTCATCGTGCTGGCGGTGGCGCTGTTCAAGTCGTCCACCAACCTGGCCTCGGCCTACGGCATCGCGGTGACGCTGGACATGACGATCACGACGATCATGACCTTCTACGTCATCCGCCACGGCTGGAAGTACCCGCTGGGCCTGTGCCTGCTGGCCACCGGGTTCTTCTTCGTCATCGACATCGCCTTCTTCGCCTCGAACATGCTCAAGCTGTTCGGCGGCGGCTGGTTCCCGCTGGTGATCGGCATCGGCATGTTCACGCTCATGCTCACCTGGAAACAGGGCCGCGCCATGATGAGCGAGCGGCTGCGCGACGAGGCGATCGATCTGCCCTCGTTCCTGGAGGCGATCTTCGTGAGCCCGCCCGTGCGTGTGGCCGGCACGGCGGTGTTCCTGTCGGCCGAACCGGGCCTGACGCCCAACGCGCTGATGCACAACCTGAAGCACAACAAGGTGCTGCACGCGCACAACCTGTTCGTCACCGTGCGCCACCATGACATCCCCTGGGTCGGCTTCGAGCAGCGCATCAGCATGGAGTCGCTTGGCCACGACTGCTGGCAGGTGACGCTGAACTTCGGCTTCAAGAACGAGCCGGACGTGCCGCAGGCGCTGCAGTTGCTCGCCGGCCGCGGCGTGCCGCTCGACGAGATGGACACCAGCTACTTCCTGTCGCGTGACATCGTGATGCCCACCATCGGCGACGGCATGTCGCTGTGGCGCGAGAAGCTGTTCGCCAACATGCACCGCAACGCGGCGGCCGCGGCGGACTTCCTCAACCTGCCGACGAACCGGGTGGTGGAGCTGGGGTCCAAGGTCGAAATCTGACCAGCAGGAGGGCCGTCAGCGTGCCGCAGACGGTGCCGCTGGCATGCGCGAGCGGGGCGACCGCGATGTCCCAGCCCGGTGGAGTGACCAGCGTGTGGGCCCAGGCCCGTTCGCCGAGCACCTTCGCGCACAGCCCCACCAGCAGCAGTGCGCCGAGCACCCGCTCGCGCCGCTGCGGCGCCTCCCGCACCAGTGCCACGGCCGCCACCGCCACCCCCGCGTGCAGCACGCCGGACAGGCCCCCATAGCGCAGCAGCTCCGGCTCCGCCAGCAGCCCCAGGTGCGTCAGCGGCCACGCCAGCGCCCAGGCCCAGGCCGCCTCGCGCGGCAGCCGCGCCACCCAGCCCAGCAGCAGCACCAGCGCGGCCCCCGCCAGATTGGCCAGCAGGTGCCGCGTGCTCAGGTGGATCCAGGCAGCGCTCCACCAGCGCCACGGTTCGCTCCAGGCCAGCGCAGGCACCCACGCCAGCGCCATCCGCGCCAGCCCGGGCCGGACCGCGATCAGCAGGCTCGGCAGCACCAGCAACAGCCCCACGCCCAGCCAGGCGTGTTGCCGGCGCAGCATCAGCCGAACACGGCGCGCCACAGCGCCAGCACGGCCTCGCGGTGCGCCTGCATGGGGCCGAGTTCGGCCATGTCCACCTGCGTGGGCGCTTCATCCAGCCGCGCCCGGTGCTGCACGCGGCGCTGCTCGCGGTACGCATCGGCCGCCGCGAACCCGACGCCGGCCGGCAGCAGACCGGCCTGCTCGGCACGCTGCAGCAGCGCGATGTTGCCGGCGTTGTCCAGCAGCGCCGGATGTGCGGCACTGTGCGCCAGCACCAGCCACTGCACGGCGAACTCCGCGTCCATCATCCCGCCGCGGCTGTGCTTCACATCGAAGCGTGTCGGCCGCACGGCATGGGCCTCGCGCACCCGCTCGCGCATGGTGGCGATCTCGCGTTTCAGCGCCTCCAGATCCCGCGGAGCCGTCAGCACGGTGCGCCGCGTGGCCTCGAAACGCTCGGCCAGCGCGGGCGAGCCAGCGCACCAGCGCGCCCGCGTGATCGCCTGGTGCTCCCAGGTCCACGCGGTGTTGCTGCCGCGACCCTGCTGGTACCGCTCGAAGGCGGTGATGGACGTCACCAGCAGCCCGGAATTGCCGTTCGGGCGCAGCGCGGTGTCGATCTCGTAGAGCGCCCCCGCCGAAGTGCGCAGCGACAGCCAGGTGATGAGCTTGCGCGCGAAGGCGGCGTAGACCTCGCCCGCACGCTCGTCCTCGTCGTCGTAGAGGAACACGATGTCGAGATCGCTGCCGTAGCCCAGCTCCTTGCCGCCGAGCTTGCCGTAGGCGATCACCGCGAACTGCGGCACGTCCCGGTGGCGCGTGCGCAGGTGGCGCCAGGCCCAGTACAGCGTGCGCTCCAGCGTGGCGTCGGCCAGCGCGGAGAGGTCGTCGGCGACCTGCTCGACGGTGATCTCGGCCTCGACGTCACGCACCAGGGTGCGGAAGGTTTCAGACTGGTGCGCGCGGCGCAGCGTGTCGAGCAGTTCGCCCTCGTCGGCCTCGCCGGAGCGGATCCAGGCCTGGTGGCGGTCCTCCAGGTCGCAGGCGTAGGCGCGGGCATCAAAGCGTTCACGCACCAGACGGGCGTCGGCCAGTTCGTCGATCACGCCCGGGTGCTGCATCAGGTAGCGCATCGGCCAGCGCGCCAGCGCCAGCAGGTGCAGCAACCGCCCCAGCACCTCGCCACGCTCCGCCAACAGCGCCAGGTAGCTGTCACGGCGCAACAGCGGCTCCAGCCAGTCGACGAACCGCAGCAGTGCCGTCTCGCCGATCTCCGGCTCGTCCTGCACCAGGCGCCGCGCGCGCACCAGCAGCCGCGCCAGCCGCGCCCGCCCCTCGTCGCGCAGCAGCGCCACCCGCGGCGAGGCCACCAGCAGCCGCAGCCGCTCGGCCAGCGGCGCGGACAGCCCCTCCGCCTGCGGCAATTGCTCCAGCGTCGGCGGCACACCGGTGCAGCGGCTGCAACTGCCCGCCCCGGTGCGCGCCGGGGCGCTGCGGCCGTCGTGCAGCAGCGCATCGAATTCGGTGGCGACCAGCTCACGGTGGGTGCACAGCGTGTCGAGCAGTGCGCAGGCATCGACCGTGCAGGCCATGCGCATCGAGCCGGCGATCCAGCGCAGGTCAGTGTCCACGGTGGGCAGCAAGTGCGTCTGCTGGTCGTCGAGGTACTGGATGCGGTGTTCGACCCGGCGCAGGAAGGTGTACGCCTCGGCCAGCTTTGCGGCTGTATCCGACGCGATCAGGCCGACGGCGGCCAGCCGCTGCAAGGCCTTGAGCGTCGGGCGGGTGCGAATCTCCGGAAATTGCCCGCCGCGCACCACCTGCAGCAACTGCACGATGAACTCGATCTCGCGGATGCCGCCGCGCGAGAGCTTGACGTCGTTGGCGCGTTCGGGCCGACCGGCGGCGCGGCGGTTGGCCTCGTCGCGCACCTTCTGGTGGAGCTGGCGCAGGCCCTCGAACACGCCGTAATCGAGGTAACGCCGGTACACGAACGGCGTGACCACGTCGCGCAAGGCCCGCGCCCGTCCGGACGTGACCGCCTCCCGCGGCGCCACCACCCGGCTCTTGAGCCAGGCGAAACGCTCCCACTCCCGGCCCTGCACCAGAAAATACTCTTCGAGCATCGCCAGGCTCACCACCGGTGGCCCGGAGTTGCCGTTGGGCCGCAGCGCCAGATCGACGCGGAAGACGAATCCGTCCTCGGTCACATCGCCGATCAGCGCCCGCAGCGAACGTGCCACCAGCGAAAAGTATTCATGCGCCGAAAGGGCACCACCGCCGCCGGGGCGGCCACTGGTCTGACCGTCTTCCTCGTAGACGTAGACGAGGTCGATGTCGGAGGACACGTTCAGCTCGCGCGCGCCGAGCTTGCCCATGCCGATGATCCAGAAGTCGATCGGCGCGCCCGCTGCCGTGTGCGGCGCGCCGTGCAAGGCGTCCTGCTCGGCCCGGGCGGCGGCCAGTGCGACTTCGAGCGTCACCTCGGCCAGCTCGCTCATCGCGCGGGTGACCACCTCGACATCGGCCTGCGCCTCGACATCCAGCACCACGAGCCGCTCCATCACCAGCTGCCGTGTCAGGCGCAGCGCCGAGGCCAGCGGCCGGCCGCGCAAAAGCCATGCGTCGAGCGTGGCCTGCATGGACTCCCGTGTCGGCGGCCCGGCGGCCAGCAGCGCCAGATCGGCTCCGCGCACACGACGCACCCGCTGCACATACCGGCTGTGGTCGGCAGTGACAGGACTCACTCCCGTCTCGGACGAGGTCTGCATGGCATTCTTTCGGGTCTGTGCTAGCTTCTCTGTGTTCAATTCGCCGGAGACTGGTTCGGCTGCATTCATGCCTTTGGTTCCCTGGTCATCCGATCTGCTGCACTGGTGCCGGCGCGCCGGCGGGGTGCTGTTGCGCGTCACATTCTGGAGCATGGCTGCCCTGGCCGCGCTGACGCTGGCCGCGTGGATGATCCTCCAATGGGGGATTTTGCCGCGCCTGGACCGCTGGAAACCTGAGCTGGAAGCATGGGCGAGCCACGCGCTGGGGCTGGACGTGACGCTCGGCACGCTGCAGGTCACGGGCGACACCTGGGCGCCGGTGGTGACGCTGCGCGACCTGCGCATGGTCGACGCCCGGGGACAGGAGGCGCTGCGCCTGGCCAAGGTCGAGGCGGTGATCACGCCCGGCTCGCTGCTGCCGCGCTCCCCCACGCACTGGCTGCCACACGTGCAGCGACTGGAATTCGACGCCCTGCACCTCGCCCTGCGCCGCGACCAGCGGGGACAGGTTTTCCTCGCTGGCCTGCCGCTGGAGCGCACCGACGCCGTCGACGAGGACGGACAGGTGGCCGACTGGCTCTTCAGCCAGTCCGACATCCGCCTGCGCGGGGCCAGCGTGTCCTGGCAGGACGAACAGCGTGGGGCCGCGTCGCTGGTGCTGACCGGCGTCGACCTGGATCTGCGCAATCCGCTGGGCCGGCATGTGTTGCGCCTGAGCGCTACGCCGCCCGAGGGCTGGGGCAGCCGCTTCTTCGCCAGCGCGGAAATGGCACGACCGCTGCGCGCGCTGCTGTCGATGTCCGGGCTGCAGCACCCGGGCGACTGGCGCCAGTGGGTGGGCGTCGTGCAGGCCGATTGGCCGCTGGTCGATGTCGGCCAGTTGCGCCGCCATGTCGATCTGCCCTTCGACCTGATGGAAGGCCGCGGTCGGCTCGCCACCCGCATCGACGTGGCGCAGGGCCGCCTGACCGGGGCCACCGCCGATCTGCAGTTGCAGGCGGTCACGCTGAGGGTGGCCAAGGGGCTGCCCCCGGTGGCGCTGCGGCGCATCGCGGGGCAGCTGGAAGTGCGCCACGACGCGCAGGGCAGCGTGGTGCGGGCGCGCCAGCTCTCCTTCCAGTCGCAGCCACCGGCCGATGCCACGGCGACCACCGCCACGCCCGACCCGAGCCTGTGGCCCGCCACCGATCTGGAGCTGACATTGCGCGGGTCACCCGGCGCATGGACCGGTGGCACCTTCAAGGCCTCGCTGGTCGACCTGGGGCTGCTGGCGCAATCGGCTGCGCATGTGCCGCTGGCCGGGCCGATGCGGCGGCTGCTGGAAGCCACCCGCCCGCGCGGTCAGGTGCGCCAGCTCGCGTACGAGTGGACTGGCGACGTGGAGCGCCCCGACCACTGGCGCGCCCGCGGCGACGCCGAGGCGCTGCACCTCGCGGCCGCACCAGTGACCGCCGCCCTCACATCGACCGCCACGCCGGGTCGCCCGGGCCTGCGCGGCGGCCACGTGCGCTTCGATGCCACCGAACTCGGCGGGCAGGCCGATCTGCGGATCACGCAGGGCGAGCTTGATTTTCCGGGCGTGTTCGAGCAGCCACGCGTCGCGCTGGAGCAGCTGCGGGCCGATGTGCGCTGGCAACTGCGCCGTGCCAGGACCGCCGCGCCGGGTACGCGACCGGCCATCGAGGTCGAGGTGCGCCGCGCAGTCTTCGCCACGGCCGATGGCGACGGCGGGTTCTCCGGCCACTGGCGCAGCGGCCCCCCTGTCGGCCCCACCTTCGGCCGCAACGGCTGGCTGCCCGGCGAGCTGGACCTGGACGCCACCGTCCACCAGATCCGTGCCGACCGCATCCACCGCTACCTGCCGCTGGGCATCGCCGCCTCGGTGCGCAGCTATGTGCGAGACGCCGTGCTGGCCGGCTCGGCGCACGACATCCGCGCGCGGGTCCGCGGCCCGGTGCTCGACTTCCCCTACACGGCGCCGGGACAAGGCGAATTTGCCATCGGCGGCCGCTTCGAGCAGGTCACGTTCGACGCCGTGCCGGGCAGCACCTGGCCGCGCTACACCGAGGGCACCGGCCAGCTGGTCATCGACGGCCAGCAACTGCGGTTGATGCAGATCCAGACCCGGCTCGGCCAGACCGGCAGCGGAGGCTTCGCGCTGGACAGCATCGAAGGCGGCATCGACAACCTCGCCCACGCCCCCGTCCTGCGCCTGCACGGCCGGGGCCAGGGTTCGACCGCCGACGCGCTGCAGTTCCTGCGCGCCAGCCCGATCGACGGCTGGCTCGGCCACGCCTTCACCCCTGCCCAGGGTGACGGGCGAACCCAGCTGGAGCTGCAGCTGGCCATCCCGCTGCAGCACGCCCGGGACACCACCGTGCAGGGCCGCGTCGATCTGACCGAGACGCGGTTGCAGATGGGCCCGGACACCCCTGCGCTGGACAGCCTGCGGGCGCGGCTGGACTTCACCGAGCACAGCTTCCAGCTCTCCCAGGGCAGCGCTCAGGCTGCGGGTGGCCCGCTCGCCTTCGAGGGGCATCTGGACGACGGCGGCGTGCTGCGCTTCGCCGGACAAGGCCGTGCGACCGCGCAGGGCCTGCGCACACTCGACACGGTCGAACCGCTGGCCCGTCTGGCGCACGCCTTCGAGGGCCAGGCGGACTACCGGCTCCAGCTCGACCTGACTCCCGGCGGCCCGACCGTGCAGGTGGACACCGACCTCGTCGGCCTCGCCAGCCGCCTGCCTGCACCACTGCGCAAGTCCGCCGCGCAGGCCGAGCCACTGCGGGTGCGCGTAGAACCACAGACGCCCGCAGCCCCGTCGACGCCCACGCCTACCCTGTTGCAGATCGACGCCGGCACGCCCGCCGCCCCCCTGCTGCACGCCCGGCTCCTGTTCGACGGCGAGCGCGCCGATCGCCTGCTGGGAGGGCGGGTGCAAGTCGGCGCATCCGATGGCCAGCCCTGGCCGGAGCGTGGACTCGGTGCCAGCATCGTGCTGCCACGGCTGTCGCTGGACGACTGGCAGGTCTGGCTGCAGCAGGCGGCGCAGGCCGGCCACCTGCCGACCTCGGGCACCGCCGCTGCGGGCGACGATCTGACCGCGGTCTTGCGCCAGGTGCGTCTGCAGATCGCGGACCTCACGCTCCAGGGCCACCGCCTGAGCCATGTCAACGCCCAGCTCCAGCCGACCGGGACGCCCACGGCCTGGAGCGGCACCATCGAGGCCGACCAGCTCGCCGGCCGGGTGACGCTGCGGCCGGCAGCACCACGGGCGCCGGCCGCCGTGCAGGCACGGCTCAGTCGCCTGGCGCTGCCGTGGCCAGCCGATCCGCTGGCCGACACCAGCACCCGACCGGCCTCTGGCACCGCCACCGCCACCGCCACCGAGCCAATGCCCGCACTGGACATCGTGGTGGATGACCTCGCCTACGGTGACCGGCACCTCGGTCGACTCGAACTGCAGGGCGGACCGAGCCCGGCGACCCGCCTGCCCGCCGCGACCGGGGAATGGCATCTGCAACAGTTGTCACTCACGCGGCCCGAAGCCCGGCTCAGCGCAGTCGGCCAGTGGGATCCCGCGGACCCGGACGACACGGCCGGCACCGGCGCCAGCCGCCTGACCTTTCGGCTGGACGTGGACGATGGCGGGCAATGGCTCGACCAGCTGGGCTGGGCGGGTACGCTGCGCGGCGGGCGCGGCCACATCGGCGGACAGCTCCGCTGGCCCGGACCGCCGATGGCGCTGACGCTGGCGCAGCTGGGCGGCACGGTGCGACTCGACCTCGACAGCGGCCAGTTGCTGCAGGCCGACCCCGGCGGGGCGGGTCGGCTGCTGGGTGTGCTCAACCTGCAGTCGCTGCCGCGCCGCCTGTCACTCGACTTCCGCGACCTCTACCAGAAGGGATTCAGCTTCGACCACATCGATGGCGATGTGCAGATCCGCCGCGGCCAGGCCAGCACGCACAACCTGCGCGTGCGCGGTGTGCAGGCCGTGGTGCTCGCCGAGGGCAGCGCCAGCCTGCCCGGCGCGACCCAGGACCTGCGCGTGTGGGTGGTGCCCGACTTCAACGCCGGGGCAGCCTCGCTGGCCTATGCCGTGATCAATCCGGCCGTGGGACTCGGCACACTGGTGACACAGTGGTTCCTGCAACGCCCGCTCGCCGAGGCCGCCACCCGCGAGTTCCACGTCACCGGGCGCTGGGACGCACCGCTGGTCACGCCCGTCGATCGCACCCGCGACGCCCACCCATTGCCCCGAAAGAACCAATCCCCATGAAAGTGGCCGCAGTTCAGATGGTCTCGACCCCCAGGGTCCACGACAACCTCGCCCGCGCCGCGGAACTCGTTGCCCAGGCTGCACAGCAGGGGGCGGAGCTGGTCGTGCTGCCCGAGTACTTCTGCCTGATGGGCCTGCAGGACCGGGACAAGCTCGCGGCGGCGGAACCGCCCGGGCAGGGACCGATCCAGGCTGCGCTGTCCGGCATGGCCCGCACGCACGGGCTGTGGCTGGTCGGAGGCACGCTGCCGATGGCGCTGGACGGCGACCCCGACCATGCCACCAACACCTCGCTGGTCCATGCGCCGGATGGTGCGCTTGCCGCCCGCTACGACAAGATCCACCTGTTCCGCTACGACGACGGGGAGCGCTGCTACGACGAAGCCGCCACGCTGCGGCCGGGCGAGGTGCCGGTGGCGTTCGATGCGGTGGCGCGGGACGGCGCGGTGCACCGCGTGGGCTTGTCGGTCTGCTACGACCTGCGGTTTCCGGAGCTGTACCGGCGCCTGATGCAGCCACCGTGCAGCGTGCTGGTCGTGCCAGCCGCCTTCACCTGGCCGACCGGGCAGGCGCATTGGGAGTTGCTGCTGCGCGCCCGGGCGGTGGAAAACCAGTGCTACGTCATCGCCAGCGCCCAGGGAGGCCGGCATGAAAACGGTCGGCGCACTTGGGGGCATTCGATGGTGATCGACCCATGGGGCACGGTGCTGGCCGTACAGGACGAAGGCGACGGCGTCGTGCTGGCCGAACTGGACCCGGCGCTGCTGGCCCGGGTCCGCCAGCAGCTGCCGGCGTTGCAGCACCGGCGGCTGTGACGCGATCAGCCCCCGATCACACCGCGTTCAGGCCCAGCCGGCTGCGGACCCAGCGGCCGCTGCCCTTGCCCTTGAGCGCCAGCCAGTCGGCCGCCATCTGTACCGGCGGGCCCATGTCGCTCAGGTCGAGCGCCCGGTAAACCATGCCCGGGCGCAGCACCGAGCGCAGGTACTCGCCCCAGCCCATCCGGCCTTCGCGGGCCAGTGTGCGGAAGGCCAGGAAGTCGGCCTTGGCGCTCAGATAGCGCACGCCAACACGCCACTCGGCCGGCGCGGTCATCTGGCGACCGCAGGCCTCGTTGTAGACCAGCCATGGCAGATTGAAGCCAGCGCGGGTCAGCAGCAGGCTGTTGCAGCTCAGCCGCGGATTGACCTCCAGCAGCATGAACTGCCCGGTGCGCACGTCGCGCTTGAAGTTCATCACCACCATGCCACGCAGCTTCAGTCGCGCGAGGATATCGGCAGCCTCGGCCTCCAGATCGGGCACCGAGACGGTCTCGACGTGGCAACCCGTGCCGACCTGGACCGGGAAGGTGCGCCATTTGCGGGTCGTCGCCACCCGCTCGACCACACCGGCGCGGCTGATCCAGGCATGCACGCTGTAGTGCAGGTCGTCGGCACCGGGCACATAGTCCTGCACCAGCACATCCAGTCCGTGCGGCGCAATGCGACAGCACACCCGCATCAACTCGTCCGGCGCGTCGATCACCAGCGCCTTGGCACGAGCGATCACGGGGTCCAGTCCCGGGCGCTTCCACGCGGTCGGATACGCCGGCTTGAGCACCACCGGGAAGTCCACCACGCGGCTGAGGGTTTCGACCTCTTCCAGCGTGCGAGGCGCATGGGTAGCTGGCACGGGCAAGCGCAACGCCTGGGCCAATGCAGCAAAGCGGCGCTTGTCCATCATGCGGTTCACCGTGTCCGGCGACGCGGAGACCCAGAGGGACGTGCCGACCAGATCGGCATGCAGCGAGACCAGCGCACGCAGATCGGTGTCGGCGGTGGGGAAGACCGGCAGCGCCTGGCCGTGCCGCATGCGCAGCTCGCGCAGCACCCGCAGGAGGTGCTCGGGGCGGCGCGTGAAGTTGCGGGCGCAGATGTATTCGATGCAGTGACGCGAATAGCCCGAAGGCGGAAACTCGTATTCACCGATGACGATCACGGGCACGCCCTCCTCGCCCAGCGAACGCACGAGATTCAGATCGGCCCCCTGGGCACCGAGGCAGGCGAGGACGACCGCGGGGCGTGGTGAAGAGGCGTGGGGGGCAGCGTGCATGGTGGGGGGGCGGGGTCCGCTCTGAAAGGCGTTGGCTGGGAGTGCAGGGAACTCAGCCTCGTTTTTAGCGGATCGGGACACCCCCCGGGCGGCAGCCACTCCCCGTCAACAGGGGGGCCCAGCGACCGCGCGCGCAATCCGCACGGTCATCTTTCTCGGGCCGCTCAGCGTCCGCCGAACATCATCCGGCGCGCCAGCAGCGACTTCAGCGGGCCCACCTGCCCCAGCACGGCCAGCCCGGCACCGCGCAAGGTGCTGAGCCCCGGCCACGGCCAGGTGAAGCTGCGCGCCAGAAAGTCGGTGGCGGCGATCATGGCCCAGCGGTCCGGCGCGCGCTGCCACTCGACCCGGCGCAGCGCCTGGTCGACATCGCCACCGCGGGCCAGTTGCAGCACCAGTTCGTGCGCGTCGCGCAGGCCCAGGTTCAAGCCCTGCCCCGCGACAGGATGCAGCGTCTGCGCAGCATTGCCGATGCGTACCGTGCGGCCCTGCACCAGCGTGCGCTCGGCGTTGAGGCCGAGCGCAAAGTGCTTGAGCGGTCGGACCGAGACCAGCCGCCCCACCCGCGCCGGCAGCAAGTGGGTCAGCACCGCCAGCCGCTGCGCCTCGGTCAAGCCGGCCACCGCGTCGTCCTTCTGTTCGACACACCACACCAGCGCCGCGCGTCGGCACACCGTGCGGCCGTCGTCGGCCAGCATCGTGCCCGGCAGCGGCAGCAGCGCCACCGGTCCTTGCGGCGTGAACCGTTCATAGGCGACCCCGGACTCGCCGCCCTCCAGCCCGATCGTGCCGACCCAGGCGGTCTGTCCGTAATCGTGGGCGACGGCCTTGCGCGCCTGCTCGGCGAACACCCCCCCCTCGGCAATCACCGCCAGATGGTGCGGTTCGACCAGCGCCCCAGCCGCACCGGCATCGTCGCCAACGTCGATCTCGACCCCGTCCGACACCGTGCGCACCCCGCTCACCGCACTGCCCCAGCGCACGGACAGGCGCTGCGGCTCACGCGCACAGGCAGCCAGCCACGCCGCCCGCATCGGCGCAGCCAGCGCGCCATAGGGAATCACCGCGCCGAGCTGGGGCACGCCCTCGTCCACGGCGCGGATCAACAGCTCCGGCGCCGGCGCACGGCCCAGCAGGTCGAGCAGACCGGGCTGCTGCTGCGAGACGTGCACAGCCTGGATCGGTTCGGCCCGCTCGGCCATCGCGGCCCACACGCCCAGCCGCTGCAGTTCCAGCACGCTGCCCTGCGACAAGGCCAGCGTGCGTGGATCGCCACTGACATCGTGGGCAACGGGAAGTCGGTCATAGACACAGATCCGCGCGGCAGGCAGGCGACGCGCAGCGGACAGCGCCAACGCCAGCCCGACCGGGCCAGCCCCGACCACGGCCAGTTGCAGCGCTGGAGGAACCGGAAGGACAGCGGACATTTCGACTCCTGGACGGTCAGGAAGGTGACCGCAGGCGCATTTTCTCCGCAATCCAGTGCACGGTCAGGTGCAGCGCGGGGCCGAGGTCACGCAGGCTCAGCACCTGGAAGACGATCGGCCGCTTCAGCAGCGAACGCAGGTAGCCGCACCAGGTCCACACGCCCTCGCGCACATAGCCACGGATGGCGCGGAAGTCGTTCTTGCCACTGATGTACCAAAGCCCGGTGTGGCGCGGCAGCGGGGCCTCCTGCGCTAGGCCGCAGACGTCGCGGTAGGCCATCCAAGGCAGGTTGACGCCGGCGCGCGTCGTGAGGATCGTCCACTGACTCACCCGGGCGTTGATCTCCAGCAGCTTGAACTCGCCGCTGACGCTGTGGCGCTTGAAGTTGAGGTTGGCGATGCCGCGGTAATCGAGCCGCTGCAGGATGTCGATGACCATCGCCTCCAGCGCTGGTTCGTGCAAGCTCTCGACGTAGCAGCCGCTGCCGACATGGGGGGGCTGGATGCGCCATTTGCGACCACAAAAAGTCGCGCGGGCCACACCCTGCTGGTCGATGAAAGCATGCACGTCGTAGTGGGCGCTGTCATCGCCCGGTACGTATTCCTGCAGGATCAGCGCGAGGCCCCAGGGCGCCACCGTGCGACAGACGCGCAGCAGTTCCTCGCGCGACTGGAGCACGATGGCCTTGGCCGTGCGGATCTCTCGCGGCAATTCCGGGTGCTTCCAGGCAGTCGGCAGGGAAGGTTTGACGATGGCGGGAAACGACAGCATATCGGCAATGCACTCGACCTCGTCCAGCGTCGTCGGCGTGAAGGTACGCGGCACGGGCAGATCGAAGCGGATAGCCAGTTCGCTGAACGCCCGCTTGTCCATCAGCGCGGTCACCAGCGCCGGCTCTGCCATCGTCCAGCGCACGTGCGGACGGGCAGTCTCGCGGATCCGGTTCAGCACATCCAGATCCGGATCGGCGGAGGGGAATATGGGCAGCGGTCCGCCGTGGCGGCGGGCCAGGTCGGCCAGGGTGTCCAGCAAGGCCTGCGGCTGTCCGTCAAAATCCGGCAACTGCAAGAACTCGATGCAGTGGCGCGAATAACGTGAGGGCGGATCAGCGTACTCACCGAGCACAATCACCGGAACGCCCTGCTCGCCCAGCGAGCGCACGATATTGAGATCCCCCTCGGGGGCACCCGCACAGGCCAGGACAACGGCGGGAAGGCGCCCCGGCGCCAGTGAGTTGTTGTTATGCATGCAATAAGGCAGAGACAGTGGACCGGTGCGGTCGCCACCTGGTACCGGACTGGCTCTGGCAGAGGATTCAGGCTTTGACTTCCGTGATTATTGCGTCAATTTCCGAATTCGGACGCCGGGCCTGCCGGGATTCTCGCAGCCGCTGCGTCACCGTCAGCGCACAAGAAGCCAGCCTGCTCGATGGCATCAGCAACAGCCCGAGTGCACGTCGGTCGGGCCAGAGCCGGTTGATGAAGGAGTCGGCCGAGGCGCCGCTGTCAAAGGACTGCAGGTCCGGACAATGGAGGCGGACATGGCGGATGAACTCGACCTCGTTGAGCATGCCCGGGCCGAGCTTGCGCAGTTCCGGATCCCAGCCGACCTTGAAGGCGAACCCCATGTTGCCGGACACGAAGTTGCAGGTGGAGGCCACCGCCCGGCCGTCGATCCGCAGCTCGGTGAACAGCGCCCGGTGGTGGTCACCGTCAAATCGCGCCACCATGTCGCGGAAGAAGGCTTCGCCGGCCGGCGTCGAGCGCATCGAGGTACCAGACTCGCCCTTCCAGCCCAGGTGCTCCAGGCGCAGGAAATCTTCGATCGACTCGGCCGGGATGCCTTCGCGCAGGCAGTGCCAGCTGACCCGGCCCATTTCTTCCAGACGGCGCATGCAGCGGTTGATCTCGTTGAGCTTCTTGCCAAGGGTGTCGCGCAGCAGAGCCTCGCCGCAGTTGGCGAGTGTCAGCATCGACCGCTCTTGCGGTCCGAGCAGTTGCACCGGCTGGCTGCGCTGGCTGGACAGCGCCGTGATCGCCTCGGCGAGCGGGCCGCTGGTGTGCACCTTGGGCAGCTCCAGTCCTTTCCAGAAACAGCTCCGCCTCGACAGGAAGGCCTGGATCGCCTCCACGATCGGCAGGACCGCCTCCGCATCGATCAGCAACCCGCCAAGGTAGGTGTGTTCCGACTGGTACGCCGTCAGGTGCGGCCACGGAAAAGCGCGCGTCCCCAGGCTGTACCGGAACACCCCCACACCCGCCAGTTCCTTCAACCCACCCGCATCCCGCTCGATCCACATCAGCACCGCCGAGGCCCCAGCGTCCAGGTGCGCCAGTGCCGGTAGCACGAAATGCGGCGACATGAACGCATTCGGCTCGGCCGATCGGGCTTCGAGCCTGGCCCAGGCCTGTCGGTCCATGTCGGTCAAATCGGCCAACTGACGCAATCTGACTTCCCATTGTGGAACTGCCACGTTCAACCCTCCCCATTGCGACGTCGATCCACGAATCCAGCTCTTGTGTTCACCAGTGTGAACCAGCAGCCCCAGCGTCGTTTTGATCGACGCCGGGTTTTACAGCAATCGTGACCAAAAACGTTGCAGACGGAAACCCCGCAGCAACCAAATGTGACAACCAAACAAGGGGGATGACTATCAATTGTTTTAAATTGAGAGCGGATCGACGTCCAATGCCCACCGAAGCACACGTGTGGCGGATTCCGAAGACAGCGCCTGCAGGCCCGGCAGCCAGTGCGCCAACAGCCGATGCAACGCGACACGCCCGGACGCCTCGACGAGCATCTGCGCCCGCTCCACATCGGCGACCCGGTGAATCGGTGCAGGCACTGGCGGGTAGACCAGCACCTCCTGCGCACCCGGTAACCGCTGGGCCTGCAGCGCGGCCGCATCGAGAAACGCCAGCGCGGCTTCGGGGGTGCGCGCGTCGGCCCGCAGCAGCGCCTGGAAGGAAAACGGCGGCATGCCGGCGGATTCGCGCTCAGCGAGCTGCGACGCGGCGAACGCCTCGTAGTCGTGCTGGCGCAAGGCCGCATAGAGCGCGTGCGCAGGGTGCCAGGTCTGGATCCACACCTCGCTGCGCCCGGCCAGTTCGGCGTCCCGGCCAGCCCGGCCACCCGCCTGCATCAGCAGCGAGAACAGCCGCTCCGGCGCCCGGAAGTCGCTGGAAAACAGCGCCGCATCCGCCTGCACCGCCGCCACCAGCGTCATGCGTCGGAAATCGTGGCCCTTGGCGACCATCTGCGTGCCGACCAGCACATCCACTTCACCCGCATGGACGCTGGCAAGCTGGCTCTCCAGGCTGCCCTTGGTGCGGGTGCTGTCGGCGTCGATGCGGCCGATGCGAGCGCCCGGCAGCAAGTCGGCGAGCTGCTCCTCCAGCCGCTCGGTGCCACGGCCCATGGGCTGGATGTCGGGGTCGCCGCAGTCGGGGCAGGCGCGGGGCACCCGCTCGGTGATGCCGCAGTGGTGGCAGCGCAGGGTGCGGTCGAGCTTGTGGAAGACGCGCCAGGCGCTGCAATGCGGACAGGCGCTTTTCCAGCCGCAGTTGGTGCAGTGCAGGACGGGTGCGTAGCCTCGGCGGTTGAGCAGCACCAGGCTCTGCTCGCCGCGGTCGAGCCGCTCGCGCAGCGCGTCCAGCAGCGGCGGGGCCAGCGGGTGCTGGCGCAGCGCCTGTTTGCCGAACTGGGCGGCGATGCGGCTCAGGTCCACCAGCCGCACCGCCGGCAAGCGGCCGCCGCCGATGCGGCTCGGCATCACCAGCCGCCGGTAACGCCCGCCGCCAGCCTCGACCGGACCGGCGTTGTACCAGCTCTCCAGCGACGGCGTGGCCGAGCCGAGCAGCACTGGCACCCGCTCATGCCGCCCGCGCCAGACCGCCAAGTCGCGGGCGGAGTACCGGGCGCCCTCCTGCTGCTTGTAGGACGGGTCGTGCTCCTCATCAATCACGATCAGCCCCAGTCGGGGCATCGACGCGAACACCGCCATGCGCGTGCCGAGCACCAGGTCAGCGTGGCCGAGGTGCGCCGACAGCCAGTGCTGCAGGCGCTGCGCCGGGGTCAGGCCGCTGTGCAGCGAGACGAGGCAACGGTCGGGGAAACGCTCGGCGAAGCGGGCTTCGAGTTGCGGCGTCAGATTGATCTCGGGCACCAGCACCAGCGCCTGCCGCCCCGCGGCGAGCACACGCTCGGCTTCGCGCAGGTAGACCTCGGTCTTGCCGCTGCCGGTCGCGCCGAAGAGCAGGCTGGGCTGCGGCGATCCGTCGGCCAGGGTGTCGAGCACGGTCTGCTGCTCGGGCGACAGCGCAGGGCGTTCGGGCACGGGCGGCACCACAACGGCCTTCGCTGCGGCCGCTCGGGCCTTGTCCAGGCGCTTGAGCCGGCGGGTCAACTGCACGGCGTCCAGATCCCGCAGATCCGGCGGCAAGGCGCTCAGGCCCACCTCGCCCGGGCTGCGCTGGTAGTAGGACGCCGCGAAACCCACCAGCCGCAGCCAGCCGGCGGTGAACGGGGGCAGAGCGGTCAGCGCCTGCACCACGCTGCGCAGGACCGGCACCTCGTCGCCTTCCACACCCTCCGGCACCTCAGCCGCCCCCCAGACGATGCCGCAGACCTCCCGCTTGCCCAGCGGCACCCGCACCAGCGTGCCCGCCGGCCACGGCTCGGGCGCGAGGTAGTCGAGCACCGCGTCCAGCCGGCTGTGCCGTGGCAGATCGACCAGCACACGCAGCCGGTACTCCACAGGCAGCGCGGGTGATGCGGGCGGTGCAGGGATGTCCACCGAAGCTGTGGATAACGTTGTGGACAAGCTGGTTAGCGTGCCGTCAAGTACTTGTCACGCAAGGTATTTTCCTAGATTGCCTCAAATTAAGGCAGCCGGAACCGAAGAGGCCGCAGCACGCATCTCCCGCGAGTGGCGATGCACCGCTTCGACCAGCGCCGTGACCGACTCGGGCGGCGTGTACTGGCTGATGCCGTGGCCGAGGTTGAAGATGTGGCCGGGGTGGGCGCCGAAGCGGTCGAGCACACGGCAGGCCTGGGCGTCGATCTGCGCGGGGCTGGCGAAGAGCACGTTCGGGTCCAGGTTGCCCTGCAGCGCGACCTTGTGGCCAACGCGCTCGCGGGCCTTGCCGAGGTCCATCGTCCAGTCGAGGCCGATGCCGTCGGTGTCGAGGTCGGCGATCTCGTCGAGCCAGATGCCACCGCCCTTGGTGAAGACGATGCGCGGGATCTGGGCGCCGTCGTGTTCGCGCTTGAGCTGGGCCAGCACGCGGCGGGTGTAAGCGAGGCTGAATTCCTGGAATGCGCCATCGGCCAGCACGCCGCCCCAGCTATCGAAAATCATCACGGCCTGTGCGCCGGCTTCGATCTGGGCGTTCAGGTAGGCGGCCACCGAGTCGGCGTTGATGGCCAGGATGCGGTGCATCAGGTCCGGGCGGCTGTACATCAGCGACTTGACGCGCCGATAGTCGTCGCTGCCGCCGCCTTCGACCATGTAGCAGGCCAGCGTCCACGGGCTGCCCGAGAAGCCGATCAGCGGCACGCGGCCGTTCAAGGCTTTGCGGATCGAGGTCACGGCGTCGAACACGTAGCGCAGCTTGTCCATGTCCGGCACGGCGAGTTCGGCGACCGCCGCCTCGTCGCGCACGACCTTGGCGAACTTCGGCCCCTCGCCCAGCGCGAAGCTCAGGCCCAGGCCCATCGCGTCCGGCACGGTGAGGATGTCCGAGAACAGGATCGCGGCGTCGAGCGGATAGCGTTCGAGCGGCTGCAGCGTGACCTCGGTGGCGTAGTCCACATTGGTCGCCAACCCCATGAAGCTGCCGGCCGTCGCGCGCGTGGCGCGGTATTCCGGCAGGTAGCGTCCGGCCTGGCGCATCAGCCAGACGGGGGTGTGCTCGGTGGGCTGGCGGCGCAGGGCGCGCAGGAAGGTGTCGTTTTGGAGGGGGGCGAACATGACGGGATTGTAGGAGCCGCCCGAGGCAGCCTCCTGACGGCACCCATCCCTCCGAACTGTTCACCCCCTGCCCCGCTGAGGTAAGCTCCCAGAGTGTGCAATGCCGTGAAATACGACACACTCTGCTGCCACTGCACGGCCACCACACACGCATCATCACCACCCCATCAAAGTCTTGGAGGCTCACTCATCATGGTGTTGGAACAACTGGGTACTTGGATGCGCCGCCTCGCGGGCGTGCTGGTCATCGCGGCACTGACCGGCTGCGGCTACAACGACTTCCAGCGGCTGGACGAGGACGTGAAGGGAAGCTGGTCCGAGGTGCTCAACCAGTACCAGCGCCGCGCCGACCTCGTGCCCAATCTCGTGGCCACCGTCAAGGGCGAGGCCAATTTCGAGCAGGAAACCCTCACCAAGGTAATCGAAGCCCGCGCCAAGGCCACCAGCATCCAGGCCACGCCGGAGCTGATCAACAACCCCGAAGCATTCAAGAAGTTCCAGGCCGCCCAAGGTGAACTCAGCGGTGCCCTGAGCCGGTTGCTGGTCGTGACCGAGAACTACCCCAACCTGAAGGCCAACCAGGGTTTCCAGGATCTGCGCGTGCAGCTCGAAGGCACGGAGAACCGCATCACCGTGGCGCGCAACCGCTACATCAAGACGGTGCAGGACTACAACGTGCTCACCCGCAGCTTCCCGACCAACCTGACGGCGATGGTCTTCCATTACGAGGTCAAGCCGAATCTGGCCGTGGCCAACGAGGCACAGATCAGCCAGCCGCCGGCCGTGAGCTTCGACAAGCCCACGGCCAAGTAACCCGAACGAACCCGCACCGCGCACCCGCACCATGACCGTCCTCCTGCGAGGTTTGCTGACGCTGGGACTCTGGCTGCTGGTCGCCTTCGGCAGCGCGGCCCAGGACATCCTGCCTGTGCCGCCGCTGAACGGCCGGGTGATCGACCAGACCGGCACGCTGCAGCCTGACCAGCGCCAGGCCCTGACGACCCAGTTGGAGACACTGGAACGCGAGGCGGGGTCGCAGGTGGTCGTGCTGCTCGTGCGCAGCACGCAGCCCGAGGACATCGCCGCCTACGCCCAGCGCGTGGGCGATCAATGGAAGATCGGACGCCGCGCGGTGGGCGACGGGCTCCTGATCGTCGTGGCCACGCAGGACCGCAAGGTCCGCATCGAGGTGGCCAAGACACTCGAAGGCGCGATCCCCGACCTGATGGCCAAGCGCGTCATCAACGAGCAGATCACGCCGGCCTTCCGGCAAGGCGACTACGCGGGAGGCTTGTCTGCCGCGGTGCGCGTTCTGGGGGGGTTGATCAAGGGCGAAGGGTTGCCGGCGCCGTCGGCCACTGACACGGGCAGCGGTACGGGTGAGGACGGCCCGGATCCGATGATGTGGATCCTCCTGACGGTCGTGATGCTGCCAGCGTTTGCCAAGGCGATCGTCGGCATGTTCGGCCGCAAGCTCGGGCCGCTGCTGACCGGCGGCGGGGCGGGTGGTGTCGCCTGGCTGCTGACAGCCAGTGCGGCAGCGGCCGGCGTGGCGGCGGTGGTGGGGTTGTTCGTGGCGCTGGTGGTGGGGGTGCTGGGGTTTCTCTCGCCGCGTGTTACCCGGGGCCGGTCCTTCCCCACGCCCGGTGGATGGGGGGGCGGTGGTGGCGGCTGGGGAGGCGGCGGCTCATCGAGCGGCGGCGGATTCTCCTCGGGGGGTGGGGGTGATTTTGGTGGCGGCGGTGCGTCGGGAAGCTGGTGAACATGGACAACACGGTGCCTGCTGCTGAACGTTTTCACCGCTCGTGGCGCCAGTGGTGGCGACACCTCTGGTCGGATCGGGGCGACATCACCGATGTCCTCGGTGCCGAGGCGATCACCCGGCTCGAAGCCCGGATCACCACCAGCGAGCAGCACCACAGCGGCGAGATCCGGCTGTGCGTGGAAGCGGCGCTGCCTTGGCGCTACCTGCGCGATGGCGCGAGTCCGCGGGCGCGGGCGTTGTCGGTGTTCAGCAAGCTGCGCGTGTGGGACACGGAACACAACAACGGCGTGCTGGTCTACCTGCTGCTGGCCGACCGCGCCATCGAGATCGTGGCCGATCGCGCCCTGCACCGCCACATCGACCCGGACCAGTGGCAGGCACTGGTCGAGGCCATGCAACCCCTGCTGCGCCAGGGGCAGCACGAACAGGCACTGCGCAACACGATCACCGCGCTGGACGAGGCGCTGCGCCACTGGTTCCCCCTGAGCGGTGAGCAGCGCAATCCGAACGAATTGCCCGACCGCGCCGACCTGCGCTGAACCGCCCAGAGACACCCAGAAACGCCACGCCCGCCGCAGGTTTGCACCTGGGCGGGCGTGGTCTTGCTGGATTTCCCACCACCTTGCGGCCAGCGGGAAGATCTTGCGTGCTTGCTTACTTGCGGCGGAACTTCTGGATCGCGGCGATCTGGGCGGCCATGGTGGCGAACTCGCCTTGGGCACGGGCCAGATCGATGTCGCTCTTGGCGTTCTTCATCGCTTCCTCGGCCTGACGCTTGGCTTCGACCGCTTTGGCCTCGTCCAGGTCATGACCACGGATGGCGGTGTCGGCCAGCACGGTCACGCGGTCGGGCTGCACTTCGAGAATGCCGCCGGCCACGAACACGAACTCGTCTTCACCGTGGTCCGCGCGCTGGATGCGCACGGCACCCGGCTTGATGCGGGTGATCAACGGGGTGTGCCGGGGGAGGATGCCCAGCTCGCCGTTTTCGCCCGGCAGCGCGACGAACTTGGCTTCGCCCGAGAAGATCGAGCGTTCTGCCGAAACGACGTCAACGTGGATCGTTGCCATGTGCTTCCTTCTTGGGGGGTTGAAGAGGATTCAGCAAACCAGGGATGGCACACCGCACGGCGCGCCATCCACCGGGGTTCACTGCATCTTCTTCGCCTTTTCGAAGGCTTCGTCGATGGTGCCAACCATGTAGAACGCCTGCTCGGGCAGGTGATCGCACTCGCCAGCCACGATCATCTTGAAACCACGGATGGTTTCCTTCAGCGGCACGTACTTGCCCGGCGAGCCGGTGAACACTTCGGCGACGTGGAAGGGCTGCGACAGGAAACGCTGGATCTTCCGAGCGCGGGACACGGCCAGCTTGTCTTCCGGTGCCAGCTCGTCCATGCCCAGGATGGCGATGATGTCGCGCAGTTCCTTGTAGCGCTGCAGCACCTGCTGCACCGAACGGGTCGTGTTGTAGTGCTCTTCACCGACGACGTTCGGGTCCACCTGGCGGCTGTTCGAATCCAGCGGATCCACGGCCGGGTAGATACCGAGCGAAGCGATGTCACGCGACAGCACGACCGTTGCGTCCAGGTGGGCGAAGGTGGTGGCAGGCGACGGGTCGGTCAGGTCATCCGCAGGGACGTAGACGGCCTGGATCGAGGTGATCGAACCCACCTTGGTCGAGGTGATCCGCTCTTGCAGGCGGCCCATTTCCTCGGCCAGCGTCGGCTGGTAACCCACGGCAGACGGCATCCGGCCCAGCAGCGCGGACACTTCGGTACCGGCCAGCGTGTAGCGGTAGATGTTGTCCACGAAGAACAGCACGTCCTTGCCTTCGTCGCGGAACGACTCGGCGATCGTCAGACCGGTCAGGGCCACGCGCAGACGGTTGCCCGGCGGCTCGTTCATCTGGCCGTAGACCATGGCGACCTTGGACTTGCCCAGATCCTCCAGGTTCACGACGCCCGAATCGGCCATTTCATGGTAGAAGTCGTTCCCTTCGCGGGTCCGCTCGCCCACACCAGCGAACACCGACAGACCCGAGTGGGCCTTGGCGATGTTGTTGATGAGTTCCATCATGTTCACGGTCTTGCCCACGCCGGCGCCACCGAACAGACCCACCTTGCCGCCCTTGGCGAACGGGCAGATCAGGTCGATCACCTTGATGCCGGTTTCGAGCAGGTCTTGCGAAGGCGACAGTTCGTCATAGGCCGGGGCCTTGCGGTGGATCGACGCCGTGTGCTCGGCATTGACCGGGCCGCGTTCGTCGATCGGGCTGCCCAGCACGTCCATGATCCGACCCAGGGTGGCCGGGCCGACCGGCACCATGATCGGACCACGCGTGTTGCGCACTTCCAGACCGCGGCGCAGGCCGTCGGACGAGCCCAGCGCGATGGTACGCACCACGCCGTCGCCGAGCTGCTGCTGCACTTCGAGGGTCAGTGCGCTGCCGTCCAGCTTCAGTGCGTCATAGATCTTCGGCATCTGGTTGCGGGGGAATTCCACGTCCACCACGGCGCCGATGCACTGAACGATCTTGCCTACTGCGCCAGTAGTGGCTTGAATGTTCGCCATTTTTCGTTCCTTCAATCTTGGTTCGTTGCGTCTCGTCGTCGCGTGGCTGGGTCAACCCACCGCCGCCGCACCGCTGACAATCTCGGAGAGTTCCTTGGTGATCGCGGCCTGACGGGTCTTGTTGTAGACCAGCTTCAGGTCGTTGATCAGCGTGCCGGCGTTGTCGGTCGCGGCCTTCATGGCCACCATGCGCGCCGATTGCTCGGACGCCATGTTCTCGGCCACGGCCTGGAACACCAGGGCCTCGGCGTAGCGCACCATCAGGTCGTCGATGACCGACTGGGCATCCGGCTCGTAGAGGTAATCCCAGCCATGGGCCTGCTTCTCGCTCGCCGACTGCTCCAGACGCTCTGCGGCCAGCGGCAGCAACTGCTCGATCTGCGGCTCCTGCTTCATCGTGTTGAGGAAGCGGGTGTAGCAGAGGTAGACAGCGTCCAGCTTGCCTTCGGCGTACTGGTCGAGCAGCACCTTGACCGGACCGATCAGCTTGTCGAGGTGGGGCGTGTCACCCAGATGGGTGACATGCGACACGACCTTGACACCGACGCGGTTCAGGAAGGTGAACCCCTTGTTGCCGATCGCGACCGCATGCACCTTCGTGCCGACTGCCTCGAACTCGCGCAACCGCGTGGTCACCGCACGCAGCACGTTGGTGTTCATCCCGCCGCACAACCCCTTGTCGGTCGACACGACGATGACGCCCACCGCACCTGTGCCGCTGTTCTTGACGACGAACGGATGGTGGTACTCAGGCGTCGCCCGCGACAGGTTGGCCGTGATGTTGCGGATCTTGTCAGCGTACGGACGAGCCGCGCGCATGCGTTCTTGCGCCTTGCGCATCTTGGACGCGGCCACCATTTCCATGGCCTTGGTGATCTTGCGGGTGTTTTCCACCGACTTGATCTTGCCGCGTATTTCCTTGCCTGCCGCCATGACGATGCTCCCGGCTTAGGCGAAGGACTTCTTGAACGCAGCGATCGCGCCTTGCAGCTCGGTTTCCGCGTCCTTGTCCATCGCCTTGTTGTCTTCGAGCTTCTTCAGCAGCGCGCCGTGGCTGGTCTTCAGGTACTGGTGCAGGCCGCTTTCGAAGGCAAGAATCCTCTTGACTGCGATGTCGTCCATGAAGCCCTTGTTGACCGAGTACAGCGTGGCAGCCATGAGGCTGATCGGCTGGGGCGAGTACTGCGCCTGCTTGAGCAGTTCGGTGACGCGGGCGCCACGGTCGAGCTGCTTGCGGGTGGACTCGTCCAGGTCCGAAGCGAACTGCGCGAACGCGGCCAGCTCACGGTACTGCGCCAGGTCGGTACGGATACCGCCGGACAGGCCCTTGATCAGCTTGGTCTGTGCCGCCGAACCCACGCGCGACACCGAGATACCGGCGTTGATGGCGGGACGGATGCCGGCGTTGAACAGGCTGGTTTCCAGGAAGATCTGACCGTCGGTGATCGAGATCACGTTGGTCGGAACGAACGCGGACACGTCACCGGCCTGGGTTTCGATCACGGGCAGTGCCGTCAGCGAACCCGTCTTGCCCTTGACTTCACCCTTGGTGAACGCTTCGACGTAGTCGGCGTTCACGCGGGCTGCGCGTTCGAGCAGGCGGCTGTGGAGATAGAACACGTCGCCAGGGAATGCTTCGCGGCCCGGAGGACGGCGCAGCAGCAGCGAGACCTGGCGGTACGCAACAGCCTGCTTGGACAGGTCGTCGTACACGATCAGGGCGTCTTGGCCACGGTCGCGGAAGTACTCACCCATCGTGCAGCCGGTGTAGGCCGAGACGTACTGCATGGCAGCCGATTCGGACGCCGACGCAGCGACGACGATGGTGTAGTCCATCGCGCCAGCGGCTTCCAGCGAGCGCACCACGTTCTTGATCGACGAAGCCTTCTGGCCGATCGCGACGTAGATGCAGGCCATGTTCTGGCCCTTCTGGTTGATGATCGCGTCGATCGCCACGGCCGTCTTGCCGGTCTGGCGGTCACCGATGATCAGCTCGCGCTGGCCACGGCCGATCGGCACCATGGAGTCGATGGACTTCAGGCCGGTCTGCACCGGCTGGTCCACGGACTTCCGGGCGATCACGCCAGGGGCGACCTTCTCGATCACGTCCGTGAGCTTGGCGTTGATCGGGCCCTTGCCGTCGATCGGCTGACCGAGGGCGTTGACCACGCGGCCGAGCAGTTCCGGGCCGACGGGCACTTCCAGGATGCGGCCGGTGCACTTGACCGTGTCGCCCTCGGAGATGCCTTCGTATTCGCCTAGGATCACGGCGCCGACGGAGTCGCGCTCCAGGTTCAGCGCCAGACCGAAGACGTTGCCCGGAAATTCGAGCATTTCGCCCTGCATGGCATCGCTCAGGCCGTGGACGCGGACGATGCCGTCCGTCACCGAGACCACGGTACCTTGATTGCGAATGTCGGCGGCGGCGCCAAGACCCTCGATGCGGCTCTTGATCAGTTCAGAGATTTCTGCGGGATTCAATTGCATAGCTTGCTCCCAGTCTGGTCAGAACGCCGTTCCGGCGGAACGGCGGCGGACACAGGGATGAATTCGATTCAAGCGCTCAGCGCCACCTTCATGCGTTCCAGTCGGGCCTTGACGGAGGTGTCGAGCACCTCGTCGCCCACCACCACGCGAATGCCACCGATCAGCTCCGGCTCCAGCACGACGCTGGCCGAAAGCTTGCGCCCGAAGCGTTTCTCCAGACTCGACACGACGTCCGCCAGTTGCGCTGGCTCGATCGGGTAGGGGCTGTAGACCACGGCATCGGCGACGCCAGAAGAGGCGTTGACCAGCGCGTGGAACTGCTCGGCGATCGCCGGCAGTGCCACGAGACGACCATTGGCCACCAGCATGCGCAGAAAATTCTGCACACCGGTTTCCAGCGGAAGCTGCGCAGCGGCAGTGACCAGATCGACCACCTGGTCGTCCAACGCCTTGGGGCTGTCGGCGAACTGGCGCACTTGCTGGTTCTGGGCCACCTGGGACAGCGCCTCGATCTGCTGACGCCAGGCCGCCACGTCGCCTTTGCAGGCCACTTGGTAGAGCGCCTCGGCGTAGGGGCGTGCGATGGTAGTGAGTTCGGCCATGGTTACAGCTCCGTCTTCAGGCGGGTCAGCAGCTCGGCGTGGACACCGGCGTTGATTTCGCGCTTGAGGATCTGCTCTGCACCCTTGACAGCCAGAACGGCGACCTGGTCACGCAGGACTTCGCGGGCATGGATGGCCTGCTGGTCCGCTTCGGCCTTGGCGGCGGCGACGATCTTGGCACCCTCCTCCTCGGCACGGCGCTTGGCTTCATCGACGATGGCCTGGCCACGCTTTTCGGCGTCGGACAGCAGCTTGGCGGTCTCGTTGCGCGATTGGGCTAGCTGTTCCTCGACGCGCTTGTTAGCGCCTGCCAGTTCCAGCTTGGCCTTGTCGGCCGCAGCCAGACCGGTCGCGACCATCTTGGCCCGATCGTCCAGCGCTTTCGTGATCGGCGGCCACACGAATTTCATCGTGAACCACCACAGGATCACGAAGACCACGATCTGCGCCAACAGTGTTGCGTTCAGATTCACGGCTTCGACCTTTCTCGTTTATGGGAGTGACGTATGACGAGAAAGACCGATTACTTCAGAACGAACGGGTTCGCGAAGGCGAACAGCATCGCGATACCAACGCCGATCAGGAAGGCAGCGTCGATCAGACCGGCCAGCAGGAACATCTTGGTCTGCAGTTCGTTCATCAGTTCCGGCTGGCGAGCCGATGCTTCGATGTACTTGCCACCCATCAGGCCGATGCCGACGCAAGCGCCGACAGCACCCAGACCGATGATGATGCCGCAGGCCAGAGCGACGAGACCGAGGACGTTTTCCATGATTGCTCCTAAGAGAGGTTGTTGACGGACGGAAAGGAAAGAAAACAGGGGAGCGACCACCGGACCAGTCGGTCCGGCAATGCAGGTTTCAAGACGGGGGGACGATCAGTGCTTGTCGTGCGCCTGACCGAGATAGACCAGGGTCAGCATCATGAAAATGAACGCCTGCAGCGTGATGATCAGAATGTGGAAGATGGCCCAGGCAGAGCCTGCGATCACCTGACCAACCCACAGCGCCACACCACCGAAGGAGCCGAAGCCCACCGAGCCCATCAGTGCGATCAGCATGAACACCAGCTCACCGGCGAACATGTTGCCGAACAGTCGCATGCCGTGCGAAACCGTTTTCGCGACAAACTCGATCATCTGCATCAGGAAATTGATCGGAGCCAGCACGACAGCCATCACGCCGTGGGCATGGAACGGCGCCGAGAACAACTCACCGACCCAGCCACTGAGGCCCTTGATCTTGATGTTGTAGTACAGACAGGCCAGCAGCACGGTGATCGACATGCCGAGCGTGGTGGACAGGTCGGCGGTCGGAACGCTGCGCATGTAGGCGTGCTCCGGATCATGTCCAGCGCCACCGTAGATGAGTTTCCAGATGCCGGGAATGAAATCCAGCGGCAGCAGGTCCATCGCGTTCATCAGGAAGATCCAGACAAATGCGGTCAGCGCGAGCGGCGCGACTGCCTTGCGGGACGCTTCGTTGTGCACGATGCCCTTGGCCTGCGTATCGACCAGCTCGATCAGGAATTCGACTGCCGCCTGCATGCGCCCCGGTACGCCGGAGGTCACACTGCGGGCCACGCGCCACAGGACAAAGCAGCCCAGCACCCCCAGCACGATGGACCAGAACAGCGAATCCACCTTGAACACCGGATTACTCAACGAGAAATCGGCGATACCGGTCTGGCTCCGGCTGGTCAGGTGCGTGAGGTGGTGGGAGATGTACTCACCCGCGGTCGGTGCATGTTCTGCAACGTGTTCTTCAGCAGCCATCGTATTTTCTCGAACGGTTGTCTTGTGTCTTACGACCGAGTGGTGTTCACCCGACCCTGCCATAGCAGGGCCAGCCAATTCATCTTCATGCACACGACCATCGTGACCAGCATCGCCAGCCAACTCAGATCCGGCACGATTCTTGTCGCGGACGCCATCATGGCCAGTGCGACACCAATTTTCAATAACTCCCAGAACATGAAATTGAACGCAGTTACATTCGCATTCACATTCGACAGCCGCGCCATTCCTATGGCCATCATGACCGCCTGAGCAAGCACAGTGGCTGCGCCATACATGGCAGACCAGAACAGCCTCATGTCACCGAAGACCAACCGGAGTCCCAGCGCGATCAGCAGCCCCACTGCAGCCTGCGAGGCAATCAGCCACCACACGGAAATCTGCGGCAGTTCGGCGCGAAGGGCTTGCGCTTCTTCACGCGTCAGGCGCTTGAAATCATCCTGGCCATCCTCATCTGCATGGTCATCGCGACCAGCCAGCAATCTGTTGGGACGAGATGCAGGCTTATCCACGTTTTTCATGAGCAGTTGCGGCAAAACCATTCAATTGTACGTGGAAACCCCCACTGATCGCTAGTCCCTCCTGCCGATCAGCACTTCGGCGCGCCAGCGCACCTGAAACGTGCGCTGCATACAACACCGACTCCAAACCGTGCATTGTTCCATCGATCAAAGCGTGTGACTGCCCGGGACGTGATTATGCGCACGTCTCGATGACGCCCCGCTTGCACCCGTCACGTGCTGGCGACATGCGCTGGCAAGCCCGGCACATCGACGGACAGCGCCAGCACACACCCGGCCAGCGGCTGCAGCGCGAGTTCTTCGGGCGGACGCTTCTCGCGCGCAGTCGTGATGTAGAGCGTCTTCAGATCGGGGCCGCCAAAACACGGCATCGTCGGACAGCGCACCGGCAGACGCACCTCGCGCAGCACCTGCCCTTGTGGCGACAGACGCAGCACACGCTGCCCCTCGAACATCGCCACCCAGTAGCAGCCCTCGCTGTCCACCGCCGCACCATCCGGTCGGCCGCCGTAGGCGTCGAGCGACTGGTCCGGTACGCGCTTGGGGAACTCCGCGAAGGTGCGGCGCCCGGACAGCCCGCCAGCGGGATCAAAGTCGAAGGCATAGACCGCGTGCGCCTTGGTGTCGGACCAGTACATCGTCCGCCCATCGGCGCTCCAGGCCAAACCGTTGGACACCGTAATGCCTTCAGCGCGGCGACTCAGCGTGGTGCCATCCCAGCAGTACAGCGCAGCCAGCGGTGGATCGCGCGGCTCGTAGATCGTGCCGATCCAGAAGCGCCCCTGCGGATCGCACTTGCCATCGTTGAAACGCTCGGTGACCGGATCGTAGGGTGGTGCAGCCAGACGTGCCCGCTCGCCGGTCGCTGGATCGAAGCGCCACAGTCCGTCGCGCATCGCCAGACGCAGCGTGCCGTCGAGGGCCGGGGCCACGCTGGCCGGCTCCACAGGGAAGTCCCAGTGCTGCGTCTGCCCGCTGGCTGGATCGAGCCGGTGCAGGCGCCGCCCGGGGATGTCGCACCAGTAGAGCACCTGCTCACGCGGGTGCCACATCGGCGATTCGCCAAGGAGGCAAGGGGGACTGACGGCGCGAATCAGATCGGCATCCATGGCGGCTCGCTGGGTGGGAAGTTCGAATCGGGGCGCGATGCTAACGCGGTACCCGCCTGTAACCCGAGTCAGTAGCGGCTGTGCAGACTGTCGAGATCAACGCACAGGTAATGCGCCCCTGGCAGCGGGTTGAAATAGAACGGCGGCACCTCGACGAAGCCAAGCGAGGTGTACAGCTCCCGCGCCGCCTCCATGTCGTCCAGCGTGTCCAGCAGCATCGACGAATAGCGTGCCTGGCGGGCATCGTCGATGAGTGCCTGCGCCACCTGCCGGCCCAGCCCGAAGCGGCGGAAGGTGCGCCGCACATAGAGGCGCTTCATCTCGCAGGCGTTCGGGTAGTCCACGTCGGTGATGCGGCGGTAGGCGCCGCAGCCTGCCACCACCCCGTCCACCAGCGCCAGCAGCAGGCAGCCGTTCGGCCCGGCGTATTCGCCTGGCAGGCTGCGCAGCTCCGGTTCGAAGCCCTGGAAGGACAAATCCACCGCCAGACTGGCAGCGTACTCGCGGAAAATGTCGCGCGTGGCCTTGATCAGCGCCGGGGTGTCCGGCACGATCAGGCGGATCTCGGGGACATGCATGGAGCGCAGTCTAGCCGCCCTGCACCTGCACCCACAATGCCGCGGCAACACCCAGTGACAAGGCGGCCAGCGCCAGCACCCAGCGCCCGACATGGTCAGCCGATGCCGGCACGGCCGCAGCCACCGCAGGCGGCAGCTGCTTGTCACCCACCAGCATCGGCGTGACCAGATCGTTGCGGTGGACCACACGGTACACGGCGATCGCACACAAGTGCAGCACCACCAGCCCCAGCAGCAGCCATTGCCCCCAGGACTTGTGCCAGGAGGTCGCCGCCAGCGAGGTGGCCGATTCGACAAAGCGGATCAGCGGCCCGGTGCTGGCGATCTCGTCGTCGGCCACCAACCCGGTCGCCACCTGCACCGCCAGCAGCCCCAGCAGCGCGAACACCGACAGCGCGCCGGTGGGGCTGTGGCCGACATCGAGCCGATCCTGCGGGTGTGCTTGCCCGCGCACATAACGCAGCAGCGTCGTGGGCGCATAGAGGAAGCTGGTGAAGCGCGACCAGTGCCCGCCGATCACGCCCCAGACCAGCCGGAACACCAGCAGCGCGAGCACCGCCAGCCCGAACCGGAAGTGCCACGGCATCGCGTTGCCGCCCACCTTGGCACTCACCACCGCGCCCGCCACACACAGCACCAGCGCCCAGTGGAACAGCCGGGTCGGCCAGTCCCATACCCGCACCAGATGCAGCCCGTCAGAGGTGTCATTTCTCGTCAATGCCATCGCGTTACCTTGCGCTGAAATCAGTCACATCCGCAAGGCTACACTGGCCTGGCGACCATGTGGTTGCGACATCCCACCCGGAGTTCCGCCGATGAAACGTCTCTGCATCGCCCTGTGTGCCGCCGCCGGCCTGTTCGCCGCCCTGCCCGCCAGCGCCCAGTTCCAGAAACCCGAAGACGCCATCAAGTACCGCAAGGCCGCGTTCACGGTGATGGCCAACCACTTCGGCCGCGTCGGCGCAATGGCCAGCGGCAAGGCGCCCTTCGACGCCAAGGTTGCTGCCGAAAATGCCGAGCTGCTGACCCACCTGTCCGCACTCCCTGCCGCCGGTTTCATCGCCGGAACCGACAAGGGCGAGACCCGCGCCAAGCCGGAGATCTGGTCCGAAGCCGACAAGTTCAAGGGCGGCATGACCAAGATGCAGGACGAGATGGCCAAGCTCAACACCGCTGCCAAGACCGGCGATCTGGCGCAACTGAAGACCGCATTCGGCAGCGCCGCGCAGACCTGCAAGGCCTGCCACGACAACTACCGCAAGGAATGACGCCCTGCGGAACGCTGGTGGCGGCAGTTCACAGCCGCAGCGTTCCCGCGATGCAGCGCGTCACGTCCCCGGCGATCCACACGCCGGCCCACTCGCCCGCAGCGATGTGCTCGACATGCACCCGGCCATCGCGTCCCAGCGCGTGGCCCTGCCCGGCGACGTAGCGCGCCGGCAGCACCCCCGAGCCGATCAGCCACTGCGCCAGACCGGCGTTCAGGCTGCCAGTCACCGGATCTTCAGGCACACCCAGGTCCGGCACGAACGCCCGCACCTCCACATCAACGGCGCCACCGGCCGGCCACGCGCCGATCACACCGACATTCAGTCCGCGCATCGCCACGAAGTCCGGCACCAGCGCGCGCACCGCCGCCGCGTCGCGCAGGCGCACACCCAGCCAGCCAGGACCGTTGTCGATCCACTCAACCCCCAGCACCGCGTCCGCGCAGATCCGCAGCGCACGCATCACCTGCGCCATCACCACCGGTTCGGCCGGGCCGCTGCGCCGCAAGGGTGGCGCAGAAAAGGCCAGCCGGCTCGGCGCCCCGTCGATCTGCCGCACCTGCACCAGCCCGACCCCGCACTCCTGCACCACGACACCCGCCTCGCGCGGCACACCGCCCGCATCCAGCCACGCCTGGCAACTGCCCAGCGTCGGATGCCCCGCGAAGGGCAGCTCGCCACCAGGCGTGAAGATCCGCACCCGGTAGTCGGCGGCCGGATCGGTCGGCGGCAGCAGGAAGGTCGTTTCGGACAGGTTGGTCCAGCGGGCGTAGGCGGCCATCTGCGCGTCGCTCAAGCCCTCGGCATCAATGACGACCGCCAGCGGATTGCCCTTCAGTGGCTCCGCGGTGAAAACATCGAGCACCACGGTGCGGCGGTCGAGGGGTGTGTTCACGGCGTCGGCTCCGGCTGGTCCTCGGTCAGGTGGCGCTTCAGCACGGTGCCCAGGATGGCCACGGCGGTGTGGATCTGGTCCGGCGTCAACGTCACGAACGACAGGCGCACCGTGCGCGGATCGGGTGCGTGGGCATAGAACGCCGCGCCCGGCACGAAGGCCACCCCTTGCTCCACCGCCTTCGGCAGCAGCGCCACGGCGTCGCAGCCCTCCGGCAGCCGCACCCAGCAGAACATGCCGCCCGTCGGCGCCGTCCACTCGCTGCCTTCGGGCAGATGGCGGGTCAGGGCCTCGCGCATCGCGTCGCGCTGGGTGCGGTAGCGGTCACGGATGGTGGGGACGTGCTGGTCGAGGAAGCCGTCACGGATCACCTCGTAGACCACGCGCTGGTTGAAACCCGGCGTGTGCAGATCGGCCGCCTGCTTGGCCTGCAGCAGCTTGGGGAACAGCTCCCGCGGCGCCACCACATAGCCCAGACGCAGCCCCGGCGCCAGCACCTTCGAGAACGACCCCAGGTAGATCACGCCCTCGGGCCAGCGCGCGGCCAGCGTCTTCGGCGGCGGGGTGTCGTACCAGAGATCGCCGTAGGGGTTGTCCTCGACCAGCGGCACGCGGGCCTGCTTCGCTGCGGCGATCAGCGCTTCGCGCCGCGCCTCGGGCATGACGCGGCCGCTCGGGTTCTGGAAGTTGGGCAGCACATACATGAAGCGCGTGCCCGGGGCGTCGTGCGGGAGGGCGGCCACCGCCTCAGGCAGCGGACCATCCGCGTCGCTGGGGATGCTGGCGAAGATCGGCTCCATCGGCGCGAACGCCTGCAACGCGCCCAGGTAGGTCGGCGCTTCGACCGCGACCGGCGCACCCGCATCGACCAGCACCTTGGCGACAAGGTCCAGCCCCTGCTGCGAGCCAGTGGTGATGAGCACCTGCTCGGCGTCCACGGTCATGCCCTGGCCGCGCAGGTGCCTGGCCACCCACTCGCGCAGCGGCGTGAAACCCTCGCTGGCGGCGTACTGCAGCGCCTCGCGTGGCGTCTCGCGCAGCACCTTGTCGCAGGCCACACGCATGGCCTCGACCGGGAAGGAGTCCGGCGACGGCAGGCCACCCGCCATCGACAGGATGCCCGGCCGGTCGGTGACCTTGAGGATCTCGCGCAGGATGGACGGGTTCATCCGCGCCGCGCGGCGGGCGGGATTCCAGAGGGGGAGTTCGAAAGTCATGCGCGTGGTTCCTTGTGGACTGCCATTCTCTTACCGATGAACACCACCGCCACCACGGCAGCGGCGAACACCAGCGTCATCGCCTGCAACGGCTCGCCCAGCACCGGCACCGCCAGCAGCAGCGAGAGGAAGGGCTGGACCATCTGCACCTGGCTGACCCGCACCATGCCGCCCAGCGCCAGCCCGCGGTACCAGGCGAAGAAACCCAGCCACATCGAGAACACCATGACATAGGCGAAGCCGCCCCAGGCCGCGGCGGCGATGTCGCCCGGCGCGGCGGGTTGTGTCCACCACGCCACCGGCCCGGTCAGTGGCAGGCTGATCACCAGCACCCACGAGATCACGTGCTCGGCCCGCCAGCGCGCCGACAACTGCGCCCCGGCAACATAGCCGATCGCCGCACTCAGCATCGCGCCCAGCAGCAGGCCGTCTGCCGCGACCAGGTGTCCACCGCCCTGCACCGCCGCAAACCCCAGCACCAGCGCACAGCCCAGCACCGCACACGCCCAGAACCCGTTCGACGGGCGTTGGCGCAGATGCCAGGCCGCCACCGCCGCCGTGAACAAGGGCAGCACGCCGGTGATCACGGCCGCGTGCATCGCCGGCACCTCGCGCAACGCCAATGCGATGAACAGCGGAAAGCCGACCACCGTACCGAGCGCCGACACGACGAGCGGCAGCGCATCGCGCCGTGTCGGCCAGGATGCGCCTGTCAGCCACAGGTAGACCACGCTCAGCAGCGCCGCCCCGGCCGCTCGGCCCGCGGTGACAAACAGCGGCGGCAGTTGCGGCGCATCGGTCGGTCCGACCGCCAGCCGCGTCATCGGCAGCGTCAACGCAAAGATCACCACGCCCAGCAGGCCGAAGAGCAGGCCTCGGTTCTCGGCGGTCGTCGTCATGCTTGCCCCATCCACACGGCGGTCAGCACCAGCACCGTCGCCATGCCCCGGTTGAACCACGCCAGCCGCGCCCCTTGCGCCAGCCAGCCCCGCAGCAGCGCGCCCACCAGCGCATAGGTGAAATTGCTCGTGAACGCAAACGCCACCATCGTCGGCAGCACCACCAGCAACCGCTCGCCCACCGGCCCTGGCACTACCCAGCCCGCGGCCACCGACAGCGCGAACATCCAGCCCTTGATGTTGACGAACTGCAGCGCCACGCCTTGCCAGAAGCCGACCTGCAAGCGCGCCGTGTCCATTTGCCCGAGTTGCGTCGTGCGCATGAGCTTCCACGCCAGCCAGAGCAGGTAGCCCAGGCCCACGACCTTGATGCCGAGCCGCAGCACAGGTTGCGCTGCGATCGCCGCGCCCAGCCCGACGCTGCACAGCAGCAGCATCAGCGCCCAGCCCACCGGCACCGCCAGACAGAAACGCAGCGTCCGGCGCAGTCCGAGGTTGGCGGCCAGGGCGGTGGACAGCGTCGTGTTGGGGCCGGGGGTGAACGACATGGCCGTGCCAAGCGCGAGCAGGGCGAGGTAGTCGGAGGAGGTGATCGCAGGCATGGGCACCAGTCTAGGGCGCTTGAACAGCACAGCACCAGTACACTTTTGTCCGATACTGTTCACTACTGTATTGGCCAAGAGAACGACACATGCCCCAGCTCAGCCGCCGCAGCGACCAGACCCTCGCCGAACAACTCGCCGCCCACTTCGCCCAGCAGATCCGCCACCGCCTGCTCGCGCCCGGCGCCCGGCTGCCCTCGGTGCGCGACTGCGCGCAGCGGCACGCGGTCAGCCCGCACACCGTTGTGGCCGCCTATGACCAGTTGCTGGCGCAGGGGCTGGTCGAGGCGCGCCGGCAACGCGGTTTTTTCGTGCGCGAACTGCGGCGCGATCTGCCGACGGCCACCCGCGCCGCACAAACGCCCACGCCGCGCACGGTGCCCTTCGACGCCAGCGCGCTCATCCGCGGGATGCTGGGCCGCAACAGCCAGCGCCCCGGCCCCGGTCTGGGCACGCTGCCGCCGAGCTGGCTTGACCTGCCGATGCTGCACAGCGCACTGCGCAAGGTGCTGACGGAAGACCGCGGACGCGGGGATGCCGCAGCGTCACTGCAGTACGGCGAACCGGCCGGCGATCCGCGCCTGCGCGCCGCGCTGTCCGACCGGATCGCCGACTTCGGCGTGCGCGCCACGCCGTCGCAGATCATCACGGCGGTCGGTGCGACGCAGGCGCTGGATCTGGTCTCGCGCACGCTGCTGACCGCGGGCGACGCGGTGCTGGTGGACGAGCCAGGCTGGTCGGTCGAATACGCCCGGCTGACGCACCTCGGGATGCGCCTGCTGCCGGTGCCACGGGGACCGGACGGGCCGGATCTGGCGGTGATGGACGCGCTGGCCCGGGAGCACCGCCCGCGGCTGTATGTGACGGTGTCGGTGCTGCACAACCCGACTGGCGGCATGCTCAGCCTGTCCACGGCGCACCGCCTGCTGCAGCTCGCGCAGGACCACGACCTGCAGATCCTGGAGGACGACACCTATGCCCACCTCGCCCCGGCCCACGCGCCGCGCCTGTCCGCGCTCGACGGCTTGCGCCGTACCTTCTACGTCAGCGGGTTCTCGAAGATCCTGGCGCCGGGCTGGCGGGTGGGCTACGTCGCGGCGCCCGAAGCGCAGGTCGAGCGGTTGATCGACGTGAAGCTGCTGTCGAGCCTGACCACGCCGGCGCTGCTGGAGCAGGCGGTGGCGGTCTGTCTGGAGCAGGGGCAGCTGCGCCGCCATGCCGAGCGGGTCTGTACCCGGCTGGACGCGGCGCGCAACCGCAGCGTGCAACTGGCGCTCGGGGCGGGTTGCACGTTTGTCTGTCCGCCGCAGGGGCTGTTCGGCTGGGTCGAGACGGGGGTGGACACCGAGCAGCTCGCCCAGCGGCTGCTGGACGAGGACTGGCTGATGGCACCCGGCAGCCTCTTCCACGCCCGCCGACAGCCGTGCACGCAGATGCGGATCAACTTCGCGACGGCGCAGGATGCGGGATTCTGGCGGACGTTCGCTGCAGCGCGGGGCGCGCTGCAGCCGTGAGGTCAGGCGGGTTCGACCAGCGCCGTCGTCATCTTCTTCATGGCGGCGACTTCGATCTGGCGGATGCGCTCGGCGCTGACGCCGTATTCGGCGGCCAGGTCGTGCAGCGTCAGGCCGCCGGAGCCATCGTCGTTGACCTTGAGCCAGCGCTCCTCGACGATGCGGCGGCTGCGGGCGTCGAGCACATCGAGCGCGCGCAGCAGGCCGGGACCGGCAAGGTCGTCGCGGCGGCGGGCCTCGATTGCCTGGGTCGGCTCGTGGCGGTTGTCGGCCAGGTAGGCGATCGGCGCGTAGGCGTAGTCGTCCTCGTCGTCACCGCTCGGATCGAGTGCCACGTCGCCACCGGCGAAGCGGGTTTCCATCTCGATGACCTCTTCGCGCTTGACATTGAGCTGCGCGGCCACCTTGTCGATCTCGGCCGAGGACAGGCCGGCACGGTGCGTATCGCCCTCGGCAGCTTCGCCCTTGAACTGGCGCTTCATCGAGCGCAGATTGAAGAACAGCTTGCGCTGCGCCTTGGTCGTCGCGACCTTGACCATGCGCCAGTTCTTGAGGATGTATTCGTGGATCTCGGCCTTGATCCAGTGCAGCGCGTAGCTGACCAGCCGCACGCCCTGCTCGGGATCGAAGCGCTTGACGGCCTTCATCAGACCGATGTTGCCTTCCTGGATCAGGTCGCCGTGCGGCAGGCCGTAACCGAGGTACTGGCGGGCCACCGACACGACCAGCCGCAGGTGCGACAGCACCAGCCGGCCGGCAGCGTCCAGATCTTGCTTGTCACGCAGCTTGCGCGCCAGACCGGACTCTTCCTCGGCGGTCAGCATGGGCAGCCGATTGACGGCGCTGATGTACGCATCAAGGTTGCCCAGCGAAGGCACCAGGGCCCACGGGTCGCGCAAGGAAAGAGCAGTGGAAGATGACTGTGACAGTGGCATGGTGGACATAGACTGTGCTTGCGTCCTAGAGTTCCCACCAAGTTTAGCACTCGGCCTCAGCGAGTGCTAAAGCCAAAAAAGCACGCAAAGGCCAGACTTGTGACAACAATCAATCGAAAGCGAGCGGAGACGATGGGCTGGTGGAGGGGTGTAGGACTGCTCGCGCGTGCGGACCGGGCATTGCTGCTGCGGGACCGCCGATTCGCGGCGGCGGTGGTGGGGGCGCTGTTCATTCCCGCGCTGTATGCGCTGATCTATCTGTCCAGCATGTGGGATCCAAGTGCGCGCACCAGTGCCTTGCGGGCTGGACTGGTCAATGCCGACACCGGCGTGACCTTCCGCGGCGAGACCACCCGCATGGGCGAGGATGTCAGCCAGACGCTGTTGCGCCAGGGCCTGTTCCAGTGGGAGCGCTTCGACGACACCGAGATAGCCAAGCGGGCGGTGCGGCGGGGCGAACTGAGCTTCGCGGTCCTGATTCCGCCGGATTTCAGCGAACAGGCGGTGCCTGGCCGCGAGGCGGGTGCGGCCAAGCTGGTGATCTACACCTCCGAAGGCAACAGCTACAGCGCGGCCGGATTTGCCAAGCGCTTCGCGCCGGAACTGGCGCACCGCGTCAACGAGGCGCTCAACGAGCAGCGCTGGGACATGGTGCTGACCTCGGCGCAAGGCTCCAAGCTGAATCTGGCCACGCTGCGCGAGCGGGTCGGGCACCTGCACGACGGCAGCCGGCTGCTGGCCGACGGCGCCCGCCAGGCCCGGCAAGGCGAGGTCGATCTGACCCAGGGCCTGGGCAAGGCGGGCGACGCAGCAGGCCAGGTACAACGCGGCGCCACGCAACTCGCTGACGCCAGCACCCAGTTCGCTGGCGGCTGGCGCCAGTTGTCCTCCAGCCTGCGCGCACTGGACACACACCGGCCCACCGCCACCGACGCCGAGCCCCTGAAAACCGGCATGCAGCGTCTGGTGCAAGGCCAGACCGAGTTGAGCAAGGGGCTGGACCAGCTGCACCAGGGCACCCGGCAGCTGCAGACCGGTGCGCAGGCACTGCAGCGCAGCGCGTCGCCGATTCCGCTGGTGGGGGATGGTCTGGCCGAGGGCGCCCAGGCGCTGGACCATGGCGCCGAGCTGCTCGGGCTCGGGCTGGTGCAGGCGCGCGACAACAACCAGCGGCTGATCGGCGGCGCCCAGCAGCTCCAGACCGGTATCCAGAGCCTGACCGGTGGTCTCACCCAGTTCAGCGGTTCGCTGCACCAGATCACCGCCGCGCTGCCCGACGACAGCCGCATCGACGCCCTGCCCCACGGCGCGCAGCAGCTCGGATCGGGCGCACTGGCCCTGAGCGACGGTCTGCGCAAGCTGCAAGGCGGTCACACCCAGCTCGCCAGCGGGCTGGCGCGGCTGGACACCGGCAGCGCGCAGTTGCGCGACGGGCTGGCCTTGCTGGCCAACGCACTGCCCGGCGATGTGCCGATGCCAGAGGGCAGCGCACGCGGGCTGGCCGACTCGGTCGAGCCGGAACTGGAGATCGTTGCCCCGGTCGGCAACGACGGGTCCGGATTTGCGCCGAACTTCGTGCCGATGTCCCTCTGGGTAGGTGCGGTGACTGCAGCACTGCTGTTCAGCCTGCGCCGTCTGCCCGATGACGCCGCTGGACTGCGGCGCTCGGCACAGGTCGCGGGCAAGCTGGTCTGGCCGTCGGCGGTGGTGCTCGGTCAGTCGGCGGTGATGGTGGCGATGATGATCGGCGTGCTGGACATCCGGGTCCATGACCTCGCCCCCTTCGTCGTCACGGTCGCTGCGGCGTCACTCACCTTCCTGCTGATCCTGTTCGCACTGATCCGCTGGTTCGGCGAGCTGGGCAAGGTGCTGGGCATCATCCTGCTGATCGTGCAGCTGTCCTCCGCCGGGGCGACGCTGCCGATCGAGCTGGCCACGCCCTTCTTCCAGACGCTGCATCCCTACCTGCCCTTCACCTGGGTCGTGCGGGCTTTCCGCGCCAGCATGTTCGGTGCCTATGACGGCCAGTGGCTCGCGCACTGGGCGGTGGTGGCCGGGTGTGGCGGCGCGGCGCTGCTGGGAGCCACACTGGCGGGGCGCTGGAAAATCACCCCAGCCGCGGACTACCACCCCGGGATCGAACTCGACTGACCGCCCGGCCTGCGGCTCAGGCCACCGTGCCGGCCAGCGCGCGCAACTCGTCCACGTCGCGCACCTGCACCTGGTAGCCGCGCACCGACAGCACGCCGCGCGACTCGAAGCTGCGCATCAGCCGCGACAGCGTCTCCGGCGACATGGCGAGCTGCTGGGCGATGTCGCGCTTGCGCTCCTGCAGGCGCAGCTCGGCCTGACCGCTGCGTTGTGGCAGGCGCTGCAACAGCCACTGTGCCAACCGGGCCGGCGCGTCGTTGTGCAGCAGGTTGCGCGAGGCCATCGTCATCTGCTGCACCTGCTGCGCCAGCGTCTCGCAGAACTGCTGGGCCAGCGTCGGGTGGGCCGGCATCTGGTCGCGCAGCGCGTCGAGCGGGAGATCGGCCACGACCACATCGGACAAGGCCTGTACCTCCATCGCGTAGGGCTGACCGAGCCATGCGGCGCTGACATCCAGCCACGCCGGCCCGCTGAGGCTGCGTTCGGTGCGCAAACCGCCGTCCGCCGCACGCGAGCCCAGCACCACGTCGCCCGACAGCAGCAGCACCAGCGACTGCGCCGGGCCGCTGCGGTCGAGCACGGCCGCTCCCGCCTCCACCGCGCGGCGATGGGCCAGGCGCATCAGCAACTCCACATCGGCCAGCGCCAGCGTGGACGCCGACAGCACCCGCAGCCAGGGCGCCGGGTCGGCCGCAGCAGGCGTGGCGCCAGTCAGACGGCGGCGGGGCCGGGGCCAAGGCCCCGCGAGGGGGGAAAACATCTCCATGGGCAGCAATCAGTGCAGGTCGAACAGCAAGCGGGAAGAAATCTCCCTGCACTGTCGCCCATGTTGCCCACCTGACTGTTGAGGCAGGTCAAACCCGGCCGGCTCAATCGAGCCCGAGTTCCTGGATCTTGCGGGTGATCGTGTTGCGGCCGATGCCCAGCTTGTGGGCGGCTTCGATGCGCCGGCCCTTGGTGATGGACAGCGCGGTCTGGATCAGCCGGCCCTCGAAAAGCCGGGTCAGATCGTCCCAGACCTGCGTGTGGCCCTGCTCCAGCAGCGCCCGGGCCTCGCGTTCGAGGTCATCGAGCCAGGTATCGATCGACGTCAGTGCCTCGCGCACAGGCACCGATGCAGGTGCGGGCGCAAGCCCTGGCTGTCCAGCCAGCGGCAAATGTTGCGGCGAAGCAGTGGGCACCAGCGCGTGCGCAGCCAATGCGTGGACATGCGCCTGGATCTCGGGCGGAAGATCCTTGGGGTCGATGGTCTGCGCAGGCGCCATCACCGTCAGCCAGTGGCAGAGGTTCTCCAGTTGCCGGACGTTGCCGGGGAAGTCGAACAGCGCGATCTGCTGCAGCGCCAGATCGGAAATGCGCTTGGACTCGACGCCCAGCTCCTTGGCGCTGCGCTGCATGAAGTGGCGGGCCAGCGCGGGAATGTCCTCGCGCCGCTCGCGCAGCGCCGGCAGGCGCAGGCGGATGACGTTGAGTCGGTGAAAGAGGTCTTCGCGGAACGCACCGTCGCGCACCCGCTCTTCCAGGTGCTGGTGGGTCGCGGCGATCACGCGCACGTTCGACTTCAGCGGCTGGTGCCCGCCGACGCGGTAGAACTGGCCGTCCGACAACACGCGCAGCAGCCGCGTCTGCAGATCGAACGGCATGTCACCGATCTCATCGAGGAAGAGCGTGCCGCCTTCGGCCTGCTCGAAACGGCCGCGGCGCGTGGCCTGTGCCCCTGTGAAGGCACCGCGTTCGTGGCCGAAGAGTTCGCTCTCCAGCAGATCCTTCGGGATCGCCGCGGTGTTGATCGCCACGAACGGACCGCCCGCGCGCAGGCTGTGCTTGTGCAGCGCGCGCGCCACCAGCTCCTTGCCCGAGCCGGACTCGCCCGTGATCAGCACGGTGACGTTGCTCTGGCTGAGCCGGCCGATGGCGCGGAACACGTCCTGCATCGCCGGCGCCTGCCCGAGCATCTCGGGCACCTCGGCGGTGGCCTCGTCCACGCTCTCCTCGCGCAGGCTCTCGTCCACCGCGCGGCGGATCAGCGCCACCGCCTTGGGCAGATCGAAGGGCTTGGGCAGGTACTCGAAGGCGCCACTCTGGAAGGCCGAGACGGCGCTGTCCAGGTCGGAATACGCCGTCATGATGATCACCGGCAGGCCCGGATACTTGGCCTTGACCTTGACCAGCAAGTCGATGCCCGTGCCGCCCGGCATGCGGATATCGCTCACCAGCACCTGCGGAGCGTCGTCCTCCAGCGCAGTCAGCACATCGCGGGCATTCGTGAAGCTGCGCACCGGCAGCTCTTCACGGGCGAGCGCCTTCTCCAGCACGAAGCGGATGGATTGGTCGTCGTCAACGATCCAGATGGGTTTCATGGGCGGTGTTGGGCGGTGTGCGCTCAGGGCAGAGGAATCTGTATCTTGAACAGCGTGCACCCAGGTTCGCTTTCGCATTCGATCAGGCCGTGGTGCTGCTGGATGAAGTCCTGTGCCAGCGTCAGTCCGAGGCCCGAACCCCCGTCCCGGCCGGAGACCAGCGGGAAGAAGATGCGATCACGGATCTCGGGCGGCACGCCGGGTCCGTTGTCTTCAATATGCAATTCCAGTGCCAGCCGGTAGCGCTGGCGCCCGATCGTCACCTGCCGCGCCGCGCGGGTGCGCAGCACGATGCGGGCATCGCCCTCGTCCAGCCGCCGCGTGGCCAGCGCCTGCGCTGCGTTGTGGGTGATGTTGAGCACGGCCTGGATCAGCTGCTCACCGTCGCCGCGGAACTCGGGCAGCGAGATGTCGTAGTCGCGCTGCACCGTCAGCCCCTTGGGGAACTCGGCCAGGATGAGCGCCCGCACCCGCTCCAGCACTTCGTGGATGTTGACGTCCGTGACCATGTGCGGGCGGCGGTGCGGCGCCAGCAGCCGGTCCACCAGCGCCTGCAGCCGGTCGGCCTCGTGGATGATGACCTGGGTGTACTCGCGCAGTGCCTTGCTCTCCAGGTCCATCTCCAGCAACTGCGCCGCGCCGCGGATGCCCCCCAGCGGGTTCTTGATCTCGTGGGCGAGGTTGCGAATCAGCTCCTTGGTGACGCGGGCCTGGTCGAGCGTGCGGGCCTCGCGGTCCTGGCGGGTCTGCTGCTCGATCTCGACCAGCTCCAGCAGCACCTGCTCGCCGTGGTCGATCTGGGTGACGATGGCGTGGACCGGCAGCGGCTCCCCCGAGGTCGCACTGGGCGGGCGGCGCAGCAGGGCTTCCAGCCGCGCCGTGGCGAATTCGTTGGCCACCACCGCATCGAAGGTGACCTTGAGCGTGGCCGGATCGACAAACCAGTCGAACACCCGCCCGCGCTGCAAGACCCGCCGGGGCAGGCCCAGCACGCTCTCGAACGCGGCATTCACATAGGTGCAGCGGCCATCACGGCGCAGCACGGCCACCATCGTGGCCAGGTGGTCGAACGCGTCGAAGGCGTGGGCATGGGTACGCAGCAGGTTCACGGGGTGGGCAGCTTGGTGAGTTCGCGCTTGAGGGCGGCAATGTCGGCTTCCTTGCGGGCGATGGCGGATTTCATCTCGGCCACGCGCTCCTGGTACCGGGCGTAGTTGCGCTCGTCGCCACGGCGCTCGGGTTCACCGTTGTTGTAGTCCTTGCGGAGGGCGGCAAGGCGCTCCTCCTCCTTGGCCAGCTCAGCGTCCAGGATGCGCCGGGCGTCGCTGTCGCGGGCGCGTTGCTGTGCGGGATCGATGCGCATCTCGCCGCTGGCGCGCACCGCCGGCGCCGCACCACTGGCCGGCCGAACAGCACCGCCCTCCCCGCCACCGCCCGCTGGTGCACGCCGCACGGACGACTGCACCACCGAGACCGGCGCGCCGTCGAGCATCTTGCAGCCCAGATCAGCCGCCTCCTTGGCGCTGTACTGGTCGGTGTAGAGGTTGCCGGGGCAGCGGTAGACCGGCCGCTCCTGGGCGCCGACCGCAGTCGCGCCGACCGCGAGGGCCAGCGCCACCACCGTGCGCAGCGTGCGTTGAAGGGAAGTCATGCTCATCGCGGCAGTATCGCCCATGAAAAAGGCGGCCCGCGGGCCGCCTCTGCATCACACCAGACCCGATCGGGGATCAGGTCACGGCGACATCACAGCGTGTAGTACATGTCGAACTCGATCGGATGGGTCGTCATGCGCATGCGCTGGACTTCCTGCATCTTCAGGTCGATGTACGCGTCGATGTACGAGTCGGTGAACACGCCACCCTTGGTCAGGAACGCACGGCCCTTGTCCAGATACTCCAGCGCCTGTTCCAGCGACGAGCACACGGTCGGGATCAGCGCGTCTTCTTCCGGCGGCAGGTGGTACAGATCCTTCGTGGCAGCTTCGCCCGGGTGGATCTTGTTCTCGACGCCGTCCAGGCCGGCCATCAGCAGCGCGGCGAAGCCCAGGTACGGGTTCATCAGCGGATCCGGGAAACGCGCTTCGACGCGGCGGCCCTTCGGATTGGCGACGTACGGAATGCGGATCGAGGCCGAGCGGTTCTTGGCCGAGTAGGCCAGCTTCACCGGGGCTTCGTAGCCCGGGACCAGGCGCTTGTAGCTGTTGGTGCCGGGGTTGGTGATCGCGTTCAGCGCACGGGCGTGCTTGATGATGCCGCCGATGTAGTACAGCGCGAAGTCGCTCAGGCCCGCATAGCCGTCACCGGCGAACAGGTTGACGCCATCCTTCCACACCGACTGGTGGACGTGCATGCCCGACCCGTTGTCGCCGACGATCGGCTTCGGCATGAACGTGGCGGTCTTGCCGTAGGCGCCCGCGACGTTGTGGATGATGTACTTCTGGAGCTGGACCCAGTCGGCGCGCTGGATCAGCGTGCTGAAACGGGTGCCGATTTCCATCTGGCCGGCGTTCGCCACTTCGTGGTGGTGCACTTCGACCGGGATGCCCATCGATTCGAGGATCAGGCACATCTCCGAGCGCATGTCCTGGCCAGAATCGACCGGCGGCACGGGGAAGTAACCACCCTTGACGGTCGGGCGGAAGCCCTTGTTGCCGTGCTCGTAGTCCTTGCCGGTGTTCCAGGCCGCTTCTTCCGACTCGATCGAGCAGAAGGAGCCGGACATGTCCGCACCCCAGCGCACGCTGTCGAACACGAAGAACTCGGGTTCCGGACCGAAGAAGGCGGTGTCGCCCAGGCCGGTCGACTTCATGTACGCCTCGGCACGCTTGGCCAGCGAACGCGGGTCGCGCTCGTAGGGCTTGCCGTCGGCCGGATCAATGACGTCACACGTCATGATCATCGTCGTCTCTTCGAAGAAGGGATCGATGTTGGCCGTGTTGGCGTCGGGCATGAGCTGCATGTCCGAGGCTTCGATGCCCTTCCAGCCTGCGATGGACGAACCGTCGAAGGCGTGACCCGACGTGAACTTGTCTTCATCGAAGTGGGAAACGGGCACTGTGACGTGCTGTTCCTTGCCACGGGTGTCGGTGAAACGGAAGTCAACGAACTTGACTTCGTTTTCCTTCACCATCTTCATCACGTCGGCGACGGTCTTGGCCATCAGGAGGCTCCTAGCGAGTAGCGAGATCAGAAAGGGGGGTGTTTGTAGGGTTCCCAGCCGGGCTGAGAACCGCCGAGCAATGTAGCAGAATCCATGCCCACGCCCATGGCGAGATGGACGCTTTGCACGTTGTGGCCGGCTCGGGCACCGCCATGCAGCGCCGACCATCAAGGCACAAAGTTGGTGCTTTTAACGCACCATTTCGGGGCCTGTTTCGATATGGGGCGCCTGCAAGCCGGCACGCAGGGCGGCGTAGGCGCGCAGCAGGTGCTCGCCCGGCGGGCCCTTGACGCCAAGTTCGATGTGCCGACCATGCACCGGATGGTCCACGCTGGGCAGACTGAAGACCTTGATGCCCTCGAAGCGCGCCTCGATGTCGATCATCAGCGGCGTGAGGCTGGCCTCCATCGAACCGTAGACGATGATGGAGCGTTCCTCCTGCACCCCGGCGCCGTGCAGGTGCGCGTAGCGGGTGTCAAGCAGCGCCTCGATCATCGGGTGCGCCATCACCGGGAAGCCGGGCACGAAATGCACCTCGCCGACCGAGAAGCCGGGGATCTTGTTGTACGGGTTGGGGATGATCTGCGCGCCGACCGGGAAGACGCCCATGTTCGTGCGGTGGATGGTGTCGGGGTGGGTCGGGTCGTCGCTCCAGCCTTTCTCGATCGCCATCTGGCGCACACGCTCCATGATGAGTTCGCAGGCTTCGGGATGCAGTTCGAGCGGCACGCCCAGCGCCGCCGCCGCGCATTGGCGCGTGTGGTCGTCGGGTGTCGCGCCGATGCCGCCGCAGGAGAACACCACGTCACCGCTGGCAAATGCGCCACGCAGCGTGTCGGTGATGCGGCGCGGGTCGTCGCCGACGTAGGTGCTCCAGGCCAGCGACAGGCCGCGGGCCGACAGCAGTTCGATGACCTTGGCGAGGTGCTTGTCCTGGCGTTTGCCCGAGAGGATCTCGTCGCCGATGATGATGAGGCCGAAGTTCATGGGAGGGCGATGGGGGTGGGTGAAGAATCGGGCAACGCCGGGGGAGGCACCGCCACAGGCGGCAGCACGTCCGGCGTGGGTTCGCGGCGCATCGCGTCAAGCGCAGCCAGGCTGTAATGCGTGAACCACAGCGACGCCAGCACGAACACCAGCGTGTAGAGCCAGACGAACACCGGGATCAGCAGCGGCATCATCGGCAGCGCCAGCGCGCCCATGGCCCAGATCAGCGACGGCGCCGCGCCCAGGTAGCCCGAGACGATGCCGATGAGCAGCAACGGCCCGCGGTGGCGGCGCATCACGGCCAGCCGCTCGTCGTGCGTGGCGTGGTCGGCCAGCGCGTCATAGACCATCACGCGGTAGGTCAGCCAACCCCAGATCAGCGGCGGAACCAGCAGCGCCAGCGGCGGAATCACCCACAGCGGCAGACTGACCACCATCACGGCCAGCGCCACCACGGTCGAGCCGAGCGACCACCACAGCGCCTGCCACCAGCGGCCGCCGTGGTGGCGCTCCAGCGTCACGAAACGCCGACGTGCCACCAGGGTGACCACGGTCGAGCCCATGAAGGTGGACACCAGCAGCAGCGACGCCACGATCATCACCGGCACCGCCAGCACCACCACGATCAGCGGCCCGATCACGCTGCGGAAGGCGCCACCGGTGAACTGGTCGATCCACGCGGTGACGGGCGCCAGCAGCGGCGTGTCGAGCACGAATCGCCGTGCACCTTCGACCGCCGGATCCCAGAAAAACCACGCCAGCCCGAATGCAAACCCGCCCAGCAGCAGCACGGGCAGCAGCGACAGGAGGATCACGCGCGGCAGAAGGCAATACGTCAGCGCGCGCCAGAAGGCATCAAGGACTTTGGACATGGGCGCCAGCATAGCGACTCGGCCAACGCCGTGTGCAGCGTGGCGGCTTACCTGGCCTGCGTGAACACCGCGTCCTCGAAGATCACTTCACCATCCACCAGCGTCAGCAGACTGGTCGTGGCCGGCAACTGGCGCACCGGAACGGTCAACACGTCCTGCGACAGCACCGCCAGATCGGCCGCCAGCCCCACCGCGATGCGCCCCTTGCGCCGCTCCTGCCCTTCGGCGTAGGCGGCGCCGGCGGTGTAGGCCGTCAGCGCCTGTTCGCGTGACAAGGCCTCGCCGGGCCTGGCCGGGTACAGGCTGGCCAGCATCAGGTTCAGGAACGGGTTCTGTTCCGTCGGCCCCCCGTCCGATCCGAGCGCGAGTGGAATGCCCGCCACCAGCAAGCTCTTCAGCAGCAAGGTCTGGTTGGTGATCACCAGAGCGCCCGGCATCGGCGGGGGCGGCAGGTGGGTCGGGTTCTGGACCACGACGACGCCCAGCCGTGCGGCCTGCGCCAGGGTTTCAGGGCGCAGACCATCACCATGCTCGAAACGCACGCGCTTGGCCTGCCACGCGGACGCCGGCGCAAGCTGCTCCATCGTCCGGAGCAAGCGGTCGGTTTCCGCATCACCGACCACGTGCAGCGCGAGCTGGGTCGGCCGCTCCAGCGCGAGTCGCAGCAGCGTGGTGATCTGGTCCTGGGTGTAATTCGACCGCCCGAACCAGCCGGGCCGACCGGGATGGGCTTCCCGCTGAAAGGAGTTCTGTTCCAGCGGCGTGCCGTCGAGCATCCACTTCGGCCCCTCGATGCGGATTCTGGGTGGTATCTGCCGGGGGGCCGCATCGATGACCGACCAGGCATCCGGGATGCGCTGCACCGGCATCGCCCACGAATAGACCGTCCATTTCTGCCCGGTGTTGGCCAGGGCGAGTCCGTCGAGCGTGGCCTGCAGGGACTTGTCGTTGTTCATGAGATGGACCGAGGTGACCCCCCAGCGGGCATAACGCTGGGCAGCGTCGCCGAAGGCCTTGGCCAGCACGGGCGGTGGCGCCTGCATCGAACTCGCCCGCTGCGCCTCCTCGTAGACGCTGCCGTCCAGTCGGCCGCTGCCATCCCGGCCCCACCAGCCGCCCAGGGGATCGGTCACCGCTTCGGTGATCCCCAGTCGGCGCAGGGCCTCGCTGTTGACGAGGGTGAGGTGGCCAAAGAATCCGCGCAGCGTGACCGGTGTGTTCGGCGCCACGCCATCCAGTGCGAGGCGCCAGTTGCGGCGGTCGCGTGCCGCCAGCGGACCGATGAAGGCGCTGATCCAATCGGTGCGCGCCTTCGCCGCCTGCTCCACCACGGCCAGCACCTGCTCGCCGGACGGCCCCGGGAACGGCAGGTTCGGCATCGCCAGCGGTGGCGTGGGCAAGGGCGGCCCGAGATGCACATGGGCCTCGATCAGGCCCGGTGTCACCAGGCGCCCACCGGTGTCGATGATGCGGGTGCCCGGCCCGGCCAGGACGCGCACCTGTTCGTCGCTGCCCACCGCGAGAATGCGTCCCGCTTCGATGGCGACCGCCTGGGCATAGGGCTGGGCCGGGTCCGCCGTGAACACCTTGGCGTTGACCAGCAGCAGATCCGGTGCGGCGGCGGCCGCCATGCCCGCCAGGCCGAGCCAACCCGCCACACCGATCCGCAGCCAGGGTGTATGTTCCGATGTCAGGGTGAAGGCGTGGGCCATGGCGCATCCTTGGGGTGGGTGGAAGCCCCATTCGGCGCCGGGTGCAGCCGGTTGGTCCTGGCAAGGCGGTGAAGGTTGGCTGAACTTGCGCTGAAAGCGCGCTGAAGGTGCCGAAATGCGCAACTTGGGAGAGGCTTGCGTGGCGCCGATGCCTGTGGATCGCTATCGATTCGGCGTCTTCGATGTCGATTGTTCGCGTGCCTGCCTGCACCGCGCCGGCACGGAAATCGCCCTGCGTCCCAAGAGCTTCGCCCTGCTGCACTACCTGGTCACCCACCCGGAGCGCCTTGTCACCAAGGACGAGCTGCTGGCAGCGGTCTGGCCCGGTGTGGTGGTCACCGAAGATTCACTGACCCGCTGCATCAGCGAAATCCGTGCAGCACTGGGCGACGGCGATCAGCAGATGATCCGCACGATCACCCGGCGCGGCTACCTGTTCGCCCTGTCCGTGCAGGCGTCCGATCCGAAAGCGTCCACAGCGCCACCGCCGGACGGTGAACACCACAACCCGGTGGCGGTGGCGACGGCGGGCCGCAAGGGCTTGCCGGTTCAAGGACTCGTGCGGTCCGTTGCAGCCCTTCTGTTGGCGCTTGTGCTGGTGCTGTCCGCCATCTTCTGGGTCGATCGCGGTCGGAGCCTGGCCGCACCGCGGCTGTCGCTGGTGGTGCTGCCCTTCGCCCACCTCGGTCCCGATCCGACCCGGGAGTACCTGGCCGATGCCATCACCAACGACCTGACGACCGCGCTCGCGCACATTCGCGGCGCCCTGGTGATCGCGCCGGGCAGTGCATTCACCCTGAAGGGTGCCGAGGCCGATCCCCGACAGGTCGGTACCCAATTCGGGGTGCGCTATGCCTTGCAAGGCAGCGTGCTGGACAGCGGCGAACAACTGCGCATCAGCGCCAGGCTCGTGGACACGCAGACCTCGACCGTCCTCTGGTCCGACCAGTTCGACACCCCTCGAACCGGTCTCCTGCACACCCAGGACCGCATCGTCACGCGCCTGGCCGGCGCGCTGAACGCAGAGCTGGTCCAGGCCGACGGACGACGCCCGAAGCCGGCGCACACCGACTTCGACGCCGAGGATCTGGCCCTGCAATGCGAGGCGGCATGGTTTCGCCTCGGTGCGCAAGCCGATGCGCGACGAAGAAGCGGTGCTGTGGCTGCGCCGCGCGGTGGCGGCGGCCCCTGAAAACCCGCCCGCACACGCGGGGCTGGCATCGATCCTGGCCCTGACCGGGCGTGATGCAGAGGCACGGACCATGCTGGCACGCTACCTGGCCTTGAACAACACGCACACCCGAACCATTGCGCAATGGAACCACATGCCGGATGACAACGCCGCGTTCAGGCAGTTCGATGCCCGTTTCAAGAGCGGCCTGCGCCGGGCGGGCATGCCCGAGCGTTAAAGCGCGCGTCAGGCCCGCCCGACCAGCCTCAGCAACCCCAGCCACTGCTGCGTCCAGAACCCGCGCCCGTAGTCCCGCCCGCCCTCCTCGGGCAACTGGTCGCGGATGCCGGTGGCGAGGTCACCGCCCTGGAAGCGCGCCGTGCCGAACAGGACATCCCACACCGGCAGCAGCACCGCAAAGTTGTGTCCACCCAGCGTGCCCTTGCCGCCAGACTCGTGGCCGAGCCCCAGGCTGTGGTGCAGACGGTGGAAGCGCGGGCTGACCAGCAGCCGCTCGCCGAGCCAGCCGAAGCCCAGCCGCGCATTGACATGCGACAGGCTCTCGACCAGTTGCGACAGCGCCACCACCGCCACGAACTGCCCCGGCGCGACGCCGATCGCGTGGCCGAGCTGCACCAGCACCAGATCGACGAGCACCGAATCGAGCAGGTGGTTGCGGTTGTCGGTCCACATCGTCATCTGGCGCTGGCTGTGGTGCACGGCGTGCAGCGCCCACCACCAATCGAACTGGTGCTGGGCGCGGTGGATCAGGTAGTTGGCACAATCGAACACCACGAGGTAGACCACGAACGCCGCCAGTGCCGTGTCGCTCACCCCCGGCCACAGTGGCGCGATCAGCGTGTCGAGCTGCCAGCCGGTGACCCCCTGCACCACCAGCCAGCCGCGCAGTCCATCCCACAGCGGATCGACCGCGAAGAACATCGCCACCCGGAACAAGCCGAGTCGGTGCAGCAGCGTGTAGAGCACATCCACGCGCACCGCCGCCCGGTCCGTCAGCGGCTCGACGGGCCGCCAGCGCTGCAGCGGCCCGATCACCACCAGCATCACCCCGATCTGCAGCAGGCCGACCAGCAGCCAGCCAGTGGCATCGTAGGCGTCCTCCAGGATCGAGCCGCCGCCGAGCGCGAACACCACCGGCTGCACCGCGGCCTCGAACAGCCACTGCTGCAAGGTCCCGAACAGCTCGACAAGCGCATCGATCATGGTGTGATCGACCCTTTGCGTACTGCCTCGCGATAGGCCAGGTGCTCGGCCAAGGTCGCAAAGCAGTGGCCACGCTGCTTCAGGCCAATGAGCAACGGCTCCAGCACGGCAGGCGCCCACGGATCCTGGCGCGACCAGATGCCCAGGTGCGCCAGCAGGATGTCACCGGGACGGATGTCGCGCAGCGCCTTCTGCAGCAAAGCGGCGTTGGGGAATTTTTCGCTCGACAGTTCATCGCCGAGAAACCCCGCCGGACTCCACGGCACATGCTGCCAGCCGCACTGCCCGGCCGCCGCCAGCAGCGCGGGCGACGTCTTGCCGCCCGGCGCACGGAACAGCGGGGCCATGCGCTGGCCAGTCATCTCGGTGAAGCGGGTGGCGGAGCGCTGCAATTCGGTGCAGTAGGCCGCGGCCTCCATGCGGACTGTGCGGTCGGCCTGCGGGCCGAAGGTCGGGCGGATGTCGAAGCTGCCGTCAGACCGGTCGGCACGCCAGTAGACATGGTCGAAGGTGTGCGAGCCGAACAGGTGCCCTTCCGCCGCCCGCGCCTTCCACCACGGCGCCCACTGCGCGTCGAGGCTGCGGCCGTCGTTCAGCGTCTTCTCGTTGGCGAGGAAAAAGGTGGCCTTGACCTGCTGGCGCGCCAGCACCTCGGCCACCAGCGGCGCCACGCCCATGTGGCCGGTGTCGAAGGTCAGGAACAGCGGCCGGTCGCAGGAGGCCGACTGCGCGCTGCCGGTCGCCAGCACCAGCGCCAGCGCGGCCGCCGCCAGTCCAGGCGTGATCGGTCGTTTCATCAGGTCTTCACAGCCGGCCGGCGTGCTCCAGCGTCCAGACACCGTGCGGCGACTTGCCGACATTGATCTGGCGCACCACCTTCTTCTGCTCCGTGTCGATCACGGTCAGCTTGCCGGCCCAGCGCGAAGCCACGTAGATGAACTTGCGGTCGGGCGAGAGGTCCATGCAGTCCGGACCGCTCGGCGCCGGGTAGTTGTCCACCACGGCGAGGGTCTGGATGTCGATGCGGCTGATGGTGTTGGCCACGCGGTTGCTCACCAGCACATGCCGCTGGTCGCCCCAGGCGCGGAAGGCGTGGGCGCCGGCACCGGTCGGGATGCGCTTGACCAGCTTCGGCGGCGTGACGCTGACGTCGTAGGCCTCGACGAAGGCATCCCCAGTCAGGCCGACCAGCAAGGTCTTGTCGTCCGCGCTCAGGAACACGTCGGCCGGCGTCTTGCCGGACGGCACGGTCCAGCGCGTCGTCTGGCTGGCCAGGTCGATCGCCGTGATCTGGTCGTCGTCCTGGATGCTGGCGTAGACCACGGTGGACTTCGTGTCGATGATGACGTGGCTGGGCGTCTTGCCGGTGGGCAGACGCTTGGTCAGGGCCAGCTCGAAGCCGCCTGCGGCCGGGCGCGTGACGCGGTAGAGGTCGATGTGGTTGAGCCGGTTCGCCGCGGTGACGAACCACTTCATGTCGGGCGAGAAGCGCAGCTGGTACGGATCGACGATGTCGGTCATCGTGCGCTGGATCTGGCCGGTGCGCGGATCGACCAGCGTGATCGTGTTGCCGACCGCATTGGCCACCAGCAGCGACTTCTCGTCCGGCGAGAGGTAGAGGTGGTGCGGCTCCTTGCCGGTGGGCAGGCGGCGCAGTTCGGTCATGCTGACCGGGTCGATCACGCTGATGGTCGCGTCCAGCGAGTTGAGCACGAAGATCGGCGGGCGGGCCACGACCGGTGCAGACGCAGCCGCCACAACCGGTTTGGCCGGCGCGGAGGCGGCCCCCTGTGCGCGAACATCACAGGCCAGCGCCAGCAGCGCGGCAGCGGAGGAAGAGAGACAACGGCGGCGCGAGATCATGCAGCGGGGAGATCCAGGAAACGGTGCGGCAGTGTACTGGCGGCACCAGAAGCACAAGACCTTCCCGGCCCCCCTGCTTGATCGCGGTCACATCGGGGGGGACTTAGGTCGCGATTCAGGCGACGCCGTTCGCCTTGAACCACGCCAGGCAGCGTGCCCAACCGTCCTGCGCCGCAGCTTGGCGGTAGCTGGGGCGGTAGTCGGCGTGGAAGGCGTGCGGCGCGTCCGGATAGACGACGAACTCGGAACGCTTCGCCGCCGCGCTGCCAGCGGCGAGCGCGGTCTTCATCTTCTCGACCGTGTCCAGCGGAATGCCGCTGTCCTGCCCGCCGTAGAGTCCCAGCACTGCGCCATGGAGTTCACCGGCCAGCTCGACCGGATGGCGCGGCATCAGCGCCGTCGCATTGCCGACCAGGCGGCCGTACCACGCCACGCCGGCCTTGACCTTGGGGTTGTGCGCGGCGTAGAGCCAGGTGATGCGCCCGCCCCAGCAGAAACCGGTGACGGCCAGCCGTGCGGTGTCACCGCCATGGGCCGCGGCCCAGGCGACAGCCGCGTCGAGGTCACCCAGCACCTGCGCATCCGGCACCTTGCCGATGACCTCGCTCATCAGCTTGGCCATCTCGCCATAGCTGCCCGCATCGCCCTGGCGCACGAACAGCTCTGGCGCAATGGCCAGATAGCCCTGCCGCGCCAACCGCCTGGCGACATCGGCGACGTGCTCGTGGACGCCGAAGATCTCGCTGAGCACCAGCACCACCGGCAGGTTCTTGCCCCCCGCCGGTGCGGCCCGGTAGGCGGGCATCTTGAATCCGCCCACGTCGATGGTGACCTCCCCCACCACCAGGCCATCCGACGGCGTGTTGATGACGTTCTGCGCCACGACCGGCAACACCGCCGCCGCGAACCCGCTGCCGATGGCAGTCTGCACGAAGCTGCGCCGGGTGAAGTCCTGGCTGGGGGTGAGGCTGTCGAATTCGGCGCGGTTCACGGGGTCGGTCATGGGAGTCTCCGTTGCTGGGCAAGCGCGCATTCTAGGAACGCAGGCGCCTTCAGCCAGGCGCCAGGGCAAGCCCTCGGCCGAGGCATGGACAATAGGGCCATGCCAGCCCAGACCGACTCTGCCGTGCCCCCCACTTCCACTGCCGGACCGTCCTGGCGTGGCGTGCTCGCGTCGATCGACATCGGTTCGAACAGCTTCCGGCTCGAAATCGGCCAGATCACCCACGGCCGCTACCGCCGCATCGACTACCTCAAGGACACCGTGCGCCTGGGCGCCGGCCTCGATGCCGACGGCGTGCTGAGCGAGGAAGCTGCGCTGCGCGGGCTGGCCTGTCTGGCGCGTTTTCGCAGCCGGCTGGCCGGCATTCCGTCGAGACAGCTGCGCGCCGTGGCCACCCAGACACTGCGGGAAGCCACCAACCGCAACGCCTTCCTGGCGCGGGCCGGCGAAGCGCTGGGGCATCCGGTCGAGGTGATCTCCGGCCGCGAGGAAGCCCGGTTGATCTACAAGGGGGTGGCGCGGCTGCAGCCCTCGGACCGGCAGCGCCTGGTCGTGGACATCGGCGGGCGCTCGACCGAGATGATCATCGGCGTCGGCACCACGCCGCTGCAGGCCGAGTCCTTCCACATCGGCAGCGTCAGCCTGTCGATGCAGTACTTCCCCGACGGCCAGTTCACCGCAGAACGCTTCGAGGCGGCCCAGATCGCCGCAGGGGCCGAGCTGGAGGAGGCGCTGGCGCAGTTCTCCCGGCAACACTGGGTCGAGGCGCTGGGATCGTCGGGCACGGCCGGCGCAGTGTCGCAGTTGCTGGCCGCCAGCGGCATCACCGACGGCGCGATCACGCCCGAGGGCTTGCGCTGGTGCATCCAGGCGTGCATCGCCGCAGGACACCAGGACGCGCTGAAGTTGCCGGGCCTCAAGCCGGAGCGCCGCGCCGTGCTCGGTGGCGGGCTGGCCATTCTCAGCACACTGGCGGCGCAGTTCGGCATCGGGGCGCTGCAGCCGGCACGGGGAGCGCTGCGCCAGGGCGTGATCTTCGACCTCGAAGAGCGCCTCGCCGCCGACCGCGATCCCGCCCACCACGATCTGCGCGATGACACCGTGGTCGATCTGCAGCAGCGGTTCCGCGTCGATGTCGCCCAGGCGCACCGGGTGCAGGGCGTCGCCGGCCCGCTCTACCGGCAGGTACAGCCCCGCGCCACGCTCGACCACCAGCGCGAACTCGGCTGGGCCACCGCGCTGCACGAGATCGGCATGATGGTCTCGCACCACGACCACCACCGCCACAGCGCCTATCTGGTCGGCCATGTGGACGCCCCCGGCTTCTCGCAGAACCAGCAGCGCCGTCTGGCCGACCTGGTCCTCGGCCACCGCGGCGGGCTGCGCAAGATCGAGGCGGCGCTGGCTGACCCTGCGCTGGCCGCGCAGGTGATGGCGCTTCGGCTGGCGGTGCTGTTGTGCCATGCCCGCAGCGCGCCGGAGCAGCCGCTGCCGGCACTGTCCGCCGAAGGGCGCCAGCTCCGCCTGAGCTTCACCGCCGGCTGGGCAGCGCAACACCCCCGCACGCTGCATCTGCTGCAAGGCGAGGTCGAGGCCTGGTCCAAGGTCGGCCTGCTGCGGCTGCAGACCGTGCAAACCGGCTGAGACTTCCGGCGCAGCGCCGCCACGATTGTCACGAACCGGTCACGCAGCAGGCCTAGCATCGCAGGATGCCCGAACCCACATCGACCGCGCCTGATCCGATCCCGCTGCTCAGCCGCGAACGCGCGATCCTGGAATTCAACCGGCGTGTGCTGGCGCAGGCCCGCCGCGCGGACGTGCCGCTGCTGGAGCGGCTGCGCTACATCTGCATCGTCTCGTCGAACATGGACGAGTTCTTCGAAGTGCGCTTCACGGACGTGATCGACGCCGCCCGCCTGTCCGACAGCCGCGCCGGTCATGTCGATCTGGCCGCGGTGGCGGCTGACGCCCACGCGCTGATCGACGAGCAGTACCGCATCTTCAACGACGAGGTCATGCCCGCACTCGCTGCCGAGCAGATCGTCATCGTCAACCACGCCGACCGCAACACCGCCCAGCGGCAGTGGGTGTCACAGTTCTTCCACCGCGAAGTGCAGCCGCTGCTGGTGCCGGTCGGGCTGGACCCGGCGCATCCCTTCCCGCAGGTCGCCAACAAGTCGCTGAACTTCATTGCGCAACTCGCCGGCATCGACGCCTTCGGGCGCGAGAACACCATCGCCATCGTCAAGGTACCGCGGGTGCTGCCGCGGGTGATCCGCCTGCCGGAGCGGCTGGCGGGCGGCCAGCAGGTCTTCGTGCTGCTGACCAGCGTGATCCGGGCGCACCTGGGCGAGCTGTTTCCCGAGCGCGAGGTGCTGGCGTTCTCGCAGTTCCGCGTGACGCGCGACTCGGACATGGACGTCGACGAGGACGATGTCACCAACCTGCGCCAGGCCCTGCGCAGCGAGCTGACGACCCGCCACTACGGCCGCGCCGTGCGCATCGAGGTCGTCAACACCTGTCCGGCGCGCCTGTCGGATTTCCTGCTCACGCAGTTCGATCTGCCCGCCGCAGCGCTCTACCGTGTCAACGGGCCGGTGAATCTGGTGCGCATGAACACGCTCATCGACCGCGCCGAGGCGCCCGCGCTGCGCTTCGTGCCACACGAGCCGTCCTGGCCCGTCGATCAGCTCCCACTCGGCCGCCGCGTCATGGACTGCATGGCGGAGCGCGACATCCTGACCCACCAGCCCTTCGAGTCCTTCGATCCGGTGGTGCAGTTCCTGCGCGAAGCGGTCGAGGATCCGCAGGTGCTCGCCATCAAGCAGACCATCTACCGCACCGGCAGCGAGTCAGCGCTGATGGGCCTGCTGATCGAGGCAGCACAGCGCGGCAAGGAGGTGCTGGCGGTGGTCGAGCTGAAGGCGCGCTTCGACGAGGAGGCCAACATCGACTGGGCCGACCGGCTCGAAGCGGTGGGCGTGCAGGTGGTGTACGGGATCGTCGGGCTGAAGACCCACGCCAAACTGCTGCTGGTCACGCGCAAGGAGGGCCGCCGTCTGGTGCGCTATGGCCACCTGTCCACGGGCAACTACAACTCGAAGACCGCGCGGCTCTACACCGACATCGGCTTCCTCACGACCGACCCCGAGATCACCGCCGACGCCGACGCCGTGTTCCTGCATCTGGCCAGCCTGAACACGCTGCGCCCGACCCGGCGCCTGCTGGTGGCGCCGTTCACGCTGCAATCGACGATGGTGGCGCTGATCGGGCGGGTCGCCGCAGCGGCCCGGGCCGGGCAACCTGCGCGCATCGTCTGCAAGTTCAATGCACTCACTGACCCGGTGCTGATCCGCGCGCTGATCGCCGCCGGCCAGGCCGGAGCGGACATCGACCTGATTGTCCGCGGCGCGTGTGCCCTGCCGCCAGGTGTGCCGGGGCAAACCGACCACATCCGCGTGCGCTCGGTGGTCGGGCGGTTCCTGGAGCACACCCGGGTGCTGTATTTCCGCTGGGGCACCGAAGAATCGGACGAGGCGCTGTACTTCAGCAGCGCCGACTGGATGACACGCAACATGCTGCGCCGCATCGAGGTTGCCTGGCCGATCCGGAACGCCACGCTGCGCCAGCGTGTCATCGACGAATGCCTGGTGCCCTATTTGCGCGACGAGCGGGATGCCTGGACGCTGGACAGTTCGGGCCGCTACCAGCGTGTCGGCGAGACCGGGGTGAGCGCCCAGCAGGCGCTGGCGCAACGCTACCAGCGCTGAAAATCTGCACGCAGCGGTGGGCCCGGGATGACTAGAATCAGGCCCGCCAAGGAGCCCTGATGGACACCCAGACCACCGCCGACAAGGAAATCGACACCCGCGGACTCAACTGCCCGCTGCCCATCCTGAAAGCCAAGAAGGCGCTGGCCGATCTGACCAGTGGACAGGTGCTCCGGGTGCTGGCGACCGACCCGGGTTCACTGCGTGATTTCCAGGCCTTCGCGCGCCAGACCGGCCATGCCCTGCTCGGGCAGGAGACGCTGCCCGGCAACGAGTTCGTGCACCTGCTGCGCAGGCGCTGAACCCAGACCCGGAACTCAGAGTTCCAGACTCTTCAGGTACTGGCGGAACGACTCGCCGAGTTCCGGGTGCTTCAGGGCCAGCTCGACGTTGGCCTCCAGGAACCCTTCCTTGCTGCCGCAGTCGTAGCGGCGGCCTTCGTAGCGGTAGGCGAACACCTTCTCGCGGCGCAGCAGCGCGGCGATGCCGTCGGTGAGCTGGATCTCGCCACCCACGCCGCGCGGCTGCGCAGCGATCTCGTGGAACACGCCCGGCGTCAGGATGTAGCGCCCGGCGACACCCCAACGTGACGGAGCGGTCTCCGGCGACGGCTTCTCGACGATCTTGCTCACGTCCATCACGCGGTCGTTGACCAGCGTGCCGGCAACGATGCCGTAGCGCTTGGTGTGCTCGACCGGCACTTCCTGCACGGCCAGGATCGACGCACGCCACTCCTTGTACTGCTCGACCATCTGCGCCAGCACCGGTGGCTCGCCCATCATCAGGTCATCGGCGAGCAGCACGGCGAACGGCTCGTTGCCGATCAGGCGCTGGCCGCACAGCACCGCGTGCCCCAGGCCCAGCGCCTGCGCCTGGCGCACATAGATGCACTCCATGTCCTTCGGCTTGACGCTGCGCACGACCTCCAGCAGCTCGGTCTTGTTGGCGTTTTCCAGCGCCACTTCCAGCTCGAAGGTCATGTCGAAGTGGTCCTCGATCGGGCGCTTGTGGCGGCCGGTCACGAAGATCATCTCGCGCACACCCGCCGCGTAGGCTTCCTCGACGGCGTACTGGATCAGCGGCTTGTCGACCACCGGCATCATTTCCTTGGGCTGTGCCTTGGTGGCAGGCAGGAAACGCGTGCCCAGACCGGCAACGGGGAAGATGGCTTTCTTGATTTGCATGTGCGGAGAGTCCCTGGATAACATCAAAACTGCTTCAATTCTGGCATGGGAACATGACGAAACAGCGCGTGATCAGGGGGGCCCAAGACACCACCCCCGTGATTAACATCAGTGCCTGTTCATCTCTCACGAATCTCTCACGAAATCATGGATCTGCTCGTTGCCGAACCCCTGGAAGCCGAGGTACTGCAATGGCTGCAGACGCGCCATGATTGCTTCTACGCCCCCCGCCTGACCGAGGACCGCAAGCGCTTCGCCGAGGCACTGGCGCAGGCACGCGCCGTGATGCTGCCTGCGCAGATTCCAGTCAACGCCCGGGTGCTGGCGCGGGCGCCGTCGCTGCGCGCGATCGGCCGCATCGTCGGCGGACAGGAACACATCGATCTGGACGCCTGCGCGCGCGCCGGCGTCGAGGTGCTGCGCAGTCCGGAAGCGACCGCACCGGCCGAGGCCGAGTTCATGCTGGGTGCGCTGCTGACCCTGCTGCGCCCGAACCCGCTGGCGCCGCACCGCATCGTCGGCCGGGAACTGGCGCACTGCACCGTCGGTCTGGTCGGCATGGGGCCGGGTGCCCGCCGGCTTGGCACCCTGCTGCAGTCCCTGGGCACACAGGTGCGCGGCTACGACCCGGCCCTGCACGCCACCGGCGCACAGTGGCAACGCTGGGGCGTGCAGCCGGTCGGCCTGCGCGAGCTGTTCGAGCAGTCGGACGCGGTGTGCCTGCACCTGCCGATCTACAGCCGCTACGTCGGTCTGCTGGGAGACCGGGTGCTGCCGTGGTGCAAGCCGGGGCAGGTGCTGGTGAGCATGTCGCCGATCGAGCTGTTCGACGAGGCCGTGCTGGCGGACCTGCTCAACAGTGGTCGGATGGCCGCGGCCTGGCTGGACAGCGTAGGACCGGGGACGCTGGAGCCAGGGCAGCCACTCCACGGCGCCGCGGGCCTGCAGACCACACCCCGCCTGGCCTCCTACACCCGCGAGGCACGCCTGCGCAGCGCCTGGGGCGTGGCGCGGCAGGTGCACGACGTGCTGCGCCGCACACCAGCCACCGTGCGGGACGGGGCACGGCACGCCGCCATGCACCCGCCCCTGCTGCGCGAACGGATCAGCCCAGCCGGGACAGTTGCGTCTGCAGCTTCGCCAGCGTCTCGCTGAACAACACGATCCGCGCCCGCTCCTGCTCGACCACCGCCGCCGGGGCGCGGGCCACGAAGCTCTCGTTGGACAGCTTGGCGGTCGCCTTGGCGATCTCGCCCGTCAGGCGAGCGACTTCCTTGCCCAGGCGCTCGCGCTCGGCGGCCACGTCGATCTCGACCTTCAGCGCCAGCCGCGCCGCGCCCTGCACCGCCACCGGCGCCATCTCGGTGGCCGCCGCAAATGCCGCCTCGTCGGCGATCACCTGCACCTCGCCCAGCTTGGCCAGCGCCCGGATCACCGGGGCGGCCGACACGAGGAAGTCCGCATCGCCGAAGGTCAGCAGCGGCACCCGCTCGGCCGGCGACAGCCCCATCTCGCTGCGCAGCGCCCGCACGACGCCCACCAGATCCTTCAGCCGCGCCACCCAAGCGTCGGCCACCGGATCGACCTTCTCCAGTTGCGCGGCCGGGTAGGCGACCGTCGCCACCGTGTCGGCCGAATCCGCCGCCTTGCGCCCGGCCACCACAGCGACGGTGTTCCACAGCTCGGCGGTAATGAAGGGCGCCACCGGATGCAGCAGGCGCAGCGTCGTTTCCAGCACGCGGATCAGCGTGCGGCGCGTGCCGCGGGCGGCTGCGTCGTCACCGGCGTCCTTGGCGACCTGGAGCTGGACCTTGGCGATTTCGAGGTACCAGTCGCAGTACTCGTCCCAGACGAACTGGTAGATCGCGTTGGCGACGTTGTCGAGGCGGTAGTCCTTGAAGCCCTGCGCGACGGCGTGCTCGACGCGCTGCAGCTCGCCCGTGATCCAGCGATCCGCCGGGCTGAAGCGCAGGTAGCCGTGGGCCTTGCCGCCCTCCGCGCAGTCCGCCTTGGTGTGCTCCAGCAGGCCGCAGTCCTGGCCCTCGGTGTTCATCAGCACGAAGCGGGTCGCGTTCCACAGCTTGTTGCAGAAATTACGGTAACCCTCGCAGCGCTTGGAGTCGAAGTTGACGCTTCGGCCCAACGTCGCCATCGCCGCGAAGGTGAAGCGCAGCGCGTCGGCGCCATACGCGGGGATGCCGTCCGGGAATTCCTTCTCGGTGGCCTTGCGGACCTTGGGCGCGGTTTCCGGCTTGCGCAGGCCGGTGGTGCGCTTGTCGAGCAGCGGCGCGAGTTCGATGCCGTCGATCAGGTCCACCGGGTCGAGCACGTTGCCCTCGGACTTGGACATCTTCTTGCCCTGCGCGTCGAGCACGAGGCCGTGGATGTAGACGTGCTTGAAGGGCACCTTGCCGGTGAAGTGCTTGGTCATCATGATCATCCGGGCGACCCAGAAGAAAATGATGTCGTAGCCGGTGACGAGCACGGACGACGGCAGGAAGAGATCCTGCTCGATGGTCTTCTCGGGCCAGCCCAGCGTCGAGAACGGCACCAGCGCCGACGAGTACCACGTATCCAGCACGTCCTCGTCGCGGGTCAGCGCCCCCGAATAACCGGCAGCCGTCGCCTTGGCACGCGCTTCATCCTCGCTGCGGGCGACGAAGAGTTCGCCGCTCTCGCCGTACCACGCCGGGATCTGGTGGCCCCACCAGAGCTGGCGCGAGATGCACCAGTCCTGGATGTTCTTCATCCACTGGTTGTAGGTGTTGACCCACTGCTCGGGCACGAACTTCACGTCGCCCGAGTCCACCGCCTCGATGGCTTCCTCGGCGATGGACTTGCCGTTCGCGCCCGCCTTGGTCATCGCGACGAACCACTGGTCGGTCAGCATCGGCTCGATCACCTGCCCCGTGCGGGCGCAGCGCGGCACCATCAGCTTGTGCTTCTTCACCTCGACCAGCAGGCCCTCGGCCTCGAAACGGGCCACGAGCTGCTTGCGGGCGACGAAGCGGTCCACGCCGACGTACTCGGCCGGGATGTCGGTGGCCTCATGGGCGCTGACCTTGGCCTCCAGATCGAAGATGGTCAGCATCGGCAGCTTGTGGCGCAGGCCGACCTGGTAGTCGTTCTGGTCGTGCGCGGGCGTGACCTTGACGACGCCGGTGCCGAAGGACTTGTCCACGTAGTCATCGGCGATCACCGGCACGAGGCGGCCCGTGACCGGCAGGCGCACTTGCTTGCCGATGAGGTGGGTGTAGCGCTCGTCTTCCGGGTGGACCATCACGGCGGTGTCGCCGAGCATGGTTTCCGGGCGCGTCGTGGCCACGACCAGCGACTCGTCCGAGCCTTCCACCGGGTAGCGGATGTGCCACAGCGAGCCGTCTTCCTCCTCGCTCTCGACCTCCAGATCGGACACCGCCGACTTCAGGATCGGATCCCAGCTCACCAGCCGCTTGCCCCGGTAGATCAACCCCTCGTCATAGAGCTTCACGAAGGTCTCGGTCACGACCTTGGACAGCTTCTCGTCCATCGTGAAGTACTCGTGGCCCCACGACACCGAATCGCCCATGCGGCGCATCTGCTGCGTGATGGTGGCGCCGGACTGCTGCTTCCACTCCCAGACCTTGGCGACGAAGTTCTTGCGGCCGAGGTCGTGGCGGCTGACGCCCTGGCCCTGCAACTGGCGCTCGACGACGATCTGTGTCGCGATGCCGGCGTGGTCGGTGCCGGGCACCCACAGCGTGTTGTCGCCCGACATGCGGTGGTAGCGCGTCAGCGAGTCCATGATGGTCTGGTTGAACGCGTGGCCCATGTGCAGCGTGCCGGTCACGTTCGGCGGCGGCAGCTGGACACAGAAACTGGGCTTTGCCGGATCCAGCGTCGGGGCATAGACACCGCTGGCCTCCCACTGCGGCGCCCACCGGGCTTCGATCGGGGCGGGCTCAAAGGACTTGGAGAGGGCGTTCAGGGCGTCGGTCATGGCTGTTGTGGGGGTCTCGCGGACAAGGGCGTCATTCTATGAACTGTGCATGAACCCACCCAAGGCAAAATCCGGCCGGCAGAACAACCCCGAAAACGGAGCACTCCCCACATGACCCCGACCAGCACTTCCATCCACACCGTCGGCATCGTCGGCGCCGGCACCATGGGCAACGGCATCGCGCAGGTCTGCGCGCAGTCCGGCATCCGCGTCGTGATGGTCGACATCAGCGACGCCGCGGTCAGCAAGGGCCTGGCGACCATCGCCGGCAGCTTCGACCGCCTGATCAAGAAGGACAAGCTCAGCCCCGAACAGAAGGCCGCCGCCCTCGCCCGCATCACCGTCTCGACCGACTACGCCGCGCTGAATGCCGCCCAGTTCGTCATCGAAGCCGCCACCGAGAACGAGGCGCTGAAGATCAAGATCCTCGGCCAGCTCGACGCGATGCTGGCGCCGGAGGTGATCGTCGCCACCAACACCAGCTCGATCTCGATCACGCAACTGGCGGCGACGACGAAGCGCCCGGACCGCCTCATCGGCATGCACTTCTTCAACCCGGTGCCGCTGATGGCGCTGGTCGAGATCATCCGCGGCCTGCAAACCTCGGACGCCACGCACGCCGCGGTCAAGGACTTGTCGGAGCGCCTGGGCAAGACGCCGATCACGGTGAAGAACGCGCCCGGCTTCGTCGTCAACCGCATCCTGGTGCCGATGATCAACGAGGCGTTCTTCGTGCTGGCGGAAGGCTTGGCCACGGCCGAGGACATCGACGCCGGCATGAAGCTCGGCTGCAACCAGCCGATCGGTCCGCTGGCGCTGGCGGACATGGTCGGGCTGGATGTGTGCCTGGCGGTGATGGAGGTCTACCTGACCCAGTTCGGCGACTCGAAGTACCGCCCCTGCCCGCTGCTGAAGGAATACGTGGCCGCCGGTTATCTCGGCCGCAAGAGCGGGCGTGGTGTCTACGCCTACTGATCGGGCCCGGTGACGCCGTCCACCGCCGTCGCCTTGTTGAACCCCAGCGCCGGTGGGGGGCGTGCGGCCGAGTTGCGCCGCCCGGTCGCGGCCTGGCTGTCGCGCCACGCGCCAGGGGTGTCGCTGCTGATGCCGGACTCCATCGCGGAGGCCAAGGCCATGCTCACCATCCTCGCCCCGCGCACCCGGGTGGTGCTGATCGGCGGGGACGGCACGGTGAGTGCCATGCTGCCAGCGCTGCTCAAGGGCGGGCTGAAGGTCGGACTGGTGCCGGCTGGGCGGCACAACCTGCTGGCACGCACGCTGGGCCTGGACGCACTGAGCTGGTCGCAGGCGCTGGTGTTCGCGCTGCGTTCGCCGACCGGCCCGGTGGACATCGGGCTGCTGGAGACCGAGCACACCACGGTCCACTTCATCTCGCAAGTCCGCGTCGACCGCCCGGGCTGGCTCGGCCGCTACGGTGCCGCCGGCTGGTCGGTCTGGGTGGACGGGCAGAAGATGCCCACCGGCACGGCGCGGCGCGTGCTGCTGTGCAACAGCCTGCCGGAATGGAGCACGCCGGAGCGGCTGCCGATCGAGTTGAACGACGGCTGGTTCGACACCGTGGTCGTCGGCGGCGCGGGCCGCTGGGCGCGCTGGCTGCGGCCGCTGCGACCGCTCGGGCTGCCCTCGGCCGCCGCGCCGGTACCGCACTGCCAGGGCCGCACGCTGCTGGTGGAGAGCGAGCAGCCACTGCGCCTGCGCGTCGATGGTGAACTGCTGACCGCCAGCCGGCGCACGCAGGTCGATCTGCTGCCGCGCGCGCTCGATCTGGCCGGCTCGCACGTGGCGATCCTCGATCCGCACCGGTTCGTCGACACCACCTGGTAGGCACTGGTCTGGATTGCAGCACCCGCACGGGCCGCCGACAATCGCCAGATGATCCGTGCCGACGCCCTCTCCCCTGCCCGACTGCCCACGCCCGATCGCCTGCGCGGGCTGCTCGCCACGCTGGAGTCCGGTCTGCTGGAGCGCGCCACCGAGGTGCGGCTGGCGCTGCTGGGCGCGCTGGCCGGCGAGCACATCCTGTTGATCGGCCCGCCCGGCACCGCCAAGAGCGAACTCGCCCGGCGCCTGCACCGCGTGTTCGAAGGCGCACCGTATTTCGAGCGCCTGCTGACCCGTTTTTCCACCCCGGAAGAGCTGTTCGGCCCGCTCTCGCTCAAGGCGCTGGAGGACGACCGCTACGAGCGCCTGACCGCCGGTTTCCTGCCCACGGCCGGCATCGCCTTTCTGGACGAGGTATTCAAGGCGAACTCGGCCATCCTGAACGCGCTGCTGACGCTGCTCAACGAGCGCGAATTCGACAACGGCGTCGGTCGCACCCGCACGCCGCTGATCAGCGTGATCGCCGCCAGCAACGAGGTGCCGGCCGACGAGGCACTGCAAGCCTTTCATGACCGCTTCCTGGTGCGCCTGCCGATCGCGCCCGTCGGCGACGCCAGCTTCGAGGCCCTGCTGCGGCTCACGACGCCCGAAGACGACCCCGTACGCACCGAAGCGCTGACCGTCGCAGAACGTGCGGACATCACCCGCGCCAGCGGGCGTGTGCGGCTGAGCGTCGAGGCGGTCGAGGCGCTGCGGGCGCTGCGCCGCTGGCTGGGCGAGCAGCAGACCACGCTGTCCGACCGGCGCTGGCGCCTGTGGGTGGGGCTGATGCGCACCGCCGTGGCCACCGAAGGCCGCACGCAGATCGACGCGCTCGACCTGTGGCTCGCACCCTACGTCGCCAGCCCGACGCCCGAGCTGGTGCCCAAGCTGACCCAGTGGTTCGACACCGAGATTGCCCGCGCCGTGCCGCAGGACGCACCGTGGCTCACCCGCGCCGTCGAAGCCTTCGAGCACCAATGGGAGATCGAGCGCAGCGCCGAAGCCGAGGCCGACGACGGCACCGCTGGCAAGCTGGCTCTGGCCCGCGCCATCAGCGGCAGCCAGGACGATGGCGGCATGGCCCGGCTGATGACCGAGTCGCTCGAAGCGCACACACGCCGCCGCTACAGCCCGGTCCACATCGCTGCCCGGCTGGCGCAGATCGACGCGATCACCGGCCCGGCGGCGGCGCACTGGACCCGTGTCCACCAGGATGCCACCGCGCTGGCCGACCGGCTGCATGACCGCTTCTGGATACCGGCACCGGTGGTCGAGCGCCTGCTCGGTGCCCACACCCACACGCTGGCCATGCTGGACGGCCTGCTGGCTCGGCTGGAAGCCACCCGCGCCGGCTTCGCCACGCTGCCGGTCGAGACCTCCACGGCCGATGACGTGCTGGCACCCGCGCCCGAGCCTGTGGCCTTCTGAGTGCACCGGCCATGACGTCGGCGGACCCGCCGTTCCACCACCTCGCCCCGCTGCCACGCACGCTCTGGCTGCCGGCGCTGATTGCCAGCGTGGGCCACGCCGAGGCCCGGTTGCTCGACACGCGCCGCTGGGAACAGGCGCTGCTGGCGGGGGACCTGCCGCCGGCCGATGCCGATTTCGGCGATGCGCAGGCCGCCACACCACTGCGGGCCGTGGTCGGTGAACTCGGCCTGCCGGGCCTGAGCCGCAGCGCACCGGCGCTGGCCGAGCAGGTGCTGCGCACGCTGCTGTGGCACCTCGACCGCATCGCCGACCACCAGCCCCGCCTCGACCGCGCCGCCGCCATCGCGCAGGTGGTGGACGATTTCCGCAGCGCCTGGCAGATCGAGACGCAGGGCTGGGAAGAACACTTCGTGCTGCTGCAAGGCCTGGGGGATCTGAGCGCCCTGCGCTGGGACGCCCTGCGCGGCCATCTCCACTCGCGCCCCTGGGCCGAGGCCCGGCGCGCCGCCGCGTGGCTGGAGCAGCTGCCGCAGCTCGCCGAGCTGATCCGCCAGCTCGGCCGCGCCGAACGCCACGACGCCAGCCCGCCCGCGCCGGCCATCGCGCCCGAACCCGACAGGCGCCCGGTGCACGGCCTGCGGGCGGTCGAGACGCGCCTGCCGGACATGCCGGGCGAGCTGACCGGGATCCACCTCTCCGGCCGTATCGAGCGGATGCTCGCCAGCGAGGCGGTGATGCTGCGCCACCCGGTGCTCAAGCGGCTGTGGCGTGCGCGCCATGCCGAAGCACGGCTGCTGAGCTGGGAGTCGCAGGCCGTGCTGACCGACTGGCGCCACGACCCCGCCGCACCACCCCGCACCAGCGCCACGCCGCCGCAGCCCGAACCCCGCGCCCGCGGGCCGTTCATCCTGTGCCTGGACACGTCTGGCTCGATGCGCGGAGCGCCCGAGAACATCGCCAAGGCGGTCGTCATCGCCGCGCTGCGCGCCGCACACGCAGAGCGGCGCGGCTGCGTGCTGATCGCGTTCGGCGGGCCGGACGAGGTGATCGAGCGTGATCTGGACCTGAGTCCCACCGGCCTGCAGGCGCTGATGGACCTGATGGGCCAGAGCTTCGACGGCGGCACCGACGTGCAGACGCCGATCGAACACGCCATCGAGCGGGTCCACCAGGCGCGCTGGCAGCAGGCCGACCTGCTCATCGTCAGCGACGGCGAATTCGGCTGCGTGCCGCAGACGCTGGCGCGGCTGGACGACGCGCGCGAACGCTTCGGGCTGCGGGTGCAGGGCGTGCTGGTCGGCGACCGGGAGACCATGGGCCTGCTCGACGTCTGCGACCACCTGCACTGGGTGCGCGACTGGCGCCGCTACACCGAATCCGCCAAGGGCAGCGAGGGCCGCGGCTACTCGCCGGTGCACAGCAAGAGCCTGACCGCGCTGTATTTCCCCAATGCCCTGTCGCCCCGTGCAGCCAAGCACCGCGATATACCCTGACAGGTATATAGAATGGTGGCATGAACACTGCCACTGCCACTGCTACAGCCACCCGCCTGCAGATCGAGTCCTTCTTCGACGAGGCCTCGTCCACCTTCAGCCACCTGGTGCTCGACCGGGCGACCGGCCAGTGCGCGCTGGTGGACAGCGTGCTCGACTACGACCCCAAGTCCGGCCGCACCCGCACGACCGGCGCCGAGCGGCTGGTCGCCCGCGTGCACGAACTCGGCGCGCAGGTGCAGTGGCTGCTGGAGACCCATGTCCACGCCGATCACCTCTCCGCCGCCCCCTGGCTGAAGGCGCAGCTGGGCGGCCGGATCGCCATCGGCGCGCAGATCACCACCGTGCAGAAGACCTTCGGCACACTATTCAACGCCGAGCCCAGCTTCGCCCGGGATGGCAGCCAGTTCGACCACCTCCTGCGCGACGGCGAACCCTTTGCCATCGGCAGTCTGCGGGCCACCGCCTTGCACACGCCCGGCCACACGCCGGCGTGCATGACCTACCTGGTGGAGGACGGCGAGGAACACGCCGCCTTCGTTGGAGACACGCTGTTCATGCCCGACTACGGCACCGCGCGCTGCGACTTCCCCGGCGGCGATGCGGCCACGCTGTTCCGCTCGATCCGCCGCGTGCTGGCGCTGCCCGATGACACCAGGCTCTACCTGTGCCATGACTACCGCCCCGGCGGCCGCCCGCTGGCGCATGTCAGCACCGTCGCCGAGCAGCGCGCCGCCAATGTCCACGTCCACGACGGCATCGCCGAAGCCGACTTCGTCGCCATGCGCCGGGCGCGGGATGCGACGCTGGACATGCCCGTCCTGATCCTGCCGTCGGTGCAGGTCAACATGCGCGCCGGCCACCTGCCGCCGCCCGAGGACAACGGCGTGTCCTACCTGAAGATTCCGCTGAACATGCTCTGAGCGCACCCGGGGAAGGACGCCGTCACACGGGGTGGCACGGCGTCTGCTAGGCTTGGAGGCAGACCATTTCCCTTGCCAGAGCCCCCCCATGCAGCACCTCACCGACGCCGGCCAGCAGGCCATCCAGCAGATCGCCGCCCGCCACGGCTTCAGCCCGGACGCCGTCACGCACATGCTGTGGGCGGTCTGGAGCGGCAACGGCAGCATGGCGCAGTTCAGCCACGGGGAGTTCGGTGGCTCGGGCCAGTGGATGCGCGGCGGCATGACCATGGTCGGCGACATGTTCAACCACCAGTTGAAGGGCCGCGTCGACAGCCTGTGCAGCGAACTGAGCCAGTTGCTGGCCAGCCGCAGCGACCTGGTCCCGCCCGCGCCGGTGGCAGTGACCTGGTGGCCCGCCTGGATGGGCAGCCCCAACGCCACCGGCGCGCAGAACAACACCCGCTATGCCTATTTCGCCAACAGCCGCAGGCTGGCGGTGGACACGGGCGGCGACGTCTGGGTCTACGACACGCTCGACCACCAGATCGGCGGCTTCTCGCAGCAGCAGGGCTCGGGCGGTGGCATGACCTTCTCCAGCCAGTACGGCACGGTGAACCTGGGCAGCCTGCCGGTGGTGATGCGCCATGGACAGGAGGTGCAGGCACCGCCCGTCGCCGCACCCGTCCCGACCACCGCCGCGCCGGCACCGGCCGGCGACGCAGAGGCCATCTTCGCGGCCATCGAACGCCTGGGCGAACTGCAGACCAAGGGCCTGCTGACCGAGCAGGAATTCGCCGCCAAAAAGGCCGAGTTGCTCGGGCGACTCTGACCCCATCAGAAATGGTCCGGCGCCGGCAGGACAGATCCTCGACAAAACTGGAACAGTCCCGCGCGCGCGTGGACAATGCTGCATGCCACGCACCGTCATCAACACCCAAAGCTTCACCGACGCCGACGCTGCGCTCGCGCACGCCAAGGCGATCTACGACTCGGGCATCGCCCACCTGCGGCAATCGCTGAAGGAGTTTGTCGGTGGCACGGAGTTCGGCGAACACGTCCGCGCCTGCTACCCGTTCGTGCGGGTGCGGGTCGACACCGTGGAGCGGGCCGATTCGCGGCTGTCCTACGGCTTTGTCGCCGGACCGGGCGTCTACGAGACGACGCTGACGCGGCCGGACCTGTTCCGCCACTACCTGCGCGAGCAGTTCAAGCTGCTGCTGAAGAACCACGGCGTCGCGCTGGAAGTGGGTCTCTCCAGCCAGCCGATCCCCGTGCATTTCAGCTTCGCCGAACACGACCACATCGAAGGCACGATGCTGCCGGAGCGCCGCTCGCGCTTGCGTGACCTGTTCGACCTGCCAGACCTCGCCGCGATGGACGACGGCATCGCCAACGGCACCTTCGAGCCGCACGCCGGTCCGGACGGACTGGTGCGCCACCCGCTGTCGCTGTTCACCGCGCCGCGCATCGACTACTCGCTGCACCGCCTGCGCCACTACACCGGCACCGCGCCCGAGCACTTCCAGAACTACGTGCTCTTCACGAACTACCAGTTCTACATCGACGAGTTCGTGCGCCTGGGTCATGAGCTGATGGCCGACGAGAACGGCGAGTACACCGCCTTCGTCGAACCGGGCAACGTGCTGACCCGCCACACCGGTCTGCCCGCCGAGCCGGGCGACGAGCTGGGTGCCCCGCCGCCACGCCTGCCGCAGATGCCGGCCTACCACCTCAAGCGCCACGGCCACAGCGGCATCACGATGGTCAACATCGGCGTCGGCCCGAGCAACGCCAAGACCATCACCGACCACATCGCCGTGCTGCGACCGCACGCCTGGCTGATGCTCGGCCACTGCGCCGGCCTGCGCAACACGCAGCAGCTCGGCGACTACGTGCTCGCCCACGGCTATGTGCGCGAGGACCACGTGCTCGACGAGGAGCTGCCGCTGTGGGTGCCGATCCCGCCACTGGCCGAGATCCAGGTGGCGCTGGAGCAGGCGGTGGCCGAGGTGACGCAGCTCTCCGGCTACGAGCTGAAGAAGATCATGCGCACCGGCACGGTGGCGTCCACCGACAACCGCAACTGGGAGCTGCTGCCGCACCCGGGTCCGGAGCGCCGCTTCAGCCAGAGCCGTGCCGTGGCATTGGACATGGAAAGCGCCACCATCGCCGCGAATGGTTTCCGGTTCCGGGTTCCGTACGGTACCCTGCTGTGCGTTTCCGACAAGCCGCTCCACGGCGAAATCAAGCTCCCCGGCATGGCCAACCACTTCTACCGCGAGCGGGTCGATCAGCACCTGCGCATCGGTATCCGCGCCATCGAGATCCTGCGCCACCAGGGGCTGGACCACCTGCACAGCCGCAAGCTGCGCAGCTTCGCCGAGGTGGCGTTCCAGTAAATGGAGCTGGATGTCCGCACATTGATGGTGGTCTTCACGGTGAACACGTTCGCCGTGGCGCTGGCTTTGCCTGCCATCATGGGCTGGCGCGTGGGTCCGGCTGCGCGCCAGGCCGTGTTGTCCATGCTGCTGCAGGCGGGGGGCTGGTTCTTCCTGGTGCTGTCCACCTTCTGGCGCGGCCAGTGGCAGGACCAGGTCTGCTCGGTACTCGCCATGGCCGGCATGTCCACCAGCCTCGTCCTGCTGTGGCAGTCGATGGGCCTGTGGACCGGGTGGCCACAGCGCCATTGGCCCATGTGGCTGCTGACGGTGCTGATGACCCTCGGCTACGGCCTCGGCTTCGACCACTACCCCTGGCGTGTCGGGCTGGCCAACGGGGTACTGGGCCTGCAAATGCTGGTGATCGTGCGCTCCGTCAGCCGACACAGCCCCGAGACCAGCTGGCGCTGGCGTGCGCTGATCGGCCTGTGCATGGGCGCAACCGCCACCGTGACCTTCTCGCGCGGCATCCTCGGTGCCTTCTTCACCGCGTCCTATCCCTTCCTGACCGCGCCACACCCGGTCAACAAGGTCGCCGCACTCGTGAGCAACCTGTCGCTGGTGCTGACCACCGTCGCCATCCTGCTGGCCTACCGCGAGGAAGCCGAGCGCCAGTTGCAGGCACAGGCCATCACGGACGGCCTGACCGACCTGCTCAACCGCCGCGCCTGGACAGAACGTGCCGAGATACTGCTGGCCGATGCACAACGCTACGGCTATCCGCTGGTGGCCGTGATGCTGGACATCGACCACTTCAAGCGCATCAACGACGAGCGCGGCCATGCCAAGGGTGACCAGGCGCTGCAGTTGTTTGCCCGGCTGCTGCGCGAGGAACTGCGCACTGGCGATCTGGCCGGGCGCTACGGCGGCGAAGAGTTCTGTGTGCTGCTCACCCACACCCGCGAGGGCCAGGCGCTGTCGCTCGATCAGCGGCTGCGCCACTGCCTTCGGCTGCAGTCGGCCCAGGAGCTGGACTTCCCGCTCGAATACAGCGCCGGTCTCGCCGCCATGGGCCAACAGGACCAGACGCTCGACAGCCTGCTGCGCCGCGCCGACGAGGCGCTCTACGAGGCCAAGCACGCCGGCCGCGGGCAGGTCGTGCTGGCACCACGCGAAACCACCAAAGCCCCCGCCTGATACGGCACGGCCATGCACCTTTCCCATCTCTTCGGCACAGACTTTCCCCTACTCCAGGCGCCCATGGCCGGCGTGCAGGGCAGCGCGCTGGCGGTGGCCGTGTCGAACGCGGGCGGGCTGGGTGCCTTGCCCTGCGCAATGCTCGGGCCAGAGCTGCTGCAGCAGGAACTTGCCGCCATCCGGGCGCAGACCGACCGGCCATTCAACGTCAACTTCTTCTGCCACACGCCACCCGAGCCGGATGCCGCAGGCGAGGCCGCCTGGCGCACCACGCTGGCGCCGGCCTATACCGAGTTCGGCATCGACCCCAGCACGATCCAGACCGGTCCGGGACGGCGGCCGTTCGACGCGGAGAGCGCCGACCTCCTGGCCGCCTTCGCGCCGCCCGTGGTGAGCTTCCATTTCGGGCTGCCGTCGCCGTCGCTGCTGGCGCGGGTGCGTGGCTGGGGCGCCCGGGTGCTGTCGTCGGCGACCACGGTCGAGGAAGCGCGCTGGCTGGAGGCGCAGGGTGTCGATGCCATCATCGCGCAGGGACTGGAGGCCGGCGGGCACCGCGGCCACTTCCTCTCGGACGACCTGACGCGCCAGATGGGCACCTTCGCGCTGCTGCCGCAGATCGTCGCAGCGGTGAACATCCCGGTCATCGCGGCGGGTGGCATCGCGGATGCGGCGGGCGTGGCCGCGGCGATGGCGCTGGGCGCAGCGGGCGTCCAGGTCGGCACGGCCTATCTGCTCTGTCCGGAAGCGACGACCAGCGCCATCCACCGCGCCGCGCTGCAAGGCGACTCGGCTCACCACACCGCTTTGACGAACCTGTTCACCGGCCGCCCCGCGCGCGGCATCTTCAACCGGCTGATGCGCGAACTCGGCCCGCTGTCCGATGCGCCGCCCGCATTCCCGTTGGCCACGGCCGCGATCGCCCCGCTGCGTGCGCGTGCCGAGGCCGCCGGCCGCAGCGACTTTTCGCCGCTCTGGTCGGGCCAGAATCGCAGCGGCTGCGCCGCGGTCGGCGCGGCCGAGCTGACCCGCCGTCTCGCCGCCGCTTTCCGCTGAGGACCGCATGCCCGACCGCCAGGTGCATCTGCTGAACCATCCGCTGATCCAGCACAAGCTCACGCTGATGCGCCAGAAGGACCGATCCACCAGCAGCTTCCGCCGGCTGCTGGGCGAGATCGGCCTGCTGATGGCCTACGAGGTCACGCGCGACATGCCCACGCAGATGGTC
>NZ_JANPAB010000056.1:0-47741 GCF_031429695.1 Sphaerotilus sp.
CGAACAGGACCGTGAAACGACTCAGCGCCGATGATAGTGCGCACCGCGCGTGTGAAAGTAGGTCATCGTCAGGCTTCTATTAGAAAACCCCTCTGATCCTCATCGGTCAGAGGGGTTTTTGCTTTGGGGAATCGGTTTTGATTTGATTCGGACATGAAAAAAGCGCCCCGAAAGGCGCCCCGTGGTAAACGCGAACAGCGTGCCGACGTTACATCACCTTGACGATCGCGTCGGTGACGTAGCCAATGTTCTTCGTGTTCAGTGCGGCCACGCAGATGCGGCCCGAATCGACACCGTAGACCCCAAAATCGCCGCGCAGACGCACCATTTGCTCCTTGCTCAGACCCGAGTAGCTGAACATGCCCTTCTGGCGCACGATGTAGCTCAGGTCACCCTGCACGCCGGCAGCGGTGAGTTTCTCGACCAGCAGCGTGCGCATTTCCTTGATCCGGACACGCATCGCCGCAAGTTCGTTTTCCCACATCGTGCGCAGAGCCGGCGTGAACAGCACGGTCGCGACGATCTGTGCGCCGTGGATCGGCGGGTTCGAGTAGTTGGTGCGGATGGCGATCTTCAGTTGCGACAGCACGCGGCCCGTTTCTTCCTTGCTCGCGCAGACCACCGACAGCGCGCCGACCCGCTCGCCATACAGCGAGAAGCTCTTGGAGAACGACGTGGACACGAAGAAGTCGAGTCCGGCCGCGACGAACTTGCCGATCACGGCACCGTCTTCCGCGATGCCATCCCCGAAGCCTTGGTAGGCCATGTCGAGGAACGCCACGAGGTTGCGGGCCTTGATCGAGGCGATGACCTGGTCCCATTGCTCGGCGGTGATGTCGTAGCCGGTCGGGTTGTGGCAGCAGGCGTGCAGCAGAATGACCGTGCCGGCCGGGGCTGCGTCGATCGCGGCGAGCATGCCGGCGAAATTGATGCCACGGTTCTCGGCGTCGTAGTACGGATAGGTGCCGACCGGGAATCCCGCGTTGGTGAACAGCGCACGGTGGTTTTCCCAGCTCGGGTCCGAGATCAGCACGGTGGCGTCCGGGTTGACCTTCTTCAGGAAGTCGGCGCCGATCTTCAGGCCACCCGTGCCCCCGATGGCCTGCACGGTGGCAACGCGGCCACTGGTGACGACGGCGCTGTCTGCACCAAAGACCAGACCTTGCACCGCCTTGTCATAGGCGGCGATACCGTCGATGGGCAGGTAGCCGCGGGCCTTCGGTGCTTCGAGCATCTCGCGTTCAGCGGCAATGACGCATTGCAACAGCGGCAGCTTGCCGTTGTCGTCGTAGTAGACGCCGACACCCAGGTTGACCTTTGCGGGGTTGATGTCGGCACCAAACTGTTCGTTCAGACCCAGGATCGGGTCGCGCGGGGCCATTTCGACGGCGGAAAAGAGGGACATGTTCGGGGGTCCGGCAGACGTGTTGTGGAAAGAACAGCCGCCTTCAGGTAGGCTGGGCGGTTGCGCCGATTTTAACGGCGGGTCGGGAAATCCATGAGCCACATTGACCCCATCGAGAGTATTCAACCGACACCCGAGGGGCAGTTCGTGTCGTTTCCGGGCTCGCCTTTCCAGCTTTTCCAGCCGTATCCCCCTGCCGGAGACCAGCCGGCGGCGATCGACCAGCTCGTGGAAGGCATTCAGGATGGTCTGACGTTCCAGACCCTGCTCGGTGTGACCGGCTCGGGCAAGACCTTCACGATGGCCAACGTCATCGCCCGCCTCGGCCGCCCGGCGATCGTCTTCGCGCCGAACAAGACGCTCGCCGCGCAGCTCTACGCCGAGTTCCGCGAGTTCTTTCCGAGGAATGCGGTCGAGTACTTCGTCAGCTACTACGACTACTACCAGCCCGAAGCCTACGTGCCGCAGCGCGACCTGTTCATCGAGAAGGACAGCGCGATCAACGAGCACATCGAGCAGATGCGCCTGTCCGCGACCAAGAGCGTGCTGGAGCGGCGCGACACCATCATCGTCGCCTCGGTCAGCGCCATCTACGGCATCGGCAAGCCCGAGGACTACACGCAGATGCGCTTCATCGTGCGGGTCGGCGACAAGATCGGCCAGCGTGACGTGATCGCGCAACTGATCCGCATGCAGTACACGCGCAACGAAACCGATTTCACCCGCGGCACCTTCCGCGTGCGTGGTGACACGATCGACGTGTTCCCGGCCGAGCACTCGGAGCTGGCGGTGCGGCTGGAGCTGTTCGACGACGAGGTGGAGACGCTGCAACTGTTCGACCCGCTCACCGGCCGGATTCGCCAGAAGGTGCCGCGCTTCACCATCTACCCGGCGAGCCACTACGTCACGCCCCGCGAACGTGTGCTGGAGGCGATGGACGGCATCAAGACCGAGCTGCGCGACCGGCTGGCCGAGTACGTCTCGCAGGGCAAGCTGGTCGAGGCGCAGCGGCTGGAGCAGCGCACCCGGTTCGACCTGGAGATGCTGCAGGAGGTCGGCCACTGCAAGGGCATCGAGAACTACACCCGCCACCTCTCGGGCGCGAAGCCGGGCGACCCACCACCGACGATGGTGGACTACATGCCGCCGGACGCGCTGATGTTCCTGGACGAAAGCCACGTGCTGATCGGCCAGTTCGGCGGCATGTACAACGGCGACCGGGCGCGCAAGTCCACGCTGGTCGAGTACGGCTTTCGCCTGCCGAGCGCGCTGGACAACCGGCCGCTGAAGTTCGAGGAATTCGAGACCAAGATGCGCCAGGCGGTGTTCGTCTCGGCCACGCCCGCCGCCTACGAGAACACCCACGCCGGCCAGGTGGTCGAGCAACTGGTGCGGCCGACCGGGCTGGTCGATCCGCTGGTCGAGGTGCGTCCGGCCACCACGCAGGTCGATGACGTGCTGCAGGAAATCCGCCTGCGCGTCGAGGTGGGCGAGCGGGTGCTGATCACGACGCTGACCAAGCGCATGGCCGAGCAGCTCACCGACTACCTGGGCGAGAACGGCGTGAAGGTGCGCTACCTGCATTCGGACATCGATACGGTGGAGCGGGTCGAGATCCTGCGCGATCTGCGGCTGGGGACGTTCGACGTGCTGGTGGGGATCAACCTGCTGCGCGAAGGGCTCGACATTCCCGAGGTGTCGCTGGTGGCGATTCTGGACGCGGACAAGGAGGGTTTTCTGCGGTCCGAGCGCAGCCTGATCCAGACCATCGGCCGGGCAGCGCGCAACCTCAATGGCCACGCCATCCTCTACGCTGACCGCATCACCGACTCGATGCGCCGCGCCATCGACGAGACCGAGCGCCGCCGCGCCAAGCAGATCGCGCACAACGAGGCGCACGGCATCGTGCCGCGGAGCATCCGCAAGCACGTCAAGGAACTGATCGACGGTGTCTACGGCGAGAAGTCCGGCAAGGACAATCTGCAGGAGCTGGCGCAGTTGCACGCCGCCGCAGAAGTGGAAGTCCTGTCGGAGAAGGACCTTGGACGGCGCATCAAGTTGCTGGAGAAGCAGATGCTCGACCACGCCAAGAACCTCGAATTCGAGAAGGCGGCTCGGCTGCGTGACCAGTTGGCGCTGCTGCGCGAGCAGGCGTTCGGGGCCTCGGGTGGCGATCATATTGCCGTGCTGGTGCCGAAGGCGGCGCGATGAGCGCGGTACAGCGGGTGCTGATGGTCTGTACGGCGAACATCTGTCGTTCACCGACAGCCGAGGCGGTGTTGCGCCACCGGGTCCAGCGGGCTGGGTTGCACGGCCGCATCGTTGTCGACTCTGCGGGGACGCGGGCCTCGCACGAGCAGTCGCACCCGGCTGATCCACGCAGCATCGCGCACGCCGCCCGGCGTGGCTATGACCTGACAGCCTTGCGCTCACGGCCGGTCGTCGAGGCGGATTTCCACCGCTTTGAGCTGATCGTGCCGATGGACCGGACCCACTTCGACCACCTGGTTGCGCAGGCGCCGGCCGATACGATGGCCAAGGTGCAGCTGCTGATGTCCTTCGCGCCCGCTGGATCGGGCGAGGTGGTGCCCGATCCGTATTACGGCAGTGCCCCGGGCTTTGAACATGTTCTCGATCTGGTGGAACTTGCGTGCGATGGCTTGCTCGAATACCTGTACTCCCCTCAGGGTGCCCGCTGACGCCACAGCCGTGACAAGCGACGCACTTCGCTATAATCGAGTAAAACACTCGGGAAAGAGGGCGAGGGTTCGAACGCAAGTTCTAGGAGCTTAAAGCCATGCGATTGACTACCAAAGGACGGTTCGCCGTCACCGCGATGATTGACTTGGCCTTGCGGGAACACAGCGGTCCCGTGGCCTTGGCCGCAATCAGCGCACGTCAGCAGATTTCCCTGTCCTATCTGGAGCAGCTGTTTGGCAAGCTGCGCCGGCACGAGCTGGTCGAGAGCACCCGTGGCCCGGGTGGTGGCTATTCGCTGGGCCGCAAGGCCGAGGACATCACCGTGGCGGACATCATCGTCGCGGTGGACGAGGCCATCGACGCCACCGGCTGCGGTGGCGGCGAGAACTGCATGGGCGAGGACACGGGGCGCTGCATGACGCACGACCTGTGGGCGAGCCTGAACGCCAAGATGCTGGAGCATCTGAACTCGATCTCGCTGAAGAGCCTCGTCGACGACCAGCTCAACCGCGGCGTGTCGGTGGAGGAAGCGCCCATCAAGCGCGCCATCTCCAGCCAGCCCGTGGTCAAGCCGATCAAGATCACGGCCCCCAATTCGGTGTTTGCGCTGGGATCGGCGCTCGCCAAGTAATCACCACAGGTTCCGCAGGCGCGCCGCTCCGGCGGGCGCGCGCTGCGGAACGACCAGGTTTCAACATGGACATGACTCCGCACTTCCCGATCTACATGGACTACGGCGCGACCACCCCGGTCGATCCGCGCGTGGTGGACGCAATGATTCCCTGGCTGCGCGAGCACTTCGGCAACCCGGCTTCGCGTTCGCACGCCTGGGGCTGGGAGGCGGAAGAGGCCGTCGAGAAGGCACGGGTGCAGGTCGCGGGGCTGATCAAGGCCGACCCGCGTGAAATCGTCTGGACCTCGGGCGCCACCGAGTCGAACAACCTCGCCTTGAAGGGCGCTGCGCAGTTCTACAAGACCCGCGGCAAGCACATCATCACGGTGAAGACCGAGCACAAGGCCGTGCTCGACACCGTGCGCGAACTGGAGCGCCAGGGCTTCGAGGCGACCTACCTGGATGTGGAGTCGGACGGCCTGCTGGACCTGGACAAGTTCAAGGCCGCGATCCGCCCGGACACCATCCTCGCGTCGGTGATGTTCGTGAACAACGAGATCGGCGTGATCCAGGACATCCCGGCGATCGGCGCGATCTGCCGCGAACACGGCGTGATCTTCCACGTCGATGCGGCGCAGGCGACGGGCAAGGTCGAGATCGACATGGGCGCGCTGCCGGTGGACCTGATGAGCCTGGCCTCGCACAAGAGCTACGGGCCGAAGGGCATGGGCGCGCTGTATGTGCGCCGCAAGCCGCGCATCCGCATCGAGGCGCAGATGCACGGCGGTGGTCATGAGCGTGGCATGCGTTCGGGCACGCTGCCGGTGCATCAGATCGTTGGCATGGGGCTGGCGTTCGAGATCGCCGGGCAGGAGATGGCGGAGGAAAACACCCGCATCGCCGCGCTGCACAAGCGCCTGCTGGATGGCCTGTCCGACATCGAGCAGGTGTTCGTCAACGGCGACCTGACGCGCCGCGTGCCGCATAACCTCAACATCTCGTTCAACTATGTCGAGGGAGAGTCGCTGATCATGGGCGTCAAGGGGCTGGCGGTGTCGTCCGGCTCGGCCTGCACGTCAGCGAGCCTGGAGCCGAGCTACGTGCTGCGCGCGCTCGGCCGCAGCGATGAACTGGCGCATTCGTCCCTGCGCATGACGATTGGCCGCTTCACCACGGTGGAGGAGATCGATTACGCCGTCGCCACGCTGCGCGACCGTGTGGCCCGGCTGCGCGAGTTGTCGCCGCTGTGGGACATGTACAAGGACGGCATCGACATCAGCGCCATCCAGTGGGCGGCGCATTGAGCGCGCACTGAACGGACACGACACGGGTTCCCAGGAGTACCACCATGGCATACAGCGACAAGGTCATTGACCACTACGAAAATCCCCGCAATGTGGGCGGCTTCGACAAGGGCGACGAGGACGTGGGCACCGGCATGGTCGGCGCGCCGGCCTGCGGCGACGTGATGAAGCTCCAGATCAAGGTCAACCCGGTCACCGGGCTGATCGAGGACGCCAAGTTCAAGACCTACGGCTGCGGCTCGGCCATCGCGTCGTCGTCGCTGGTCACCGAATGGGTGAAGGGCCGCACGCTCGACGAGGCCCTGACGATCAAGAACACCCAGATCGCCCACGAACTGGCGCTGCCCCCGGTCAAGATCCATTGCTCGATCCTGGCCGAGGACGCGATCAAGGCCGCCGTCGACGACTACAAGGCCCGACACGCCCCCGCTGGCGCCACGGTCCAATGAGTGCAGCCATGGCCGTCACGCTGTCCGAATCGGCGGCACGCCATGTGTCGCGCTACATCGCCCGCCGGGGCAAGGGCGTCGGTGTGCGCCTGGGCGTCAAGACGACGGGGTGTTCGGGCCTGGCCTACAAGCTCGAATACGCCGACGAGATCGCCCCCGAGGATGTGGTGTTCGAGGACCGTGGCATCAAGGTGCTGATCGACCCGAAGAGCCTGCCCTACCTCGAAGGCACCGAACTCGACTTCGTGCGCGAAGGGCTGAACGAGGGCTTCAAGTTCCACAACCCGCGCGAGAAAGACCGCTGCGGCTGCGGCGAGTCGTTCCGCGTGTGACGGTGACGTGAAGCTCACCGACTCCGATTTCGACCTGTTCGGCGTGCCGGCGCGGTTTGTGCAGGACCGCGCCTTGCTGGATGTGCGCTGGAAGGCGCTGCAGGCCGAGGTCCATCCCGATCGCTTCGCCGGCGAGGGCGGCACCGCCCAGCGTGTGGCCATGCAGTGGGCGATCCGGGTCAACGAGGCCTACCAGCGCCTGAAGGATCCGCTTAAGCGGGCGGCCTACCTCTGCGAGCTGCACGGTGCGCCGATCGAGGCCGAGAACAACACCGCCATGCCCGGCGCCTTCCTGGTGCAGCAGATGGAGTGGCGCGAAGCCCTGGACGAGGCCCACACGCTCGACGCCGTCGAAGCGCTGGCCGACGATGTCGTCGCCCACGAACGCCGGGCGCAGCAGCAGCTCGCCACCCTGATCGACGAGCGCCAGGACTGGCCGGCCGCGGCCGCGCAGGTCCGTGCGCTCATGTTTGTCGTGCGCTTCGCCGCCGACGTCGACCGGCGCCTCGACGCGCTGGGACAATAGCGCCCCCATGGCCCTCCTCCAGATCTCCGAACCCGGGCAGACGCCCGATCCGCACACCCGCCGCATCGCGGTGGGCATCGACCTGGGCACGACCCATTCGCTGATCGCCGCCGTGCGCCACGGGCTGCCCGAGTGTCTGCCGGACGCACAGGGCCGGGTGATCTTGCCCTCGGCCGTGCGCTACCTGGGCGAGGGTCGGCGCCAGATCGGTGCCGACGCGCTGGCCGCGCAGGCCGACGATCCGCACAACACGCTGGTGTCGGTGAAACGCTTCATGGGCCGGGCGCTGGCCGACATCGCGGACCGCGGGCGGCTGCCGTACCACTTCGTCGACCAGCCGGGCATGGTCGCCATCGAGACCCGTGAAGGTGTGAAATCGCCGGTCGAGGTCTCGGGCGAGATCCTGGCGACGCTGCGCTACCGCGCCGAGGACACGTTCAGCGACGACCTGTTCGGCGCCGTGATCACCGTGCCGGCCTACTTCGACGATGCGCAGCGCCAGGCCACCAAGGACGCCGCGCAGCTCGCCGGCCTGAACGTGCTGCGCTTGCTCAACGAGCCGACCGCCGCGGCCATCGCCTATGGGCTGGACAACGCGATCGAGGGCCTCTACGCCGTGTACGACCTGGGCGGCGGCACCTTCGACATCTCGCTGCTGCGCCTGTCGCGTGGCGTGTTCGAGGTGGTCGCGGTCGGCGGGGATTCCGCGCTCGGCGGCGATGACTACGACATGCGGCTCGCGCAAGTGCTGCTGGAACGCGCTGGCCTGCCGACGCTGGACACGCTGGATGCCCACGACAAGCGCGTCGTGCTGACAGCGGCCCGCGCTGCCAAGGAGGCGTTGTCCAGTGCCGATGAAACCACTGTGCAGGCCACGCTGAACGGCGCTGTCACCCTGACGCAAACCGTGACCCGCGCCGAGTTCGAGGCCGTCACCGACGAGCTGACCCGCCGCACCGTCACGCTGATGAAGCGTGTGTTGCGCGACGCCAAGGTCACGCCGGACGAGGTGCAGGGCACGGTGATGGTGGGCGGTTCGACGCGGATGCCGGTCGTGCGCGCCGCGGTCGCTGCGTTCTGTGGCCGCGAGCCGCTGGTCAACGTGAACCCGGATGAAGTGGTCGCGCTTGGTGCCGCGCTGCAGGCCAACGCGCTGGCGGGCAACGCGGCGGATGGCGAGATGCTGCTGCTTGACGTGACGCCGCTGTCGCTCGGGCTGGAGACGATGGGTGGGCTGGTCGAGCGCGTGATCGAGCGCAATTCGACGCTGCCCACCGCGAAGGCGCAGGAGTTCACCACCTTCAAGGACGGCCAGACCGCGATGGCCATCCATGTCGTGCAGGGCGAGCGCGAACTGGTCAGCGACTGCCGCTCGCTGGCGCGCTTCGAGCTGCGCGGCATTCCCCCGATGGTCGCTGGCGCTGCACGCATCCGAGTCACCTTCCAGGTCGATGCCGATGGGCTGCTGTCGGTGAGCGCCCGCGAGCAGGGCTGCGGCGTGGAGGCCTCCATCGTCGTCAAGCCGAGCTATGGCCTGAGCGACGACCAAGTGGCGAACATGCTGCGTGAGAGCTTCACCGAGGCTGAGGGCGACATGCACCGCCGCAAGCTGACCGAAGCCCGGGTCGAGGCCGAGCGCATGATCCTGGCGACGAGCGCGGCGCTGCAGGCCGATGGCGATCTGCTCGACGAGGACGAGCGCACGCGGATCGACCTTCTGCTGACCGCGCTGGCTGACACCGCCCGCGGCGACTACGCCGACGCCACCGAAGCCGCCACCAAGGCGCTGGCCGATGGCACCGAGAACTTCGCCGCGCTGCGCATGAACCGCGGCATCCAGCAGGCCCTGACCGGCCGCCGCCTCGACGACGTTTGACGACCCCGACCATGCCCATCATCAAGATCCTGCCCCACCAAGAACTCTGTCCACAGGGCGTGTCGATCACCGTCGCGCCTGGCACCTCGGTCTGCGAGGCGCTGCTGGAAAACGGCATCGCCATCGAGCACGCCTGCGACATGAGCGCGGCCTGCACCACCTGCCACGTCGTCGTGCGCCAAGGTTTCGCGTCGCTCAACGAGATGGACGAGACCGAGGAAGACCTGCTCGACCGCGCCTGGGGGCTGGAGCCGGACTCGCGCCTGAGCTGTCAGGCGATCGTGGCGCAGAAGGATCTGGTCATCGAGATCCCGAAGTACACGATCAACCACGCCCGCGAGAACCACTGAGCCTTCACCGGCCACCGCCTGCCATGCGCCAGATCTTCCTCGACACCGAAACCACCGGCCTGAACCCCGAGACGGGCGACCGCATCGTCGAGATCGGCTGCATCGAGATGGTGAGCCGGCGCCTCACTGGGCGCCATCTGCACCTGTATCTCAACCCCGAGCGCCCTGGCAGTGCAGAGGCGACCCGCATCCACGGCCTGACCGACGAATTCCTGGCCGACAAGCCGAAGTTCCGCGAAGTGGCGGCGGAGTTCGTCGAGTTCGTGCGCGGGGCCGAGGTCATCATCCACAACGCGGCCTTCGACGTGGGTTTCCTGAACGCCGAGTTGCGCCGGGTGAAGCAGCCCAAGGTGGCCGATCTGGTTGGGGGCATCGTCGACTCGCTGGTGATGGCGCGCGAGCAGTACCCCGGCAAGGCGAACTCGCTGAACGCGCTGTGCCGCCGCCTGGAGGTGGACAACACCAACCGGACCTTCCACGGCGCGCTGCTGGATGCGGGCCTGCTGGCCGAGGTCTACATCCGCATGACCCGCGGACAGAACGCGCTGGTCATCGACGCCGACGACGGGCAGGAAGAGGGCGGTTCGGACGAAGCCGACCTGAACATCGACCTGTCGGCTTTCAGCGTGACCGTGCTCCGCGCCAGCGATCAGGAAGTCGCTGCCCATGCGGGTGTGCTGGCCGATCTGGACAAGGCGAGCGGCGGCAAGACGGTCTGGCGCACGATTTCTGCCTGAAACCCTTGCGCACCTCTTTTTCTCCGTGGCATAATTTCGTTCTTGCTGCAGCGCACTGAACAAGTCAATGCAGCGACCCGAACCAGTTTCGGGCGGTTAGCTCAGCGGTAGAGCACTGCCTTCACACGGCAGGGGTCGCAAGTTCGAAACTTGCACCGCCCACCAGAACCAGCCTCGCAAGTCATTGATTTGCGAGGCTTTTTCTCGCCTGATTTCAGCCTGTCACTGGCACCGGGTCCGCCTGCTGCAGCGTCCACTTGAATCCCATTGCCCGGCTGACCTTGAGCACGGTGGCGAAGCTCGGGTTGCCTTCACCGGACAAGGCCTTGTACAGCCCCTCGCGGGTCAGACCAGTGTCCCGGGCAAGCTGGGACATGTTGCGGGCACGGGCCACGATGCCCAGCGCATGCACAATGAACGCGGGATCGTCGCCACCTTCCTCCATCACGGCGGTCATGTAGGCGGCGATGTCCTCTTCGGTCTTGAGGTACTCGGACGAATCCCAGGAAGTGGTTTGAACGGTCATGTGGGTCACTCCAATTGCCCGGCCATCGCCAGGGCGGCTTCAATGTCCTGCTGCTGCTTACTCTTGTCTCCGCCACACAGCAGAATGACCAGCAGGGATCCGCGCTGTGCAAAGTAGACCCGGTATCCCGGCCCCACATCGATCTTCATCTCCGACACGCCGCCAGTGAGTACCCGGTGCTGTCCGGGGTTGCCGCAGGCCAGGCGGTCGATGCGGGCCTGCACCCGCCATGCGGACCATGCGATCGCGTAGCCCGGTGAACCAGGATTCGAATGCATTTGTCTTGCGAATTTCGACCATGTGTTAACTATAGTCAACAGTTTTGACGCATGTCAACCGTGGGTTCGTTCCGTTTGCCATGCAAAATCCCGCGCACCATGCTCGATGACCTCAAGAAAACCCTCTGGGCGACCGCCGACAAGCTGCGCGCCAACATGGACGCGGCGGAGTACAAGCACTGACCTTGCCCCCAGAAACCGTCGCCCATGCTGAGTGATGAAATGTCAGCAAGGAGAACGGAGATGACGAAGCCGAAGGCTGCGCCGAGGGCGCGCTACACGCTGGAGTTCAAGCAGGAGGCGGTGCGCCTGGTCGAGTGCGGCCAGAGCATTGCGGCAGCGGCCCCGTCACCTCAGCGACGAGGCGCTGCTGTGCACCGAGTACGGCATCACCGCCTCGATGAGCCGGCGCGGCAGCTGCTGGGACAACGCCTGCAGCGAGACCTTGTTCGGTTCACTGAAGGTGGAGCGGCTGCATGGGCAACGCTTCAAGAGCAGGCGCCAGGCCAAGGATGAAGTCGTGGCCTGGATGCTCTGGTACAAGCGAACGCGACTGCACTCGACGCTGGCCTATGTCAGCCCGATGCGGTTTGAAGAAGACTGGCTCGCCGCACAACCCCGGCAGGCCAGCGCGTAGTCAGGCTATGGGATACGCAATCCAGGGGCAAGGTCACTGGCGGGCGCGGCGAACCATGTGCTCGGCCTGAAGGACGGCAAGAAGCGTTTCGCCGACACCGCGCTGGCGATGGGCCATGCGTTCACGCTGTGCTGCACGCTGGACGAGGCCAAGGCGGTGCGCGAGGAGGTGGCGTTTTTCCAGGGCGTGAAGGTGCTGCTGACCAAGCGCGAGACCAGCGCCCGGAAGCAGACCGACGAGGCCCGCGAACTGGCGATCCACCAGATCATCAGCTCGGCGGTGGTGTCCGACCAGGTGGTCGATATCTTCGACGCCGTGGGGCTGGACAACCCGGACATCGGCATCCTCGACGACGCCTTCCTGGCCGATGTGGTCAAGTGTTACCAGAACCGCTCGATCGAGGCCGCGCAGGTGATGGGCGAGCTGGTCGAGATGGCGAAGCAGTTCCGCATCGCCGCCGGGCGCGGGGAGCAGCTCGGGCTGAGCGAGGACGAGGTGCGCTTCTACGACGCGCTGGCGAACAACGAATCCGAGCGTGCGGGCCAAGCTGCGGCTGATGGTCAAGCGCATCCTGCGCAAGTACAAGTACCCGCCGGACCAGCAGGACACCGCCGTGGAGCTGGTGCTGCAGCAGGCACAGGCGCTGGCCGAGGACATGGCAGAGGCCTTGAACTAGCGATTTCCCTATTGCCAGTATTGCAATCATCAACTGGATCAATGGAACCCCCCGGCCTACAGTAATCCTACCAACCTGACTGCAACCCGAAGGAGAGTTCCATGGCCGCTGACTCTGCATCCAAGTGCCCGTTCCACGCGCAGCAGCAAGTGACCGCCGCCGCACCGTCCAACGCCGGCTGGTGGCCCCAGCAGCTCAAGCTCCAGCTTCTGCACCAGCACACCCCGCAGGCCGACCCCCTCGGCGCGGACTTCGACTACGCTGACGCCTTCCAGCAACTGGACCTGGACGCCGTCGTGCAGGATCTGCACGCCCTGATGACCGATTCGCAGGACTGGTGGCCCGCCGACTTTGGCCACTACGGCCCGCTGTTCGTGCGCATGGCCTGGCACAGCGCCGGCACCTACCGCACGCAGGATGGCCGCGGTGGCGCCGGCACGGGCAACCAGCGGTTTGCGCCGCTGAACAGCTGGCCGGACAACGTCAACCTCGACAAGGCACGCCGGCTGCTCTGGCCGATCAAGCAGAAGTACGGCCGCCAGATTTCGTGGGCTGATCTGATGGTCCTGGCCGGCAACGTGGCGCTGGAGTCGATGGGCTTCAAGACCTTCGGTTTTGCCGGTGGGCGCGAGGACATCTGGGCGCCGGAAGAGGATGTCTACTGGGGCGCCGAGAAAACGTGGCTCGATGACCAGCGCCACACCGGCGACCGTGATCTGGAGAACCCGCTCGCCGCCGTGCAGATGGGCCTGATCTACGTGAACCCTGAAGGCCCGAACGGCCACCCCGACCCGCTGGCCGCCGCGCGCGACATCCGCGAAACCTTCGCCCGCATGGCGATGGACGACGAGGAAACGGTGGCGCTCATCGCCGGCGGCCACACCTTCGGCAAGACCCACGGCGCGGGTGGCACGCAGCACGTCGGCCCCGAGCCGGAAGCGGCCGGCATCGCAGCGCAGGGTTTCGGCTGGGCCAGCAGCTTCGGCAGCGGCAAGGGCGGCCACACGATCAGCAGCGGCCTGGAAGTCACCTGGACCACGACGCCCACCCGCTGGAGCAGCAACTTCTTCGAGAACCTGTTCGGCTTCGAGTGGGAGCTGACGAAGAGCCCCGCCGGCGCGCACCAGTGGACGCCGAAGCAGGGCGCGGGCGCCGGCACCGTGCCGGATGCACACGATCCGTCCAAGCGCCACGCCCCCGCCATGCTGACCACCGACCTGTCGCTGCGCTTCGACCCGGCCTACGAGGTGATCTCGCGGCGCTTCCTCGCGCACCCGGACCAGTTCGCGGACGCCTTCGCCCGGGCGTGGTTCAAGCTGACGCACCGCGACATGGGGCCGGTGTCGCGCTACCTCGGCCCGCTGGTGCCCAAGGAAGCACTGCTGTGGCAAGACCCGGTGCCCGCCGTGGACCACGCGCTGATCGACGCGCAGGACATCGCCGCATTGAAGGCGCAGGTGCTGGCCAGCGGGCTGACCACGGCGCAACTGGTCACGACGGCCTGGGCGTCGGAGGCCACCTTCCGTGGCAGCGACAAGCGCGGCGGCGCCAACGGAGCGCGCATCCGCCTGGTGCCGCAGAAGGACTGGGCCGTCAACCAGCCGGCCGAGCTGGCGCAGGTGTTGCAGGCACTGGAGGCGGTGCAGGCCGCTTTCAACGGTGCGCAGACCGGGGGCAAGCGCGTCTCGCTGGCCGACCTGATCGTGCTGGGCGGCTGTGCGGCGGTCGAGGCAGCGGCGAAGCAGGCGGGCCACGAGGTGACCGTGCCCTTCGCACCGGGCCGCACCGACGCCACGCAGGCGCAGACCGATGTGGACGCCTTCGCCGTGCTGGAGCCGCTCGCCGACGGTTTCCGCAACTACGCCCGACCGGGGCTGGAGGATTCGGCGGCTGAGCTGCTGATCGACAAGGCGCAACTGCTGACCCTGAGCGCCCCGGAGATGACGGTGCTGATCGGTGGCCTGCGTGTCCTGGGCGCCAACGCTGACCACAGCGCGCATGGCGTGTTCACCCAGCGCCCCGGCACGCTGACGAACGACTTCTTCGTCCACCTGCTCGACATGGGCACGCAGTGGCAACCGTCGGCCACGGACGCGGGTGTGCTGGAAGGACGCGACCGGGCCACGGGAGCGCCACGGTGGACGGGCACGGTGGTCGATCTGGTCTTCGGCTCGAACGCCCAGCTCCGCGCCATCGCCGAGGTCTACGCCAGCCGCGATGCACAAGCGTCGTTTGTGCGGGACTTCGTGGCCGCCTGGCGCAAGGTGATGGAGCTGGACCGCTTCGATCTGAAATGATGGGGGCATGACCTCCCGCGCCAACAACGCCCACCCCCACGACGCCGCCCGCCTGCGGGTACTGATGGCGGGCCTGTCCAGCCTGATCCTGGTGCTGGGCATCGCCCGCTTCGCCTACACGCCGCTGCTGCCGCTGATGCAGCAGCAGGCCGGGCTGGGGGTGGCCGAAGCGGGCTGGCTCGCCGCGGTGAACTACGCCGGGTACCTGAGCGGGGCGGTCCTGGCCGCGTCGATCAGCGATCTGGTGCTGAAGGACCGGCTCTACCGGGCGGGCATGGTGCTGGCGGTGCTGTCCACCGCGGTGATGGCGCTGAGCAGCGACTGGCGTGTCTGGGCGCTGTCACGTTTTCTGGCGGGGCTGAGCAGTGCGGCCGGCATGCTGCTGGGCACCGGGCTGATCCTGAACTGGCTGATCCGCCACCAGTACCGCAGCGAACTCGGGCTGCATTTTTCGGGCATCGGGATCGGCATGGCGGGCTGTGCGGCGGCGGTGCTGGCGATGACCGCCGTGCCGTTCGACTGGCAGCAGCAGTGGTGGGCGTTCAGCGCCATCGCGGTGCTGCTGGTGGTGCCGGCACTGCGCTGGTTGCCTCCGCCGGACACCAGCGGGTTGACGGTCGGCGGTCAGGCGATGACCGACCAGCCGCCGAGTCCGCTGTTCCTGCGCGTGTTCATGGCGGCGTATTTCTGTGCCGGCATTGGCTTCGTTGTCAGCGTGACCTTCATCGTCGCCATCGTCGATCGGCTGCCCGGATTGCAGGGCAGCGGCGCCTGGGTGTTTCTGGTGATGGGACTGACGGCCGCGCCTGCGGTGATCGTCTGGGACCGCATCGCGCGCCGGCTGGGCGACATCGACGCGCTGATCCTGTGCAGCGCGTTGCACATCGTCGGCATCGTGCTGCCGATTGGCGGGACGCTGGCGGCGGCCATGGCGGGGGCTGTGCTGTTCGGTGCCACCGTCATCGGACTGGTGAGTCTGGTGCTGACGATGGCGGGGCGCTATTACCCGACCCGCCCGGCCAAGATGATGGGCCGGATGACACTGACCTATGGCTGCGCCCAGATCCTCGGCCCGGCTGCGACCGGTTGGCTGGCGGCGCGCAGTGGCGGCAGTTACGTCGCCGGGCTGTCGATGGCCGCGGTGGTGATGGTGGTCGGGTTGCTGCTGCTGTGCGCGCTGCGGGTCATCGCACGGCGCGCGTGATCTCGCGGGCCTGCACCTCGACCACGTCGTCGCCGGACGTCGGGCGCTGGGCGCTGCCCTGACCGGGGCGGGCGCCAAAGCCCGCGGACCAGCCGGCGCGGTTGCGCTGGAAGCGCAGGATGTCCTGCAGGGTCGGGCGCCGGCCACGCAGCAGGCACCACAGCGTATAGGCACCCGCCACCACGATACCCGCGAACAGCAGGCTCAGGAAAAAGACCGCGCCCGCCGCGAGGATCGTCAGGCGCACCATCAGGCGGAGCAGGCCGCCAAGACCGTCAGTGAGGACATGCATGGGCGTTTCGATCCGGTTGGGGCTGAACAGTTCCGCGTGAAAAGACGGTCTTCAGGCGTTGGCCACCGGGCGCAGCAGCCCGATCTGGCCGTAGCGCTGTTGCACCGAGGCTTCGATGCCCGCGGCGTCCAGGCCGCACTGCGCCAGCAGGAAGGCCGGATCGCCGTGTTCGATGAAGCGGTCGGGCAGGCCCAGGTGCAGCATCGGCACGGTGATGCCGGCGGCGTTGAGGTGTTCGGCCACGGCCGAGCCGGCGCCGCCCATGGTGCAACCTTCCTCGATCGTCACCAGGGCGTCATGGGTGCGTGCCAGCTCTTCGACCAGCGCACCGTCCAGCGGCTTGACGAAGCGCATGTTGGCGACAGTGGCGTCGAGCTTCTCCGCCGCGGCCAGCGCCGGGTAGAGCATGGTGCCGAAGGCGAGGATGGCGACGCGCTTGCTGCCCGGCCGGCCGGCGACGAGGCTGGATTCGCGGCGAATCTCGCCACGGCCCCAGGGCAGCGTGTCGAAGCTGTTGCCCGTGGCGGCGACCGTGCCGACGCCGCTGCCGCGCGGGTAGCGCACGGCAACCGGGCCGTCATGGCCGAAGGCCGTCGTCAGCGCCATGCGCGTTTCGGCCTCGTCGGCGGGGGTCAGCATCGCCATGTTCGGGATGCAGCGCACGAAGGCGATGTCATACGCACCGGCGTGGGTTGCGCCATCGGCCCCCACCAGCCCGGCGCGGTCCAGCGCGAAGACCATCGGCAGGTTCTGCAGCGCCACGTCGTGGATCAACTGGTCGTAGGCGCGTTGCAGGAAGGTCGAGTAGATGGCGACCACCGGCCGCGTGCCTTCGCAGGCCATGCCGGCGGCGAAGGTGACGGCGTGCTGCTCGGCGATGCCGACGTCGAAATAGCGGTCCGGGAAACGCTTGTGGAACTCGACCATGCCCGAGCCTTCGCGCATGGCCGGCGTGATGGCGACGAGCTTCGAGTCGGCCGCAGCCATGTCGCACAGCCACTGGCCGAAGACCTGCGTGAAGGTCGGCTTGGGCGGCGTGGTGGGCTTCACCAGGCCGATGGCGGGGTCGAACTTGCCGGGGCCGTGGTAGGCGATGGGGTCGGCTTCGGCGAGCTTGTAGCCGTAGCCTTTCTTCGTGACGACGTGCAGGAACTGCGCGCCCTTGCGGTCGCGCAGGTTCTCCAGCGTCGGGATCAGGGCGTCGAGGTCGTGGCCATCGATCGGGCCGACGTAGTTGAAGCCGAATTCCTCGAAGATCGTGCCGGGCACGACCATGCCCTTGGCGTGTTCCTCGAAGCGGCGGGCCAGCTCCAGCAGCTGCGGCGTGTTCTTCAGCACCTGCTTGGCGCCTTCACGGGCCGAGGCGTAGAACTTGCCGCTCATCAACCGGGCGAGGTACTTGTTCAAGGCGCCGACCGGCGGGCTGATCGACATGTCGTTGTCGTTGAGCACCACCAGCAGGTTCGGCTCCTGCCCGGCGTGGGGCATGCCGCCGTTGTTCAGCGCCTCGAAGGCCATGCCGGCGGTCATCGCACCGTCGCCGATGATGGCGACGCAGTGGCGGTGTTTGCCTTGGATCTGCGAGCCCATGGCCATGCCGAGCGCGGCGGAGATCGAGGTGGACGAGTGCGCCGTGCCGAAAGTGTCGTACTCGCTCTCGTCGCGGCGCGGGAAGCCCGACAGGCCACCGTACTGGCGCAGGGTCGGCATGCGGTCGCGCCGGCCAGTGAGGATCTTGTGCGGGTAGGTCTGGTGGCCCACGTCCCACACCAGGCGGTCGTCGGGCGTGTTGAACACATGGTGCAGCGCGATCGTCAGCTCGACCGTGCCGAGGTTGGACGACAGGTGGCCACCGGTGCGCGAGACGCTCTTGAGCAGGTGGTCGCGCAGTTCGGTGGCTAGCTGCTTCAGCTCCGGACGCGAGAGCCGGCGCACGTCGGCCGGGGTCTGGATGCGGTTCAGCAGCGGATGGGCGTTCTGGGCGTTCATCGCGGGGGGTCCGTCTGTGTGCGTTCGCGGCTCAGGAGTCGCGATCGAGGATGCGGTCGGCCAGGGTGGCCAAGGCATGGACGTCACCCAGGCCGGAAGCGGACAGGGCGGACAGGGCGCGGGCGTGCAAGGTGGCGGCGCGTTCGCGCGCACCGTCGAGCCCGAGCAGCGAAACGTAGGTGGGCTTGTTCTGGTCGGCGTCCTTGCCGGCGGTCTTGCCGAGCACGTTGGAGTCCTGGGTCACGTCCAGGATGTCGTCCACCACCTGGAAGGCCACGCCGAGCGCGGCGCCGAAGTCGGACAGCGCCTCCCAGGCAGCGGCCGATGGCGAGCCACAGGCGGCACCCATCAGCACGCTGTTCTGCAGCAGGGCGCCAGTCTTGCGGCCGTGCATGTCGAGCAGTTCGGTTTCGGTCAGCGGTTTGCCGACACTGGCCAGGTCGATCGCCTGACCGCCGGCCATGCCCTCGACGCCGGAGGCACGTGCCAGCAGGCGGCACAGGCGAGCCTGCAGCGCGTCGGGCACCACATCGCCATCGGTGGTAGGTGGCGGGGTGAGTACCTCGAAGGCCAGCGCCTGCATGGCGTCGCCGGCCAGCATCGCGCGGGCTTCGCCGAACTGCACGTGCACGGTCGGCTTGCCACGGCGCAGCACGTCGTTGTCCATGCAGGGCATGTCGTCGTGGATCAGCGAGTAGGCGTGGATCAGCTCGACCGCACAGGCCGCGCGCATCGCCGCCTCGGCGTGGCCATCGACGGCCTGCGTCGCGGCCAGCACCAGCAGCGGGCGCAGGCGCTTGCCGCCATCGAGCACGCCGTAGCGCATCGCGAGGCCGAGTTCGGCGGGGGCATCGGCGCGGACATGGCTGCAAAGCGCGGCCTCGACCGCGTCGAGCTGCGATCGCATCCAGGCATCGAAGGCAGTGCGCTTCATGAGGGATCGTTCCAGGGTTGGAGCTGCCCGCCGTCCAGCACCTTGACCTGCTGCTCCACCGCGTCGAGGCGGCTGCGGCAGTAGGCCAGCAGCTCGGCACCTCGGCGGTACCCGTCCAGTAACGCATCAAGCGGAAGCTGTGCAGATTCGAGCGCCTGCACGAGGCGGTCAAGTTCGGCCAGCGCACTCTCGTAGCTGGCCGGCTCGCGGGAAGGGGTGTCGGAGGCGCTCTGGGGCATGGCGTCGGGAAAAGTCTTTGATTGTAGGGGGCTTGGCGGTGCTCGAATGTTCCGTCCTGTACATGCCGCGGCGCCCCAGGTCGGCTGAAGCCGTGGTTCGGGTGCGTCCCGCTGTTGTACCGGATGTACAAGCTGTTCGGAAATACTTCACATCCCGGCCGGTGCCAAGTGGTTCCGCCGGTCTGGGCTAAAATCCGCGATTCGCCTTGGGCGTCCGCCCACCCCGGCCCGCTGCAGCAGCTGCTGCAAACACCTTGCCTTCGAAATGGCAAACGCCCTTGGTTGGGGCCAGAACATGGGGTGGTGGTTCGACATGGATTTTTGGAGATCCTGGGGATCATGTCCGACCTGAGCATCACACGCGACGCTCTTCACCGCAGCCACACTCAATTGCCGGTCACGAGTTACTTCGACCAGGCCCTCTTCGACCGGGAGATGCGCCGCATCTTCCCCTCCGGTGCGCGCTACGTCGGGCACGCGTTGATGGTGCCCGAGGTCGGCGACTACCACGCGCTCGCGCACGAAGGCGAGGGGCGTGCGCTCATCCGCACGCAAAACGGCATCGAGCTGGTCTCGAACGTCTGCCGCCACCGGCAGGCCGTGATGCTCAAGGGCCGTGGCCACACCGGCAGCAACGTCGTGTGCCCGCTGCACCGCTGGACCTACGATCTGCAGGGCCAGCTGATCGGCGCGCCGCACTTCAAGGAAGACCCGTGCCTGAACCTGCGCAACTACCCGGTGCAGGTCTGGAACGGCATGGTCTTCGAGGTGACGGACGGTGGCCGTGACGTGGGCGCTGATCTGGCCGGCATGGGGCCGCGCCACGACCTGAGCTTCGAGGGCTATGTCTTCGACCATGTCGTGCAGCACGAGTGCGACTACAACTGGAAGACCTTCATCGAGGTCTACCTGGAGGACTACCACGTCGGTCCCTTCCATCCCGGCCTGGGCAACTTCGTCACCTGCGAAGACCTGCGCTGGGAGATGGGGCGCGACTACTCGGTGCAGACCGTCGGCGTGGCGCAGGGGGCGGGCAAGGCGCTGGGCAAGTCGGGCTCGGCTACCTATGAACGCTGGCATGCGCAGGTGCTGCAGTACCAGAACGGTGTGCCCCCGAAGCACGGTGCGATCTGGTTGACTTACTACCCGGGCGTCATGGTCGAGTGGTATCCGAACGTGCTCACCGTGTCCACCCTGCACCCGATCAGCCCGACGAAGACGCTCAACACCGTGGAGTTCTACTACCCGGAGGAGATTGCCGCCTTCGAGCGCGCCTATGTCGAGGCCCAGAAGGCCGCCTACATGGAGACGTGCATCGAGGACGACGAGATCGCCGAGCGGATGGACGCGGGTCGGCGTGCGCTGATGATGCGTGGCGACAACGAGGTCGGGCCCTACCAGAGCCCGATGGAAGACGGCATGCAGCACTTCCACGAGTGGTACCGGCGGGTGATGGACTTCCGCGAGTGAGTGGGTTGCCGCGTTCGCGGCAATGACGAGGCGAGGGCCAGTAGCATCGGGGCATGACTGCTCCCGTGCTGATGGTTCTCGCCTCGTTTCTTTTTGCGCTGATGGGCGTGTGCGTCAAGCTCGCCAGCGTGCACTTCGGCACCGGCGAGATCGTGATGTACCGCGGCCTGATCGGGGCGGTGACGATGGTGGTGCTGATGCGCGGGCGAGGCCAGTCGCTGCGCACCACGGTGCCGTGGATGCACGTCTGGCGTGGCATCGTCGGCGTGTCCTCGCTGTGCCTGTGGTTCTACGCGATCAGCGGCCTGCCGCTGGCCACCGCGATGACGCTGAACTACATGTCGCCGATCTGGATGGCGATGTTCCTGATCGGCGGCTCCGTCCTGATGGGCGGCGCGAAGATCAACCCCAAGCTGATCGCCACCGTGCTGGCCGGCTTTGTCGGCGTGGCCGCCATCCTGCGTCCGAGCATCGACCGGGACCAGCTCTGGTATGGCGTCGTCGGCTTTGGCTCTGGGATGCTGTCGGCGATGGCCTATCTGCAGATCACCGCGCTGGGCCGGGTCGGCGAGCCGGAAACGCGGGTGGTGTTCTATTTCTCCTGCGGCGGTGCGCTGGCCGGGCTGGCGCTGATGCTGCTGAACGGCGGCCCGAGCCCTTGGCATGGCTGGACCGACACGCTGCTGCTGCTGGGCGTCGGACTCTTCGCGACCGGTGCACAACTGGCGATGACCCGCGCCTTTGCCATCGGCCGGCCGCTGGTGAACGCCAGCCTGCAGTACCTGGGTATCGTGTTCGCGTTTGCCTTCGGCGTGCTGCTGTTCGACGATCCGGTGCATCCGCTGGCGCTGGTCGGCATGGTGCTGGTGGTCGGTGCCGGCATCACCGCGACCCAGCTGCGCCACGGCACCGGGCCGCGCCAGAATGCACAGGACACGCTGCCCCCGGACCTTGAAAGCTGAAATTTCCCATGACGAACGCCCTCCCGACGCCCTTGATCCGTGCCGATGAACTGCTCGCCCGCCTCGGGTCGGTGCGCGTGCTCGACGCCCGCTTCGACCTTACCCGGCCCGGCGCCGGCGCCGAAGCCTTTCTTGCCGGCCACATTCCCGGTGCGTGGTACGTCCACCTCGACCACGATCTGAGCGCCAAGGGCGACGTGCCAGCGCTGTGCGGCGGGCGCCATCCCTTGCCGACGCGCGAACATTTTGCTGAGACTGTCGCACGGCTTGGCATCACGCCCGCCACGCCGGTGGTGGTGGTCGATGCACAGGGGGGCATGTTCGCGGCCCGTGTGTGGTGGATGCTGCGCTGGATCGGCCACGACGCGGTGGCCGTGCTCGACGGCGGTCTGGCCGCCTGGGTCGCCGCAGGTGGGGCGCTGGAAGCGGGCGCTGCCGCAGCACCGATTTCGGCTGTGGCGTATCCCTTGTCGCCCGAAGCAGGCCGGCGGGTCATGACGGCAGACGAGTTGCACGCCCAACTCGGCCGCGTCACGCTGATCGACGCCCGTGCCCCGGAGCGTTACCGCGGCGATGTCGAGCCGCTCGACCCCGTGGCGGGCCACATCCCCGGCGCCCTGAACCGTCCGTTCAACACCAACCTCGGTGCCGACGGTCGTTTCCGGTCACCCGAGGCACTGCGTGCCGCCTTCACGCCACTGCTGGGCGCAGGCGAGGTGGTCCACCAGTGCGGCTCGGGCGTCACGGCCTGCCACAACCTGCTGGCGATGGAAATTGCCGGACTGCCAGCGGGTGCGCTTTACGCCGGCTCGTGGAGCGAGTGGTGCCGCGACGGACGCCGGCCTGTGGCGAGGGGCTGACCGCGCGGGGGCTCCTTCTTGACGCGCATCAAGTCGGCGCGGCAGCAGGGGCGCATCATGGGCTGCTCTTCAGGAGGTACGCCATGTACACATGCATTCTGGTTCCGACCGATGGTTCCGACATCACCGCCAAGGCGGTCGATACCGCCATCGCGCTGGCCAAGTCCTTCGGCGCCCGGCTGGTGACGCTGGCGGTGAAGGAGCCGTTCCCCTACAGCGCGATCTCCGAGATGCAGCCCATCCCCCCGCAGGAGTTCTTCGACGCACAGGACCGCATCGCCAACAAGCACATCGAGCAGGTGAAGGCCTTGTGCGCGGCCAGCGGTGTGGCCTGCACGGCGGCGGCGGTCGAGGCCGTGCATCCGTGGGAAGCCGTGATCGACTACGGCAAGGCGCAGGGCGCCGACCTGATCGTGATGGCCTCGCACGGCCGGCGCGGCATGGCGGCCTTGCTGCTGGGCAGCGAGACGCAGAAGGTGCTCACGCACAGCACCGTGCCGGTGCTGGTGGTGCGTTAGTCGTCGTCCCCGCCGCCGAGCAACCCGCCCAGCAGGCCGCCGCCGGCCAGTCCGCCCAGCATCGAGCCTTCTTCGCGTGAACCGCCGTTCTGCGGCGCTGCCGCAAAGATGCGGCTGGCCAGACGCGAGAACGGCAGGCTCTGCATCCACACCGTGCCCGGGCCGGTGACCTTGGCGAAGAACAGGCCCTCGCCGCCGAACAGGGCGGTCTTGATCTTGCCGACGTACTGGATCTCGAAGTTGACGTTCGGCGTCAGTGCGACGATGCAGCCGGTGTCGATCAGCAGCGTCTCGCCATGCCGCAGTTCGCGCCGGAGGATGCTGCCGCCGGCATGCACGAAGGCCAGCCCGTCGCCTTCGAGCTTCTGCATGATGAAGCCCTCGCCGCCGAAGAAGCCCACCGACAGCTTCTGCTGGAAGTGGATGCCCAGCGAGACACCACGCGCAGCGCACAGGAAGGCGTCCTTCTGGCAGATGAGTGTGCCGCCGAGCTGGCGCAGGTCCATCGGCAGGATCTTGCCGGGGTAGGGCGCGGCAAACGCCACACGCTGCTTGGCGCTGGCGTGGTTGGTGTAGACGGTGGTGAACAGCGATTCGCCGGTGATCAGCCGCTTGCCTGCGCCGAGCAGCTTGCCCATGAAGCCGCCGCCGCCGCCCTGTTTGGCGCCATCGCCGAAGACGGTGTCCATGCCGATGCCGGCTTCCATGAACATCATGCTGCCGGCCTCGCCGATGGCCGCTTCGCCGGGATCGAGTTCGATCTCGACGAACTGCATTTCGGCGCCCTTGATCTCGTAGTCGATCGCGTCCATCGCCGTCGTGGCACTCGGGGGGGTCGAGGACGCGCCTGAGAATGAATCGAAGAGGGACATGGGCGTGTGTCGTGGGTGGTGAAGAGGAGCCGATTCTCCTCCGACTCCCCCGGCGCCGGTCAACGCTTCAGGGGGGCGCGCAGCCGGTCGAATGCCGACGGTGCCACATATTGGAGGACCGGCTTGGCGCGCCCCTGCGGGTCGAGCGCGATCACCACGCCCTGCTCGGGGTAGAGCAGGTGGACCGTGCCATCCGCCGTGACCAGCCGCTCGTGCGCGGGGCCGAAACGCTCGACCGCAGTGGCCTCGTCGAAGCGGGCCGACGGCAGGAACACCAGCCCGGCCAGCGGAGCGGCGAGTGCGGCGGCATGGTCCGGCGACGCCAGCGTCAGGCGCCAGGTGCCGCTGGGCTGCGGCTCGCGGCGGGTGGCACGTTCGGCCCAACTCTGGAGCGTGGCGGCGTCAGCGGCACCGGTCAGCACCATCTTGCCCTGCACGAAGCCGGCGCGGATGTTCTCCAGATAGCCTTCCAGCGTGAAGCCGCCCTGCGCATCGCGCACGAGGGCCAGCTGCAGCGTCTCGTCGGGCCAGCGGCGGGCGGCGTGTTGCAGCGTGCCGTGGCCGAGGTCGAGGCCGAAGACCAGGCTGCTGCCATCGGGCCGGCGCTCGATCTGCCAGGGCAGCCCGGCCAGCGGTGCCGTGGCCGTCGCGGCCGGCACGCCGGCGCTGCGGAAGGTCTGCCAGATCCAGGGCGCAACCAGCGCGATCACGAGGAAGGTCAGCGTGCCGAGGAGGAGGAGGGCGACGATGCGCCCGGTGCCTAACTTACTGGATGGCATGGTCCACGGCCTTCATGGCTCCGTCCTCGAAGTCGATGCACCCGTCCACGCTGGCCTTCAGCGACGCATAGAACGCGCCGGAGAAGATCATTGCCCCGGGTAGCACCAGCAGCATCGCCGCCTGCCCCAGCCCGAGCGCGGCCAGCAGCCCGGCCAGGAGCAGTGACAGCACCAGATCCGCCAGTACCCAGCAGACGCCATACACGACGAAGGCGCCGAGGTTGCGCCAGCTCGCCGTGGCGCTGACAAAGAGCGCCTTGCCCAGACCGGCGCCGGTGCGCACGATGATGACCGGCGCGTGCCAGATCGTCAGCACCAGCGGCAGCAGCAGCACGGCGCGCAGCACCATGCCCTGCTGCAGCGCGCCGATGGCGTCGAGGGTCGCTTCAGCCGTGGTTTCGCTGTCGCGCATCACGGTCCAGGCGTCGGCCATGCCGGGATCGAGGGCATCGGCCAGCAGCAGCAGGACGAAGGACGCGAGCGCGTTCAGCCCACCCAGCTGCAGCAGCGCCGGCCGGGCTGCCGAGCGCAGCGGCCCGATCAGGTGCGAGGGCAGGGGGCGCCCGCCCGCCTGCACCGCGGTGGTGGCCTCTACCCAGCCGGCGGTCAGCGCCGGCAGCAGCATGGCCACCAGCACCGGCCCGATCCAGGGCAGACCCAGGAACAGCGCCAGCCCGAACACCATCATGCCGAACAGGCCGGCCAGCCCGAGCGTCTGCTGGCGCGCCAGCCGCACGCCGCTGAGCATCCATTGCAGGCCGTCCCGGGGCGTTGCTACGCGGAGTTTCATGGTGTTTTCATCGTTGTTGGGTCAGCGCATCCAGTGCCACGGGTTGGCCACCCGCTCGCGCAGCACGCGCTCGAAGTGGGTCGGATCGTGTGGCTTGAGCATGCTGGCCTCGCGTGGCAGGTGGAAGTCCCACAGGCGCGAAGTCCAGAAACGCAGGGCGCCAGCACGCATCATGGCGGGCAGCAGGCGCAGCTCGTCGGCGCTCATCGGGCATTCGGTGTCATAGGCGGCGACCATCGCGCTGGCGCGCTCCTCGATGAGGCGGCCCGTGTCGAGGTCGATGCACCAGTCGTTCAGGCACACCGCCAGGTCGAACAGCCAGGTGTCCACGCCGGCGAAGTAGAAGTCGAAGAAGCCGGTCAGCTTCTCGTGGCCGGCCAGGCCGTCGAACATCACGTTGTCGCGGAACAGGTCGGCGTGGACCGGCCCGCGCGGCAGCGCCTGGTAGGCGGCGGTCTCGGCCACATGGCACTGGAAGGCCAGCTCGTCCTCGATCAGTCGGCGGGCGTCGGCGTCCATGCAGGGCGTGACCACCGGCACGGTGTCGACCCACCAGCCCAGCCCGCGCAGGTTGGGCTGGTGGCGCGGATAGTCGCGGCCGGCGAGGTGCATGCGGGCGAGCATCTGGCCGACCTGCTGGCAGTGCCAGATCGACGGCGCGAGCTGGTGGCCGCCGGAGAGCTTGTTGACCAGCGCTGCAGGCTTGCCGCAGACGGTGTGCAGGATCTCGCCGGTGGCGTCCGCCTGCGGATCGGGCACCGGGATGCCAGCGGCCGCCAGGTGTTTCATCAGGTGCAGGTAGAACGGCAATTGCGCGAACGTCAGCCGCTCGAACAGCGTCAGCACCCACTGCTGGTCGCGGTCGGTGGTGACGAAGTAATTGGTGTTCTCGATGCCGGAGGCAATGCCGCGCAGCGCGGTGACCGATCCCAGACCCAGACGATCGACGAGCGCGTTGGCCGCGTCGAGGGACACTTCAGTGAAAACAGCCATCGGCAAACGGGAAAAAGAAAGGGCAGGGAGGGCGGCGGGATGAGGGTTGCATTGTAGGTGGCGCGCCGGAGGGGATCGCCGACAATCCCGCCATGAACACGCCTGCCCCCGACACCCCCGCGCCCGCCGACCGCCCCACGATGCTGCTGGTGGACGGGTCGAGCTACCTTTACCGCGCCTTCCACGCGATGCCCGACCTGCGCAATGCCGAGGGTGCGCCGACCGGGGCGATCTACGGGCTGATCAACATGCTGCGCCGGCTGCGCGAGCAGATCCCGTCCGAGCACGCAGTCTGTGTCTTCGATGCCAAGGGCCCGACCTTCCGCAACGCGTGGTATGACCAGTACAAGGCCCACCGCCCGCCGATGCCCGACGACCTGCGGCTGCAGATCGAACCGATCCACGAGGTCGTGCGGCTGATGGGCTGGCCGGTGCTGGAGGTGCCGGGCATCGAGGCGGACGACGCGATCGGCACGCTGTGCCAGGTGGCGGTCGAGCGGGGGCACCGCGTGGTCGTCTCCACTGGCGACAAGGACCTGGCGCAGCTCGTCAACGAACACGTCACGCTCATCAACACGATGACCAACGAGACGCTGGACATTCCCGGCGTGGTGACCAAGTTCGGCGTGCCGCCCGAGCGGATCATCGACTACCTGACGCTGGTCGGCGACGCGGTGGACAACGTGCCCGGCGTCGAGAAGGTCGGCCCGAAGACGGCGGTGAAGTGGCTGGCCGAACACGATTCGCTCGATGGCGTGATGGCAGCCTCGGCATCGATCAAGGGCGTGGCGGGCGAGAACCTGCGCAAGGCGCTCGACTGGCTGCCGATGGGCCGCAAGCTCATCACGGTGAAGCTCGACTGCGACCTTGCGCCGCACATCGCCGACTGGCCGGTGATGGACACGCTGGCGCTGCGCCCGCTCGACAAGCCGGGGCTGCTGGACTTCTACGTGCGCTACGGCTTCAAGAGCTGGCGCTTCGAGCTGGAGAAGGAGCTGCTGGCGGTTGCCAACGCAGCGGCGCAGGCGGCCGTCCAGGCCGCCGCGCCGAAGCCGATCGGTCACATGGACGACCTGTTTGCCGACCCGCCGCCCGAGGTCGACGCCACCGCCGTGCTGCCCGAGACCGGCCGCTATGACACCGTGCTGACCCGCGAGGCGCTGGACGGCTGGCTGGCGACGCTCCGCAGCGCCGAGCTGGTTGCGCTCGACACCGAGACCGACTCGCTCGATCCGATGCGCGCACGGATCGTCGGTCTGAGCTTCGCCATGCGGGCGGAAGAAGCGTGCTACATCCCGCTGGCGCACGACTACGCCGGAGCGCCGGAGCAGTTGCCGCTGGACGAGGTGCTGGCGCTGCTGAAGCCATGGCTCGAAGATGCCAGCGCGGCCAAGGTCGGCCAGAACATCAAGTACGACACCCATGTCTTTGCCAACCACGGCATCACGGTGCGCGGTTATGCCCACGACACGATGCTCGAAAGCTATGTGCTCGAAGCCCACAAGCCGCACGGGCTGGAGAGCCTCGCCCAGCGCCACCTTGGCCGCAGCGGGCTGAGCTACGAGGATCTCTGCGGCAAGGGCGCGCACCAGATCCCGTTCAGCCAGGTCGATGTGGAACGTGCGTCCCGCTATTCCGGCGAGGACAGCGAGATGACGATGCAGGTCCACCAGACGCTGTGGCCCGAGCTGACTGCGCCGGACGGGGCCGGCATGCGCCATGTCTACGCACATATCGAGATGCCGACCTCGGCGGTGCTGGTGCGCATGGAGCGCCACGGCGTGCTGCTCGACGCCGACGTGCTGGTGCGGCAAAGCCAGGAACTGGCCGAGCGCCTCGTCGTGCTCGAAGCCAAGGCGCACGAGCTGGCCGGGCAGCCCTTCAACCTCGGCAGCCCGAAGCAGCTCGGCGAGATCCTGTTCGTCAAGCAGGGACTGCCGGTGAAGAAGAAGACCGCGTCCGGCGCACCGAGCACGGATGAAGAAGTGCTGCAGGAACTCGCCGCCGACTACCCGCTGCCGGCCTGCCTGCTGGAATACCGGGGACTCGCCAAGCTCAAGAGCACCTACACCGACAAGCTGCCGCTGATGGTCAACGCAGCCACCGGGCGCATCCACACGAACTACGCGCAGGCGGTGGCCGTGACCGGGCGGCTGGCGAGCAACGACCCGAACCTGCAGAACATCCCCATCCGCACCGCCGAGGGCCGCCGCGTGCGCGAAGCCTTCGTCGCGCCGCCCGGCCACCGGCTGATGAGCGCCGACTACTCGCAGATCGAGCTGCGCATCATGGCGCACCTGTCGGACGACCCGGCCCTGCTGCGCGCCTTCGCCGAAGGGAATGACGTGCACCGCGCGACCGCGAGCGAGGTGTTCGGCGTGCCGCTGGCGGAGGTGAGTTCCGAGCAGCGCCGCTACGCCAAGACCATCAACTTCGGGCTGATCTACGGCATGGGCGCGTTCGGGCTGGCGCAGAGCCTGGGGATCGAGGTGAAGGCGGCGCGGGACTACATCGACCGTTACTTCGCCCGCTACCCCGGAGTCAAACGCTACATGGACGAGACGCGGGTGCTGGCCGGCGCGCAGGGCTATGTCGAGACGCTGTTCGGCCGCCGCATCACGCTGATCGACATCCAGGGCGGCAGCGGCCCGCGCAAGGCTGCAGCGGAACGCCAGGCGATCAATGCGCCGATGCAGGGCACGGCGTCCGACCTGATCAAGCTGGCGATGATCGCCGTGCAGGGGGCGCTCGACGCCGAAGGCCGTGCCACCCGCATGGTGATGCAGGTCCACGACGAACTGGTGCTGGAGGTGCCCGAGGCCGAGCTGGACTGGGCGCGCGAGGCGATTCCGCGCCTGATGGCGGGTGTGGCCGACCTGAAGGTGCCGCTGCTGGCTGAAGTCGGGGTCGGGCTGAACTGGGACGAGGCGCACTGAGCGCGTCCGCACGCGCGCCGGTCCTCCCGTCGAGTGGTCAGGCGATCAGCGCGTGCAGGCACCGCCGGGCGCGTTGCCACACTGTGTTCTTTGCGGCGAGAAAGGTGCGCACGCGGGCCAGTGCGTGTGCGTCCACGTGTCCGGCGTCGGGCAGACGGGTCAGCGGCTGGTGGGGCAGCGCCCCCTGGGGATCGTAGGGGGAGCCGCCCGCGCCGCAGTGCACGCCGGTGCCATCGAAGCCTTCATTGCGCACGAGGCTGTGGCGCGGATACAGCGTCATGCCGCCGCTCATGAACACGCTGAGATACCAGCGGATGAACCACGAGTCGGCCTTGCCGGCGCGCTGACGCTTCAGGATCGAGAAGTACGGAAAGGCACCGGCAACGTCGAACTGCCGGCGCAGCCCCGGTTGTGCGACCAGCGTCTCGAAATCGCGCATGTCCGGGTCGAAGCGGCGCCAGGCCCGCTCCCACGTTGCCCAACCCCAGGAGCCGACCATCGGCAGGAATACGGCGTCGTCGGCACTGCCCGGGTCGACCGGGTACATGTGGCCGGACACCTGCATCACGCAGGCGTCGTCCGCGTAGTGGTGCAGCGAGCGGTTCATGAAGGCCAGGAAGGTCGGCGCCAGCACCAGATCATCCTCGACCACGACCACGCGGCCATGTTCCTGCACCACCCGCGTCACGCCGGCGATCACCGAGTCGGCGAGTCCGCGGTTGGTCGGGGCTTCGAACAGCACCTTGCGGGGATGCGGCAGCGCCCGCGCGATGCGTCGGACTTCGTCGACCGCGCGGGCGTCGGCGGTCCCCTTCGGGCCGTCACAGAACAGGTAGAGCGGGCTGTCGAGGAACTCCGGGTTCGCCGCCAGCGACTGCAGGCAGCGCAGCGTGTGCTTCGGCCGGCGGTAGAGAAACAGCGCGATCGGTGCGGAGGCGCCGACGTTGCTGCCTGGGGGTAGCGTGCGCACGCGAGACGTGTGCATGGGCGCGTCGGCCGGCAGGACTGCGAATTCGGACTGGGGTGGCACCCAGGTGCCGGGAGAAACCGTGGCCTGGAAATGGGCCTTCGGGCGTGAATATGGCGCAAACAGCAGGGTCGTCATGGATACAGCGATGAAATCAAACTGATTTCTCGGCCATCGGGAAATGAATATCCCTGTCCGATGGGGTGTTTGCTGCACTCTATCGATGCCGATTGCCAAGCAACTGCCGAACCAGTCTGTTTTGCTCCCTCGATCAGGGGGCGGCAACCCCCGGATCGTCGGGTGCCGTGAAATCTCGCCTGTATCGGCTTGCTCGCTCCGGATCAGTGCGTTCGCAGTGCGTCGTGCAGCGCGATGAACTCCAGCGTCAGGCGGTGTTTCGGGTCGAGGTGCACCATCGGCAAAGCCTGCTCATGGGATTCCTTGACCTTGACCGTTGAGGACAGATAGGGCTGCAGCACCGGCAAGCCTTCCGCGATCAGCTCCGCCACGACCTTGCGCGGCAGGCTGGCGCGGGCCTGGAACTGGTTGACGATGATCCCTTCGACCTGCAGCCTGCGGTTGTGGTCGGCCTGGATCTCCTGCACGTTTTCCAGCAGCGCATACAGCGCGCGGCGCGAGAAGTCGTCGCAGTCGAAGGGCACGAGACAACGCTCGGCCGCGATCAGCGCCGAGCGGGTGTAGAAGTTCAGCGCCGGTGGCGTGTCGATGTAGATGCGGTCGTAACGGTCGGCGATCTCGTCGAGCGCGTCGCGCAGCTTGTAGATCTTGTAGCGCGACTCCAGCTTGCCGTGCAGCTCCTCCAGCGCCGGGCTGGACGGCATCAGATGCAGGTTGTCGAATGGCGTGGGGACAATGAACTCGGCCGTGCTGCGCGGGTGCAGGTTGAACTTGAGCGTCTGGTCGAAGAAGCCGGCCAGGTTCACGCTGAGCGCGTCGGCCTGGTCGCCGAGCAGGTAGCGGGTGCTGTTGCCCTGGGCGTCCAGGTCGAGCACCAGCGTGCGCAGCCCCTGTTGCGCGCTGACGGCGGCCAGGTTGCAGGTGATGGTGGATTTCCCGACCCCACCCTTTTGATTGAAGACAACACGGCGCATGGGCTTGATCCTGGAGGTTGGCAAAACGGATCACCCGATTGTGCCCAGTCCGGTGGCCGCATGACGCGTTGCACCATTGCGACGATGCATCAGGATCTCTGCAGCAATACATTCGGAGAATGCGCTACTGTCCCCCCGATACCGGGGTCCACAGGATGTGGATCAGCCGGTTTCACATAAGAATTTCGCATTTCTGGTGCCTTTGCTTGCACCCAGCTCCATCTCCCGTCGGCAGTCACCATGGCAGTCCAATTCCTTTCGATCAAGTTTTCCGGCTACTGGAACGAATACAACCGCGGGCTGATGCCGAGGCGTTCAGGCGTCTTCTGCATCTACCGTGCCTTCTTTGACGACCAGTCGAAGACGACCACCATGCGCGAGCTGCTCTATGTCGGCGCTGCGCCCAACGTCAACGAGTGCCTCGTCGATCATCCACAGACCGACCGGTGGCGCGCCTGCCTGGGACCGACCGACAGCCTGTCCTTCAGCTTCGGCTCGGTGGCGCTGCCCGACCTGGTTGCCTGCGAGCAGGCGCTGGTGATGCAGCACCGTCCGCGCTGCAACGCGGAGGTGCCGTCGGTCTATCCCTTCGGCCATGTGGCGCTGAAGCTGACCCACCGCACGCCGCTGCTCCACACCCGCTTCACGGTCGGCTCGCCGGTGTCGGGCGTGATCGGGCGGCTGGGTGGGCCGCTGCTGCGCCGCGGGCTGGATTTCCTGCGCAGCCTCCAGCCGAGCTGAACCGTGTCGCATTGATTTCTGGATGGATTTGCATACAAATATTTTCAATTTGTTTCCGGAGCAGCTGGATCCGAAATTGGAAAAAGTAATCTAATCTCTCTTGTGAATTAATTCACATTGACCAAGGGAAAACTGCCCATGTACTGAATCCCTGTGCCGTCACAGGGATTGGGTGATGCGCTTCTAAACCATGTTTGCCGACGATTCCCCGGTTCCAGAAACCCCAGAAACCCCCGAGCACTGTGCGCTGCAATTGCGCAGCTGCTGGATGGACCAGCCATTCGGCGTGGTTCGATTCTGGGGATTTTCCGTGGTCCGACCCAACGACCAGAGTTATGTCGTGGTGTCGGTGCTGGTCGAGGCCGACCGCCTGGACCTGACACTGGTGCACGAGAGCCGGCAAGGCGTGGCGCAGGTGCTGTCGATCTGGTCGCCGCAGGGCGTGCGGATTGACAGCGCGCAGGGGCTGGTCGTCGCGCAGGCGGCGCGCGTGTCGCTGGGTGACTGTGCCGCCTGGCGGGAAGCGGACGCGCACTACCGGGTCCGCACGCCTCGGGGCGAAGGCAGTTTTCCCATGGAGTCCGCACCGGCCTTGCGGCTGGGGCACTGATCGCATCTCGTTTCTGCCTGGAGTTCCCGCCATGACCGCACCCCACGCCGCATCCCGGGCCTTGCTGCCTCTGCTGATCCTGCTGGGCGGCTGTGTCAGCCTCGACACCGGCTCCGACGACGAGCGCTTGCCGACCCAGCTCGCCGGCAAGGCCGAGGTGCTCTCCACCACCGATGCCGACTACGCCCGGGCGGTCATCACCTTTGCCGTGAAGCCGGCCGGTGAGGGCGGTGTGGTCGAAGGCACGGTCATCCGGCTGAAGCAGGACGTGAGCGTCTGGCGCATGTGGAGCGGCCCGACCAGGAAGAACGCCAGCGGCCTCACCAACCGCATCGGTGGCTGGTGGGCCTACGACGCACCGAAGGGCACGCAGGCGCAGTACCGCACGGCCTACGAGATCTGCAACGGCTGGAACGACCTGACCTGGGTCGCGAAGTGCATGCTCAAGGCTGGCGCGGTGGTGGTGATCGGGCCGGGGCAGTCGGTGTCGGCGCAAACCTGCGGTGACGTGACGGGCGCCGAAACCTATCCGGCCAACCACAAGGACTGGCAGACCTACGTCGACAAGCCGTGGGCCCGGCCGACCGAGCTGGTCTGCCCGGCCGACACCGAGGACTACCAGGCCGATCCGGCCGACATCTCGAAGGCCAAAGCGGCGTCCTGATGGGTCAAGGCGGCGGGCCGGTGTGCAGCCGGTCGCGTCGCCACAGGTCCGGGAACCACCGGATCCACAGCCCCGCCACCACCAGCACGCCCACGCCGCCCAGCAGCACCGAGCCCACCGGCCCAAGCAGCGCGGCGGTGGCGCCTGACTCGAACTCGCCGAGCTGGTTGCTGGCCCCGATGAAGATCGAGTTCACGGCGCTGACCCGGCCGCGCATGGCGTCAGGTGTGCCGAGCTGCACCAGCGTCTGGCGGATCACCACGCTGACCATGTCCGCACCCCCCGAAGCCAGCAGCGCCAGCAGCGACAGCCAGAACGAGGTGGACAGCGCGAACACCAGCAGGCACAGGCCGAACGCCGCTACCGCACCGATCAGCGTGCGCCCGACGCGGCGCTCCAGTGGCCGCCGTGCCAGCCAGATCGACACGAGCAGCGCCCCGGCTGCGGGCGCTGCCCGCAACAGGCCCAAGCCCCATGGTCCGGTGTGCAGGATGTCCTTCGCGTACATCGGCAGCAGCGCGTTGGCGCCACCGAGCAGCACGGCGAACAGGTCCAGCGACATCGCACCCAGCATCACCGGCTGGCCACGCAGGAAGTGCACCCCGGCCAGCACGCTGCCCCAGCTTGCTGGCTCGTGCGGTGCTGCCGGTGCGTCATAGCGGATGCCGTTGGTCAGCCCGCAGGCGAGCAACAGGAAACCTGTGCCGACCGCGTAGACCACGTCCGCGCCGGCGACATACAGAAAACCGCCCAACGCCGGCCCGCCGATGATGGCCACCTGCATGCCGCTGGAGCCAAGCGCCACCGCCTGCGCCAGCAGCGTCGGCGGCACCAGCAGCGCCGGCAGCGCCTGGCTGGCGGGCATCTGGAACGCCTTGGCCACGCCGAACACGATCGACACACCCAGGATCAACGAGCGCGTCATTCCGCCCTCGTGGCTCGCCACCGTCAGCACCACGGCCATGGCCGCCTGCAGCAGCGTCGCGGCCAGCATGATCCGGCCACGGTGGTGGCGGTCGGCGACATGGCCGGCGGGCAGCGTCAGCAGCAGCGCGGGCAGGAACTGCGCCAGCCCTACCAGCCCGAGATCCCAGGCGCTGCCGGTCAGGTCGTACATCTGCCAGCCCAGCGCCACCATCAGCATCTGCGCCGCGAGTTGTGCGCTCAACCGGGTGAGCCAGAAGAAGACGTAGGCACGGTGGCCGAGCAGGGCCGAGAAACCGTTCATGAACGGAAGAGCCGCGAGTATTGGGCCTCGTGCCGGGCGGAGAGGATGGCGAGCATCGGCGTGTGCGCCTGCCGGGCGCTGTCGGGCAGGGCCAGCGCGTGTTCCACCTCCGCGGGGATGGCGTCGACCAGCGCGGCGAGGATGCGCTGGCCGGCGCTCTGGCCGAGTGGCACCGACTTGATCGCGGCCTGCACCATGTTTTCTGCCCAGCCGAAGGCGTGGGCGAGCAGGGCTTCGCGCAGCGGCGCTCCGGTGCGCTCGACGGCCAGCGCAAACGCCACCGGCCATGTCGGTGCAGGCTTCAACGCGGCGAGTTCGGCAATGCGGGTGTCGGGGAAGGCGAGTTCCGCATCCTGCGTCGTCAGCCATGCACCGAGCGAGCGCCCCATCTGCTCGGTCTGCTGGCGGAACTCGCTGCTCTCGCGGGTCAGGCGCACCCAGTCGTTGAGTTCGGTGATGCGCTCGCTGTCCCGCTGGCGCCAGGCGGCGTGACAGCGGGCGACGACGGCCAGGTCGGCGCGGGCCAGCGCGAGGTGGAGCTGATCGACCAACCAGCGCGACACCTCGGCCTCATCGCGGACGAGGCCGGCGTCGATCGCCGCTTCCAGCCCCTCGGAATAGCTGAACCCGCCCACGGGCAGCGCGGGCGAGGCCAGCCACATCAATTGCAGCAGCGCCGACGGGGCGAGCGTCGGCGGCTTCGCACGGACCTTCGGCATCAGTGGTCGTGGCCGCAGCCAGGGCCGTGGACGTGCGGCGTCTCGGCGGCACGCACGGTGATGTTCAGCGGCTTGCCGCGCACGGGGGCAGCGACCGGAGCGGCGGCGTGGCCGTGGTCATGTGCGTGGCCATGGTCGTGCTCGCCATGCCCGTGGCTGTGTCCGCCCGCCGCATAGGCGCCACCTTCAGGTTCGAAGGCAGACTGTTCCTCGGTGACGGTCAGGTGCATCTGGCGCAGCATGTCGGCCAGCACGTGGTCGGGTTCGAACTTCAGGTGGTCGGGCTGCAGTTCGAGCTGCACATGCCGGTTGCCCAGGTGGTAGGCGGCGCGCACGAGGTCGAACGGCGCGCCGTGTTCGCTGCACGGACGCACGACGAGCACTGGCTGCGGCGCTGCGAGGACGCGCACCATCGAGCCGTCTTCGGCCACCAGCACGTCGCCGCCACGCACCAGCGTGCCGCGCGGCAGGAAGACGCCGAGGTGGCGCCCGCTGCTGTCGGTGGCGTCGAAGCGGCTTTTCTGGCGCACGTCCCAGTCGAGTTCGACGGATGGGGCGCGCTTGAGGAGGACCTGGGCCAGACCCTGGCCGCCTGGGAGGAGTTTGTTGACGGTGAGCATGGCGCCTATTGTGCGGCGGCGCGGGCGATCTGCTTCCGCACCCAGGCGATCACGGCCTCCGGGCTGGTGAACTCGTCGGCCGAGCGTGCGGCGATGGCGGGGAAACGTTCGCGCCACAGCTTCGACAGCGTGGTCCCCGGCCCCAGCTCCAGCACGCATTGCACGCCCCGCTCGGCCAGCGCCTCGGTGCAGCGGTCCCACGGCACTGTCTGCGCCACCTGCCGGGCGAAGGCGTCACGCAGCGCATCCGGCCGGCGCACGACTTCGCCCGTGGCGTTGCAGACCAGCGCGGTGCGGGGCACGGCGAAGGGCCGGACGGCGGTCAAGGCAGCGAGGACCGGCACGGCCTCGGCCAGCATGGGCGTGTGCGAGGCGATCCGCACGGCCAGCCGTGTGCAGGACACGCCCCCCGCGGCCCATTCGCGCTCGGCGGCGTCGAGTGCTGTCGCTGCGCCACCGACGATGCAGTGCTGCGGCCCGAGCCGGATCGCGACGGCGAGGCCGTGGCGCTGCAGCACCGGCGCCAGCGCGTTGGCCACCAGTCCGCGCACGGCGAGCAGACCACCGGCCGGGTGGCGCGCTGCGGCGTCGTTCATGGCCTGGGCACGTGCCACGGCGAGGTCCATCGCCGTGTCGGTGTCGAACACACCCGCGATGCTGAACGCTGCGACTTCGCCGACGCTGTAGCCCGCCACGGCGACGGGCGCGGGCAGGTGTGCGCCCAGCCTGGCCCACAGCGCCAGCGCGAGGCCGGTGATCAGCGGCTGCGCCACCTCGTTGCGCGTGGCCCAGGCGGGATCGTCCAGTCGCGTGCGCCAGTCCGCGCCCAGCGTGGTGGTGAGCCGGCCGAGCGTCGGGTCAGGTGCCGCGTCCTGCAGCAGCCACGGCAACATCGCCGGATGCTGCGTGCCCTGGCCGGGGATGAGCAGGCCCAGGCTCATGGCGCCTCGCGCACACCCACACCCACGCTGACTCGCAGCACCCAGCCCGCCGCCGCCAGCAGATCCGCCGAACCGCCGGGTGACAGGCGCCGAGCGACGAAATGGCGGTGGATGGCCGCGGCCCGTTCGATCGCGCCGGGTTGGCACACGCCGCCGTCGGCGAGGTAATCCCGCGCCATGCGCTGGGCGTCGCGCAGGCCGGCGAGGCCGCCACGGTGGGCGAGGTTGGTGTCGTCGAGCACGGCCATGGTGTGGAAAAAGGTCTGCAGCCGGGCGTCACGGGGTGCCAGTCCTGCCGCCCGCGCAGCGTGCAGCGCCGGCACCGCGACCTCGAACAGCACGGGCATCCCGCGTGCCGCTTCGTCGCCCGCGCTGCGCAGGCCGAGTTGCCGTGCGGCGCGCTGCCCGTTCGAGGTGCCGCTGTGGTCGCAGCGGCGGCGCAGCGCCTCGCCCCAGCCGTCGCGCAGTGCGGCGCGCAGGCGGGCGGGGGTCGGCGTGGTGCCCTCGGCGTGCAGCCGGCCCGCTGCGGCGCACAGCATCCCGAGGTTGAAGATGGCCCCGCGGTGCGTGTTGACGCCGCCCGTGGCCTGCAGCATCCGGGCTTCGGCGGCGAGCCCGAGCTGTTCCAGCGCCGCAAAGGGCCGGCGCAGCGCCCCCGCCTCGGTCACGCGCACGAAGTAGTGGCGCAGCGCGAACAGGCTGCGCAGGAAGGTGCCGGCGTCCATGTCGGCGTGGCTGCCGGTGTCGATGAACGAGACCAGCCCCGGCTTGGGGTAGAGCGCGAGTTCGTCGTAGAGCGCGACGGTGGCGGCGCGGCCGATGGCTTGCAGCCGTGCTGCGTCGTGTGCGGCAACGGCCTGATTCAGTTGCGGGTCAGCCATTGCGAGTCCCGTTCCAGACGGACGCCGGTTCTATGCTTGACCAGGACCGCGTCGGCCCGGCCCGCGCGCCACTGCAGCCATTCACGCCACGCCACGGCCGTGCCGTCCGGCAGGCCGATCTCGCCGTCCAGCCGTGGGCCGCGCCAATCGGTGTCATCGAGCAGCGCCGCGGCGGCATCCGCCTGCGCTGCGTCCCGCACTGGCAGCCACAGGTCGAGGTCCGAGCCGTCGCGCAGGTAGGTGAGTCCAGTGAGCGCCTGCCAGCCGTGGCCGCCGTAGACCTGCGGACGCACGCCCAGAGCGGCCAGCCGGGCGGTCAGCGTCGTCCAGTCGTTGCGCGCTGGTGGCGTCAGCAGCGGCGTGATCGCCGCCGGTTCGGGGAACGCCTGCGGATCGCGCAGCCCCTCGCTCGGGACCGACAGCGCCAGCCGCAGCCGGCCCCAGCGCGTCGGCGCCGGGAGACCGAGCGCGATTCCGTTGGCGTCGTCCGCCCGCTGTCGGGTCACGACCAGCGGCAGATCGTGTGCAGCCCAGTGCGCGAGGGCCGCCCGTGCCAGCGGCTCCCGGTCGCCGATCTGCACACCGGTCCAGCCCGCGGGTGTCAGGCGCACGAGCTGATGGCGCTGAAGGCGTGGCAGATCCGACGCCATTACGCCGCGTTCAGCACACGCTCGATCACCGACGCCGCGAGTCGCCGCCCGCCGCGCGCTGCACCATCCGCCGCCCGCGTGTCCGTGACCGGCGTGTCCGCCAGCGCCGTACGCAGGCACGCCGCCAGATCGTCCCGCCACAGCGCCCGCACGCCGCCCATCGCCACGTAGTTCTCCACCCCCGGCGCGAACACCGGGTTGCTCGCCGACAGCGCGGCCAGCATCGCCTCCGGCAGCTTCGTCACCCGCGCCATCGCCGGCAGGCGCATCACGCGGATCTCCGCCTCCGGCAGCGCGAAGCAGCCGTCCGCGATCAGCCCCGAGGTCAGGAAACCGCCCGACAGCGCCTGGTCGTAGACGAGGCCGAGCACGCGGTGGCCTTGTCTGCGCGCCAGGTCGATGCAGCAGCCCAGGTGCGCCATCGCCCGGTTGATGCCCATCCACTCGTCGCGACGCCGCAGTTGCTGGCCCTGCGTGTCGACCAGCAGCAGGATCGGCCGCCCCGGGTGGTCGCGCAGCGTGTCGAGCACCCCGCGGGCCTGCGCCAGCGCGAGCGCCACGCCGATCGGCGCGTGGTTCGTCGTGCCGAGCACGGTGATGGTCTGGCCGTCGAACTCGGCGGTGCCGTGCAGGAAATCGCCGTCGGCGACGAGGTGGTGGGCGTCGCCGAACAGGCGGTGGGCGAGGGTGGGCCAGTCCATCGGGAGGCTTTCGGTGTTCAGGGGTGGAGCGGCGTCGTCGCCAGCCGGGCGGCGAGCAGCGCGTGCTCGGCTTCGAGCGAGGCCAGCGTCAGCGGCTGCGAGGCGGTCAGCGCATTGATCGCCGCCGCACGGAAGGCCGCGACATCGTCGTCCACCAGCCGGTCGCAGTCGCCGCTCTCGACGCGGTGGCGCCCGCCGGTCGTGCGCCAGACCAGGGCGCGGTCACGGGAATCGAACTCATCGACCCCATGCGACGCCTCGATCACCTCCGGCCCGGACATCGCCAGCCGCCCCGTCTCGCTGATGACGAGGTGATCCGCGCAGCGCGCCACCAGCCCCATGCCACCGAAGCAGCCATTGGCCCCGCCGATCAGCACGATCACCGGGATGCTCGCCGCCCGCACGTCCAACACCGCCCGCATCACCTCCGACACCGCGATCAGCCCCGCATTCGCCTCGTGCAGCCGCACGCCGCCCGACTCCGCCAGCAGCACGACCCCCGCCGGCCGCTCGCGCAGCGCCCGCCGCAGCCAGCCGACCAGCTTGGCACCATGCACCTCGCCGACGCCGCCGCCCATGAAGCCGCCTTCCTGCGCGGCGATGAACACGGGATGCCCGTCCAGCCGCGCCCGGCCGATCACCACGCCGTCATCGAAGGACGACGGCACGCCGAGCTGCGCGAGGTGCGGGCTGGTGAGCCGCTCGGACGGCGGCAGCCATTCGTGGAAACTGTCCGCATCGACCAGCCGCGCCAGGCGCTCGCGGGCGGTGCATTCGGCGTAGCTGATGTTCATGCCGTCACCCTGTCACCTTCAGCCCGGCGACCGCTTGGTCCAGCCGCAGGCTCACCACGGCAGGCGTCGCGCCCATGTCGTTGACGGACACCGCGACACCGGCCAGGTGGTGGCGTTCGTGGAAATCGCGCACCACGGCGGCCCAGATTGGCTCGAAGCCGCGGGCCGAGGTTTCGATGGCGAGGGTGCAGCGGTCGTGCGCCGCGGACTCGACCATCACCTCCAGGTTGCCCGAGCCGACCACGCCGACCAATACGGGCGTGAACGCGGTGGGGCGGCGGTGGCCGTCGAACTCGAAATGCATCGCTTCGATGCTGGTGGAAATTGTCATGTCGTCACCGTCAGGGCACTGTCCCAGTTCACCAGTTCCGGAAGCGTGCTGGTGGCTGGTACAGCCCGCCCGACGCCCGCACCAGGTCGCGCATCGAACGCGCCGCCAGCAGGTTGCGCGTCGCGTCGCGCTGGTCGATGCCCAGGTCGGCCGGGCGCTGGACCACGCCGCGGTCGCGCAGGTTCTCGACCATGCGCCGATCCCGCGCCAGCCCGACCGGCGTGTAACCCGCCACACCGCGGATCGCCTGCTCGCGCTCCTCGTCGGTGCGGCACAGCAGCAGGTTGGCGATGCCTTCCTCGGTCAGCACATGCGTCACGTCGTCGCCGTAGACCATGATCGGCGGCAGCGCCATGCCCGCCTGCTCGGCCAGCGTCCAGGCGTCCAGCCGCTCGACGAAGGCGGGCTGCATGTGCTCGCGGAAGGTCTCGACCATCTGCACGACCAGCTTCTGGCCACGCGGCGTGCCGCGAGCGCCCGTCAATCCTTCGCGGGCCTGGGCGCCGGCTTTCAGCCACGCGGGGCTGGCATGGCGCCGACCGCGGGCGTCCGCACCCATGTTCGGGGCGCCACCGAAGCCGGTGATGCGACCGAGCGTGGCGGTGGAGCTGTTGCCGGCGAGGTCCATCTGCAGCGTCGAGCCGATGAACAGGTCGCAGGCGTAGTGGCCCGCTGCCTGCGAAAACGCCCGGTTGCTGCGCAGCGAGCCGTCCGGGCCGGTGAAGAACACGTCGGAGCGGGCGCGGATGTAGTCCTCCATGCCCAGCTCCGAGCCGAAGGAGTGGATCGACTGCACCCAGCCCGCCTCGATCGCCGGGATCAGCGCCGGGTGCGGGTTCAGCGCCCAGTGCTGGCAGATTTTCCCTTTCAGCCCGAGCGATTCGCCATAGGTCGGCAGCAGCAGCTCGATCGCCGCCGTGTCGAAGCCGATGCCGTGGTTCAGCCGCTGCACGCCGTACTCGGCGTAGATTCCCTTGATGGCCATCATCGCCATCAGCACCTGGATCTCGCTGATCTGCGCCGGATCGCGGGTGAACAGCGGCTCGATGACGTTGGGGGTGGGCGCTTGGACGACGAAGTCCACCCAGCCGGCGGGCACGTCCACGCGGGGCACGCGATCGACGATCTCGTTGATCTGGGCGATGACGAGGCCGCCGTGGAAGGCGGTCGCCTCGACGATGGCGGGGGTGTCCTCGGTGTTCGGGCCGGTGTAGAGGTTGCCGTCGGCGTCGCTGCTGTGGGCGGCGATCAGCGACACCCGTGGCGTCAGATCGACGAAGTAGCGCGCGAACAGCTCCAGGTAGGTGTGGATCGCGCCGATGCGGATCTGTCCGGCCGACACCATCTGCGCGAGGCGCCCGCCCTGCGGCCCGGAGAACGAGAAGTCGAGCTGCGACGCGATGCCGAGGTCGAACACGTCCAGGTGCTCCGGCAGCGCGAGCACCGACTGCACCATGTGCAGGTCATGCACCCGAGCAGGATCGACCTGCACCAGTGCCTTGGCGAGGAAGTCGGCCTGCTTCTGGTTGTTGCCTTCGAGGCAGACGCGGTCGCCGGGTTCGAGCACCGCGTGCAGCAGATCGACCACCGCGCCGGTCGCCACCCGCTTGCCGTGCAGGCGCGTGCCCAGGGCGTCGACGGCACGGGTGAGCCGGGCCTGCCGATTCAGCGCGCGGTGGTTCCAGGTGCGGTCCATCGCCGGGGTCACTCCAGCTTGATGTTGCCGGCCTTGACGACATCGGCCCAGCGTTTGGTCTCGGCCGCCACGAAGTCACCGAACTCCTTGCCGGTCATCGTCGGGGTTTCAGAGCCGATGCTGTTCCAGGCGGTCTTCAGCTCGGGGCTGCCCAGCGCGGTTTTCAGCTCGGCGGCCATCTTGTCGACGACCTCTTTCGGCGTGCCCTTGGGTGCCCAGAGTCCGTACCACGTCGCCACCTTGTAGGTCGGCACACCGGATTCCGCGGCGGTCGGGATGTCCGGGAAACCCGGTGCCCGCTTGTCACCCGCCACCGCGATGGCACGCAGCCGCCCGCTCTTGATGTGGGTGGCCGATGACCCCAGGCCGTCGAACATCATGTCGATCTGCCCGCCCATCAGATCCTGCAGCGCGGGACCAGCGCCACGGTAGGGAATGTGGGTGATGAAGGTCTTGGTCTGCATCTTGAACAGCTCGCCCGCCAGGTGGTGCGAGGAGCCATTGCCGGCCGAACCATAGGTGAGCTGACCGGGCTTGGAGCGGATGTAGGCCAGCAGCTCCTTCAAGTCCTTGGCGGCCACCTTCTGCGGGTTGACGACGATCACCTGCGGCACGTTCGAGATCAGCGCGATCGGGATGAAGTCGTTGGTCAGGCTGTAGTCGAGCTTCGGGTAGATCGACGGCGCGATGGCGTGGTGGACGGCGCCCATGAACCAGGTGTAGCCGTCCGGTGCGGCCTTGGACGCGACGGTGGCGCCCAGGTTGCCGCCCGCACCGCCCTTGTTGTCGATGATGAGCTGCTGGCCGAGCTGCTTCGAGAGGACCGCCGAGAGTGGGCGGGCGAAAGCGTCCGTGCCGCCTCCTGCGGGGAAGGGCACGACCAGCGTCATCGGCTTGGTCGGCCAGGCGGTCTGCGCTGCGGCGGGCAGGCCGATGGCTAGCGTGCCCAGCAGGCCGAGGCTGGTCAGGCCCAAGGCGTGGCGACGGGACAGGTTCAATGGCTTCTGGGTCATGGGCGTCTCCGGAACAGGCTTGTTCACGATCAATGTATACATTGGACATTGAAATAAATCCAAAATCAATCCTGAGGGATACCCTTGGCATGGCGTACGCCAAAAGCCTGAGACAATTCCGGCATGAAGATCTCCGAGCGCCTGTGTGAAACCATCGAAGAACTGATCGCCACGGGTGAACTGGCGCCGGGCAGCGCGCTGGACGAGGCGATGCTGGTCGAACGCTACGCTGTTTCGCGCACACCGGTGCGGGAGGCGCTGATCCAGCTCGCGGCGGAGGGGCTGGTGGAGTTGCGGCCGCGGCGTGGCGCGGTGGTGGCGCAGGCCACGCCGCAGCGGCTGGTCGAGATGTTCGAGGTGATGGCCGAGCTGGAAGCGATGTGCGCGCGGCTGGCGGCGCGGCGTCTGAATGACGCGGATCTGGCGGCACTGGACGCGGCGCTGGCGTGCTGCGAGGCCGCCGCCGCGCAGCACGACCCGGACGCGTACTTTTACGCCAACGAGGAGTTCCACCGCGCGCTCTACACCGCGTCCCACAACGATTTCCTGTTCGGGCAGACGCTGGCGCTGCAGCGCAAGCTGCGCCCGTATCGCCGGCTGCAACTGCGGGTGCGCCACCGGATGCAGCACTCGCTGACCGAGCACGCCGAGATCCTCGCTGCCCTGCGGCAAGGCGACGCGGCGCTGGCCATGGAGGCGACGCGGCGCCATGTCGTCGTGCAGGGCGAGCGTTTCGCCGACTTGCTGGCGAGCCTGCAACTGCTGACGGCCGCGTAGCCCTCCGCCAGTTGGCCGGTCGGTGCCGTGGCGGCGCTATGCTGCTGGCCATGGCACTCGACACCCTTGAACTCCAGTCCGGCGACCACCCCGTCGCCAGCGTCATCGTCCTGCACGGCCTCGGCGCCGACGGCAATGACTTCGTCCCGATCGCCCAGGAACTCGACCTGTCGGCGATCGGCCCGGTGCGCTTCGTGTTCCCGCACGCGCCGATCCGGCCGGTCACGGTCAACGGTGGCATGCAGATGCGGGCGTGGTACGACATCTTCGGCGCGGACCTCGTGCGCCGCGAGGATGAAACCGGCCTGCGCGCCTCGGTCACCGAGGTGCAGGTGCTGCTCGACCGCGAGGCCGACCGTGGCATCCTACCCGAGCGCACTGTGCTGATGGGCTTCTCGCAAGGCTGCGCGATGACGCTGCTGGCCGGTCTGCGGGCGCCGCAGCGGCTGGCGGGGCTGGTCTGCCTGTCGGGCTACCTGCCGCTGGCGGCGACCACGGCCAGCGAGCGCAGCGCCACCAGCCAGAGCGTGCCTGTGTTCATGGCGCATGGCCGCTTCGATCCGGTCGTGCCGCTGGCACGTGGCACGGCGTCGCGGGACGCGCTGCTGGCGCTGGGCCACAGCGTCGAGTGGCACGACTACCCGATGCAGCACTCGGTGTGTCAGGAGGAAATCGAGGATCTGAATGCGTGGCTGCTGAAGGTGCTGGCGGCATGAACGCCCTGCGCTTCCCGGAAATCAAGCGTGCCCTCGCGGATCGAAGAACCATGGCCGCAGCTTGACGGCGCGCAAGCGGGTGGCGTCTGGATGGCGCGGATTGATGAGCAGGTTGTATTCCTCCGGCACGATCACCGATGGCACGGCCAGCAGCACCGACGCTCCGCTTGCCAGCCACGCATCGCCGATGCCGAGCGACACCTTGCCTTCAGGCCGTGCCGTCCACCCGACCGGCAATTCCGCCGCCTTCCGCACGACCCGCGCCGCCCACAGGTCCGGCGGCACCTCGATGCAGACGACGAAGCGGTTCAGCGGCAGGTCATCGGTGTTCAGGTGGACGGTGGTTTCCAGCGCGGCCAGCGCGATCGTGCTGGCGCAGTAGACGACGGGCCGGCCCTGGCGGTTCCAGCGACCGCCACTGATCTCGGCGCCCTTGCCGCTGAGGTCGTCTGCCGCCCAATCCGGCGTGTCGGCTGCGATGCGCCACAGCCGTCCCGGCGCGGCATCGCCCGTGCTCATGCATAGGCGCCGGTCTGGGCGCGGCTGAGCAGGTTGGCGACGAGTTGCTGGCCCTCGCTGGTGTCCATGAGCGTGGCCGGTGCCAGCCCGTCGAGCGCCGGCAGGGGCCGCTCCAGCCAACGCGCCACCCAACTAGCCGCGTCGAACTCCCCGGCCCGCCCCGACGCCTCGACCATGCGCTGCACCTGCCCGATCAGCCGGCTGATGCCGAGCACGCGGGCGCTTTCATCCGGTGACAGCACCTGTGCATGGCTGGCCTTGCGCTCGACCGTGGCGCGGGGCAGGCCGAGCGTGGCGTACAGCCGTTCCTTGCTCACCCCCATGCGCCGGGCCATCACGCCGGGGACGGTGGCCGGGGCGCCCTGCTTGATGAGCCGCACACGCTCGATCGGGTCGAGGTCGAAGGTGCTGGTGAAGTTCCAGGCGGTGGGCAGGGTGTCAAGGCGGGTGTCGGCGGGCATGGGTGAAAATCATCATATGAGCAATCATGATAGCTCATATGAGCTTATGGCGACGAACCGGAGGCAGCCGAGCCAAGGTCAGAACAGGAAGTACCGCTGCCCCATCGGCAGACTCGTCGCCGGCTCGCACGTCAGCAACTGCCCGTCCGCCCGCACCTGGTAGGTCTGCGCGTCGATCTCCATCACTGGCAGATAGGCGTTGTGCACCATGTCGGTCTTGCGCACCGTGCGGCAGCCCTTCACCGCCGCCAGCGTCTTGCGCAGCCCATACGCCGTGCCCACTCCGCCCGCGAGCGCCGACTGGCTGACGAAGCTCAGTGACGTGCGTGTCAGCGCCCCGCCGTAGGAGCCAAACATCGGCCGGTAATGCACCGGCTGCGGCGTCGGGATCGACGCGCTCGGGTCGCCCATCGCCGCCATCGCGATGAAGCCGCCCTTGAGCACGAGGCTCGGCTTCACCCCGAAGAACGCCGGCCGCCAGAACACCAGATCCGCCCACTTGCCGACCTCGACCGAGCCGACTTCGTGGCTGATGCCGTGGGTGATCGCGGGGTTGATGGTGAGCTTGGCGAGGTAACGCTTGATGCGGGCGTTGTCGTGGCGGTCGGTGTCGCCGGGCAGCTTGCCGCGCTGCGTCTTCATCTTGTGCGCCGTCTGCCAGCAGCGGATCAGCACCTCGCCGACACGGCCCATCGCCTGCGAGTCCGACGAGAACATGCTGATCGCACCGAGGTCGTGCAGGATGTCCTCGGCGGCGATCGTCTCGCGGCGGATGCGCGATTCGGCAAACGCCAGATCCTCGGCCAGCGACGCATCCAGGTGGTGACACACCATCAGCATGTCGAGGTGCTCGTCCAGCGTGTTGATCGTGTAGGGCCGCGTCGGGTTGGTGGACGAGGGCAGCACGTTCGCCTCGCCGACCACCTTCATGATGTCGGGCGCATGGCCGCCGCCCGCGCCTTCGGTGTGGAAGCTGTGGATGGTGCGGCCCTTGAACGCGGCGACCGTGTCCTCGACGAAGCCGGACTCGTTGAGCGTGTCGGTGTGGATCGCCACCTGCACGTCGGTTTCCTCGGCCACGCTCAGGCAACAGTCGATCGCGGCTGGCGTCGTGCCCCAGTCCTCGTGCAGCTTCAGGCCGATCGCGCCGGCCTCGACCTGCTGGCGCAGCGCCTCGGGTCGGCTCGCATTGCCCTTGCCGAGGAAGCCCAGGTTCATCGCGAAGGCCTCGGCCGCCAGCAGCATCAGCTTCAGGTTGTCGGGCCCCGGGGTGGACGTGGTGGCCAGCGTGCCGGTCGCCGGCCCGGTGCCACCGCCCAGCATGGTGGTCACGCCCGAGTACAGCGCTTCGTCAATCTGCTGCGGGCAGATGAAATGGATGTGGCTGTCAATGCCACCGGCGGTCACGATCAGCCCCTCGGCCGACAGGATTTCAGTGCCCGGGCCGATGACGATGTCCACACCCGGCTGCACATCGGGGTTGCCGGCCTTGCCGATGGCCACGATGCGCTGGCGCTTGATGCCGATGTCGGCCTTGACGATGCCCCAGTGGTCGATGATCAGCGCGTTGGTGACCACCAGGTCGGCGGCTTCATGCACACCCGGGCCGTTGGGCGCCTGGCTCTGGCCCATGCCGTCGCGGATGGTCTTGCCGCCGCCGAACTTCACTTCTTCGCCGTAGCCGCCGGCGCGCAAGGTGAAGTCGTCTTCCACTTGCACCACCAGTGCGGTGTCGGCCAGGCGCAGCCTGTCGCCCACGGTGGGCCCATACATTTCGGCGTAAGCGCGCTTGCCAATCGTGGCCATCACAGCGCTCCTTGCACCAGGCCGCGAAAGCCCCAGACCGCACGCGCACCGGCGTAGTCCACCAGGTCCACCGTGCGCTGCTGGCCGGGCTCAAAACGCACAGCCGTGCCGCTGGCGATGTTCAGGCGCATGCCGTGGGCGGCTTGGCGGTCGAAGGCGAGGGCGCCGTTAGTTTCGGCGAAGTGGTAGTGCGACCCGACCTGGATCGGCCGGTCGGCGCGGTTCGCAACCACCAGCGTCAGCGTGCGGC
>NZ_JANPAB010000057.1:0-80033 GCF_031429695.1 Sphaerotilus sp.
CTACGTTGAAATGCAGTGGCTGATGCTGCAGCAGGATACGGCCGAAGACTTTGTCATCGCTACCGGTGTGCAATACAGCGTGCGGCAGTTTGTCGAACGCGCGGCGGCTGAACTGGGCGTCACGGTCAAGTTCGAAGGCGAAGGCGAGAAAGAAATCGGCGTCGTGGCTGCCGTGACCGGCGACAAGGCCAAGGTCAAGGTCGGCGATGTGATCGTGAAGGTGGATCCGCGCTACTACCGTCCGACGGAAGTGGAAACGCTGCTGGGTGATCCAAGCAAGGCCAAGGCTAAGCTGGGATGGACGCCGACGACGACGTTTGAGGAACTGGTCAAAGAAATGATCGAGGCGGATTACACGGCGGCACGCAAGGATAGCTTGGTGAAGATGGCAGGGTTTCAGGCTTATGATCATCATGAATGACTGATCTATTTTTATGAGGCTTATTTTTGGCACGAAATTTATTCGAGCATAGTTTTGTGCCAATTTTATTAGTATGACAGAATATTTATTCTGCACTTTAAGATAATGGGAATCGAATGAAATTCGGCCCGCTGGCTCTTGCATTTGAAAATATATTATACCCTGCATTGCTATTTTTTTTGACGCCGCACATCATAAATGATGTAGGTATGCGAGATTTTGGCTCGTGGGCATATTTGGGGTCAATTACTGCCGCCGCTTCTGTTTTATCTTTTGGGTCAATGATTGCATCTATCAAGTGGTTGACTGAGAGTTGTTATGACAACATAAAATATCCCTGTGCAATTAGGAGTGTTTACGCGCTTTTTTTTGGGCAAGCTTTGCTGATGGGTTTCGTTCTTGCGGTATTGCTTAATTTTTTCGTGAACAATAATGGAAATCAAAATCAATACAGAATATTACTTTCATCCGGAGTTGTAATTATTTTGGCCGAGCAGGTCGATATTGCCACAATTTCACTGGTTCGGGCGGCCCAAAATTTTACTACAACATTGAAATATGATGTTGTGATAAGATTTTTTCAGGCAATAAGTATGTATTTTTCTGCAAAATACCTTGGCTTTGAATGGATGCTCATTTTATTTTCCGGGACTTCTATTTTTAGATGTTTAATAAAATTCTTGGCAACCAAAAAAATGAGACCTTCTGGGTTTGAATTAATTGGACGTGTAAATCTGTATCCATTGATTCGATATGCGCGGTACGGTTGGATTCAAGGTGTATTGGGAGGAACGGTACTTTTTGCGGATAGAATAATTGTCGGAAATGTACTGGGCAGTAGCAGTGTTACCTCATTGGCTGTATTGAGCATCGTCCCTCAGCAGGTTCATGCGGTTGCGGTTGCATCAATAAGTTACATTTTCCCAAAAATTTTGAAGCGTCGTGCAGATGGTGATACCACATGGATTTCAGAAAGGCGAACTGTTTTAATTTTAACGGCCAAGATTGGTATTGTTTTGGCCGCATTTTTTCTGCTGTTTTGTTTTTTTTCCGGATGGTTAATTAAATTATGGCTGAAAGGATTGCCAATTGAAGGGGCGTGGTGGTTAATAAATATATTGATGGCTGGTTATATTTTGCAAATAATAAATGCACCATCCTACTACATAATAGATGCATTTGGATTTTCAAAGATTAATACGTATGTCATGGCATTTTCTGGAGTTATTGCTTTGCCTGCTATGTGGTATATGGTTAATTTACATGGTATCGCGGGTGCCGCGTTTGCGAAAATTATTTATGGAGTGCTTTGCTTGTTAATGGTTGCGTATGTCGGCAAAAAAAATATTTAAAGCATTAAAGATTGGGTATTTCCAATTGTTGAGGGTGGTGTGTTTTTTTGTTTTTAGATTGTTTAAGCCGCACAATCTCTCTTGGCTTAAAAACGCACTTGCAAGGTCGTTATATGATGGACTTGGGAGGGGGTGTATAATATCACCAGATTTATTCGTGTTTAATGGTGATAATTTTTCCACGGGCTCCGGCTGTAGTTTTGGGTATACTTTTAAAGTATTTGATTTTTCTTCAGTCATGATTGGCGATGGTCTGTTGGCATCCCATAATGTGACAATCATATCTGGCACACATGAAATCAATAAAGAACGAACATATTTGGCTGCGCCTATAAAAATAGGAGATAATGTTTGGATAGGCGCCAATGTGGTTATTGTTGGACCTTGTGTTATCGGGAATGATTGTATCATTGGCGCAAACTCATTTGTTACTGGGAATATTAGTGCTGGCTGTATTTATGCTGGGAGTCCTGCAAAATTTATAAGAAAGGTAGACTGTGCTGTCAATAATAACGGCAACTTTTAATTGCCAAAATGACATAAAGATATTAATAAATTCTCTTGAGGGTTCCAGAGACAGTGATTTTGAGTGGATTGTTGTTGATGGGGCGTCTACGGATAGTACTTTAAGTATTGTTGAAAAATCCACAATAAAAAACAAAAAAATAATATCTGAGCCAGATTTTGGTATATATGATGCGCTGAATAAGGGCGTGAAGATGGCAACAGGAGATTATTATATAGTTCTCGGCGCTGATGATATTATTTCAAGATGCGCGATAGGTGATTTTAAATCAGCAATAAATAAATCAAATGCCGATTTTTATTCGGCTAGAGTAAAATTTGGTTCTTGTTTGTTGATGCCTGGTTCCGGGTCTTATTGGAAGAGAGGTGGCAATGCTTATGTTTCTAGTCACGCTGTTGGAACTTGCATAAAAAAATCGTTGCACAATGAAATTGGTTTCTATAAAAATAGCTACCCAAACTGTGCCGACATGTACTTTATATGTAAAGCAGTTATCAGTTTTAATAAAAAAATTGAATCGTTGGATTTTGTTGCCGGAATTTTTGGTGATAAAGGACTTTCTAGTGTAAATAAAATGGGTAGTATTTTAGATGCATATAAGATAAGTATTGATTTGGGTGGTAATTATTTTCTGTGTACTGCCATATTGTTTTATAGATTATTTTTGCTTGGATTATGCATATGAAAATATCAATTATAACGGCAACATTTAATTCTGAAAAATGCATAGAGGCTTTAATTGAATCAATAAAGCTTCAGACGTACCATGATTATGAGTGGATTGTTGTCGATGGGCTTTCGTCTGACAATACCATGGATATGGTGAGAAGGTCTGGCGTTAATAATGTTAGATACATATCGGAAAAAGATTCAGGAATATATTCTGCTTTTAATAAGGGTGTAAAAATATCGAAAGGAGATTATATATACTTTATAGGCTCGGATGATCGATTTGCTGATTCAAATGTTCTTCTGGATATTTCAAAATATCTAGATGATGATATATGTTGTGTTTTTGGCGGTGTCCGCGACGGCAGGAATTTCATATTTAATTCATCTTTGAGATGGAAAATAAATATTATAAATACTGTGCATCACCAAGCTGCATTCTACGCTAGAAAGTTATTTGTGGATTTTATTTTTGATGAAGCAATTAAAGTCGTTTCTGATTACGAGTTAAATTTTAAGTTGGCACATTTTCATGGTGGCGATTACTTAGCCTGCGATAGGTTGGTTGCAATTTGCGGTGCTGGTGGAGTTAGTAACAATGGGGGTGAATTTGCCAATTACAGAGACATGCATATTATTAGACAAAAATATATCGGATGGGCTGCAAGTTATATATTCTACATTGGTGCAATCTGTAATTTAATTTTAAAAAGGAGGTGGCATGATTGATGACCTTGTTGGTAGTTCCTTGTATTGGTTGACTTTCATGGGAATATTTATAAGTGGGATTTTTTTAACAAAATCCAAGAAATTGGATTTTACATTTATTTTTGTACTAGTTTTGGCGCAGTATTGTGCGCACCTGTTGTTTATTTATATAAACAACGGAGTTTATGGGGATATTTTACTATTTGGCACTGTATTTTACATATTATTCATGGCAACATATGCATTAAACGTAAATAAATTAACAAAAAGTTTTAAACTAACCAGAAGAGAATTTTATAAAATAGATAGGCTGTGGGTATTTTTTTGCAAAATATATGTGATCGCATTCTTTGGGATTAAAATAATTACGACTCCGATTGGAATTGGTGAGCTTGATCTTGGTGAGAGGCTTGGTTCTCAAAATGAGAATAAGGTGCTGTTTTTTATTGGGCTTGCTATTTTTCCTATGATGGTTGGGTGTATGTATGATTGGGTTGCGACAAGATTTAAATTGTCTGCATTTGATTATATTGTAGTAGTAACCTTAATTCTTGGTTTGGCTGGATCTGCATCCAAGAGTGCGTTGTTGCCGCTGGTCCTTGCTTATTTTGGTGTTGTTTCGGCAAAAAATATAAAAACAAATAGTTTTTGGTTGATTTATTGTATTTTATTTTTGTTTATTGTGTTTAGTTTTATTGTCCTATCTTATATGCTTCCCGGATTGGATTTTGGAGATATTTGTTACTTAATATTCTATAGAGTTGTGGCGAATACTGATAGCATCGAGTATTTGTATGCGACTAGGATTCGACCAGCCGATTTTACTTTTTCTGGATGGGGTGCACTCCTCCCATTTTTTGCCAAGTTCTTTGGGTATAGATTTGATTATCCGGTTGGTGTGTGGTTGCATGGTATTAGATATGGCGTGTGGGATGGTTTTGGACCTAATTCTGGGTTTGTGATGGACTACTTTGCGAATATGGGGGTTTTTGGGGTGGGTGTTGCTGTTGCTCTTGGGATTTATATGAGGCTCATGAGTGGAGTTGGCGGTGCAGTAGGGTTATCATTTTTATCTATTTCATACTTGACTATTGTTGATTTAAGTATGTTTGAAATGGTGTTTGGTATATGTTTTGTGATATTTTTAGGATGTCTTGGTGTTCGTTTCACTAAGTGCTTGATTGGTCGTTGGTATAGCGTTGAGCGCGGTGTTAATGATCGGGTTGTGTTGTGATTTCTGTTTGTATTGCTACCTATAATGGAGGGGAGTTTGTTTCTCAGCAAATAGAGAGCATTATTCCTCAGTTGGTTGAGGGGGATGAAATAGTTGTGGCGGATGATGGCTCGACTGATAATACATTGGAAATAATAAAAAATTTTTCAGGACCTATTCGCATAGTGTCTGTTGAACGTGTCGGAGGGATTGTTCGAAATTTTGAACGCGTTGTTTCTGCTGCTGTTGGAGACTACATTGTCTTGTGTGATCAAGATGATGTGTGGTTGCCTGGACGGGCAATACTAATCCGTCAGGCGTTAGCTAGGTGTGATCTAGTTTTGCTCAATGGGCAAGTCGTAGACCGCAACCTAAATCAAAGTGGGCAGACTATTTTTGACTTGGTAAGTATGCGCGCTGGGGTTTTTTCTAATTTTCATACTAATAGTTTCATTGGGTGTTGCATGGCATTCAGGCGCGATCTGCGCGACCGCGTTTTGCCATTTCCCGCTGGTGTTCCTTGGCATGATTGGTATATCGGCTTGGTGGCAGAATGGACCGGTCGCGTAGAACGAATCGACGCGATCACGTTGCTGTACCGCCGGCACGGTGGTAATTTCTCCCCGACCGGAGAGAAATCAAGGAATACGCTATGGCGCAAGTTGGTGATGCGGTGGGCCGTATTGAGGGCGGTCATGGTTGCAGTCCGACGTCTTCCGGCACCGACCGTGCGTGACCAGCGGGAGCGGTGAGTCGATGACCTCCGCCACATGCATCACGCCAAAGCCTGTGGGTGTCCTGCCTCGCGTCCAAGTTCTGCTGGCTAGCTATAACGGTGAGCCTTGGCTGCGCGAACAACTCGAATCGATCTTGTCCCAAGAGGATGTCGAGGTCCACGTCGAGATCGGTGACGATTGTTCACGTGATGGTACGCGCGCGTTGATCAAATCGACTTGGGGTAATGATCCTCGGGTCCGGTTGAATGAATGGAGCCAGAGCAGTGGCTCTGCCGGTGCTAATTTCCGCCGGCTCTATCGTCATGTGGATGCAACCGGGTTTGATTTCGTGGCGTTGGCCGATCAAGATGACGTCTGGATGCCCCGCAAAATTTTATCGGCGATTCAATCTTTGCAGGCTACTGGCGCACAGGGGTATTCGTGCGCTGTTCAGGCTTTCTGGCCGGACGGGCGCGAGCGGGTTCTTGCCCAGAGGGAAAATCTACGGGCTGCCGACTTTTTGTTCGAAGGTGCAGGCCAGGGGTGCACGTTCGTGATGACGTCTGATTTATTCAGGCGCATTCGCCAGTTCTGTACCGATCACACGACTGCCACCGAGGCGCTTCATTACCACGACTGGTTGATTTATCTCTTGGTACGAGCTTGGCAGATGCCTTGGCATTTTGATGCCCAGCCCTGGATGCGCTATCGCCAGCATGGTGGCAACGAAATTGGATCTCGCGGCAGTTTGGGCGCAATTCGGCGCCGCTTGGCGATGATCCGGAATGGTTGGTTCGGTCGTCAGGTGGTCGCGTCAGGGGAAATCTATCGGTTGGCTGGGGGCAATGATCCGGTTGCCTGCGCGCTGATAGCGAGAGTTCAGAATCGAGTCCCAAGCCTTGCTTATCGATTGGCGCTTTCGGTGCAGGTCCTCCGGTTTGGGCGCCGCCGTTTCGCCGATCGCCTCGTGCTAGCTGGGTCGGCGCTGTTGGGGTGGTTGCTTTAGCCGGGCGAGTCCAAAAAAAACCACCCGAAGGTGGTTTTGCTGTTATCGATGCCCACGGGCGGGGCGCCGAATGTCAGGCTTTCCGGGTCTTCCGACGTGCAACCGCGGAAATTAGACCCATGCCCGCAAGCAGCATGGCGTAGGACTCGGGTTCCGGCACGGCTGAGACGACCAGACCTTGTGCGGTGAAGCGGGTGGTGTCGCTGTTGTCAGGACCGTTGGCGTCGATTGCAAAGTCGACGTAAGAGCCGACGTTGACGTGGGCGGCGGTTGCAGGCGACCAGGTCTGGAGGGCTGCGGCGCTGGCGCTCGAGAACAGTTCCGTCCCGTCGACGATCACATGGACCAGGGTGGTACCTGTGTCTTCTGCCTTGTACTGGATGCCCAGGTTCAGATCACCCGCGGCGCCACTGGTCCAGCGACGAACGGCCCAATGATTGGAGGCGCCATCCGGGTGGCCGCCCGTGTCCCACAGCAGGGTCCACGGAGCTTGCGTGGCGCTTTCTTCCCACCATTGCGTCGGGCCAGATGCGTCAAAAGATGCGAACTGCGTGAAGCTGCTGGCGTTGCCCGCGGTCGCGTAGTAGCCGTAGGACCAGCCGCTAGCGCCTTGGGTGCTGGCGAACTCGGCGCCGGAGTCGAAGCTCGACGTTCCGGCCATGGCGGCGGTGGACATTGCCAAGGCGGCAGCGGTTGCGATGAGATGTTTGAGCATGAAACCTCTCCGGTTTTTCATTTGGGGATTGGATCGTATGGCGTGATCGGTGGCGGTTGATGCCTGTTCCCTCAATTCCGGGGGGCAACAAATGCACGCATGCGTTGCGAGTTCGACGGCCTGTCTCTCAGGGCAAAATCCGGTTTCCTCGTCCTGGCCTTGAACAGCAGATGCATTCCAAGATAGACCTCGGTCGCAGCGCCGTCCTCGTCGTCGGCGACGCCATGCTCGACCGCTACTGGTTCGGCTCCGTCGACCGCATCTCCCCCGAAGCGCCGGTCCCCATCGTGCGGGTCACCCGCGAGGAAGAGCGCCTCGGCGGTGCGGCCAACGTGGCGCTCAACGTCAAGACACTCGGTGCGCAATGCACGCTGCTGACCGTCGTCGGCGAGGACGAGCCGGCGCGCATCCTGCGCCGCCTGCTGGAAGAGCAGGGCGTCACCACCGTGCTCGGCAGCGACCCGGCGCTCTACACCATCGTCAAGCTGCGGGTCATCGGCCGCTCGCAGCAGCTCATCCGCGTCGATTTCGAGAACCAGCCCGAGCACGAGGTGTTGCAGCAGATGCTCACCGACTACGGGCGCGTGCTGCCGGACCACGAAGCCGTGCTGTTCTCCGATTACGGCAAGGGCGGTCTAACCCATATCCCGCGCATGATCGAGCTGGCCCGGACTGCAGGCAAGCCGGTGCTGGTCGACCCCAAAGGCAGCGATTACCAGCGCTACGCCGGCGCCACCGTCATCACGCCGAACCGGGCCGAGCTGGCGCAGGTGATCGGTGCCTGGTCGAGCGAGCCGCAGTTGCGTGAGCGTGCGCAGAACTTGCGGCGCGGGCTGGGCCTGACCGGCCTGCTGCTGACCCGCTCGGAAGAGGGCATGACGCTGTTCGACGACGCCGGCCACCTGGATGTGCCGGCGCAGGCGCGCGAGGTGTTCGATGTCACCGGGGCCGGTGATACCGTCATCGCCACGATGGCCACCCTGCTGGCGGCCGGCCTGTCCCTGCGCGACGCCGTGCCCATCGCCAACCGCGCAGGCAGCATCGTGGTCGGCAAGTTTGGCACCGCCAGTGTGTCCTACGAGGAGTTGTTCTCATGAGAGTCGCAGTCACCGGCGCCGCCGGCATGATCGGCAGCAATCTGGTCCACGGTCTGAACCGCCTGGGCGCCAAGGAAGTCATCGCCGTCGATGACCTGACGGACGGGCCGAAGTACCGCAACCTGCTCGGCTCGACCCTGGCCGACTACTTCGACAAGGACGAGTTCTATCGCCGCTTCGCTGCAGGCGAACTTGGCCACATCGACGCGATCCTGCATGAAGGCGCCTGTTCCGACACGATGGAGCACAACGGCAAGTACATGCTGGAGACCAACTACCGCTGCTCGAAGACGCTGCTGGATGCCTGCCTGGCGCAGGGCACACGGCTGCTGTACGCGAGTTCAGCGGCAACCTACGGCGGCAGCGAGACCTTCCGCGAGGAGCCCGCGTTCGAGGCGCCGCTGAACGTCTACGGCTACTCCAAGCTGCTGTTCGACCAGGTGGTGCGGCGTTATCTGCCGACGCTGCGCTCGCAGGGCGGCACGCAGGAGGGGCAGGTGGTCGGTTTCCGCTACTTCAACGTCTACGGCCCGCGCGAGCAGCACAAGGCCCGCATGGCCAGCGTCGCCTTCCACCACTTCCACCAGTTCCGCCAGCATGGCCACGTCAAGCTCTTCGGCGAGTACAACGGCTACGCACCGGGCATGCAGTCACGCGACTTCGTGTTCGTGGACGACGTGGTGGCGGTGAACCTGTGGTTCCTGCAGCACCCGGACCAGAGCGGGATCTTCAACCTCGGTTCAGGCCGCGCGCAGCCGTTCAACGACGTGGCGCACGCCACCGTGAACGCCTGCCGGGCGCTGGACGGGTTGCCGGCATTGACGCTGGCTGAACAGGTCGCCCACGGTCTGGTGAGCTACATCGACTTCCCGGATGCGCTGCGGGGCAAGTACCAGTGCCACACCGAAGCCGATCTGACGCGCTTGCGGGCGACCGGATGCGACCATGGCTTCACGGATGTCGGGGCAGGGGTTCAGCGCTACGTGAGTTGGTTGGCTGGGCAAACAATGTGAAATTCGTCACAAATCGACCACCGTTTCATCAGTAACACCTGGATTCAAAAAAAGCCGTGGTACTAGATTGACCAAATAGCCGAATCCCGACCAATGGTCGGGTGACCAGGACTGAGCGACAAGCCCCGGGGTTCAGCCCGGGGTAGAGCGATCAAGCCGGAACGGCTTGCCATGGAAACTGTATGAAATTACAGTATCAAGATGGAAGCCGTGAAGACCTTCAAGCTGCGCATCAAGGACAAGCACGCGGGTGTGCTGTCGGCGATGGCGCGTGAGGTGAACTTCGTGTGGAACTACTGCAACGAGACGAGTTCGCGGGCGATTCGGGAGCGCCGAGAGTGGCTGAGCGGGTTCGACCTGCAGAAGCTCACGGCCGGGTACTCGAAGTGCGAGGGCGTGCGGGTAGGTAGCGCGACGGTGCAACTGGTGTGCGAGGAATACGCCACGCGGCGCAAGCAGGTGAAGAAATCGCGCCTGAACTGGCGGGTGTCGAGCCGCAAGTCAGCGAAGTATTCGCTGGGCTGGGTGCCGTTCAAGGCGGGCGGCGCGAAGTACAAGGCCGGACAGATCGCCTTTCTGGGGCACAAGTTCAGCCTGTGGGACAGCTATGGCCTGAGCCGCTTCGATCTGCGCGCCGGCTCGTTCTCTCAGGATGCGCGCGGCCGCTGGTACCTGAACGTGTGCGTCAAGGTGCACGTGCCGAAGTCGGAAGGCGTCGGATCGGTGGGGATCGACCTCGGCCTGAAGACGGCGGCGACGTGCTCGGACGGTGAAGAGCTGGCGTCGGGTCTGTACCGCAAGCATGAGGGCGTGCTGGGGATTGCCCAGCGAGCCGGGAAGAAGAACCGGGTCCGCGCGATCCACGCGAAGATCGCCAACACGCGCAAGGACGCGATGCACAAGTTCTCGACGGACTTGGTGAAGCGCAATGCGGCCATATTCGTCGGCAACGTGCAGGCGAAAACGATGGTGAAGACCCGGATGGCGAAGTCCACGCTGGACGCCGGATGGTCAATGCTGAAGACGATGCTGGAGTACAAGAGCCATCAGGCCGGCATCGTGTTCGAAGAGGTGAACGAAGCCTATACCACCCAGATTTGTTCGAGCTGCAGGGTCATTCCCGCCAGCAGTCCGAAAGGTAGGACAGGTCTGCGAATGAGGCGGTGGACTTGCTGCGGGTGCGGCGCGGAACACCACCGCGACGTGAACGCAGCTCTGAACATCGCTGCGCGCGGGCATGCGCGTCTCGCAGGAGGAATCCCCGTCCTTTAGGGCGGGGAGGATGTCAAGTCAATCAGTTCTCAGTAGGCACCTTTGCGCCCGACCATCACACCTACCGTGCGCATCACGATGGTGAAGTCGGTCCAGACGTTCCAGTTGTCGACGTACTGACGGTCCAGTTGGACCCGTTCGTCGTAGTCCATGTCATTGCGGCCGCTGACCTGCCACAAGCCCGTCAGGCCAGGGGGGACACTGAGGTAGTGCTCGCGCGCGGCGGCGTAATAGCGGTCCAGTTCCTGCCGAACCACCGGACGGGGACCGACGACGCTCATGTCACCGCGCAGCACATTCCACAGTTGCGGCAATTCGTCGAGGCTGGTCTTGCGGATGAAGCGACCGACACGGGTGATGCGCGGATCGTTCTTCAGCTTGAAGTCGCGGTTCCATTCGGCACGCGCATCGGGATCCGTGTCGAGCAGATGCTTCAGCACTTCGTCCGAGTTCGTCACCATCGAACGAAACTTGTAGCACTTGAATTCCTTGCCATTGCGGCCCACGCGGGTGTGGCCGTAGATGACCTGCTTGCCCGTGGTCAGCCGCACGGCCAGTGCCACGCCCAGCATGATCGGCCCGAACAGGGTCAGGATGACCACGACGCTGATCAGGTCGAAGGCGCGCTTGGCAGCATGTTCGATCCAGCTCAGACCGATTTGTCCAATCTGCCCGGCCGGCTCGGCCTGCTTCAAGGCCAGGCGCGGAGCATCCATGCGCGGTCCGGCGCCTTGCGGGCGGACCAGCGTCTCCTGCGCAGATACGCGGGGCATCATGGTCATGGCAGAGTCGTTTCGATGGAGCATGCCTTCCTTCCTGGCCAACATGGCGTTCGTTTAAGGGTAACCGCGGAACATTCTAGGGGTCCGTTCCGTGTAGTCTCGTGCAGTTGCCAGTGACCAAATGCACGGCAGCTTGTAACTTGTGTGGCACCTGTTGCGATCTGAACACCCCTTCAGGATGTGAGAAGCGGAAAACGCGGCTCATTCGCTTGATCTGGCGCCAATGCATTGTGCATCGCAGCAAATGGCGCCAGATTGGTGGATGCGCGCCATTTTAGGGCGTGATCCTTGGCTCCTTCTTGTCTGGGCTGAACCAGACCTGTGCATCTCAGTCTGCTCCAGCGGCTTTTGACAGACCCAGCAACTGCGCCACGGTGCTGATGGCCAGCACCTCGGGCTCCTTTCCTGTGACACCGGGCAAACCGATCGGACACGTCAATTGGCGCCGGGCTTCGGGGTCAACGCTCCTTGTGTCGAAACGCTGCATGAAGCGTGCCCGCTTCGTCTGGCTCCCGATCAGCCCGCAATAGCTGAAATCCGCCCGCCTGAGTACGGCCTCGGTGATGCGCTCATCGAGGTCATGCCGGTGCGTCATCACCAGATAGAACGCCCCTGGCGGCGCAAGTGCCACCTCGGCTTCTGGCGTGTCCACGCACACCCGCTCGATGTGCGGCGGCTCGGTGCCGGTCAGCATGGGAAATTCGCCCTCGCGCTCGTCGATCCACTGGACGCGGCAGTCGATGTCGGCCAGCAGCTTCACGATGGCCCGCCCGACGTGACCAGCGCCATGCAGTTGCAGGAAAAACCGCGGCTGCGGCCCCGGCCAATCAGCCAGGGACACTTCGGTCAACGCCTGCAGCCGCAGCACGACCCGCCCGCCGCAGCACTGCCCGAGCGCCGGCCCGAGCGGCAGGTCCAGATCTCTCGGCGCCAACTCGCTGGCCTGGCGCATGCCTTCGCGTGCGGCGGTGATCGCCAGCAGTTCCAGATGCCCGCCGCCGACCGTGCCGAGCACTGCGTCCTCGGCGACGACCATGCGCGTGCCCGTCTCGCGCGGGGTCGAACCGCGGTGCGACAGGATCTGCACCTCGACCGCCCGCCGCCCCTGCGCGAGCCAGCGCCGCGCCTCGGCCTGCAGCACGCCGGGCGTCATCCGGCCGCGGCCGCCTGCACCGCCTCGATCGCGTCGAGGATCGCCTCGCTGGTCGCGGGCGCGCGCAGCGGCGGATCGACCTGGTGCCCGCCCACCGCCGAGACTGCGTCGCGGATCGCCAGGAACACGCTGAACGGCAGCAGCAGCGGCGGCTCGCCCACCGCCTTGCTGCGGTGGATGCTGTCGGCCGGGTTCCGGTGGTCGTAGAGCCGGACGTGGAACGCGCCCGGGGCGACCGGCACGTCGTTTGCGGTCGGGATCTTGTAGGTGCTCGGCGCGTGGGTCAGCAGCAGGCCGGCGGTGCGCGAGCCGTCCATCGGCTGCCAGCGCAGTTCTTCCGTGGTCAGCCAGCCCATGCCCTGCACGAACGCGCCTTCGATCTGGCCGATGTCCACCGCAGGGTTCAGCGACGCGCCGACATCGTGCAGCGCGTCCACCCGCAGCAGCCGCCACTCGCCGGTCAGCGTGTCCACGGCGACTTCGCTCAGCGCCGCGCCGTAGGCGAAGTAGTAGAACGGCTTGCCCTGCAGCCTGTCGCGGTCCCAGTGCAGGCCGGGCGTGGCGTAGAAACCGTCGCTCCAGAGCTGCACGCGGGCGGTGTAGGCCAGCGCCACCAGTTCGGTGAAGGGCATGGCGTGCGCGCCCGACGTGACGTTGCCGTCGCGGAACCGCACCGTGTCGGCGCCGACCTGCCAGCGTGGTGCGATGCACTGCGCCAGCCGGGTGCAGATCTGCCGGGCGGCATCCTGCGCGGCCTTGCCGTTGAGGTCGGTGCCGGTGGAAGCGGCGGTGGCGGAGGTGTTGGCGACCTTGTGCGTGTCGGTGGCGCTGACCCGCACGCGCTCGAAGGCGATGCCGAGTTCGTGCGCGACGACCTGCGCGACCTTGGTGTTCAGCCCCTGGCCCATCTCGGTGCCGCCGTGGTTCACGAGCACGCTGCCGTCGGTGTAGACGTGGACCAGCGCGCCGGCCTGGTTGAAGTGCCCGACGTTGAAGCTGATGCCGAACTTGACCGGCGTCAGCGCGAGGCCGCGTTTCAGCACCGGGCTGGTGGCGTTGAAGCTGGCGACCTCGGCGCGGCGCTGGCGGTAGCGGGCGGTGTCGGCGAGTTCCGTGACCAGCGGCGCGAGGATGTTGTCCTCGACGGTCTGGCCGTAGGGCGTGACGTTGCGCTCGGTCGTGCCGTAGAAGTTGGCGCGGCGCACCTCCAGCGGGTCCAGCCCGAGCCGCCGCGCGATCGAGTCCAGGATCACCTCCACCGCCAGCGCGCCCTGCGGCCCGCCGAAGCCCCGGAAGGCGGTGTTGCTCTGCGTGTTCGTGCGGGCGCAGTAGCCGCGCAGATCGACGTGCGGCAGCCAGTACGCATTGTCGAAATGGCACAGCGCCCGCGTCATCACTGGCGCCGACAGATCCGCCGTGGCGCCCCCGTTCGACACCATCTCCATGTCCGCGCCGAGGATGCGCCCGCTGTCGTCGTGGCCGACGCGGTAGCGGAACTCGAAGCCGTGGCGCCGGCCGGTGATGAGGAAATCGTCGTCGCGGTCGGGGCGCAGCTTGACGGGGCAGTGCAGCCGGTGCGCCGCCAGCGCCGCGACGGCGGCGAACAGCGCCGACTGCGACTCCTTGCCGCCGAATCCTCCCCCCATGCGCCGGCACTGCACCTGCACCTGGTGCGCCGCGAGGCCGAGCGCGTGGGCGACGACGTGCTGCATCTCGGTCGGGTGCTGGGTCGAGCTGTGGACGAGCAGGCCGGCGTTTTCCTGCGGGATCGCGTAGGCGATCTGGCCTTCGAGGTAGAACTGCTCCTGGCCGCCGAGGCTGAAGCGGCCGTCGAACTGGTGCGGCGCGCTGGCGATGGCGGCGGCGGCATCGCCGCGGACGAGGTGCATCGGCGGCACGACGTACTGCTGCAGCGCGTGGGCTTCGAGCGGGTCGAGCACGGCGGGCAGCGGCTCGATCGTTGCCACCTGGGCGGCGAGCGCGGCGGCGCGGCGGGCGTCGCCTCGGCTGCGGGCGATGACGGCGAACATCGGCTGGCCGCGCCACGCCACGGTGTCGCTGGCGAGGATCGGGTCGTCATGGACGATCGGGCCGCAGTCGTTGGTGCCGGGGAAATCGGCGGCGGTCAGCACGGCGACGACACCCGGCATGGCGCGCACGCGGTCCAGGTCGAGCGCGATCAGCCGGCCGTGCGCGACGGGGGACAGGCCGAGCGCGGCGTGCAGCGTGCCGGCGACTTCGGCGATGTCGTCGATGTAGGGCGCGGCGCCGGCCACATGCAGGTGGGCCGACTCGTGCGGACGGGGTGTGCCGACGACGCTCATGGGCGCACCTCCTGGGTCAGTCGTGGTGTCCAGACGGTTGTTTCTTCGGCCGGCAACGGATCCTCGGGCCGCGTCTCCAGCCACAGCCGGCGCAGCAGGTTGGCGCTGACCTTCAGCCGATACGCCGCGCTGGCGCGCAGGTCGCTGAGCGGCTGGAAGTCCTGCGCGAGCGCGGCCTGGGCGCTGGCGAGGGTCGCTTCGGTCCACGGCTGGCCGAGCAGGGCGGCTTCCGTCTGCGCGGCACGCTTGACGATCGCCGCCATGCCGCCGAACACCAGCCGCGCCTCGGCCACGCGGTCCCCGTCGAGCCGCAGCGCGAACGCGGCGCAGACGGCGGAGATGTCGCTGTCGTAGCGTTTGCTGATCTTCCAGGCGCGGACCTGCGTCCCTTCCGTAGGCCGTGGCACGACGATCCGCGCCACGAACTCGCCCGGCTGCAGCGCGTTCTGCAGGTAGCCGAGGTAGAACTCCTGCAGCGGCATCACCCGCTCCACCGCCCCACGCCGCAGCACGACATCCGCCCCCAGCGCGATCAGCACCGGCGCGCTGTCGCCGATCGGCGAGCCGTTGGCGACGTTGCCGCCCATCGTGCCGGCATGGCGGATCGGCGGCGAAGCGAAGCGCTGCCACACCTCGCGCAGCGTCGGCACCGCGTCGGTCAGCGTGCGCCAGGCGTCTTCGAGCGACGCGGCGGCGCCGATGTGCAGTGCCTCCGCCGTCACCTCGATGCGCCGCAGTTCGGCCACGCGCCCGATCCACAGCGGCTCGCCGATGTCGCGGAACTGCTTGTTCACCCACAGCGCCACATCGGTGGCCCCGGCGACGATGCGGGCGTCCGGGCGGGCCAGTCGCTGCGCGGCGAAGGTGTCGAGCGTCAGCGGCGCGGCTTCGGCGGCCAGCGCGTCGAGTTGCCCACGCAGCGCCGCCCGGTCGATCAGGGCGGCGGGCGCGTCGAACATCCGCTCGCCCGCGTCCACGATCGGCCGGTAGCCGGTGCAGCGGCACAGGTTGCCTGCGAGGTCGTCGGCGAGCTGCTGGCGTGTCGGGCGCGTGCCGGCGGCGCGGTGGTCTTCGTAGATCCCGGCCATCGTCATCGCGAAGCCGGGCGTGCAGAACCCGCACTGCGAGCCGTGGCACGCGACGAGCGCCTGCTGCACCGGATGCGCCGGCTGGCCGTGCGCGGCGGCGATCGGCGCCAGGTCTTCCACCGTCAGCACGGCGCGGCCCGCCAGCGTCGGCAGGAAGGTCAGGCAGGCATTCACAGTGCGGATCGCCACGCCGCCTGGCGCCGTGTCGTCGCGCTCGGCCACCAGCACGGTGCAGGCGCCGCAATCGCCCTCGTTGCAGCCTTCCTTGGTGCCGGTGCAGCGCGGGTAGCGGTCCTCGCGCAGCCAGTCGAGCAGGGTGCGGGTGGGGGCGGCGCTGTCGATCTGCTGCAGGGCGCCGCGGTGGAAGAACCGGATCGGCCGGGTCGGTCGGGGTGGATGAGACGCTGACATGGCGCCGAACATACTCCTTTGCATGGTTCTCGCTATGGGTGGGCGGTGATGACCAGTATCAGAATGCACGTATGACGAGCCGCCCCGTTTTCGACACCATCGAGCTTCACCTCGTCAGGGTCTTCCACACCGTGATCTCCGAACGCAGTGTCTCGCGGGCCGCGATGCACCTGTCCTCCACCCAGCCGGTCGTCAGCGCACAGCTCAAGCGGCTGCGCGCACTGATCGGCGACCCGCTGCTGGTGCGGGCGGGCAGCGGCATGGTGCCGACCGAGGTCGCGCTGCAGCTGATGGAGCCGGCCGAAACCCTGCTGCGCAGCGCCGAGCAGCTCTTCGGCGGCAAGGCTGGCAGCCGCGCCTTCACGCCCGGCGCGGCCGAGATCGAGTTCCGCATCGCCGCCAGCGACTACATCGACCCGCTCTTCCTGCCCGCCCTCGTCACCCGGCTGCGCCAGGAGGCGCCCCGCGCTCGCGTCACCATCCACGCGTTGTCGGCCGAGTTCGACTACCGCGCCAGGCTCGCCCGCGGCGAGGTGGATCTGGTCATCGGCAACTGGCTGGAGCCACCCGCCGAGCTGCACATCGGCCGGCTCTTCTCCGACGAGATCGTCTGCCTCGTCGGCGCCGACCACCTCGCCGCGCGCCGCCCCGACGAGTGGACGCCCGCGCACTATCTGGAGTCCGACCACGTCGCCCCGACCGCGCTGCACACCGGCGGCCACGGCGTCATCGACGAACACCTCGACCGCCTCGGCCTGCGCCGGCGCATCGTCGTGCGCAGCCCGCACTTCGCGCTGGTGCCGACGATGCTGGCGCAGTCGTCGCTGGTGCTGACCACCGGGCGGCTGTTCTGCCTGCGCCACCTGGAGCGGCTGCCGCTGCGCATCGTGTCCAGCCCGATCGCCTTTCCCGCGATGACTTATTACCAGCTCTGGCACGACGTGACGCACAGCGCCACCTCGCTGCGCTGGCTGCGCGAGACGGTGCGCGATGTCGCCCGCCGCCTCACCGCCCAACCTCTGGCCCTCTCATGACTCGATCCCGCTTCGCGCTGCGCGCCGACCTGCTCGATTTCACTGCCGACCCGGGCTGGAGCGCGCCCGACGCGGCGCCCGGCGTGCGCTGGCGCCCGGACCACTGGTTGCTGGTCGAGGACGGCAAGATCCTCGGCGCCGAGCCGGCCGGCGTCTTCACCCCCGGCCCCGAGTGGCAGACCGAAGACCACCGCGGCCGCCTGCTGCTGCCCGGCTTCATCGACACCCACGTCCACAGCCCGCAGCTCGACGTCATCGCCAGCTTCGGCACCGAGCTGCTCGACTGGCTGAACACCTACACATTCCCGGCCGAGCTGCGCCACGCCGATCCGGTCGTGGCGGGGCAGGGCGCCGAGACCTTCCTCGACGCGCTGCTGTCGCACGGCACGACCACGGCGGTCGTCTTCCCCACCGTGCACCGCACCTCGGCCGACGCGCTGCTGTCCGGCGCGCACCGCCGCGGGATGCGCCTGATCGCCGGCAAGGTGCTGATGGACCGCCACGCGCCGGATGGTCTGCGCGACGACGTGGTCGGCGCCGAACGTGACAGCCGCGAACTGATCCACCAGTGGCATGGCACCGGGCGGCTGTCCTACGCGATGACCGTGCGCTTCGCCCCGACCAGCACGCCGGAGCAACTCGCGATGGCCGGTCGGCTGGTGCGCGAGGTGCCCGGCCTCTACATGCAGACCCACGTCGCCGAGAACCGCGCCGAGGTCGCCTGGGTCGCCGAGCTGTTTCCCGAGGCGCGCAGCTACCTGGATGTCTACCACCGCGCTGGCCTGCTGAACGAACGTGCCGTGCTCGCCCACGGCATCTGGCTCGACGCCGCCGACCGCCAGTTGCTCGCCGACACCGGCGCCCAGATCGCGCACAGCCCGAGTTCGAACCTCTTCCTCGGCAGCGGCCTGTGCGCGTGGCCGGAGCTGGAGGCGGCCGGGGCGCGGGTCACGCTGGCGAGCGACGTGGGTGGCGGCACCAGCCTGTCGATGCTGCGCACGCTGGCGGATGCCTACAAGGTGCAGGCGATGCGCGGCGTGAAGCTGACCGCGTGGAAAGCGTTGCACGGCGCGACGCTCGGCGCCGCGCAAGCGCTCGGGCTGGACCACGAGATCGGCTCGCTCGACGCCGGCCGCACCGCCGACCTGGCGCTGTGGGACTGGGCGCACGGGCCGGTCGCGCAGCACCGCGACGGGCGGGCCCAAAAGGTGCATGAGCGGGTGTTCGCCTGGATGACGCTGGGGGATGAGCGCAACCTCGCGGCCACCTGGGTCGCCGGGCACGCGATTTTCCGGCGTCCGGGCGTTCAATCGTGACAGTTTCCATGACAATGCGCACCGCTTCAGTGCGTCCGACCGCGCAACGACCTGCGCGATGACCTTCACCCGGAGTCCGTTCATGACTGCTCCTCCCCGCCTGGAACTCCTGGGCATCACCAAGCAATACCCCGCCGTGCGCGCCAACGATGGCGTGGCGCTGACGGTGCAGCCGGGCCAGATCCACGCCGTGCTCGGCGAAAACGGCGCGGGCAAGTCCACGCTGATGAAGATCATCTACGGCGCGGTGAAACCGGACGCCGGCGAGGTCCGCTGGAACGGTCAGCCGGTGCAGATCACCAGCCCCGCCCACGCCCGCGCCCTCGGCATCAGCATGGTCTACCAGCACTTCTCGCTGTTCGACACGCTGACCGCCGCCGAAAACGTCTGGCTCGGCCTCGACAAGGCGATGTCGCTGGCGCAGGTGACCGAGCGCATCCGGGCGGTGGCGGGCGAGTACGGGCTGGAGGTCGATCCGCTGCGGCCGGTCCACAGCTTGAGCGTCGGCGAGCGCCAGCGCGTGGAGATCGTGCGGGCGCTGCTGACGAACCCGAAGCTGCTGATCCTCGACGAGCCGACCTCGGTGCTGACCCCGCAGGCGGTCGAAAAGCTCTTCGTCACGCTGCGCAAGCTCAGTGACAACGGCTGCGCCATCCTCTACATCAGCCACAAGCTCGACGAGATCCGGGCGCTGTGCCACCACTGCACCGTGCTGCGCGGCGGCAAGGTGACGGGCGAAGTCGATCCGACCAAGGAAACCAACGCCTCGCTGTCCCGCCTGATGATCGGCGCCGAGCCGCCGCAGTTGCAGCACCGGCCGGCCAGGCTGGGCGAGGTCGCGCTTGCCGTGCGCGGGCTGGCGCTGCCGAAGGACGATCCGTTTGGCACGACGCTGGCGGGCATCGGCTTCGAGGTGCGTGCCGGGGAAATCGTCGGCATCGCGGGCGTGTCCGGCAACGGGCAGCAGGAGCTGATGGCCGCGCTCTCCGGCGAAGATCCCCGCGCCTCGGTCGGCTCGGTCCTGCTCTTCGGCCAGGACATTGCGCAGGCGTCGCCCACCGTGCGGCGGCGGCAGGGGCTGCATTTCGTGCCGGAAGAGCGCCTCGGCCGCGGCGCGGTGCCCACGCTTTCGCTGGCGCACAACGTGTTGTTGACCCGCACTGAAGGCGTCGGTCGTGGCGGCTGGCTCGACATGGCGGCGATCCGCGCGCAGTCGGCCGAGCTGATCCGGCGCTTCAACGTCAAGGCGGGTGGTCCGCAGGCGGCGGCGAAATCGCTCTCTGGCGGCAACCTGCAGAAATACCTCGTCGGCCGCGAGATCGCCGCCAACCCGAAGCTGCTGATCGTCAGCCAGCCGACCTGGGGCGTGGACGTGGGCGCGGCAGCGCAGATCCGTGGCGAGCTGCTGGCGCTGCGGGACGCGGGCTGCGCGCTGCTGGTGGTGAGCGAGGAGCTGGACGAGCTGTTCGAGATCTGCGACCGGCTCGTCGTCATCGCGCAGGGCCGCATGTCGCCGTCGATCGCGACCAAGGACGCCACCATCGAGCGCATCGGCGCCTGGATGTCGGGATTGTGGGAAACCTCGGAGCAGGGGCAAAGCCATGTTCAAGCTTGAAGCGCGGCCCCAGCCGTCGCAGGTGATGTCGCTGGCGTCGCCGCTGATCGCGCTGGCGCTGACGGTGCTGATCGGCATCGCGCTGTTCGCCTTGCTCGGCAAGGATCCCGCCAAGGGCTTGCAGGTGTTCTTCGTCGAGCCGGTGAAGAACGCGCGGGCGCTGTCGGAACTGGCGGTGAAGGCGGTGCCGCTGGTGCTGATCGCGCTGGGGCTGGCGGTGTGTTTCCGCTCCAACCTGTGGAACATCGGCGCCGAGGGGCAGTTCATCCTCGGTGCGCTGGCCGGCGGCTGGGTGGCACTGCAGGCGGATGCGCAGTCCTCGCGCTGGATTGTCGTGGCGATCCTGGCGGCGGGCGTGCTCGGCGGCATGGCTTGGGCGGCGATCACGGCGCTGCTGCGTGACCGCTTCAACGCCAGCGAGATCCTCGTCAGTCTGATGCTGGTCTACGTGGCCGAGATGGTGCTGAGCTACCTGGTCTACGGTCCATGGAAAGACCCGCAGGGCTTCAACTTCCCGCAGACCATCACCTTCGCTGCACCGACGAAGATCCCACGGCTGTTCGACGGCATGCGTGCCAATGTGGGCGTGCTGATCGCGCTGGCGCTGGTGGCGGTGTTCACGGCCTTCCTGTTCCGCACCTACCGCGGTTTCGCGCTGCAGGTCGGCGGGCTGGCCCCGGCCGCGGCGCGTTACGCGGGGTTCTCGTCGCGGGGGGCGCTGTGGACGGCGCTGCTGGTGTCGGGGGGCATGGCGGGGCTTGCCGGCGCGCTCGAAGCCGCCGGCCCGCTCGGACAGCTCACGCCGTATGTTCCGGTCGGCTACGGCTTCGCGGCGATCATCGTCGCCTTCGTCGGCCGGCTGCACCCGGTGGGCATCGTCTTCTCGGCGGTGCTGATGAGCATGTTCTACATCGGCGGTGAACTCGCGCAGTCGCGCCTGGGCCTGCCGAAGGCGCTGACCGGCGTGTTCCAGGGCCTGCTGCTGTTCACGCTGCTGGCCTGCGACACGCTGATCGCCTACCGCATTCGCTGGACCGGGAGTGCCAAGCCATGAGTGGGATGAACGAATACGCCTTGCTGGTGGCCGCGTCGCTGAATGCGGGCACGGTGCTGGCCATCGCCGGCCTCGGCCTGCTGATCAACGAGCGGGCCGGCGTGCTCAACCTGGGTGCCGAGGGGATGATGCTGGTGGCGGCCATCGCCGGGTTTGCCACCTCGGTGCACACCGGCAACGACTGGCTGGCCTTCGCCGCGGGGGCAGGGGCGGGGGCGGTGATGGCCGCGATGTTCGGCGTGCTGGTGATCTGGCTCAACACCAACCAGTACGCCACCGGCCTTGCGCTGAGCCTGTTCGGCGGCGGTTTCTCGGCGTTTGTGGGCATCCGCTACACGCAGGAAAAACTCGCCGAGCGGCCGCACTTCGACCTCCCCGTGCTGTCCGACCTCCCCGTCATCGGCCCGGCGTTCTTCAAGCAGCACCCGATGGTCTACCTGACGATCGCGCTGATGTTCGGGCTGGTGTGGTTCCTCTACCGCTCGCGGGCGGGCCTCGTGCTGCGCGCCGTCGGTGAATCGCCCGAGTCGGCGCATGCGCTGGGCTATCCGGTGCGGCGCATCCGGCTGGCCGCGGTGATGGCGGGCGGGGCACTGTGCGGGGTCGCGGGCGCCTACCTGTCGGTGATCTACACGCCGCTGTGGGTCGAGGGCATGACGGCCGGCAAGGGCTGGATCGCGCTGGCGCTGACGACGTTCGCGACGTGGCGGCCGGCGCGGGTCTTGCTGGGCGCCTACCTGTTCGGCGGCGTGACGATGCTGCAGTTCCACCTGCAGGGCGAAGGGGTCGAACTGCCCAGCCAGTTGCTCACCGCACTGCCGTATGTCGCCACGATCGCCGTGCTGGTGCTGATCTCGCGGAACCCGGCGTGGATCCGGGCCAACATACCGGCGTCGATCGGGAAGCCGTTCTTCCCGGGTTCGTGAGCGGACCTGATAATCCGCCGTTCCGTTGCGTAGTTCACCCTCTGATTGACTGACGAAGGAGAAACCATGTCCAAGCTCTCGAAACGTACCCTGATCCGGGCCTCCGGCTGGGCCGCGCTGGCCGCCACCGCCGCGCTGGTCGGCTGTGGCAAGAAGGAAGAAGCGGCGCCTGCTGCTGCCCCCGCTTCCGCGCCTGTCGCCGAAGCCCCGAAGAAGGCCGAGCCGCTCAAGGTCGCCTTCGCCTACGTCGGCCCGGTGGGCGATGCCGGCTGGACCTTCGCCCACGACAACGCCCGCAAGGCGGTCGAGGCCGAGTTCGGCGACAAGATCGTCACCTCGTTTGTCGAAAACGTCCCCGAATCGGCTGACGCCGAGCGCGTGATGCGCGACCTCGTCGGCCAGGGCAACAAGCTGATCTTCGGCACCACCTTCGGCTACATGGAGCCGATGCTCAAGGTCGCCGCCGACACCGCCGACGTGAAGTTCGAGCATGCCACCGGCTACAAGTCGGCGCCGAACATGCGCACCTACGACAGCCGTACCTACGAGGGCGCGTACATGGCGGGCGTGATCGCCGGCTCGATGACCAAGTCCAACACGCTGGGCGTGGTCGGCTCGATCCCCATTCCCGAGGTGATCCGCAACATCAACTCGTTCACCCTCGGCGCCCAAAGCGTGAACCCGAAGAACAAGACCAAGGTCGTCTGGGTCAACAAGTGGTTCGATCCGCTGAAGGAAGGCGAGGGCGCCGGCAGCCTGATCTCGGGTGGCGCGGACGTGCTGTTCCAGAACACCGACTCCAGCGCCGTGCTGCAGAAGGCCGAGGAAAAGGGCAAGTACGCGTTCGGCTGGGACTCGGACATGAGCAAGTTCGGCCCGAATTCGCACCTGGCGTCGGCTGTCATCAACTGGGCGCCGTACTACAAGAAGGCCGTCAAGGACGCGCTGGACGGCACCTGGGCGACCGGCGGCGTGTGGTGGGGCGTCAAGGAAGGCGCGATCGACATCGTGTCCATCTCCGACAAGGTGCCCGCCGAGGTCAAGGACAAGCTGGCCAAGGTCAAGGCGGGCCTGACGGATGGCAGCTTCGTGATCTGGAAAGGTCCGATCGTCGGCCAGGACGGCAAGGAGATCCTGAAGAAGGATGCGGTTGCCGACGACAAGTTCATGTCGGGCATCAACTTCTACGTCAAGGGCGTCGAAGGCAAGGTACCGAGCGGCAACTGATCCGCTGCCACGGTGGATGCGCCGTGGTGTGCTACAGTCGTGGGCTTTTCCGCCCACGGCTGCGCGGACAAAGGGATGGTCAACATCCACGAAGACCCGAGAGGCTGCACTCACAAGCAGCGCCGAGGGCTTCGACAGCAGCCAGCAAACCGAACTGCAAAGAGATTTGCCATGAAGACTTTCAGCGCCAAGCCGGCCGAAGTCGTGCATGAGTGGTTTGTGATTGACGCGACAGACAAGATTCTCGGACGGGTGGCCAGCGAAGTCGCCCTCCGCCTGCGCGGCAAGCACAAGGCAATCTACACGCCTCACGTGGATACCGGTGACTACATCGTCATCGTCAATGCGGACAAGATCCGTGTGACCGGCAACAAGGCCGAACAGAAGGTGTACTACCGTCACTCGGGTCATCCGGGCGGTATCTACGGCACCAAGTTCAAGGACATGCAGGCCAAGCATCCTGGCCGCGCCATCGAGAAGGCCGTCAAGGGCATGCTCCCGAAGGGTCCGCTGGGCTACGCGATGATCAAGAAGCTGAAGGTCTATGCCGGTGGCGAACACCCGCACACCGCTCAGCAGCCCAAGACGCTGGACCTCTAAGGAGCCGACATGATTGGTGATTGGAACTATGGCACGGGCCGCCGCAAGTCGTCGGTCGCGCGTGTCTTCATCAAGAAGGGCTCCGGCCTGATCACGGTCAATGGCAAGTCGGTCGACGAGTACTTCGGCCGTCAGACCTCGATCATGATCGTCAAGCAACCGCTGTTCCTGACGAACAATGTCGAAACCTTCGACATCAAGGTCAACGTCCACGGTGGCGGCGAGTCCGGTCAAGCCGGTGCGGTGCGCCACGGTGTGACCCGCGCCCTGATCGACTACGACGCGACGCTCAAGCCGGAACTGAGCCACGCCGGCTTCGTGACGCGCGATGCGCGTGAAGTCGAGCGGAAGAAGGTCGGTCTGCACGGCGCTCGTCGCAGGAAGCAGTTCAGCAAGCGCTGATCCAACCGATCTTGGCGATTCAACGGGCGCGACGGCGCTCCGCGAACAAGGGTCACCTCAGGGTGGCCCTTTTTGTTGGTGTATCGTCCGGAAAGTGTGTCACTTTCCACAACGGATGCGTCGGCTCGTATCGAGACTGCCCAAGCTATGCGATGGAAACTTCTGCGCCGACGCTGGTCGGTGAGCGCGCCGCGCGTCACGGTCCGCAGCCGGATGCCGTGGCCGCTGCGTTGGCTCCTCCTGGCGCTGATGATGGGCTGCTCCGCTGCGCTGGCGTTGTGGGCCTTCGAGTTCGGCAAGGAAATCACAGGCCTGGACCGTGATGCCCATACCGAGCTGGTGGCCCTGCGGGAAGAGACCACTCGCATGCGCGAAGAGCACGACCGGGCTGTATCGGTTGCCAATACGGCTGACAGCTTGCTCAAGGCCGCACAGACTACGCAGGAGAGCCTCGCGGCACGTGTCAAATCACTGGAGGCCGAAAACCTCGCGCTGACCCGTGATCTGGGTTTTTTCGAGAAGCTGATGCCCGCGCAGGACAACGGTAAACCACTGGCCTTGCGGGGCTTGCAAGCGACCCTGGACCGACCGGGGCATCTGCGCTATCAGGCATTGCTGATGCAGGCGGTGGGCCGATCGGGCGAATTCAAGGGCCGCTACGAACTGACCCTCACGGGCACGCAAGAGGGCCGTCCCTGGACGCAGACGCTCAACAAGGTCGGGCAGTCGATCGAGATGAAACAGTACCAACGCATGGAAGGCACCATCGACCTGCCTGCTGGTGCCGTGGTAAAACAATTGGAAATCAAGGTGCTGGATGTCGCAGGGAAACTGCAGGCATCTGAAGTGGCCCGGATGTGAACCCCGCCACCGCGGACAACCTTTTTTCATTCAGGACAACATTCCATGTTCGGCTCCAAGAAACAGCCCGCCATCCGCAGCCTGATCGGCGAAGGCACCGTCATCCAGGGCACGCTGCGCTTCAGCGACGGCCTGCGCATTGATGGCGAGATCCAGGGTGACGTGATCGCCAGTGCCAACGACACCAGCATCCTGGTGATCAGCGAGAAAGCCAAGGTCACCGGCACGGTCAAGGCGGGCCATGTCATCATCAACGGAACCGTGATTGGTCCGGTGGAATCCAACCACCTGCTTGAACTGCAGCCGAAGGCGCATATCCAGGGCGATGTGGTCTACGAGTCACTCGAAATGCACCAGGGTGCTACCATCGAAGGCGCTTTGCACCGCATCTCCTCCGGCACTTCCGGCGCGTTCAGCAAGAGCGTCGGATCGGTTGCCCTGGAGGACAAGCCTTCTCTGAAGTTGCTGGCCACGGGCAATGACAAGTAAATAGCCCACTGTACGAACGCTAACTGGAGTCGCCATGAGCGCCGTTGCCGAAATTCTCGACACCCCTGAATTCGACATGCCCGCCCCGATCATCTTCACCGACAGCGCGGCTGCGAAGGTGGCGGATCTGGTCGCCGAAGAAGGAAATCCCGATCTGAAGCTGCGCGTGTTCGTGCAGGGTGGCGGGTGCTCGGGTTTCCAGTACGGATTCACCTTCGACGAGATCGTGAACGACGACGACACCGCCATGCACAAGAACGGCGTGACGCTGCTGATCGACGCGATGAGCCTGCAATACCTCACTGGCGCCAAGATCGACTACAAGGAAGATCTGCAAGGCTCCCAGTTCGTGATCCAGAACCCAAACGCCACGACGACCTGCGGTTGCGGATCAAGCTTTTCGGCCTGAGCGGATACGCTCTGCCGCATGCAAAGCCGCCTTCGGGCGGCTTTGTCGTTGCAGGTTGCCGTGTGTAGCTCAACGCTTCTTCAAACCAATCCCCGAGCTTTCCCCTATCATCGCTGGCAGCACCGCGGGCATCCGCGGCTCCCGTAACCGTTCGCGCTTGTCCTCGTGCCACCAGCATCTCACCCTGCACCGCTTGCTCCTGCAGCCACGTCGCCACTCGTTGAGTTGCGTGGTGTGACCTGCGGTTATGGGGACCGCACCATCCTGAAGGACGTCAACCTGACCGTTCCTCGCGGGTCGGTGGTGGCCTTCATGGGCACTTCGGGAGGCGGCAAGACAACCGTGCTGCGCCTGATTGGCCGGCAACTGGGTGTCATGTCCGGGCAGGTGCTGTTCGATGGCACGGATGTCGCCGGGCTGGACCGGGCCGGTCTGATGGCCATGCGCCGGCGCATGGGCATGCTGTTCCAGTTCGGTGCGCTGTTCACCGACCTGTCGGTGTTCGACAACGTGGCATTTCCGCTGCGCGAGCACACGGACCTGTCCGAAACCATGGTCCGCGACCTGGTGCTGATGAAGCTCAACGCTGTGGGGCTGCGCGGCGCACGGGACTTGATGCCGAGCCAGATCTCGGGCGGCATGAGCCGACGCGTGGCGTTGGCGCGCGCGATTGCGCTCGACCCGGAGCTGATCATGTACGACGAGCCGTTTGCCGGTCTGGATCCGATCTCGATGGGCGTGGCAGCGCGGCTGATCCGCGAACTGAACGATGCGCTCGGCGTGACCAGCATCGTCGTCTCGCACGACGTGGACGAAACCTTCTCGATTGCCGACCACGTGGTCTTCATCGCCAATGGAGGCATCGCCGCGCAGGGCACACCCGACGAATTGCGCCGGACCGACGATCCGCTGGTGCGCCAGTTCGTGGATGCGGCGCCGGACGGTCCGGTGCGATTCCACTATCCGGCGGCCGAGGTCGGCGATGACTTCGGGCTGCACGGAGGTGCGCGGTGAGCGGCGCGGTGGACCTGCTGTCACGCGTTGGCTGCTCGGTGCGCCGCGGTCTGGCAGACATCGGCGAGGCGACCCGCTTGATGGGCCGGTTGCTGGCGCTGGTGCCCGTGGCGCTGGCACGGTTCCGGCTCGTGTCCGACCAGATCTTTTTCCTGGGCAACTACTCGCTGGCGATCATTTCGGTGTCGGGCCTGTTTGTCGGCTTCGTGCTTGGGCTGCAGGGCTACTACACGCTGCAGCGCTACGGCTCGTCCGAAGCCCTCGGACTGCTGGTGGCGCTGTCGCTGGTGCGCGAACTCGGGCCGGTGGTGACGGCGCTGCTCTTCGCTGGCCGGGCCGGCACGGCGCTGACCGCCGAGATCGGCCTGATGAAGTCCGGCGAGCAGCTGGCTGCCATGGAGATGATGGCGGTCGACCCGGTGCAGCGCGTGCTGGCGCCGCGCTTTCTGGGCGGACTGATCGCCATGCCACTGCTGGCGGCGGTGTTCAGCGCGGTGGGCATCGTCGGTGGCTGGGCCGTCGGTGTGGTGCTCATCGGTGTCGATTCCGGTGCATTCTGGTCGCAGATGCAGGGCGGCGTCGATGTGTTCAAGGACGTCGGCAACGGTGTCATCAAGAGCATGGTCTTCGGCCTGACCGTGACCTTCGTGGCGTTGCTGCAAGGCTATTTCTGCCAGCCGACGCCCGAAGGCGTGGCGCGCGCAACGACCCGCACGGTGGTGATGTCCTCGCTGGCGGTGCTCGCGCTGGACTTTGTTCTCACCGCGCTGATGTTCTCGATCTGAATCTGAATTCGTAGCAGAGGAAAACCACATGCAGAAATCCCGTCAAGACTTCTGGGTGGGCCTGTTCGTCGTCGTCGGCGCTGCGGCGCTGCTGTTTCTGGCGCTGAAGGCCGGCAACCTGCTGAGCCTGTCGTTCGAGCCGGTGTACCGCGTTTCGGCGCGTTTCGACAACATCGGCGGCCTGAAGGCGCGCGCTGCGGTCAAGAGCGCCGGTGTCGTGGTCGGCCGGGTCACGCGCATCAGCTTCGACGACAAGTCCTTCCAGGCGACGGTGGAGATGGAGATGGAGCAGCGCTTCGCCTTCCCCAAGGACAGCTCGATCAAGATTCTCACCGCCGGCCTGCTGGGCGAGCAGTACCTGGGCATCGAGCCGGGTGCGTCCGACAAGACGCTGGTGGCGGGTGACGTGGTGACGCAGACGCAGTCGGCGGTGGTGCTGGAGACGCTGATCAGCCAGTTCCTGTTCAACAAGGCGGCCGACGCGAGCAACGCGCCGGCCGGCAAGCCGTGAGGCCGGCCGCTGCGGCGCTGTTGTGCAGCGCGGCCCTGCTGGTCGGCTGTGCGACGGCGCAGCGACCCGATCCGCTGGAGCCAATGAACCGCAAGGTGTTCGCCTTCAACGAAGCCGTCGATGCGGCCGTGCTCAAACCGGCAGCGCAGGTCTACCAGACGGTCCTGCCGACGCCAGTGCAACTGATGGTGTCGAACTTCTTCGGCAACGTCAAAGACGCTTGGTCGGCGGTGAACCTGTTCCTGCAGGGCCGCTTCGCCGATGGTTTCAGCGATGTGATGCGCTTCGGCACCAACACTGTCTTTGGCTTTGCCGGCGTGATGGACATTGCCACCGAACTTGGCTTCGAGCGCCACGGCGAAGACTTCGGCCAGACGCTGGGACGCTGGGGTGTGCCCAACGGGGCCTACATCGTCTGGCCGATCCTGGGTCCGTCCACTGTGCGCGATTCGATCGGCCTGCCTGTGGACATGAAAGCCACGCCAGAGGCGCTGGTGTCCGTCTCGCTGACCCGCAACACGATGACCGGCATTCGTCTCGTCAGCACCCGGGCAGGGCTGCTATCTGCCACGAGCCTGATCGACGACATCGCGCTGGACAAGTACGCGTTCGTGCGCAATGCCTATCTGCAGCGCCGCCGCAGCCTCGTCTACGATGGCAACCCGCCCGATGAAGAAGAGACCGACGAAATGTCTGCGCCTGCGGCCCCTGCTGCTGCGGCATCCAAGGCTCGCTGACAACCGGACAGGGCCGTCGAACGTTGAAGATCGGCCGCCCGACTCTGGGTGGTTGTTGAAAGGAACTCCATGTTGAAGAGCCGTTGGACCTCGCTGATTGCCTCCGCCGCCCTGGTGCTGGCCACCGCCGTCGCCCACGCACAGACCGCACCGGACGCCTGGATCAAGCAGATCTCGGGTGAGGTGATCGAGGCGGTCAAGGCCGACAAGGCCATTCAGGCCGGTGACACCAAGCGCATCCTGGCGCTGGTGGATGCCAAGATCCTGCCTGGGGTCGACTTCCAGCGCATGACCTCGTCGTCGGTCGGCCGCTACTGGCGTCAGGCCACGCCCGAGCAGCAGAAGCGCCTTCAGGAAGAGTTCAAGACCTTGCTGGTGCGCACCTATGCGGGCGCACTGACGCAAGTGCGTGACCAGACGGTCGAACTCAAGCCACTGCGTGCCAAGCCGGAGGACACCGAGGTCCTGGTGCGCTCCGAGATCAAGGGCAAGGGCGAGCCGATCCAGCTCGACTACCGCCTGGAGAAGTCCGGCGACGGCTGGAAGATCTACGACGTCAATGTGCTGGGCGTCTGGCTGGTCGAGACCTACCGCGCCAGCTTCGCGCAGGAAATCTCGGCGTCGGGCATCGACGGCCTGATTGCCAAGCTCGCCGAGAAGAACAAGGCTGCGGCCGCCAAGAGCTGAGGCAAAGCGCCATGGCCACGCTGCGACTGCCTGAACGGATCACGCTGCGCGAGGCACGCAGCGTGCTGGACACACTGGGCGCCGAGTTGTCCGGTCAACCGAGTGGCCCGGCCGTGGTCGAGGTCGATGCCAGTGCGCTGGCGCAGTTCGATTCGAGCGCACTCGGTGTGCTGGTGGGCTTGCACCGGCGTGCAGCGACGGCAGGGCGCGCCTGTCGTTTGATCGGCATGCCGCCGCGACTGACCGAACTCGCGCGCCTCTACGGCGTCAGCGAGCTGGTCGCACTCGGGACTCAGGGCGCCGCATAGCGCTTGGCGCGCAGGTTCTTCTTGATTTCCTGCAGCATCGGCCGCAGCTCGGGGCCGAGCTTGAGCGCCACCCCCGTCGTCAGGATGTCGATCACCGTCAGGTGCAGCAGCCGGCTGACCATCGGGCTGTAGCGGTCGTAGTCCTCGGGGTGGTCCACACTCAGCAGGATCTGCGCCTGGTGCGCCAAGGGTGATCCACTCGCCGTGATGACGATCGTGGTCGCCCCCTTGCGGCGCGCAATCTCCAGTGCATCCAGCAGGTCGCGGCTGCGGCCAGAGTTCGAGATCACCACCACGCAGTCGCCCGGCCCGACCATCGTCGCCGCCATCACCTGCACATGCGCGTCGTTGTAGGCGACCGCGTGGACACCCAGCCGGAAGAACTTGTGCTCCGCATCGTGCGCCACGATGCCGGAGTTGCCGACGCCGTAGAACTCGATGCGGCGCTTCGCGCGGGCGGCCTCGGTCAGGGCCTCGATGGCGCGGTCAAAGGCGTGTGCGGTGGCGTCGTTGCGGTACTTCAGCAGGGCGCTGACCGCGTTGTCGATCACCTTCACGACCAGATCGGCCGGCTTGTCGTCCTCGTCCACCGAGCGGTGCACGAAGGGCACGCCTTCGTTCACCGTGCCGGCAAGCTTGAGCTTGAAGTCGGCCAGACCGTCATAGCCAATGCTGCGGCAGAAGCGCACCACCGTCGGTTTGCTGACGTGCGAGCGCTCGGCCAGTTCGGCCACCGGCAGACTGGCGAAGCTGCGCGCATCCGCCAGCACGAGTTTGCCCACACGCTGTTCGGCCGGCGACAGGGCCGGCAACGAGGCGCGGATGCGGTCCAGCATCGGGGGCAAGGACGATGACGAGGTGTTCACTTCACTGTTCCTCACTCCAGGCGAATCCGTCCCGGGCGACCAGGGCGCTGGCGGCTGCCGGTCCCCAACTGCCCGCTGCATAGCCCCGCGGGCCTTCGCCGCCACTGCTGCGCTCGCGTTCCCAGGCGTCCAGGATCGGCTCGACCCAGCGCCACGCCTGTTCCTGCTCATCGCTGCGCACGAACAGGTTCAGCCGGCCGGCGATCGCGTCCAGCAGCAGGCGCTCGTAGGCACCCACCCGCTCGGCCGCAAACGCCTTGTCGAAGTCCAGATCCAGCGACACCGGGGCGAGCGTGTCGCTGGTGCCGCTGCCCTTGGCCGCCAGCAGGTGCAGCTCCAGCCCGTCTTCCGGCTGCAGTTTGATCACCAGCTTGTTGGCCCGCTGCGACCCTGGGAAGATCGGGTGCGGCACAGGCCGGAAGTTCACGACGATCTGGGCCTCGCGGGAAGCCAGCCGCTTGCCGGTGCGCAGGTAGAAGGGCACACCCGCCCAGCGCCAGTTCTGCACTTCGGTGCGCAGCGCGACAAACGTTTCGCAGTGGCTCCCTTCCGGCACCTTGACTTCCTGCTGGTAGCCCGGCACCGCCTGACCGTCCGCCGTGCCCGCCCGGTACTGGCCGCGGATCACGTCGCGCACCACCGATTCCGCCGTGAACGGCTTGAGCGACTTCAGCACCTTGAGCTTCTCGTCGCGGATCGCGTCGGCGTCGCTGGTCGAGGGCGGCTCCATCGCGATCATCGTCAGCAGTTGCAGCGCGTGGTTCTGCACCATGTCGCGCAGCGCGCCCGTGCGGTCGTAGAAATCACCCCGCGTGCCCACGCCCAGCGACTCCGCCAGCGTGATCTGGATGTTGGCGATGCTCTCGCGGCGCCACAGTGGCTCGAACAGCGCGTTGCCGAAGCGCAGCGCCATCAGGTTCTGCACCGAAGGCTTGCCGAGGTAATGGTCGATGCGGAACGCTTGTTCCTCGCGGAACACCGAACGCACGGCGCGGTTGATCTCCTGCGCGCTCTTCAGGTCATGGCCGAGCGGCTTTTCCAGCACGACACGCACATGCGGTGCATTCAGCCCGGCCGCGCCAAGCTGTTCGCAGATCACCGGGAACAGGTGCGGGCTGGTCGCCAGATAGAGCACGGTCGTGTCGGCGCCGCGTGCATCGATCCACTGCTTCAGGCCGGCGTAGTCCTCCGGGTGCGACAGGTCCATGCGCCGGTAGTGCAGCAGCTCGGCGAAGCGGGCGAACTCTTCGTCGGTGGGGCGCTTGGAGCTTTCGACCTCGCTGAACCGCTCCTTGATGAAGGCGCGGTACGCCTCGTCGCTGCGCTCGTCGCGGGCCACGGCGAGGATGCGCCCCCCCACCGGCAGCTTGCCGTGGCGGAACGCCTGGAACAGCGCGGGCATCAGTTTGCGCCACGTCAGGTCGCCAGTGCCACCGAAGAAGACGAGATCGAAGGACATGCAATGCCTCTGGAATAAAAGGAGGTTGGTGCGAAGGTGTTGTAACCCAGTTTCATAAAAGATGATGCACCAGTTTCTTCGCAAGGTCAATCGTGCGCCGCTGTCTGTGCCGCTGAACGGTGACGTGACCGGCTTGTACGGCGACCGCCGCGGACTCGGGTTCTAATCACGGATTGCCTTGAACGGACCCCACGCCATGCACCAGCTCGACCAACTCAAGCAGTTCACCACCGTCGTCGCCGACACCGGCAACTTCAAGCAGCTCGCCCAGTTTGCCCCGCAGGATGCGACGACCAACCCCTCGCTGATCCTGAAGGCCGTGCAGCAGCCCGACTACGCGCCGCTGCTGGCCGAGACGGTCGCCGTGCACCGCGGGCTGCCACTCGACGAGGTCGTGGACCAGGTGCTGGTGCGCTTCGGGCTGGAGATCCTGAAAGTGGTGCCGGGCCGCGTGTCCACCGAAGTCGATGCCCGCCTGAGCTTCGACACCGCCGCCAACGTGGCGCGTGCGCACCGCATCATCGACCTCTACGAAGCCGCCGGCATCGGTCGCAACCGCGTGCTGATCAAGATCGCCTCGACCTGGGAGGGCATCCAGGCCGCTCGCATCCTGGAGCGCGAAGGCATCCACTGCAACCTGACGCTGCTGTTTTCGTTCTGCCAGGCAGTGGCTTGCGGGGAAGCCGGCGTGCAGCTCATCTCGCCATTCGTTGGCCGGATCTACGACTGGTACAAGAAGTCAGCCGGCGCGAAATGGGACGAAGCCGCGATGGCCGGCGCGAACGACCCCGGCGTGCTGTCGGTCAGCCAGATCTACACCTACTACAAGAAGTTCGGCATCGACACCGAGGTGATGGGCGCCAGCTTTCGCAACGTTGGCCAGATCACCGCACTGGCCGGCTGCGACCTGCTGACGATCAGCCCGGACCTGCTGGCGCAACTCCAGGCCAGTGAAGCGCCGATCGTGCGTGCGCTCGACCCGGCCGCGGCCAAGGACGCGCCGGTCCATGCCGTGTCGTACAACGAAGCCTCGTTCCGCTACGCCCTCAACGAGGACGCGATGGGCACCGAGAAGCTCGCCGAAGGCATCCGCGGCTTCGCGGTCGATGCCGGCAAGCTCGACCAGATGATCCTGTCGCTGTAACCCCCATCTCTGTCACTGTCACTGTCCCGTTCGACCGAGGAGACCGACCATGCAAGCCCCGCGTTGCGACCAGACCGCCGCCTGGACCGCGCTGACCGCGCAGTTCACCCAGAGCGGCCGCAGCTTCGACCTGCGCCCCGCCTTCGCCAACGACGCCCAGCGCGCCGAGGCGTTCTCGCTGAATGCCCCCGAGGTGTTCGCCGACCTGTCGAAGAACCACTGGGACACCGAGACACGCGGCCTGCTGCTGGCGCTGGCCCGCGAGTGCCGGATCGAAGCCCGGCGCGACGCGATGCTGGCCGGCGAGCCGATCAACCACACTGAAGGCCGCGCCGTGCTGCACACCGCGCTGCGCGCCCCGCGTGGTGCGGCGCCGTTCAGTGACGATGTGCATGATGTGCTCGACCGGCTGCTGGCCTACGTCGAGCAGGTGCGCGACACGGCGACCAGCGGCATCCGCCACGTCGTCAACATCGGCATCGGTGGTTCGGATCTGGGGCCGCAGATGGTCGTGCCGGCGCTCGACGCCTTCGCGCACCGCGGGCTGAAGCTGCACTTCGTCTCCAACGTCGACGGCCACGACATCGTCCCGGTGCTGCGCGGCCTGGACCCGCGGGAGACGCTGGTCATCGTCGCCTCCAAGACCTTCACGACGCAGGAGACGATGGCCAACGCCGAAGTGGCCCGCGCCTGGTTCCTGGCGGGTTACGGCGAGGGCGGCGAGGCGGCGATCGCGAAACACTTCGCGGCGACCACCACCAACGTGGCGGCAGCGGCGAAGTTCGGCATCACGACGACCTTCGGCTTCTGGGATTGGGTGGGCGGGCGCTACTCGCTGTGGAGCGCGATCGGCCTGCCGATTGCGCTGGCGATTGGCGCGGAACACTTCCGCGCACTGCTGGCCGGCGCGCACGCGATGGACCGCCATTTCGCCGAGGCGCCGCTGGAGCAGAACCTGCCGATCCAGCTCGGCCTGCTCGACGTCTGGTACCGCAACTTCCACGGCTACACCAGCCGCTCGGTGGCGCCCTACCACCAAGGCCTGCGCCGGCTGCCGGCCTACCTGCAGCAACTGGAGATGGAGTCCAACGGCAAGTGCGTCGATCTGGACGGCCAGCCGCTGCCCTTTGGCACGTCGCCGGTCGTCTGGGGCGAGGCCGGCACCAACGGCCAGCATGCCTACTTCCAGATGCTGCACCAGGGCACGGACGTGATCCCGGTCGAGTTCATCGCCGTGAAGACGCCGTGCTACGACGCGGCTCGGGCGGATGGCGGATCGGGCCTGCCTGACGGCGTGCGCGCCGGTCTGGCCGACCAGCACCACAAGCTGCTCGCCAACTGCCTCGCGCAGAGCCAGGCACTGATGCTCGGCAAGGCCACCGACGAGGCCATCGGCGAAACCGCACCGACGGCGTCGAAGTCGCTCGATGCGCTGACCGTGGCCCGCCACCGCACCTTCCCCGGCAACCGACCGAGCACGACGCTGGTGATCGACCGCCTGACACCCGCCGCGGTGGGTGCGCTGATCGCGCTGTACGAGCACCGCGTCTTCACCAGCGGCGCGCTGTGGCGCATCAACAGCTTCGACCAGTGGGGCGTGGAGCTGGGCAAGGCGCTGTGCAGCCAGTTGCTGCCGCGTTTCGCCACGGGCGACACGGCGGGGCTGGATGGCTCGACGGCGGCGTTGCTGAAACGCTTGCTGGGTTGAGCTTGCGTCAGGCCGGCGGTGGGTGTCTGCCCAGCGCCTGCCGCATCTGCCGAGCTGTCGAGAACCCCGCCAGCTCCACCGCCTGCCGCTCGGCGCGTCCCTGTGCCAGCGCCTGCCCGGCCAGCGCTGCGCGCACCTGCTCCACATAGGCCCGCGGCGACAAGCCCGCGTGCAAGCGGAACAGCCGCGCCAGGTGCCGCTCGGTCACATGCGCCACGGCGGCCATGCGACCACTGTCCCACGGTTCGGCCGGCGTTGCGCTGACAGCGTCCTGCACACGGTGGATCGCCGGGTGCAGGTGGTCGCGGTGGGCGAGCAGCGCCGAGGCCTGCGGCGCCTGCACGCCGCGCCGGGCGAAGACCACCATCACCTGGGCCACCGCCGCCGCGATCACCTCGCCGCAGACCTGCGCGATGCCGTGCAGTGCCAGATCGATGCCCGCCGTGACCCCCGCGCTGGTCAGCACGGCGCCGTCATCGACGAAGACGCGGTTGGCCTGTACGCGTGCGGTGGGTGCGTGCGCCTGCAGATCGTCGAGCAATTCATGGTGCGTCGTCACCTGCCGCCCGGCGAGCAGGCCGGCGTCTGCCGCCAGCAGCGCGCCGCTGCACACCGTCAACAGCCGCACCGCGCCCGCCGTTGCGCCGGATGGCGCCAGCCGTGGCGCGACGGTCTGTGCCAGCCAGTGCCGCGTGTCCATCCACGGACCACCGCGCCCGATGACCTCCGGCGCGTCGCCGGGTCGCCCGAGCAGCACGACCCAGGTCGGCCGTTCGAACGCCGTTGGCATCGGCTCCAGCCCGGCCAGCAGCAGACCGACCGACGACCCCGCCTGTGCCTGCGGCCCGGCATAGCGCAGATGAAAGGCATCCGGCTGTCCACGCCGTCGCAGCGCCTGGTTGGCCAGCCGGAACGCCTCGGCCGGCCCGGCGATGTCCAGCAGCAGCGTGTCAGGCAGCACGAGGAAGAGCACGTCGATCATGGCCACAGGCTCACGCATCGGCTCAGGCGAGCACCTCGTCCACCGTGCGGATCGTCGCGAAGCGCCCCGCCAGCACGGTCTCTGTGCGCTCGCGGAGTTGCGCGGCTGTCAGTGTGTCGCCGGCCGGCGTGGTCATGTCGAAGGTCAGCGTCGCCTCGGTCACATAGTCCACCGTCCAGCCTTCGTCGCTCGCGTGGCGAGTGGTCGTCTCGCAGCACTGCTCCGTGCGGATGCCCGCGATGACCAGCCGCTGCACGCCGTGTTCATGCAGCCAGACGCCCAGCCCGGTGCCGACCAGTGCGCTGTGGCGGTGCTTCTCGATGCGCAGCGCGGCGTCGAACGGGGCGAGTCCGTCGATCGGGCGGATCAGGCCGCTGACAGGGGCGAACGGGTTGTCGGGCGTGTCCGGGCCGTCGGTGTGGAAGACCTGCACGACCGGGATGCCGCGCGCCGCGCAGCCGGCGACGAGGCGGTTCGTCGCGGCGAGCCAGGCCGGGGCGTCGGTTTCAGTCCAGTAGGGGCGGGCGCGGAAGGACTGCTGCGCGTCGATCAGGAGCAGGGCGGTCGGGTGGCGGGGGGTGTCGATTCGGGACATGATGGATTCCAGACAGACGTTGAGGACAGGGGCCATCTTCATGGGTGTTGGCTCGACTGTCCGGTCGCAGTGGGACCAATGTTGACCAGAAACGGACATGCTCGTCTGCACGGGTGATCTCGACCGAGGGGCATTGGGGCTTGCAGATGGCGACAGTTGGCGTAAAATTTCCGCCATATGTCATCGATCGCCCAACTCCCCAAGACAGGCGCTGGCAAGCGGCGCCCACCCTCTGCGCCAGCCATGCCCTTCGGGCTGGCGACACTGGGCGATCTCAGCCCGCTGCAGCGGCATGACATGGTGACGCTGGGGGTTCCGGTGCTCAACGCCAAGGGCTTCATGGACTCGTTCACCGAGGTCACGCATGATCTGGTGCTCAAGGCAGTGGGCATCAGCGAGCGCACCTTGCAGCGGGGCAAGACACCGGACAAGCGGCTGGACGTGAACGCCAGCGACCGCACCCTGCGACTGGCCACGGTGCTGGAGCAGGCCGTGGACGTGCTGGGGTCGCGTGCAGAGGCGGAGCACTGGCTGGTCACTCCGGCCAGTGGGCTGGACCTTCGCCGTCCCATCGAGCTGCTTCAGACCTCCGAGGGCACCGAGCTGGTGAAGACGCTGCTGGTACGCATGGACTACGGCGTGTACGCGTGATGGTGCCGGGCGTGCAGATGGCACCGCTGCCTGCTGCACTGGGTGGGCGTGGTCTGGTGGCCTGGCGTCTCGAACGCACACGGTATCGCACCACCTGGCAGTCTGCGGAAGGGGCGTATCTCGTGGGCGGGCGCTGGTCGTCGCGGGGGCGGCGGGTGCTGTATGCCTCGCTGGACCCGTCCACCACGGTGGTCGAGGTGGCCGTACACAAAGGCTTCCACGTGCTCGACACCGTGCCGCACACGCTGCTGTCGCTGGAGGTCGATCCAGCCGGCGTGCATGTCGTGCAGCCGGACGATGTGCCCAACCCGCACTGGCTCAGTCCCGGCACGGTCAGCGTGGGTCAGCAGCGTTTTGGTGATGCGCTGCTTGATCGGCACGCGCTGGTCGTGGTCCCCAGCGTCGTGAGCGCACGGTCCTGGAACCTGCTCATCCACGTCGAGGCCGCTGCCGGTCGTTTCCGGCTCCGGCACGAGGAACGCTTTGCCCTGGACACCCGGCTCAACGCGCCAGCCACCGCCGCGCCAGCGCCACCCACAGCGCCGCCCCCTGCGGAATCAGCCCATCGTTGAAGTCGTAATTCGGGTTGTGCAGATTGCAAGGCCCGAGACCATGCCCCTGCGCCCGGTGGTCGCCGTCGCCATTGCCGATGACGAAATAGGCGCCTGGCTTGGCCTGCAGGAAAAAGCTGAAATCCTCCGCCCCCATCGTCGGCTCGAACTCGTGGGTGCGCGCGTCCCCAGCCACGGCGCGCATCGTCTCGCGGACGAACTCGGCTTCGGCGCGGTGGTTGATCGTCGGCGGGTAGTTGCGGTGGAACTCGAACTGCGCCGTTGCGCCAAACGCCGCGGCCGTGTGCGTGGCGATCTCGCGCATCCGGTGTTCGATCAGGTCGAGTACTTCAAGCGTGAAGGTCCGCACCGTGCCCTGGATCTCGCAGTGGTCGGGCACGACGTTGGTGGCCTCGCCCGCGTGGATCATCGTCACGGAGATGACGGCGGCGTCGGTCGGCTTCTTGTTGCGCGTCACGATGGTCTGGAAGGCCTGCACCATCTGGCAGGCCACCGGCACCGGGTCGATGCCGTTGTGCGGCAGCGCGGCGTGCGAGCCCTTGCCGGTGATGGTGATGCGGAACTCGTTGCTCGACGCCATCGTCGGCCCGCTGCAGATGGCGAAGTCCCCGGCGCGCATCCCCGGCCAGTTGTGCATGCCGAAGATCGCGTCCATCGGGAACTGCGTGAACAGGCCATCGCTGATCATCTCGCGGGCACCGCCGCCGCCTTCCTCCGCGGGCTGGAAAACGAGATAGACCGTGCCGGCGAAGGTGTCGCGCTGCCGGGCGAGCTGCTGCGCGGCTGCCAGCAGCATCGCCACATGGCCGTCGTGGCCGCAGGCGTGCATCTTGCCGGGGTGGCGGCTGGCGTGGGCGAAGGTGTTGTGCTCGGTCATCGGCAGCGCGTCCATGTCGGCGCGCAGGCCGAGGGCGCGGGGTGACTCGCCCGCCGTGCCCTTGACGATGCCGACGACGCCGGTCTTGCCCAAGCCGCGGTGGACCGGGATGCCCCAGCCGGCGAGCGCCTCAGCGATCACGTCGGCGGTGCGGACCTCCTCGAAGCAGAGTTCGGGATGGGCGTGGATGTCGCGGCGCAGGGCGACGAGGGGCGCGAGATCGGGGGCGTTCATGGCTTCATGGTAATGCGGCTGGCCCATCCATGGGCAGCGCGGCTTGCCGCACACCCTCGAACAACCCGGTCACCAGCGGCGAGCGCGGCACCCCGTCGATGCACGAGATCCACAGCGTCCCGGCCGGCACCGGTTCATGCCCCGGCAACCGCACCAAGCGCCCCAGAGTCAGCGCCTCGTCCGCCAGCAGCCGCGACACCAGCGCCACCCCGCGCCCACGCAGCACGGCGTCCAGCAGCAGCCTCGGATCGTCGTAGATCACCCGCCGCCGCAGCCCGCCGAACCGCTCGCGCAGCACCTGCCCGGTGAGGTCGCCGGTCATGTCGCTTTCCAGGCAGAGCAGCTCGGCCTTCCCGCCACGCTCGACCGACTCGACCAGCGCCGGCACGCCCACGGCCACCAGCGCATCCGCCATCAGCGCCACCTCGCGCACGCCGGGCTGGTCGAGCGGCCGGCGGCTGATGGCGATGTCCACGTCGAGTTCGTCGATGTAACGCGCGGTCTCGTCCACCGACACCACCGGGCACAGGCCGGGCAGCGCGGCGATCAGCGCGTCGAGCCGCGGTTGCAGCCAGCCATGCGCGACCGGCGCGGGGCAGACCAGCGTGACCAGCCCCTCGTCGAAATAGCTGCCGATGCGCTGCAGGCCGCCGCGGATGACGCCCAGCGAGCGCACCACGCTTTCCTGCAGCACGCGCCCCGCGACGGTCAGCTCCACGCCCCGGCCCTTGCGGCGGAACAGCGGCTGGTCGAGCTGTGCTTCGAGCTGCGCGATCTGGTGGCTCACCGCCGATGGCGACACGCACAGCTCGTCTGCCGCCAGCACGTAGCTGCCCAGCCGCGCCGCTGCCTCGAAGCCAGACAACAGCCGAAAGGAGGGCAGGCGGGCGTTCAACAGATGAGATTCATTCATTGATCAAGCCTGAAAAAGTCGCTTTTGCTGCAATTTTATTCATGTGAAGATTCTTCCATCAACCACCTGGGGAACATCACATGGACAACACCACACCGACCCGCCGCCAGTTCGGCCGTCACCTCTTGAACCTCGGCACGGGAGTCGCCATGGGCGGATTGTTCGGCTGCGGCGGCAGCGAAGCAGCGGACGACGAAGGCCCGCTGGCGCCGTTGGCGCAAGCGCAGGCCGTGGCGGTGCGTCCTGCCGTGCCGGGGACGATGCCGGACGAGGGCATGCCACACAAGCGCACCTGGATGGCGTTCGGTGCCAGCGCATCGATCTGGGGCAACGCACTGCTGCCGGTGGCGCGGGCGAACCTGGGCCTGATCGCCCGCACCATCGCGCAGTTCGAGCCGGTGACGGTGCTGGTGCGCAGCAGCGAGCAGGCGCTGGCGGCGAGCGCCTGCGGGCCGAGCGTGGGGCAGCTCGTGTCCACGATGGACGACCTGTGGATGCGCGACACCGGGCCGGTGTTCGTCAAGGACGCTTCGGGGTCGCGGCGCGGGCTGAACTTCAACTTCAACGGCTGGGGCGGCAAGCAGACCTCGCGCCAGGACCGGCTCGTCTCGGCGGCGGTGGCCAAGGCGGCGGGGGTGCCGCTGACGGCGACTTCGCTGGTGCTGGAGGGCGGCGGCATCGAGGTCGATGGACACGGCACGGCGATCATCACCGAGAGCTGCGTGCTGAACCGCAACCGCAATCCGGGCTGGACCAAGGCAGCGGTCGAGGCGCAGCTCAAGACGCTGCTGGGGCTGAAGACGATCATCTGGCTGCCCGGTATCGTCGGCAAGGACATCACCGACGGCCACACCGATTTCTATGCCCGCTTCGCCGCGCCGGGCGTGGTGATCGCGCACATGGACAACGACCCGGCCTCCTACGACAACGCGGTGACGAAGCGGCACCTGGCGATCCTGAAAACGGCGCGGGATGCGCGGGGGCAGTTGCTGAAGGTGGTGGTGCTGAACGCGCCGACCAGCGTGCGGCCGGGGTTGGCGTCGAACGATTTTGCGGCGGGGTATGTCAATTTCTACGTCTGCAACGACGCCGTGATCGCACCGCAGTTTGGCGACGCGAAGGCGGATGCGGATGCCAGGAGCGCCTTGCTGGAGCTGTTCCCGACGCGGGAGGTGGTGCAGTTGAACATCGACGGGATCGCGGCCGGCGGGGGCGGGATTCACTGCACGACGCAGCAGGAGCCGGCCTGAAAGTGCCAAGTGCCAAGTGCAAGACCCCACCAGATCGGCCACATCCGTGAGGCCCACGAGCTCCAGCCCCTAGCGCGGGTGCCGACGTCCCACCCAGAAGGTCGCGCCCTCCGGACCATAGCGTTCGGTGTGGGGTACTTCGGCGTCCAGCGCGAAGGTATCCCCCGCCCGCAGATGCTGCGTCGTCCCGCCCACCTCCAGCGCGAACTCGCCCCGCGCCACCTGGACTTGCACCGCGAACGGATGCGTGTGCAGGCCGGTGTCGGTGCCGGGCGCCCATTCGCGCACCAGCACGGCGTCGAAGTCCTGGGCGCGGGCGTGGGCCTCGAAGGCGTCGAAGGTGTCGAAGGTGTCGAAGATCTGGGGGGTGGCGGTGGTCATCAGTCGGGTCTCCTCGGGTGGTTGCGCGGCCAGTGCGAACACGCCACCGCAGCCTACGCCAGCCCCGGAGACCATGCCATCATCCCGGCATGAACGCCCCCGCCGAAACCACCCGCCCGGCCCTGCGCACCGTCCGCGCCGCCTGTCCGCACGACTGCCCCGATACCTGCGCGATGCAGGTCAGCGTGGACCCCGCCACCGAGCGCGTGGTGCGCATCCAGGGCCGCGCCGAGCATGTGACGACCCACGGCGCGCTTTGCACCAAGGTCTCGCGTTACGCCGAGCGCACCTACCACCCCGAGCGTGTGCTGACGCCGCTGAAGCGCGTCGGGCCGAAGGGCGCCGGGCAGTTCGTCCCCGTGACCTGGGACGAGGCGCTGGCCGACATCGCCGCCCGGCTGAAGCCGATCGCCGCCCGCGATCCCGAGGCGATCCTGCCCTACAGCTACGCTGGCACGATGGGCCTGCTGCAAGGCGAGAGCATGGCGGCGCGGTTCTTCCACCGCCTCGGCGCCTCGCTGCTGAACCGCACGATCTGCGCCTCGGCGGGTGGCGACGCACTGGCGGCGACCTACGGCGGCAAGGTCGGGATGCACGTCCGCCACTACGCCGAGAGCCGGCTGATCGTCATCTGGGGCAGCCACTCGATCGCGTCGAACCTGCACTTCTGGACCTTCGCGCAGCAGGCCAAACGCGCCGGCGCCAAGCTCGTCTGCATCGACCCGCGCCGCACCGAAACCGCCGACAAGTGCCACGCCCACCTCGCGCTGCGGCCCGGCACGGACGGCGCACTGGCGCTGGCGCTGATGCACGAGCTGGTCGTGAACGGCTGGCTGGACCAGGCGTACATCGACGCGCATGTGCAGGTCGAGGGCTGGCCCGCGCTGCGTGAACGCGCCTTGCAGTGGCCGCCGGAACGCGCCGCCGAGGTCTGCGGCCTGCCGGTCGAGCAGATCCGCGACCTTGCCCGCGACCTGGGCACGACGCAGCCGGCGGCGATCCGGCTGAACTACGGCATGCAGCGCGTGCGCGGCGGCGGCAATGCGGTGCGGCTGATCGCGCTGCTGCCGTGCCTGACGGGCGCGTGGCGGCACCGGGCCGGGGGCTTGCTGCTGTCGAGTTCCGGCTGGTTCGGCATGGTCCGCAACGACGCCGCACGCCAGCGCCCCGACCTGCTCGCCGGCCGTCGCCCGCGCACGCTGAACATGAGCACCATCGGCGACGACCTGCTGCGCGACACCTCGCCCGCGTTCGGCCCGAAGGTCGAGGCGCTCATCGTCTACAACAGCAACCCGGTCGCGGTCGCCCCCGAGTCGCCGAAGGTGATGCGCGGCTTTGCCCGAGACGACCTATTCACCATCGTGCTCGAACACTTCCTGACCGACACCGCCGACCACGCCGACTACGTGCTGCCCGCGACGACGCAGCTCGAACACCTCGACCTCCACACCAGCTACGGCCACACCGACGTGCTGCTCAACGAACCAGCGATCGCGCCGCTCGGCCAGTCGCTGCCGAACACGGAGATCTTCCGCCGGCTCGCCGCCGCGATGGGCTTCGACGAGCCGTGTTTCGGCGACAGCGACGAGGCGATGGCCGAACAGACCCTGCGCGGCGCCGTGACCTACGCGGCGCTGAAAGCCTCGCCCGGCTGGATGAGCCTGCCGATCGCGGACGCGCCGTTCGCCGAGGGCGGCTTCCCGACGCGGGACGGGCGGGCGCAGATCGACGTGCCGGGGCTGGGCCTGCCGGACCATGTGCCGCCCTACGAATCGGTGGCCTCGGCGCCTGCGCTGGCGGCGCGGTATCCGCTGGCGATGATTTCCCCGCCCGCCCGCAATTTCCTCAACTCGACCTTCGTCAACGTGAAGAGCCTGCGCGACATCGAATCCGAGCCGATCGTCGAGATCCACCCCGACGACGCCACCGCCCGCGGCCTGGCCGACCACACGCCCGTGTGCGTCTTCAACGACCGCGGCAGCTACCACTGCACCGCCCGCGTCAGCACCCGCGCCCGCCCCGGCGTCGTCAACGGGCTTGGCATCTGGTGGCGCAAGCTCGGCGTGCGCGGCACCAACGTCAACGAGGTCACGCACCAGCGGCTCACCGACATCGGCGCGGCGCCGTGTTTCTACGACGTGCTGGTCGAGGTGGAGGCCGCCGGGTGAGGGCGGTTCGGGCCTTGGCGTTGGCGCTGCTGCTGACGGCGGCGCTGTCGGGTTGCGCGACGACGACGGCGGCCGACGATGTCGATTCGGCGTGGCGGCCGGGTTACCTGTGGCAGTCGGTGGCGGGGCATCTGCGGATGTTGGGCGCGGCGCGGCCGGTGGACGAGGTGCTGGCCGATCCGGCGACGCCTGACGAGGTCCGCCAGCGCCTCGAACTCAGCCGCACGCTGCGCGACTACGCCAGCCAGCACCTCGCGCTGCCGGACAACGCGAGCTACCGCCGCTACGCCGACCTGGGCCGACCGGCGGCGGTGTGGAACGTGGTGGCCGCGCCCGAGTTGTCTCTGAAGTTGAAGACGTGGTGCTTCCCGGTGCTGGGCTGTGTCGGTTACCGCGGCTACTTCGACAAGGCCGAGGCCGAGACACTGGCCGCCGCGCTGCGGGCGCAGGGCTGGGAGGTCAATGTCTACGGCGTGCCGGCGTATTCGACGCTGGGCAAGTTGCCGGGCAGCGTCTTCGCCGATCCGCTGCTCAACACCTTCCTGCGCGGCGCGGAGGTGGATCTGGCGCGGCTGATCTTCCACGAGCTGTCGCACCAGGTCGCCTACGCAGACGGCGACACGACGTTCAACGAGTCCTATGCGACGGCGGTGGAGCGGATTGGCAGTCGGCAGTGGCTGCAATCCGCAGGCCGCAGTGAACAGCTCGGTGCCACCGAGTCGCTCGACCGGCGCCGGGCCGAATTCCGCACGCTGACGATGGGCACCCGCGAGCGGCTGGACACGCTCTACCGCAGCAGCGCCAGCGACGACGACAAACGCCGGGAGAAGGCGCGGCTGCTGGCCGAGTTGCGCACTGAGTACGCGCGCTGGCGGGACACGTCCTGGGGCGGAGATCGGGCGTTTGACGCCTGGTTCGATGGCGTCAACAACGCTCGGCTGGGTGTCCTTGCGGCCTACAACGCGCAGGTGCTGGCCTTCGAGCGGCTGTTCGAGCGGATGGGGCGGGACTGGCCGCGTTTCCATGCCGAAGTGCGCCGGCTGGCCGCGCTGCCCAAGGGCGAGCGCGACGCCGCGCTCGGGTCACTTCAGTGAGTCGATGAGGTCGATGTAGTCCTGGCGGGCCGCGTCGGCGTCGGTGCCGGTCAGTGCAGCCCAGGCGTCGAACTTGGCCCGGGCCACGAAGTCAGTGAAACCCGGGCGCTCGCCGCTGGCGTCGCCATCGGTGGCCTGCTTGTAGAGCGCGTAGATCTTCAGCAGCGTCATGTTGTCGGGGCGCTCGGGCAGTTGCTTCGAGTCGGCGACGGCGGCGGCAAAGTTGGCTTGGAGATCGGACATGGCCTGTGGGCTGGGTCAGCGAGAGTGAGAAAGCGCCGCAGTGTACGCAGGCCCCTGGTCTCAGAACCCCATGCGGGCCAGCAGATCGTCGACTTCGTCCTGGTCGTTCACGACATCGGTGCGGCCTTCCGCATCGATCACCGGGCCGGCGAGCAGTTCGGTGTTGGCGGGCGCCGCTGGCAGGTCCGGGGCGATCTGCAGCAGCAGCTTGACCAGGCTGGTTTCCAGCTCGTCCGTGAGCACCACGACTTTCGAGATGATCTGGCCGGTCAGGTCGTGGAAGTCCTGGGCCATCATGATGTTGGTCAGGTGCTCGTCGATGCGGTCGGTGGACGTCTGCACGTGCTCCACCAGATCGCGCAGGTGGCCACGGGCCTCGTTGTCGTGGGCCGTGCTGTCGGTCAGGGCCTCGACCAGCCGCAGCGTGTCGGCGCTGATGCGCCGGTGTTCGAGCTTGGCATCGTCCACCGAGTTCAGTACCCGGTTGGCCGAGTCCGAGGTTTTGCGGGCGATGTAGTGCAGGCGGCTGCGGGCATCCGGCAGGGCTTGGGTGGCTGCCTGGAGACCGGGCATCAGCCCCAGTTCCCCGATGGTGTCGTGGAGCTTGCGGGTCATTTCGCCGATCTGTCGAAGGACTTCGTGCGGGGAGGCGTCCGGGAGCGCTGTGGTCGTCATGGCAGAGACTCCGGCTCAGGCGACCGCGGGCATCTTCTGGATGATCTTGCCGATCTTCTCTTCGAGCGTCGCCTTGGTGAAGGGCTTGACGATGTAGCCGGCCGCACCGGTCTGTGCGGCGCGCACGATGTCTTCCTTGCGGGCTTCGGCGGTCACCATCAGCACGGGGATGTGGCAGAGCGTCGGGTCTTGCTTGATCTGGCTCAGCAGCTCGAAGCCGTCCATGTTGGGCATGTTGATGTCGCTGACGACAAAGTCGATGCGGCCGTTGCGCAAGGCCTGCAGGGCCATGACACCGTCTTCGGCCTCCTCGATGTGCTGGCAGCCCATTTCCTTGAGCAGCCCGCGCACGATGCGGCGCATGGTAGAGAAGTCGTCGACGACGAGAAAGCGGAGATCGGGGCAGGCTGGCATGACGAATCCTTCAGCGTGAATGGGCCGTGTACGGGTTTATCGGGTCGGCGCCGGTGGACTTGAGGCAGCCTCTTCGGCCGGGATCGCGTTGACGGTCAGCGCGTCGTCGCTTTCATAGAACCGTTCCTCGGCCTCGCGGGTCATCACGATGACGCTGATGCGCCGGTTCACGGGATTCCGGGGGTCGCGCTTGTCGAAGGGCACGCTGGCGGACAGGCCCTGCACGCGCAGCACCCGCTCGTCCTTCAGGCCGCCAGCGATCAGCTCCCGCCGCGAGGCGTTGGCGCGGTCGCTCGACAGCTCCCAGTTGCTGTAGCCGCCCACGCCGCCGGAGAAGGGGAGGGCGTCGGTATGCCCTTCGAGCGTGAGCTTGTTGGGTACCTCCGCCAGCACGCTGCCGATGGCGTGCAGGATGTCGCGCATGTACGGTTTCACCTGGGCCAGACCGCTGTCGAACATGGGGCGGTTCTGCTCGTCGACGATCTGGATGCGCAGCCCGTCGCGGGTCATGTCCAGACGGATCTGCGACTTGAAGGCGGCCAGCGCGGGCGAGCTCGACACCACCTCCTTGACGCGGTCGCGCAGGCTCTCCAGGCGCTGCTTCTCGGCCTGTGCCTGGTTGGCCTTGAGGGCCTGGAGCTGGTAGGTCTTGCGTTCGGCTTCGATGTCGCCGCGCTTGACCTGACCGCCGCTGCGGTTGATGTCCTGACCACCCCCCTTGATGACCGAGGACGAATCGCCGGACCCGGAGCCGCCGCCCATCAGCGCGACCTTCAAGGGCGACTGGAAATAGTCCTGCAGCCCCTTCTTGTCGCCATCGGTCGTGGAGCCCAACAGCCACATCAACAGGAAGAAGGCCATCATCGCCGTCACGAAGTCGGCGTAGGCGATCTTCCAGGCGCCGCCATGCGCACCATGGCCCCCCTTCTTCACCTTCTTGATGATGATGGGCTGCAGTTTCTTGGCATCACCGGCCATGGGGGTCTCCTGGGGTCACGTCATCCGGGCGGGTGACGGTCACTTCTTCTTGACGTGCTGTTCCAGCTCGGTGAAGGTCGGGCGCTCGGTCGAGTACAGCACCTTGCGGCCGAACTCGATGGCGATCTGCGGCGCGTAGCCCTGCATGCTGGCGAGCAGCACGGTCTTGACGCACTGCAGCTCCTTGCCGTCTTCGTCGACCTTCTGCTCCATCAGGCCCGCCAGTGGCTCGGCGAAGCCATAGGCCAGCAGAATGCCCAGGAAGGTACCGACCAGTGCCGAGCCGATCATCCCGCCCAGCACCGCTGGCGGTTGGCCCACCGAGCCCATGGTGTTCACGACGCCCAGCACCGCGGCCACGATGCCGAAGGCGGGCAGGGCGCCGGCCAGCCGGGCAATGGCCGCTGCGCCACCGTGGGCTTCGTGGTGGTGGGTTTCGAGCTCAATGTCCATCAGGGACTCGATCTCGTGGGAATTCAGATTGCCCGAGACCATCATGCGCAGGTAGTCGCAGACAAATTCGGTGACATGGTGGTCATTGCCGACGACGGGGAACTTCTGGAACAGCGCCGAGGCGTGTGGATCCTCGATGTCCTTCTCGATCGACATCAACCCTTCCTTGCGGGTTTTCTGCAGAATCTCGAACAGCATCGCCAGTAGCTCCATCGCGCGGGCCTTGGAGTGCTTGGATGCCTTGAAGCACCCGGCCAGTCCCCTGCCTGACGCCTTGAGCACCTTCATCTGGTTGTTGGCGACGAAGGCGCCGAGGGCGCCGCCGAAAATGGTGAGCATCTCGAAGGGCAGGGCGTGGAAGATCACGCTCATGTTGCCTCCGTGTGCGGCGTAGACGCCGAAGATGCAGCCGATGGCGACTACCCATCCAATGATGACGAACATGAGAGACCTTTTCCTCAGATGACTTCATGGGGCGCTGCGACTGCGGGGAGCCCCGCGATCAGCGCCGTGATTTGCATATCGGTCAGGAGGACTCGACACTTGAGTCGTGGTGGCGCGGGCCGTGGCCCGTCCCGGGGCGGGTTTCACGGATCGCGTAGATCCACACCGGGCGCTGGCCGGGGTGCTGTAGACGGGCATGCGGACGCAGACTGGGTGCCTCGAACTCCAGACTGACGAGCCAGGTGCCCGGCCGCATCTCGCGCTGGGCCTTCTCGACCGCGCGGGGCATGCTTTCGGGTCGCTGGAACAGATAGACGAGATCGTGCCCGGCCCAGGACTGTGCCCACATGTCGCCGCGCTGGATCGTCGCCCATGGGCAGCGCAGCGCGGCAATCAGCCGCCAGGGCCGGCTCCACTCGATGCCTTCCAGCTGCGCCTGCGGCCACGTCCGGCGCAAGGCCTGCAGGCCGTGGCCGAGGCCGCAGCCGGCGTCCAGCACGCGGGCGTCCGCAGGCAGACCGATCAGCTCGTCCAGCCCGGCCAGTGCCTTCGCACCGGTTGGAAACAGCGGCGCATCCGACCAGGCCCGCACCGGATAGGCCACCGCCAGCAGCGCCAGCGGCAACAGCCACCACACCGCGGACCAGCCGCTGGCCAGCCCGCTGAGCGCGAACGACAGCGGGAAGCCGGCGGCGATCATCAGCCGGCGCCAGCGCGAGGCGGCCAGCAGCGCCAGCGCGCTGCCGACCAGCACCGCTCCGGAGAAGGCAACCCCGGCTCCCGTTCCCAGCGACAGCAGCCCTACCCAGTGCCCCCAGGCCAGCGCCCAGCACAGCAGCGCCGGCAGTGGCCACGGCAAGTGCCGCCCGGGAGCTGCTATCCGCGGGTGCCGCTTCGTCAGCGGGATGGCACCTGGCGGGCGGATGACCGACGGGCGGCGCAGGACAGCGGGCATGGTCATCAAGCCTCAGGCGGGTTGTTGGATTGGCGCCAGGGCGCGGGAGACGATGTCCGTCTTCAGTTCGGTGCTGGACACGTGTTCGGTGCGCGGCAGATACACCACGTCGCACAGCGATCGGAACTCATCGAAGTGTCCCGTCCAGTCGCTGCCCATCACCAGTGCGTCCGCGCCATAGGCCTCGATGTCGCGGGCCTTCTGGGTCCAGTCGGTCTCGGCGATGACCTCGTCGACATGGCGACAGGCCTGGACCATGGCGATCCGGTCCGCGAACGGCACGACCGATCGCTTGCCCTTGAGGGCGTTGAACTCGTCGGTGGACACGGCCACGATCAGCCGGTCGTAACGCTCCCTGATCCGCTCGAACAGCCGGACGTGTCCGATGTGGAACAGGTCGTAGGTGCCGTAGGTGAGCGCGATGGAGTGAAGCCGGGCCGGGTGCCGCAGGCGCGCCGGGCCGCTCAGGAACTGGACATGGGGCATGGGGTGACTCCCGAGGGTGGGCAGAGGGCGGCCTCCAGTTCGTCCAGCAGGAGCTGGCCGAGCCGTTCGCCCGCACGTCCGTCCGTGTGGTCGAACAGGCGCTGGCGCATCGAGGCGCGCGTGGCGGCGAACTTGCAGGACTGCGCGTCCGGCTGGCGCAGCACCTCCAGCAGCGCCTGCGCACTGGTGGCGAGCGGACCCGGGTGTTCGTCCAGCTTGGCGTCGAAGAGCTGGCGCGAGCGGGTGACGTAGTCCTGGTGATCCGGACGGAACAGCACGATGGGCCGGTCGAGCAGCAGGTAGTCGAACATCACCGAGGAATAGTCGGTGACCAGCAGCGAGGTTTCGCGCATCAACGGATAGAGGTCGGTGCGCGGCGTCACGAAGCGGGCCGTCGGTATCGCGACCGCCAGTTGCGGAATCAGCGGGGATTCGACCGGGTGCACGTTGACGATCAGCAGATCGCCGCGCTTGGCCAGCCCCTGCGCGAGCTGTTCGAGCCCGGATTCGAGCAGCCAGGTGCCGCGCCGGGCGTCCCGGAACGTCGGGGCGTACAGCACCACGCGCTGGCCGGCCGCACGGGTCTTGCGCGCCAGCTGGTAGATCTCTATGTCGACGTTCAGCAGGTCGGCCGCATCGGGTTCGCGCAGCAGCACGTCGTTGCGCGGGTAGCCGATCGGCGCGTAGCGCTCGAAGCCGAACCAGCGGCGCCACTCCGATTCCTGTCCGGCCGAGGTGCCGACCAGGCGGGTGTAGGGGCCGCAGGTGGACAGCACACGGGCGAAGCGCGCGGACATCTGGCGCAGAGGTGCGAGGTTGCGAAGGCCGATTTCCTTGATCGAGATGCCGTGCCAGAGCTGCACGTGGCGTGCACCCGCCAGCAGCGCAGCGGCGTAGGGATTCGGATTGAGCAGGTGGTCGCAGGTCACGACCACGGCGGCCGACAGCGCCGCATGCACGTGCGCCGTGCTCCAGTCGTTGTGGTTCAGCGGGAAGCAGGCCTCGCCCAGGGCGGTGACGGCTTGCTCCTGCTGTCCGGTCTGCGGCAGGAACCAGGCGGTGATGCCTTCCTGGCGTGCCCGTTCGCGGAAGGCCAGCCAGGCGTACTTGATGTTGCAGCCGAAATAGGTGGTGCCGACGAAGACGACGCTGCGCTCCTTCGGATGGAATTGCGAGGTGCGTGTCAGCTCCTGGCAGGCCTGGCCCAGGTTGACCTGCTGCTCCAGCGCCTGCATCCGGCGTTCCAGACCTGCCAGCGCGGCGGGGTCCACCTGGGGTGCGGGCGCAGCGGGTGGCTGCAGGTTCAGCACGGCATCGACCAGCTGGTCGATCGCCTGGCTGATCTGATCGCCCAGTGCCTCGGTGGCCTCGATGCGGGACAGCAGATCCGGCACCGACGGCGTGTCGCGGATCTGGGGCATCGGTCGCTCCGGGGTGGCGGTGTCGGAAGAGTGGAGTTGCTCGCGCATGGGGCTGGCCGGGCGGGTGGGGATGCTGTGCATGGTGGCAGTCGGTGTCGGCCACCAAGGCCTGAAAAAGCGCGCGCGTCTGTGGCAGTTTCCTGCACCGTCCGAGCGGGGCGGGCGGTGCAACTGGTGCCGACGATCCCTGCATTTCGACCCGCCGGGTGTCCGGCGTCCGGCCTAGATTCCTGCGATGGCTCCGCACTCCGCCCTTTCGCTTTCACCTGTCCGTACCTACCCGAACCACCAGTCCGTGCAGGACTGGATCACGGGCCTGCCATCCCCGTTCGGCGAGGCGCAGCAGCTGAGGCAGATGCTGCCGCTGGTTGCCGCCGACCTCGACGCCGAGGACCGGCTGGCGCTGCACCGCCACCTCTGGCAACTCTGGCGGTCGCTGGATGCGGCCACGCACGAGGCGGCCGGTCGGTGGCTGGACGGCCGGCTGGCGCCGTGGTGCCGGCACATGGTCGGAGACTGGGACGCGCCCGACACCTGGCGGGGCCTGGCGGAGTGGCACCTCACCCGCTCGGGGCACTGCCCGCTGGCGCCGGCCTATGTGCTGGCGCTGTTGCACGCGCACGGCCAGACGGGATCCTCGGCCTTGCCCGAGGCGCAGTGGCTGGCCATTCGCGCGCGGCTTGATCTGGATGTGCTGGATCTGCCGCCGGCCGAGGCCGATCGGCTGCTGGGGCAGACCGTCGCCGCGGTGGAGGCCGGTGCCGCGCCGTGGGCGCAGGGCATGGCGCGGATCTTCGAACTGGCGGTGCGGGTCGGCAATGTGGCGCTGGCCACCGACACGCTGGGACAGTGCGTGCAGGGCGGTGGTGCGGCGGCACTGTCGCCGCGCTGGTTCAGGCGTTGGCTGGAGGGCGAGGGCACGCTGGTGCTGAGTGCGGCACTGCAGTCGCAATGGTTGCAGCCTGCACGCTTGCCGGATCCGGCCTGGCGCGCGTGTCTGCTGACCACCTTGCACCGCGAGTCCGCCAAGGACCGTGTGCGCGGGTTGCGGGTTGTGCTGGGGGATGGGCCGGCCGTGCCATCGCCTGAATCAGAGTCACCTGGCTGGCGGATGCTCGGGGCGCTCGACGCCTGCCATGACCTCGCCGAACGCGGCGATCTGCCGGAGCACACGGCGCGCACGCTGCTGGACAGCGGTGCGCTGGCGCCGGCCTCGGTCGCGGCGCTCTGCCGCGCGCTGGCGCTGCAGGCGATGGACCGGGGGGATGTCGCCGGTGCCTTCCGTGCGCTGGCCGATGCGCGGGCGGCCGACAGCGATGTGCAGTCCCGCCAGTGGCTCTGCGCGCTGCTGAAGCTTCTGGGGGACGAGAACATGGCCGGCGTGCAGACCCTGTGCATGCTGCTCGATGGCGGTTCCGACGGCGCTGCGGGCAGCGCCGAGCTTGCGCAGTGGCAGTGCCTGGAGGCGGCCGCCGATACGCCGGAAGGGCTGCGCACGCTGGCGCGGGCGATGCTGGCGCGGGCGCTGCTGGACGGCGCGCTGGAATCCCGCGCCACCGACCGCCGCCGTGACCTGCGCCGCGCCGAGGCGCTGTGGCAACAACTGGTCGGCGACCCGGACCATGCGGACGAAGCACGCCGCCGCCTGGCCAGCGAGCCGTTGCAGCAGTGGCTGCCGTGGCTGGCCGACGGACCGGGGCGCGAACACCTGTGGATCCAGCCACCGCCGGAACAAGCCAACGGCGAGCTGCTGATCGTGATGTCCTGTCTGGAAAGCCGGCACGGGTTTGCGCAGGTGCAAGGTCTGCGGCGCACCATGCCCGGTCACCACCTGCTGTTTGTCCACAACCCGGAATTCAACTGGTACAGCGGATCGGTGTTCGAGGACCTCGCTGCGTTGGTCCGAGAACGGGTATTGCCCGATTTCGCACCGGAGCGGGTGACCTGCTACTTCGGCAGCATGGGCGGGCACGGCGCGTTGAAGCTGGCGGCGCGCTTCGGTTTCCGTGCGGTGGTGTTCAACGCGCAGACCGATCTGGACCTCTGGGCGACCTTCCGCCCCAACGAGCGGCAGCGGCTCTGGGTGGTCGCGGCGGGTGCGCGTTTCGTGGTGCCGTCTGGTGCGGACACGCCTGCGGCGTCGCTTTATCTCGCGGTCGGCAGCGACACGGCGGACCGCGAAGCGCTGACCTGCCTGATCGCGTCGCTGCGCCACTGCACGCACGGGCAGTTCATCATCGAAAAATTTGCCGATCCGCACCACGCCGGGCTGGTCCGACGCATCGCCCGCCGGGACATTCCCGACTTCATCGGGCAGGCCGCGCAGCGGCTCTCCGCCCTGCAAGCCCTGCCGGAGGATCCGCCAGGCATGGTTGCCGTGGCCCGGCACCAGCAGGACAGTTTCTGGACGCAGCTGGATGCCGCCTCCGCGCTGAAGGTCGAGATCGTCTGGCGCAGCGGGCGGCTGTTCATCGCCGAGTCGACCCGCTGCGGCACGGTGCCGGTCTGACCTTGGGCCGTCAGCCGGCCTTGGGCATCAGCAGATGCCGGAAGCCGTCGAGCCTGCGGTAGCTGCGGTTCAGGCTGTTGCCCAGCAGTGTGAGCGTCCGGCTGGAATAGAACGAGATGTGCCCGTTGCGGGGCGCGACGTACCAGTCGTTCACCCAGTCGCCCTGCACGTCGGCCATGTCCTTGGTCGACAGCAGGATGATGCCGTGGGCGGCGGTGTAGGAGTTCAGCTCCGCGAACAGCCGCAGCGGATCGGGCACGTGCTCGGCGACCTCGATGCAGATGACGAGATCGAAACCGCCCTGGGCCGGTTTGACCGGATCACCATGGAAGGGGTCGTATTCGGTGACGTTCGCGTAGCCGGCCTCGCGCAGCAGCCGGGCGGTGTGGCCGTTGCCGCTGCCGTAGTCGAGGATGCGCACGGCGCGGTTGTGGATCAGGTGCTGGACGAGCGTGCTGGTGTTCTGCGGGCGCTGGGTGGCGAAGTTCGGGTCGAACAGTGCGTATTCGCCGTTGTAGATGTGGGCCTGAAACTCCGCCGGACTCCAGTCGTCAAAGGCGTCGGTGAAGCCGAATTCACATTCCGCGCAACGGTAGTAGGCGATGGGCAGACCCCGGACCTGGGCGCGCTTGGCGTTGTAGCCAAAGCAGTCACGGTCGAAGTCCACGAAGCCCGACAGCCGGGCGCGCGCACCGCAGCACTTGCAGGGCTGCTCGGTGGCATGGGTGACGGGCAGGGTCTCGGTGCGGGAGGCAGGTCGGTCCAGCGTGATGTCCACGGTTGGTCTCCTTGAGCGGAACTGGGGCGGAATAAAAAACGGACCCAGGCGCAGCGCCGTGGGTCCGTATGAACACACCGGGAGAGGTGTGGGGGAAATGGTGCAGGGTGTCCGTGCGGGTCAGTGCAGTTGCAGCGAGCCGCTGGCCTTGCCCTTGCCGGCACGTGCCGGCGGGTTGCACAGGCCGCAGATGAAGTGCTTGGCGATTTCGTGTGGATGGGTGACGAAGTGGCCGCCACATTTGGAGCATTTCGTCATCGTCAGCATGCTGTTGTCGACAAACTTCACCAGCCGCCAGGCGCGGGTGACGGAGAGCAGCGGCTCCAGATTCTGGGCCTGGGTCTGCTCCAGATAGAGCTGATACGCCTTGATCACGGTGTCGATCTCTTCGAGTTCGGCCACCTTGTTCAGGTATTCATGGGTATTGAGAAACAGCGAGGCGTGGATGTTCGGCTGCCAGGTCATGAACCAGTCGGTGGAGAAGGGCAGCTGGCCCTTGCTCGGCGACTTGCCGGCGACTTCCTTGTACAGGCGCAGCAGGCGCTCGTAGGACAGGTCGGTCTCCGACTCCAGCACTTGCAGGCGGGCGCCCAGCTTGATCAGCGTGACCGCGCGTTCGATCTGCCGTGCTTCGGTCAGGATGCTCTTGCATTTCATGGTGTTCTTCCCCGGTGCGTCGTCGTGGACTGGATCTGCGCTGGGCGCGACTCAGGCGGCTTCCTGGTGGCGGCCAGCCATCAGGATGCAGGCGTGCAGACGGGAGACACCGTCGTTGGCGGCGCTCTTGCCGTGGTTGGTCAGCAGGCTCCACACCAGATCGTCGTCGACACGCATGCGGCACAGCAGGGTGTTGCCGGCGGCAATCTTCAGCATCTGGGCCGGCGACAGCATCTCCAGGATGGCGGCGGTCTCTTCCGAGACACCCAGACGGAACAGCGCCTGCTCGCGGTCGGCGCGGATCAGGCTCTGTGCCAGCATCATGTAGGACAGATTGGCTTCGCGGATTTCGGAGAGGATCTGTTCGGTGTTCATGTCGGGCTCCTGTCGGTCTGGTGGGCTTCGCTGCCTCAGGGAGGTTGGCGAGGCGTTGTCGATGGAGTCGATTCTGATGACATGAACTGGGCGGGAACATCAGCCCTCTTCCGTGCCTTGAGTCCCCGAACTTCTTGTAGCGTGTCAGGCAAATTCCTACAGCGTGTCATCCCCGGATGGCACGTTTGCACGGATCACTGGGGTCGGGCGGGCGCAGTCGTGCGGTCTGACACGCGGATCCGGTCCGACACGGGGGCATCGGCTTGCAGCAGGCGTTCGAACTGTTCCAGTGCTTCTTCGCGGTTTCCTTGCGCTGCCAGCGCCATCGCGAGCGTGAACCGGCTTGCCGTGTGATCCGTCTCGTGTTTCAGCGCCAGCCGGGCGCAGGCGACCGCGTATTGCAGATCGCCCACGCGGAAGGCCTGTGCAGCCCGCTCGGACAAGTCCATCCGTTCCTGCCGGGCTTCGGCGGAAGGCTGGGGTGCGTGGCGGGCCTGTGCGGCCGCGATGGCACGGGCCACGTGCAGCGCGGAGGGCCGGTGACCGGGATTGGCCAGTGGTGGTGGTGCCAGACGCGCCAGCGTGTCGTCGATGGTGGCCAGCGCCCGGCTGAGCGAGAAGTCCTCTGGCGCCTCGTCCTCGCCGTCGAACGCTGTGGGGGCTGGCGGTGCCAGTGCGGCCAGCCGCACGAAGGGCAGGCCGAACAGGTGCAGCCAGAACTGGTCCCAGATCCGCCCGTGCGACGGATCCTGCCGCAGCCATGCGCACACCTGCGGCAGCGCCGGCCCGTGCGCTGCCTGCCAGTCGGTGACAAGCGATTGGCGTACGGCGAACAGCAAGCCGCTGTCGCGCACGCCGAGGTCATGCGTGCCGACCGCCTGCGCCAGCGTGTCCAGCTGGCATGCCTCGAAGAAATGCACGCCGGGGTGGCTGTGGTCGAGCAGCTGGTGGGTCTGGCGGTAACGCTGCTGCACGCGGTACATCGCCTTGTCGAACGTGCCCAGCGGTGCCCAGCTGCGCAGGTCGAAGCGCACCGGTGCGACCGGCAGCTCGGCCAGCCAGTCCCGCGGCTGCGCTGCGTGCTCGCCCGCCTGCACCGATTGCGACAGCGGCTGGACGTCGCCCCAGAGCACGGCAACGTCCAGCAGCGCAAAGAAATCCGGGCACACCGCCAGCGGGTCGCCCGGGCAGAACACCGTGAACGCCTCGGCCACGCCGCGCGCCGGGCGCTTCAGGTGGGCCAGGTACAGCTCGCCGACGCTGTACTGTCCTGGCAGTCGCACCAGTTCGATGTGCCGCGTCACGTCCAGCGGCACACCGTGGGACGCATCGTCGGTGTAGACCGTCACCGTGCAGTGATCGGGCAGTTCATCGATCCAGCGCACCTCTTCTCCCCGACGGGCCACGACGATGTTGAGCATGAATGGGGTCTCCGTTGTCCACCTCCCTGTGTTTTATCACTTCAGGGGCAGGTTTTCGGCTTCAACTTGGTACCAAATGGTTCTCCCGTCGACAAAGTAGCGAGGCAGAAGTTTTCATATCCCCTGCTCAAGTTCCCGTGGTCGAGTACGAAAACCACTGCACGGCCCGAACGTTATGTTGCAGGGCCGATAGGGCACCCACCGCGGTGCCCCGCTCAACAGATACTGAATGGAGTTCGCCATGGCCTCGACCATCAACACCAACATGTCTTCGCTGACGGCTCAGCGTGCCCTGAGCTCGACCCAAGGCTCGCTCAGCACCTCGATGCAGCGCCTGTCGACGGGTCTGCGCATCAACTCGGCCAAGGACGACTCGGCCGGCCTGGCCATCGCCGAACGCATGACGGCGCAAGTCAAGGGCATGGCCGTCGCCGGTCGCAACGCCAATGACGCGATCTCGCTGGCGCAGACGGCAGAAGGGTCACTGGGCAAGATCGGTGAATCGCTGCAGCGCATGCGTGAACTGGCGGTGCAGTCGTCCAACTCGACCAACAGCTCCAGCGACCGCGCCAACCTGGACGAGGAATACCAGGCACTCGCCAAGGAAGTGACCCGTGTCATCGGCGGCACCAAGTTCAACGGCAACAACCTGCTGAACGCCTCGGCCACCGACATGGCCTTCCAGGTCGGTGCCGACAACGTTGCCACGGATGCCATCACGGTGTCCTTGACCGACATCTCGGCCGGGGCCGGCATGGACGCCGCGATCACCGGGACTGCCGCCAACATCACCACGGCAGCGAATGCGCTGGCCACGATGTCGAACCTGGACGCGGCGATCGACGAAGTGACGTCGGCACGCTCGAACCTGGGTTCGGTGCAGAACCGCTTCGAGAGCGTGGTGGCGAACCTGAGCACGACGTCGGAGAACCTGCAGGCGGCCAAGGGCCGGATCATGGACGCGGACTTCGCGGTGGAAACCTCGAACATGTCGCGCGCCCAGGTGCTGCAGCAGGCGGGCAACGCGATGCTGGCGCAGGCCAATCAGGCCCCGCAGCAGGTGATGTCGCTGTTGCGCTGATCGAAGCGGAAGTGGAATAGGCCGGGGCGGGCTACATCGCCGGATGCACCTGCCCCGTTTTCCTGTCATGTCGATGCATCGAGTGCGCAGACCGGCCCAGCCGCGTTTGCGCATCGGTGCTTGAGGAGTTTGTGCCATGGGTTCCGTCACCTCATCCGGTCTGGGCAGCGGCCTGGACGTCTCATCCATCATCAGCCAGCTGATGACGATCGAGAAACAACCGCTGATCGCCCTCAACAAGGAAGAGTCGTCGATCAACGCCAAGATTTCGTCCTTCGGCAAGATTCAGAACGCGTTGGGCACGCTGCGTGACAAGGCGGCTGCGTTCAACTCGACCTCGCTCTGGGGCAACACCACCACGACGCTGACGGACTCCACGGTGGCCACCGTGACCTCGGTCAGCGGAAAGAACGGCGTGGTCGGCTCCCACACGTTGCAGGTCGACACGCTGGCGGCAGCACAGACCGTGAGCAGCACGGCCTTCGCCTCCAGCAGCGCCGCCCTGTCCGAAGGCAGCCTGACGATCGACATCGGCAGCTGGACGGGGGGGGCTCCACCGACTGCGTTCACCTCCAAGTCCGGTACGTCCGGCATCACGATATCGATCGGGTCCGGGGACATCTCGCTGGGCTCGATCCGGGACAAGATCAATGCCGCCGCCGCAGGCGTCACGGCCGGCATCATCACGGACGCTTCGGGCGCACGCCTGACGCTGCGCTCGACAGCAACAGGCGAAGAAAACGCCTTCCGCGTGTCGGCCAGCGAGACGAATGACGATGGCAATGCCGCCACCGGCCTGTCGGCGCTGGCCTTCGATGCCACGGCCGTGTCTTCGCCGATGACGCTGAGCCAGAGCGCCCGCAATGCGCACGCAGTCATCAATGGCATCTCGATCACCTCGGCCTCGAACACGCTCGACGGCGTGATCGAAGGGCTGTCGATCAAGCTGAACAAGACCACCACCAGTGCCGTCGAGATGTCGGTCGCGGCCGATTTTTCGGACGTCAAGACCAAGATCAACGATTTCATGTCGGCCTACAACGGCATGGTCGACCAGGTCAAGACGGAGACCAAATACGACGCTGCGACCAAGACCGCGGGCAAATTGCAGTCGGACCGCACGGCCATCGGGCTGTTGAACAAGATGCAGTCGCTGCTCCACGACGAGTTTGCCGGCACGGGCAGCGGGTCGCTGAAGCGCCTGTCGGACATTGGCTTGTCGCTGAATGCCACAGGGCGTCTGGAATTGAAATCGACCAAGCTGGACGATGCGCTGGCCAATCCTGCCCAGGTCAAGGCCTTGCTGAACAGCGGGGGGACCGGAGATTCCACGGCACTGACCGGATTCATGAAACGATTCCGGACATTTGCTGATGCGGCACAGGGCACGGACGGCCCGATGGAAACCCGGACTGGCGGGCTCAAGAGCCAGTTGCGCCGGATCAATGACCGGCAGGATGCGCTGGACACGCGCTACCAGGGAATCGAAGCCCGCCTGCGCAAGCAATATGACGCACTGGACCAGCGGATGTCGAACATCACGGCGACCAGCAACTCCGTCAGCCTCATGATCAAGCAGCTTTACGGGTAAGCAAACAGGCGTCTGGCGGGGACTTTTTCCGGTGATGGCAGATGGGGGTGGGTCCTAGACTCGTCCCCACTTCTGCTTTTCCAGGCTGCGCTCCGACCATGACTGCCACCACCGCTGTACGCACTGCACCGCTCCGTCCTGCCGCACAAAAGGGCGAAAGCGATCTGGCCCGCCGCGCAGGAATCCGGGGCAAGGAGTTTCTCCGCAAGGGCCAGGCCAGTGCGGCCCGGGAACAGTTTCTCAAGGCGGCGCGGGCTGAGCCGCGCCAGCAACTGTATTGGCTGCTGCTGGCGCAATGCGAGCACAAACTCGGACAGCCGGAACTGGCGATTCAGCACCTGGGCCGCGCATGGCAACTCCAGCAGGGGGATGCCGAGGTATGCCTGCTGCTGGCAGATTTTCTGCTGGAGGCCCACCGGCATACCGAGGCGCTGGCCGTGCTGGATGGATTGCAGGCCGACGTCGCGCGCAGCGGAAAATGGTATCTCGCCAAGGCCAAGGCACAATTGGCACGGCTGGATTTCGAGGGCACGGTCCGGTCGTGTTCGGGGGCCTTGTCCCTGGCGGCCAACGATCCGGCCATGAAAAAGCAGGCCTTGCAGGGCATGGGCCACGGCTTGATGAAATTCGGCGGGCATGCCGAGGCGGCCTGGTGCTACCGCATGCTGCTCGACGACAACCCGCTGGATTTCGGCTCGGCCCTGTGCGCGGCACACGCCAGCTCCTGGGCTTGCGACTGGGCTGGCCTTGCCGACGATTTCGAGCGGCTGCGCCTGTGCATCGCCCATGTGGAATCGACCCGGCAGCGGCCGGTGACCGGCAAGAGCCCGTTCCCGCTCATCACGCTCACCGACGATCCCGAGATCCTGAAATGGGCCGCCAGCCTCACCTACCAGGAGCATTGCGCGGGGATGCAGCCGGTGAAGCAGCGCTCCAGCCAGAAGGTGCCGCGCCCCGGCGGCAAGCTGCGCATCGGGCTGATGTCGAGCGACTTCCATGTCCACGCCACCAGCATCCTGATGGCCGAGTTTCTGGAGGGCATCGACCGCGGTGGCTTCGAGCTGTATTTCTATTCGGGCGGCCCCGATGACCAATCCGATCTGCGGGCGCGTGTCCAGCGGACGGCCACCTGCTGGACCGAGACGGCGGAGTTGTCCTCCGCGCAACTGGCCGCCCGGATCCGCGAGGACCAGATCGGGCTGCTGCTCGACCTGAAGGGCTACACGCTCGGCTCGCGCATGGACGTGCTGGCGCACCGCCCCGCACCGATCCAGGTCGCCTGGCTCGGTTTCCCGGGGACGGCGGGTGCGCCCAGCCTCGACTATTTCATCGGCGATCCGGTCACGACGCCGATGGACGCCCAGCCTCACTTCACCGAGTGCATCGCGCAGATGCCGCACTGCTACCAGCCCAACGACAGCACCCGGACACGGCCGACAACGGTCACGCGCCAGCAGTGCGGGTTGCCCGAGGACGCCACCTTCGTGTTCGCCAGCTTCAACATGGCCTACAAGATCGTGCCGGAAGTGTTCGCGGCCTGGTGCCGCATCCTGGAGGCGACGCCAGGCTCCGTGCTCTGGCTGCTGGTGCAGCAGGTGCCTGCCCGGGAACGCCTGCGCGCCGCGGCGGTGCAGCACGGGCTGGACCCGGACCGGCTGGTCTTTGCGCCCTTCGTGTCCGGGGAATTGCACCGCTCGCGCCTGCCGCTGGCCGATCTGTGTCTCGACACCTTCCCCTGCGGCGGGCACACCACCGCCAGCGATGCGCTGTGGGCTGGTGTGCCCGTGCTCGCGCTGATGGGCCAGAGCTTTGCCTCCCGGGTCGCGGGCAGTCTGCTGCATGCCCTGGACCTGCCAGAGCTGGCGTGCACCGACATCGATCAGTACATCCAGTCGGCCGTCGCCCTGGCGTTGAATCCGGCCGAATTCCGGGCGCTCGCAGGCCGTCTGGACGGTGCGCGCACCCAGTCGCCGCTGTTTGACGGTCGCCGCTTTGCGCGTGACTTCGAGCGGCTCGTGCTGCGCATGGTGGCGCGCCAGGATGCGGGTCTGGCACCGGCGCCACTGGCTGCCGAGCCGGTGGCGGTGTGAGGCGATCTGCTCGCGCATCCGATCTCAAGTCCCCGCATTGCCCCGTCGATAAGCAACAGACACTGCTCCCCCAAGTCGTCAATCGCCTCCCAACCGAAGCCATCGCATGTTCAACAGCGCCCTGTCCACACCCTTCAATCGTCCGCAGCATTTCGCCAATGCCTATCGGCAGATCGGCGTGGAAACGGGCGTTTCGTCGGCCTCGCCGCACCACCTCGTGCTGATGCTGTACGACGGTTTCCTCGAATCGGTCGGTCGGGCACGGGCGGCGATGGCGGGGGGTGTGATCGAGCTGAAGTGTGCACAGATCAGCCGTGCAGTGCGCATCCTGGAGGAGGGGCTGATCGCGGGACTCGACATGGTGTCGGGTGGCGAGATTGCCCTGAACCTGCGCAACCTGTACGGCTACGCGGTGGTCCAGCTGACCCGCGGCAACCTGCGCAATGACCCTGCGCTGCTCGTCGAGGTGGAGCGTCTGATCCGGCCCCTGCGGGATGCCTGGGCGGCGATCGGCGCGAAGGTTTCTCACGGGGCTGCGGCTTGAGCCCGGGCGATCGGCCTGCCTGCCCCTGGTACTGAAGTCAAAAACTGGGTCCAACATGTCCAAAGCCGCCACCGCCCGATCCACGCACAGCCCCCCGCTGCGCAAGAGCACCCTGTTGCAATACTACGAGGCCATCGAGCAAGCCAGTCTCGACATGCTGGAAGCCGCCCGCGTGGGCAACTGGGACCGCGTCGTCAAGCTCGAAGGGGCTTGCGCGGTGCTGATCTCGCAGCTCAAGCACGCGGCGGGTCAGGACCGGCTCGCCACCGAAGAGGTGCAGATGAAGTCCCGCATCATGCAGCGCATCCTGCTCAATGACGCCGAGATCCGCATGCTCGCCGAGCCGTGGCTGGAGGATCTGGACAGCATGCTGGCCGGCCCGCCCCACAACACCCTTCACTGAGCGCTGCGCTCAACCGAGCCTGACGAGTCCTGGCAGGAGCGATCCGGATGACTACCCCGACTTTCCCTTCAACGGCTGGCGCTGGTGAACCCGCCGCCGACGTCAGCGAACACCGTGTGCGCGCGCTGGTCGAGATCCGTGCCTTGCTCAAGCAGTTCGTCGAGGGGGATGTGCCCCTGTCGCTGACCACGCCGGACGGCGTCAACTACACGACCTCGCTCTGGGCCGAAGACCCGCAGCGCGGCGTGCTGGTGTTTGCCGCAGATCCGCGCGACGAAGCGGTGCAGCGCATGGCCGAGTCGCACGAGGTGATGGCCACCGGCTACCTCGACAGCGTGAAGGTGCAGTTCGACCTGCACGATCTGGTGCTCGTGCACGGCCGCAGCGCGAGTGCCTTCAATGCGCAGTACCCGCGCGAGGTCTACCGCTTCCAGCGCCGCCATGCGTTTCGCGTCCGCCCGGCCGGCCGGGCCCAGCCGCACGCCGTGCTGAGCCACCCGGACCTGGCGCGCCGCCAGATCGATCTGCGCATCATCGACATCAGCAACACCGGCGTGGCACTGATGCTCAATGAAGAGCTGGACCTGTTTCGCTGCGGACAGATGTTGCCGGAGGTCGTCATCGAGCTGGATGCGTCGACCTGGCTGCATGTGACGCTGCGGGTCATGCACATCTCGGAGGTCGGCCTGTCGCCCACCCAGTACCGTCGCATCGGCTGCGAGCTGGTGGATCTCGCCACCGGGGCGCAGCGCGACCTGCAGCGTTACCTGGACCACACGCAGAAGCGCCACCGCCTGCTGACACTTTGAAGTCGCTGCATCGGCTCCTCTGATGGACGAAAGCCCCCGGGGTCGCGCAGACCTCGGGGGCTTTTTGCTTGACACGGTGGCGCGATCTCAGACCTGCATGCTCATCACGTCGCTGTAGGCCTGCACCATGCGGTTGCGTACCTGCAGGGCCGCCTGGAAGCCGATGTTGGACCGCTGCATCGCGATCATCGTCTCTTCGAGGCTGACCTTGGGGTTGTCCAGGGAGACCTCGCGTTGCAGTGCCTGTGCTTCGTTTTGTGCGCCGCTGACATTGCGCAGAGCCTGCGTGAACACCTGCGAGAAGCCGCCACTGGGGCCTTCCACGGATGGCGTCGATGAGGTGGAACCCAGGCCGGCCATTCCGGCGCGCGCAACAGCCTGGGCAAAGTCGAACGGTTTGAGCTTCATGTCCATGAGGGTTCTCCACAGCTTCGCCATCCTAGGGACGCAGGGCCGCCGAGATGGACGGAAGAGTGCGGCGATCGGTTGCCTGTTTCCGGCTTCGGCAGAAGGCGGTACTCGAATAATTCGTTTCCAGCGCGACCGTTTGGGCCTGCGTGTAACGACCGATTGGACATGGACCTCTCCAGCTCGACCACCTTGACTGCACCACCGCCAGTTCCCGGCGCTGGCGTGGCACGTCTGGCGGAGCGTTTCTCCGCCTTGCCCCCGATGCGCAAGGCCATGCTCGCGGGTGGCCTGTTGCTGCTTCTGACCGTCATCGGCCTGTCAGTGATGTGGAGCGCGCGTCCGGATTACCGCGTGCTGTTCTCCAATCTGAACGACAAGGACGGCGGCGCCATCGTGGCGCAGCTGACCAAGATGAACGTGCCTTACCGCTTCAGCGAGGGCGGCGGCGCCGTGCTCGTGCCGGCGGACCAGGTGCACGACGTGCGCCTGAAGCTGGCGCAGACCGGGCTGCCCAAGGGCTCGACCGTCGGCTTCGAGCTGATGGACAACGCCCGCTTCGGCACGACCCAGTTCCAGGAGCGGCTGAACTTCCAGCGTGGCCTGGAGGGCGAACTGGTGCGCTCGATCACCGCGCTGTCGGCGGTCGAGTCGGCCCGCGTCCACCTGGCGCTGCCGAACCAGAACGGCTTCTTCCGCGACCAGCAGAAGCCCAGCGCCTCGGTGCTGCTGACGCTGCACGGCGGCCAGACGCTCGACCGCGCCCAGATTGCCGGCATCGTGCACCTGGTCTCGGCCAGCGTGCCCGAGCTGAACCCGAAATCGGTGAGCGTGCTCGACCAGTCCGGGGCGATGCTTTCGGACAGTGGCGACGGCGGCGCAGGCGGACTCGACTCCAACCAGGTGCAGCACATCGCGCGCATCGAGGCGCTCTACACCAAGCGCATCCTCGACATCCTGGAGCCGATCGTCGGCCGTGACAACCTGCGTGCGCAGGTGTCGGCCGAGATGGATTTTTCGCAATCCGAATCGACCACCGAAGAATTCAAGCCCAACCAGGGCGGGGTACCTGCCGCGGTGCGCAGCGCGCAGTTGTCGGAAAACGGCACCGGCGGGGCCGGCGGCGGCGCACTGGCCAGCGGTGTACCGGGCGCGGCCACCAACCAGCCGCAGGCCGCTGCATCCGCGCCCATCAACGGCGCGGCGCAGACCATGCAGGCATCGCAGATCGGGCAGGGCGGCGCACCCGGCGCAGGTGGTCGGCGCGATGCGGTGACGAACTACGAGATCGACAAGACCGTCCGGGTGACCCGTGCCGCGTCGGGTGCGATCCGGCGTCTGGCGGTGGCTGTCGTGGTGAACCACCGCACCAGCACCGACAAGAAGGGCCAGACCCAGTCGCAGCCGCTGGCACCCGAGGAGATCGACAAGCTGGTGTCGCTGGTCCAGGAAACCGTCGGTTTCTCCAAGGCGCGTGGCGACTCGGTCAAGGTGATCAACGCACCGTTCCGGGTGCCCGTGCTGGACAAGATCGAGATTCTGCCGCTGTGGAAGCAGCCCGAGACGCTGGAGATGATCCGCACGCTGGCGGTGCCGCTGGTGCTGGGTCTGCTTGGGCTGGCGCTGGTGTTTGGCGTGATCCGGCCGGTGCTGCGCGACATCCGTGTGGACAAGGAGGTCGAGGCCGCGAAGCTGACGGGCCAGCTCGACACCGTGGTGGACGACGTGACGGAGCTGCCGGCGTTGAGCGGTGGTGAAACGCTGGTGGCGCTGCCCGCACCGGACGTGGAGTTGAGCGATTCGGACAAGCGCCTGGAGGCCGTGCGCCAGATGGTGCGGACGAATCCGGCGTCGGTCGCGCGCATCCTGCGCGGCTGGGCCAATGGCAAGGAAGCGGACTGAGAGGCGATGCATGGATGACCAAGGCCTGGAAGATGCAGCAATCCTGCTGATCTCAATGGGCGAGGAGGGCGCTGCCGACGTGTTTCGCCACCTCACGCCCAAGGAAGTGCAGAGCCTGGGCGAGAAGATCGCCCGCACCAAGTCGATTTCCCGCGACCGCTACGAGCGGGTGCTGGTGCGTTTCGAGGAGCAGGTGGAGGAAGAGGGGCTGATCGAGTTCGGCCTCGACACCGACGACTACGTCAGCAACGTCCTGCACCGCGCGCTGGGCAACGACAAGGCCAAGCTGCTGCTCGACCGCATCATCGGTGCCGACGACGCGCCGGGCATCGAGAACCTGAAGTGGATGGATGCCGTGACGGTGGCCGAGCTGCTGCGGCTGGAGCACCCGCAGATCGTGGCGGTGATCCTGGTCCACCTCGAACCGGATCAGGTCAGCGCCGTGCTGCGGCGCTTCCCGGAGGCGCAGCGCAACGAAGTGATGATTCGCCTGGCCACGCTCGACGGCGTGCAGCCGGCGGCGCTGCAGGAACTCAGCGAGGTGCTGTCCAAGGTACTGGCCGGTGGTGGGCGCAGCAGCAAGTCGAACCTGGGCGGCGTCAAGACGGCGGCCGAGGTCCTCAACCTCATGGGCACGGGGGTGGAAGCCTCGGTGCTGGAGTACATCCGCAGCAGCGACGCGGATCTGGCGCAGAAGATTTCCGACAACATGTTCACCTTCGACGACCTGATGCGCGTCGACGACCGTGGCATCCAGACGGTACTCAAGGAAGTGCAGAGCGAATCGCTGCTCGTGGCGCTCAAGGGTGCGACCGAGGACCTGCGCGAGAAGGTGTTCCGCAACATGTCCAGCCGGGCGGCCGAGATGCTGCGCGAAGACCTGGCCTCGCGCGGTCCGGTTCGTGTGGCGGAGGTCGAGGCCGAGCAGAAAACCATCCTGGCGGTGGTACGCCGTCTGTCGGACGATGGTCAGATTGCCATGAGCGGAGGAGGCGATGGCCAGTTCCTCTGACGCTTCCCGCGACGCCGCGCCGAACACCTTCGAGCAGCGGCTGGAGCGGCACGAGCGGGTGCCGCGCGTCGACCTGCCCGAAGGGTTCATGCGCTCTAACGCGCCCTCCTATGCCCGCTTCATCCCGCGCGGGGAGGTTGGCCCGGCGGTGGCCTGGGTGCCCGACAGTCTGGATGCGCAGCGCCGCAAAGGGACAGATCCTTCCAAGGCTGGCGCCAACGCAGACGCCGCGCCGGCACCGCCGCCGGTCGATCCGGCTGCCGTGCGTGCGGCCCGGCAGGCGCAGCTCCAGGCGCGTCTGGCCGAAGTCTTCGAGCAAGGCCGGCAGATGGGCCGCGAGGAGACCACCAAGACCATGCGAGCCGAGGCCCGCGAAGCGCTGGACACCTTCCGCCGGCAACAGGTCAGCGAGGTCGGCGCGCCGGTGGCCGCGCTGCTGTCGCAGTTCCAGCAGGGGCTGGACGGGCTGGAACACGCACTCGCGCGGCGCCTGGCAGGCATCGCCATGCAGATGGCCCGCCAGGTGGTGCGCAGCGAATTGAAGACCAGCGCGACGCTGGTCGTGGACGTGACGCAGGAGGCGCTGGCCGAGGTGCTGCTGTCGGCGCGCCACATCACGGTGAGGGTGCATCCCGACGACCTGTCGCTGATCGCGGGTGGCTGCGCCGATGCGGTCGAGGCGCGCGGTGCCCGGCTGGTCGCCGACGCCCACATCGAGCGCGGTGGCTGTCTGGTGGAGTCGGACCTGGGCGTGGTCGACGCGCGGCTGTCGACCCGCTGGGCCTGTGCCGTGACGGCGATGGGCTCGCCGGTGCTGGCCGAGGTGGACCAGAACGACGGCGCGCCCACCCCATGAAAACCACTTCGACGGACGCCTGGGCGCGCTACCTCGACGACCTGCACGAGCGGGCCAGTGTCAAGCTGCCGCTGTCGGTGCAGGGCACGCTCGTGCGTGTGGCCGGGCTGGTGCTGGAGGTCGCGGGCGTCCATGTGCCGGTCGGATCGCTGTGCGAGGTGCTGATGCCGGGGCAACCGGCGATCCAGGCCGAGGTGGTCGGGTTCTCGGGGGATCGGGCCTTCCTGATGCCAGCCGGCGAGATCCACGGGCTGGCCAGCGGCGCGCGGGTGATTCCGCTGGACGTGCCGGTGCAGGCCCCCGAACTCGGCGTGAGCCGCCACCTGTGGCGCCGCAGCGAGGACCGCTCGCGCCACCTGCCGATCGGCAACGGGCTGCTGGGACGCGTGGTCGATGCCAGCGGGAATCCGCTTGACCACGGCGGGCCGCTGCGCGATGTGCAGTCGCTGCCGCTGGTGCGCCGCCCGATCAACGCGATGGAGCGCGACCCGGTGCGCAAGCCGCTCGACACCGGCGTGCGCTCGATCAACGCCATGCTCACCGTCGGCAAGGGGCAGCGCATCGGGCTGTTCGCCGGCACGGGCGTGGGCAAATCGGTGCTGCTGGGCATGATGGCGCGCTACACCGCCGCCGACGTGATCGTGGTCGGCCTGATCGGCGAGCGCGGGCGAGAGGTCAAGGAATTCATCGAGGACATCCTGGGCGTGGAGGGCCGCCGCCGCTCGGTGGTCGTCGCTGCCCCGGCCGACGCGCCGCCGCTGAACCGGCTGCAGGGCGCGGCCTACGCCACCGCGGTGGCGGAGCACTTCCGCGACCAGGGGCTGGACGTGCTGCTGCTGATGGACTCGCTGACCCGCTACGCCATGGCGCAGCGCGAGATCGCCCTGGCCATCGGCGAGCCGCCTGCCACCAAGGGCTACCCGCCGAGCTGCTTCGCCAAGCTGCCGCAACTCGTCGAGCGCAGCGGCAATGGCCATGCGGGGCAGGGCTCGATCACCGCCTTCTACACCGTGCTCAGCGAAGGCGACGACCAGCAGGATCCGATCGCCGACGCGGCGCGCGGCATCCTGGACGGTCACATCGTCCTCTCGCGCGAGCTGGCTGAATCGGGGCACTACCCGGCGATCGACATCGAGCGCTCCATCTCGCGCGTGATGACCAATGTGGCGACGCGCGAGCACATCGAGTCCGCGCGCCAGATGCGCAAGATGCTCGCCAAGCTGAGCAAGGCGCGCGACCTGATCCAGCTTGGTGCCTACGTGCCCGGCCACGATGCCGAACTCGACGCCGCCGTGCGCGCGCAGCCCGCCATGATGGCCATGCTGCAGCAGGACACCGACGTGCGCGCGACGCTGGGCGACAGCCTGGCGCTGTTGCGCCACATCACCCGACATTGACCTGAATCCCGCATGACCCAAGCCCTGGTGGCCCTTCTCGAACATGCCGAACGCCAGCGTGACCAGGCGCTCGCGCTGCAGCGGCGCGCCGACAACGCCTTGTCGGTGGCCGTGCAGCAGCAGACCCAGCTGACCGCCTACCGGCATGACCACCAGATGCGCTGGGCCGCGGCGTTCAGCCAGTCGGTCGCGGTCCCGCTGCTGCACTGCCACCACGCGTTCTCGGGCCGGCTTCACGACGCGGTCGACCTGCAGACCGGACAAGTCGACCGGGCCCGCCAGACGGCCGTGAAGCGACAGTGCGACACGCTGGAGGCCGAGCGGCGAGTGGCCGCCATCAGCAAACTCATGAAGCGCCGTGCCGACGCGACCAACCAGCACCAGCACCGCCAAGAACAGCGCCAGTCCGATGAACGCTCCGCCCGTGCCGCGTGGGCACGCACCAACGAGCCCGGCCGCAACGGCTGGTGATTCCCATGGATTCTCCCCTGTCGATCCTCACCCCCCAAGCTCCCCGCCCGGACCGCCTGCCCGGGCGAGGCCCTGCTGCCGGCGCGGCCGACACCGCCGATGAGCCTGGTGGTTTTGCCCGCGCGTTGACGGTGGCCGCCGCGACCCGTGCCACGCCGGATGCGGCGGCCGGACCGGCGCTGGGCGGCGCAGACGCAGATGCCAACGCAGCGGCCGTCACAACCGAGGCTCCGGCGCCGGACGTGGTCATTCCGGTGGCGACGCTGCTGCTGCGTCGCGCGCTGTCGCCGGAGCGAGGCGCGGAGGCGGCACGGCCCGATGCCCGTGGGCGTGCGGCGGTGGCAGGCGCCGCGGGTGGCGCCGACCTTGCGGTGTCGGACGTGGTCGAACCGGAGGCTGCTGCAGGCAAGTCTCCGCGCCCCGAGAGTGCCGACACCTCGGACACGCTCGCGTCGGCCGGCACGAACACGGCCCTGATGCAGTGGATGCTGCAGATGGCACCGCAGCCACCGGCACCAGTCGCCGCGCAGCCGCCGCAGCCGGCCGAGTCCGCCCGCGTGGGGCTGGGCCGCCAGGACGGTGCGGCGCTGCTGCAGCAGGCGCTGCCCGTGGGTCTGCTCGGTCGACCTGAATCGGCCAGCCGCGACACGGACACCCGCTCCAGTGGATTGGGCGCAAGAACTGCAGGCAGCGGTGTCTCCGCGGTCGAGTTCCCCGGCGTTGCAACCCGGCCAGCCGGCGTGCTGTCAGCAGCGTCGCCGGATGCAGCGGCAGCCCAGGCTGCGTTCCCAGGCCATAAACCTGTGGACGCGGTGGGGGCCGTGCCGTTGCCCGTTGCCGCGGCGCCATCGGACGCCGCGCGCGTGGTAGATCCGCTACAGCCCAAGGCGTCGACTGCATCCGCTACCTCCGCAGCCGATGCCCAGGCGCTGTTGCCCTCCGCTGCACAATCGGTCGCAGCGGCGGCCGTGGCCACGTCGACCGCATCGGTGACACCCGCTGGCAGCCCGGTCGTGGCCCCTGCACAGACCTGGATCCAGACCCCGGTGACGCAGCCAGGGTTCTCCAACGAGGTCGTGGTGGAGCTGGTGCGGCGGGTTGGACAGGCAGAGCAGGGCACGCAGGCACTGACCCTGCACCTGAATCCGGTGGAACTTGGTCCAGTGTCGGTGTCGATCGAGCTGAATGGCAGCGCTGCCCGCATCGAGTTCGGCGCCAGCGAGGCGTTGACCCGCCACCACCTGGAGGCGGCGCTTCCCGGGCTGACCGAGGCGCTGCGGGACGAGGGCGTCTCGCTGACCCACAGCGGCGTGCACGAAGCGTCGAAGGAGTCGCTCGCAGCCAGTGCCGCTGGTGGCCAGGCCTCTGGCGGCACTGGATCCGACGGGCGGCAGCGGGGCGAGGCGCTGTTCGATGGCCGTTCCGGCTACGGCGAGCGTGCCCCCCGGCGCGAGACGGAGGTGTTTTCGATCGACGGCCGTGCAGCGGCTGGCGCACGCGCGCCGGTTGCGCTCGTCCCTTCACCAGGGCGTGCAGGACGTCTCGATCTCTTCGCCTGATCTCGGTCGGCGCGGCCATCTCCGGATTTGCTGCGCTTTTCCGAACATCGGCGCCAGGGTCCGGTCCCAATAATCGCCTTCAATCAGAGGCCACACCACGGGGGCCTCAAGCACGCAGGAGAAGGACATGTCGGCTGCCGCTGCGAGTGCGGAACAAACTGTTGCGAAGAAGGGGTCCAAGAAGCTCTGGATCATCATCGGCGTCGTCTTGCTGCTGGTCGCTGGCGGAGGGGGAGGCTATGTGATGATGAAGCGCAAGGCCGATGCCGCCGCAGAAGCGGAAGGCGGCGGCCATGGCGATGCAGCGGAGGCGGCGCCAGCGCGCAAGCCCCATAAGCGGGATGCCCATGTGCCACCCGCCTACCTGCCGCTTGACCCGTTCGTCGTCAACCTGGCGGACCGCGACAGCGACCGCTATGCCCAGATCGGCATCACGCTGGAGATCGACGAGGCGAAGTTCGCCGACGAGATGAAGGCCTACATGCCGGCGATCCGCAACGCCATCTTGATGATCCTGTCGCACAAGACGGCGGCCGACATGCTCGGCCGCGAGGGCAAGGAGGTGCTGGCCGCCGAGATTGCCCGCGAGGCGGTGCGCCCGTTGGGCATCAACATCGAGGTCGAATCGGACGACGAGGGTGCGTCCACCAAGAAGAAACGCCGGGCTGCACCGGTCTACAACCCGGTGCAGCAGGTGCATTTCTCCAGCTTCATCGTGCAGTGATCGCTGATCCGTGCGCCGCTCGACAGCGAGAACACCATGAGCCAGCTGAATCTGTCCCAGGATGAGGTCGATGCCTTGCTGGACGGCATCTCGGGTGACACGCCCGGCGATGTGTCCGACAAGCCGAAAGGGCAGGTGCGCGACTACAACCTGGCGAGCGAGGAACGCATCGTGCGTGGGCGCATGCCCATGCTCGAAGCCATCAACGAGCGCTTCGCCCGCAATGTCTGCCCGGTCATGACGGCGTTCACGCACCGCACGATGGAAATCGCGGCTGGCGAGATCAAGGTCCACAAGTACAGCAACTACTTGCGCGAGACCATGGTGCCGACGAACTTCAACATCGTCTCCATTCGGCCGCTGCGCGGGGTGGGGCTGGTGGTGTGCGACCCGAGCTTCGTGTTCGCGGTGATCGACGCCTTGTTTGGCGGGGTCGGCAAGTACCCGGTGCGCATCGAGGGCCGGGAGTTCTCGGCCACCGAACACCGCGTGATCATGCGGCTGGTCGAGATCATCCTGTCCGAATACAACCGGGCCTGGCAGGGCGTGTACCCGGTCGAACTGGCTTACCAGCGGTCGGAAATGCAGCCGCAGTTCGTCAACATCGCCTCGGCGAGCGAGCTGGTGGTGAGCACCGTGTTCACGGTCGAGATCGGCGAAGCGGTGGGCACGATCCAGATCTGTTTTCCCTACTCGTCGCTGGAGCCGATCCGCGACGTGCTGCGCAGCAGCAACCAGGGCGAAGGCCCGGGCAAGGACGGCCGCTGGGTGCGCGTGCTGTCCGACGAAATTCAATCGGCCGAGGTGCAGCTGGTGGCCGAACTCGCCCACGCGCCCGCCACGGTCGAGCAGTTGCTGGCGATGAAGGCCGGCGATTTCATAGAGCTGGAGCTGGGCAAGATGATCCGTGCCAAGGTGGACGGCGTGCCGGTGGTCGAGGCCAGCTACGGCACCTCGAACGGGCACTACGCGATCCGCGTGGAGCGCATGTTGACCAGCCCCCAAGTGAGCTGGATCGGAGACCACAATGTCTGAAAATGTGCAATCGGGCCTGTCCGAGCAGGACGCCCTGGCCGCGGAGTGGGCGGCCGCGCTCGACGAATCGTCACAGACGCCCGATGTCGGTTCCTCGGTCGATGCGCTGTCGGGGTATGGCTCGGGCCTGCCACAGGCGGCAGCCTTCACCGACTTCGGCAGCTCGGGCGACCTGTCTGGCGGTGCCTCGGGTGGCAAGGATCTGAACCTGATCCTGGACATCCCGGTCCAGCTCACGGTCGAACTCGGCCGCACGCGCATCCCGATCAAGAACATCCTGCACCTGGCGCAAGGCTCGGTGGTCGAACTGGATGCGATGGCCGGCGAGCCGATGGACGTGCTGGTCAACGGCTATCTGATCGCGCAGGGCGAGGTGGTGGTGGTGAACGAGAAGTTCGGCGTGCGCCTGACCGACATCGTCACCCCGAGCGAGCGCATGCGCCGCCTGTCCCGTGGCAACTGAGCGGGTGGCGCGATGACCTCCACGCTTGGCGCACCGCTGACTTCGCTGACGCCGCTGCTTTGGTTGGCGCTGGTGCTGGTGTCGATTCCGGCGGCGCTGTGGCTGCTCAAGCGCAGCGGCTATGCGGGCCTGTCGCCGCGCGCGGCGCGCGGCAGCGTGCGGGTGGTGTCGCAGTCGGTGCTGTCGCCGCAGCACCGGCTGGTGACGATCGAGGTGGGCGAGGGCGCCGACCGGTGCTGGCTCGTGCTGGGCATGACGGGTCAGCAGATCTCGGTGCTGCACCGCCTGGTGCCGCCGCCAGGCGCCGACGGGCCGGTGCGTGGCACACCGGCATTGCCGTCGATCGCCGGGACCAGCTTTGGCTATCTCCTCACGCAGTGGCGCCGCGGGCCGCAGGGTCCGGCGGTCCAGTCCCATGGGCAGTGACACCGTGCGACACCTCCGGACCGGCGCCGCACTGGCGCTGCTGTTCGCCGCCGGCCTCTCGCCCGCGCTGGCACAGGGCGCGCCGGCTGGCCTGCCGCTGATGGTGGGACAGGGCGGGGGCGGCAGCACCTACTCGGTGCCGATCCAGACCCTGCTGTTCTTCACCTCGCTGTCCTTCCTGCCGGCGATGCTGCTGATGATGACGGGCTTCACGCGCATCGTGATCGTGCTGAGCCTGCTGCGCCAGGCCATGGGCACGCAGGCCGCGCCGCCCAACCAGGTCATCATCGGTCTGTCGATGTTCCTCACCCTGTTCGTGATGGGCCCGACGCTGGACAAGGTCTACGCCGACGCCTACAAGCCCTACGCCGCCAACCAGATCAGTTTCGAGGAAGCGGTTTCGCGTGGCGAGGGACCGATGCGGCAGTTCATGCTGCGCCAGACCCGGCAGTCCGACGTGGCGCTGTTCTCCCGGCTCGCGCGCCTGGAGGGCACACCCAAGCCCGAGGCGCTGCCGCTGCGCGTGCTGGTGCCGTCGTTTGTCACGAGCGAGCTGAAATCGGCATTCCAGATCGGTTTCCTGATCTTCATTCCCTTTCTGGTGATCGACATGGTGGTCGCCAGCGTGCTGATGAGCCTGGGGATGATGATGCTGTCGCCGGTGCTGGTGGCGCTGCCGTTCAAGCTGATGCTGTTTGTGCTCGCCGATGGCTGGAACCTGCTGCTCGGTTCGCTGGCCGCCAGCTTCTCGATCTGAGTTCCAATCCGAGGCCACCGCATGGATTCCTCTCAAGTCTTCACCTACGGTCAGGAGGCGCTGGTTGTGCTGCTGACCGTGGCGGCGCCGATGCTGCTGACCATCCTGCTGGTCGGCGTGGTGGTGAGCGTGTTGCAGGCCGCCACCCAGCTGCACGAGGCCACGCTGTCCTTCGTGCCCAAGGTGCTGGCCGGCGTGGCGGTGATGATGGTCGCCGGCCCCTGGATGCTGACGACGCTGGTCGAGTATCTGCAGCGCGTGCTCCAGGCCATCCCCGGCGCGGTCGGCTGACCGTCCACCGATGCCGCTCCCATGATCGGCTTCAACGAAGCGCAGATCCTGCACTGGGTGCTGCCGCTGTTGTGGCCGCTGCTGCGGGTACTGGGCTTGTTCACGGCGGCACCGGTGCTGTCGATGCGCTCGATTCCGGTGCGGGTGCGGGTCGGTCTGGCCGGACTCGTGGCGCTGTGCGCGCAACCGAGCCTGCCACCGATGCCGATGGTGGCACTTGACAGTCCTGCCGCGCTGGCGATGGTCGCGCAGCAGGTGGTGATCGGCCTCACGATCGGGTTCGCGGCGCGGGTGGTGTTCACGTCGATCGAGTTCGCTGGCGAAATCATCGGCCTGCAGATGGGCCTGAACTTCGCCAGCTTCTTCGACGCGACCAGCGGCTCGCAGGTCACGGCCACCGCCCGGTTCTTCAACACGATGGCCGCCTGGCTGTTCGTGGTCATCAACGGACACCTGCTGCTGACCACGGTGGTGGTGGAAAGTTTTCAGCGCTTTCCGGTGTCGGATCACCCGCTGGACCTGCTGTTGCAGATCCAGCCGCAAGTGTGGGGCGCTGACCTGTTCCGCTACGGCCTGTGGATCGCGTTGCCCACCATCACGATGCTGGCCTTCGTGAATCTGGTGCTCGGCCTGATCTCCCGGGTCGCCCAGCAACTGCAGATCTTCTCGATCGGTTTCGCCATCACCATTTCGGTCGGCCTGTTCGGGCTGCTGTTCACGCTGCCGATGCTGCAGTCGCCGATGCTGGCGGTGCTGGAGCGGCTGCTGGTGCAGTTCCAGCCCTGACGCCGTCCCTGCGGCTCGGCGGAGGGCCTGTGGCGATAATGCGGCGATGCTGCACACGATCTTCTCCCTGATGCGATGCACCCTGCGCCAGTCGGGCCTGATCTCCCTGCTCGGGCTGTTCTGGATGCTGGGCGCCTGTTCGCCGACGCTCAACTGGCGCGACGTGGAGATCGACCCGCAGACCCGGGCGCAGTTTCCCTGCCGGCCCGAGCACGCGGAGCGGCCGCTGGTGCTGGCGGGCGTGCCCGTGCGGGCCGAGATGCGGGCGTGCGAGGCCGGCGGACTGTCCTGGTCGGCCACCGTGCTCGATGTCGGCGATCCGACACGCCTGACCGCCGTCCTTCGCGAGTCCCGCCTCAGTCTGGCCACCCGGCTGCAGGGCCGCGAGGAATCGGTCCTTCCGGCGCAGATCAACGGCATGACACCCAACGAGGAGGCCCGCCGCGTGGTGATCGTCGGCAAGACCGGGGAGGGGCGGCCTGCCCGGGCCGAGGCGGTGTTTGTCGTGCGCGGCTTGCAGGTGTTCCAGTTCGTCGTCATGGCACAGCGCGGGGCACCTGTGCAGTGGGCGGAGAGTGCCGACGAGTTCCTGCGCAGCGTGCGCTGGCCGGGCTGAGCGGGTTTCTCCGCATGACCGATAATCCGCGCCCATGGCCCGCCTGCTGATCATTGCCCATGCCCCGATGGCTTCGACGCTGAAGCAGGTGGCCGCGCACACCTTCGCCGAAGCGGCGGAGCAGCTGCGGGTGTTCGACGTACCGCCGGACATGCCACCCGAGGACATCGAGGCGCGCATGCGGGCTCTTCTGCCGGCCGAGGACGATGTCGATCCCGAGGCCTTGCTGCTGATCGACGTGTTCGGCGCCACGCCGGCCAATGTCGCGCAGCGGCTGGTCGATGGCGTGCGGATCCGGGCGGTGGCTGGCGTGAACGTGGCGATGCTGTGGCGCACGCTCGGTTCACCCGCCGGCGCGACGGTCAGCGAACTGTTCGACCGGGCGATGAAGGGTGGTGTCCAAGGGGTGCTCCCGGTGGCGTCGACCCGTCCGCAAAACCAAGCTTTCACTCCTGGCGGCCATGATCCAGACCAACATCACCATCAGCAATAGGCTCGGGCTGCATGCCCGCGCTTCGGCCAAGTTCACCAAGCTGGCCGGCAGTTTCCCCTGCGACATCTTCGTCAGCCGCAATGGCCGGCGCGTCAACGCCAAGAGCATCATGGGTGTGATGATGCTGGCTGCCGGGTTGGGCAGCGAGATCGAGATCGAGATCAGCGGTGCACGCGAGCAGGAAGCGATGGACGCCCTTTGCGCACTCATTCACGACAAGTTCGGCGAAGGCGTCTGAGTCTGGTGCGGGTCAGTTGGCCAGGAAGTGCCGGCGGTACTTCTCGGGCAGATCCTGCAGCCGCATCATCATCGGCAGGTCCGCCGTGTTGAAGTCGGGATCCCAGGCCGGAGCGCCCAGCACCTGGGCGCCACAGCGCAGATAACCTTTGATCAGCGCCGGCAACTCGGCGGGCAGATCGCGGCGCAGTTCGTTGACTGGCAATGCCAACCGGGGTTGAACCTGCAGCTCGACCGGAGCCAGGTGTGTCACACGCAGGCGTTCCCACAGACTGGCCGCGACGTGGCCACCGTCGTGCATGGACACGCTGGCGCAGCCAATCACGGTGTCTAGCCGGTTGGCTTGCAGAAACGCACCCAGCGCGCCCCATAGTGCGAGGATCACGCCCCCCTGCCGGTGCGCAGGATGGACGCAGGATCGGCCCAGCTCGGCGGTGCGGCCCAGGCGGGCGCGGAGCGGTCCGAGATCGAATTCGGTGTCGCTGTACCAGCGACCCAGGCGGTGCGCGGCATCGGGGGTCAAGACCCGGTAGGTACCGATCACTTCGCCTGCCTGCGGGGAGCTGTCCTCGCAGCGCACGATCAGGTGTTCGCAGTACGGGTCGAAGCGATCGGCATCGTGGCCGGCGGGTGTACCGGCCGGAGGCGCAAGCTGCGCGCCCATTTCTTCGCCGAACACCTGGTAGCGCAGGCGCTGGGCTTCGCGGACTTCATCCTGGTGCTTTGCCCACGCGACGCTGAAGCGCTCGACCGGCACGCGGGTCACTCGATGTGTCGCGGGTGGCGGATTGCGGTGCGGGCGCAGATCGGCCAGTGGCAGGGTGGGCTGGGGAAGTTCCCTCATCGACGGCTCCTGGAATCAATGGATGCATCGTTGTCGATCGGGATGACATGACCATGTCGATGCGATGACGCCCGGATGACGCCGCGCATGACAGATCAGATGCGGCAGGTGAGGGGTGTTACCGGAGCGACAGGCCGTGGCCACGCTGCTAGCATCAACGCATGAGCGTGCAGGTTTTCGGATTGCCGGTGTCCCGCGGAGTCGCGATAGGACGTGCCGTGCTGGTGGCATCCAGCCGGGTGGATGTCGCCCACTATTTTGTCGAGCCCCACCAGATCCGCGAGGAGATCACACGGCTGGGGGTCGCTCGGGATCTGGTCTGCTCTGAGCTGGAGTCGCTCAAGCAGGAAGTTCAGGGTGACACGCCGGCCGAACTCGTTGCGCTGCTCGATGTCCACGTGATGCTGCTGAACGATGACGTGCTGGCGAGTGCCACCTGCCAATGGATCGAGGAACGCCACTACAACGCCGAGTGGGCGGTGGCCGCGCAGCTGGATGCGCTGACGCGCCAGTTCGACGAGATGGAGGACGACTACCTGCGCGAGCGAAAGTCGGATGTCGAGCAGGTGGCCGAGCGGCTGCTGCAGGCATTGGCCCGCGCGGACCGGGCCTGCATGCCGCCGATCCTGCGCCACGGAGCGGTGTCGACCCAGGGCGACGAAACACCGCTCGTGCTGGTGGCCAATGACATTTCGCCGGCGGACATGATGCAGTTCAAGGGCAGCGTCTTCCGCGGATTTGTCACCGAAGTCGGAGGACGCACGTCCCACACGGCCATCGTCGCGCGCAGTCTGGACATCCCCGCGGTGGTGGGTGCCCGCGAGGCCAGTCGGCTGGTGCACCAGGACGACTGGGTGATCATCGACGGTGACGCCGGCATCGTGATCGTTGATCCATCGCCGATGGTGCTGGAGGAATACCGTTTCCGCCAGCGTCAGGGGCAACTGGAGCGGGACCGCCTGGCGCGTCTGCGCGGCCGGCCTGCCGTGACACTGGACGGGCACCGGGTTGAACTGCTCGCCAATATAGAACTGCCGGGAGACACGCCGGCTGCGCTGGAGGCCGGAGCGGAAGGGGTTGGCCTGTTCCGCAGCGAGTTTCTGTTCATGAACCGCGCAGGGGAGTTGCCGGACGAGCATGAGCAATACGAGGCCTACCGGGTGGCCGTGCAGTCGATGCGCGGTTTGCCGGTCACGATCCGGACGATCGACATCGGGGCCGACAAGCCGCTCGACCGCATGAGCGTGAATGAACTCAAGCACGACCACACGCTCAATCCTGCGCTGGGACTGCGCGCGATCCGATGGAGCCTGGCGGATCCGGACATGTTCGAAGGGCAGTTGCGCGCCATCCTGCGCGCCGCCGTCCACGGCCCTGTGCGATTGCTCGTGCCGATGATTTCGCATCCAAACGAAATCCGGGCGACGCTGGAGGCTGTAGAGCGCGCACGCATCACGCTGGTTGCTGAAGGCACGCCGCATGGCGTTGTCACGTTGGGCGCCATGATCGAGGTGCCAGCGGCGGCGCTGATGCTGCCGCGGTTTCTGCGGCACTTTGACTTCGTGTCGATCGGGACGAATGATCTGATCCAGTACACGCTGGCCATTGACCGAGCCGACGAAGCGGTGGCGCATCTGTACGACCCATGGCATCCCGCCGTGCTGGCACTGATCGCCAACACGATCCGCATGGCGCAAGCTGCAGGCAAAGGCGTCAGCGTATGCGGAGAAATGGCAGGGGATCCGGAGTTCACCGAGGTTCTGCTGTCGTTCGGGCTTCGCTCCTTCAGCATGCACCCGACACAGTTGCCCACGATCAAGCAGCGGATCTTGCGCACCGAGATGGCGGCACTGGCCGGGCTGGCAGAGCGGGTTCTGGACGCGGATGACCCGAAGCAAGCCGGACTGTCGCCCGTCCGCAAGACCAACGTTGTTGCGCAAGCAGCCTGACTAGAAAATTTCCAGTCAAACCACTTGTCAGCGGGAAAGAATTCGATCTACAATCGACCTCTTCGCTGCAAACGACTGGTTTGTCTGCAGCGGCGGCAGGTGATGCGACTGCCAGTTTGTTCGGCGAGTAAAGACCCTGCAATCA
>NZ_JANPAB010000058.1:0-144586 GCF_031429695.1 Sphaerotilus sp.
CAGGATTGGAAGTCCGCCATGAACCAGTTCGCGATACTCTACGGCGAGCGGTTCACCCACGCCGCCTACGGCGGCTTTCGATAACCCGGCCAACTGGCCAGTTCAACCAACCGCCTCACACACAGAAATCCGGACACTCTCTCTGATCGGCCTGAGCGCCATTGAAATCGAGCTGACCGAGGTGTTCGGCATCAAGGTGGATCTGCGCACCGCGCAGGAACTGAGCAGCCATTTCCGAGAGGAAGTGCTTCAACAAGCACGGATGCTCTACCCCGCAGCCCAGCACATTCCGAACGCCGAGACCCGCGCCGCGATGGAAGAATCCCGCACCATCATGGCCAGCCGCCGGGCGCGTTTCGCCTCGGCTGAGGCGCTGTTCGCCAGCCTCGAACAAGGGCGCGACGAATAACCCGCGCCTCGCACCACATCGCATTCAGAACAACAGAACCCATGGTCGAACCCCGCCCGAAATCCATCGCCTCGACACAATCCCTGTCCAGCTTCGTCAAGTCCATCTGCGACATCATGCGGCGCTCGAACTGCGCCAGCGCCTTGCAGTACGTGCCCGAGCTGACGTGGATCCTGTTCCTGCGCATCCTCGACGCCCAGGAAAACAAGTCCCGCGACGAAGCCGAGGCGGTGGGCGAGGACTTCACGCCCGCGCTGCAGGCGCCGTACCGCTGGCAGGACTGGGCTGCGCCCTGCCATGTCGAACGCGAGGACCGCACCCCCGAAGGCCAGCTTGTCGGCTGGAAGCGCCAGCAGTTGCAGGGCCGCACGGGCGACCTCTTCGCCTTCATCAACAAGGACTTGCTGCCCTACCTGCACGGACTCGACACGCTGCCCGATGGCCGCCCGAACCCGTCCGCCAGCCCGAAGCAGCGCGTCATCGGCCGCATCATGACGGCGGTCGAGCGCGTGCGCGTCGATTCGGAAACCGACTTCCACGACATCCTGGACCGCATCCACACCATCCAGATCGATCACATCGACGACACCCATTTCTTCACCCTGTCGCAGGTGTACGAAGACCTGCTGCTGAAGATGGGCGAGAAGAACTCCGACGGCGGCCAGTTCTTCACGCCCCGCGAAGTCGTGCGCGCCATGGTCGCCACGCTGAACCCGGTCTTCGGAGAAACCGTCTACGACCCGTGCTGCGGCACGGGCGGCTTCCTGGCGCAGTCCTACGAGTGGATGAGCCGGCGCATGGGCGATCAGGCCACCGGCACCGACCTGGAGCGCCTCAAGCACGACACCTTCTTCGGCCGCGAGAAGGAGAACCTTGTCTTCCCGATCGCGCTGGCCAACCTCGTGCTGCACGGCATCGACCAGCCCAACCTCTGGCACGGCAACACGCTGGCCGACCAGCCGACCTACGCCGGCCTGTTCGAACAGGCGCCGTCCACCTTCGACGTGATCCTGACCAACCCGCCCTTCGGCGGCAAGGAGAGCAGCGAAACCCAGGACCGCTACAGCTTCCAGTCCAGCGCGACGCAGGTGCTGTTCCTGCAACACCTGCTGGACGAACTGGCGCTGCCAAACGATGAGCAGCCCGGCGGGCGCTGCGGTGTGGTGCTCGACGAGGGCTTGCTGTTCCGCACCAACGAATCGGCCTTCGTCGAGACCAAGCGCCGGCTGCTGGACGAGTGCGAGCTGTGGTGCATCGTCAGCCTGCCGGGGGGCGTGTTCTCGACGGCCGGCGCGGGCGTGAAGACCAACCTGCTGTTCTTCACCAAGGGCCGCCCGACCGAGCGCACCTGGTACTACGACCTCTCGCACGTGAAGATGGGCAAGAAGTCGCCAATGACGCTGGCGCACTTCGGCTGGAACCCGGATTTCACGCTGATCACCGACGACACGGCACTGCCGGCTTCGCTGGTCGAGGACTGGCACACCCGCGAAGGCCACGCGGACCAGCCGTTCCCTACCTTTGCCCGATTGCTGGATCGGCGCGGCAAGCCCGAGGCCGATAGCGATGTTTCCTGGACGATCGACCTGGCTGCTCGCCGCGCCCAGGCCCGTGCTGACATGGCGCCGCACGAGGCCGAGGCTGTTCGTTGTCGCGAAGAGTCCGTGGCGTTCAAGGAGCAGATGGCTGCGCTGAAGAAGGCCAAGGCAACCGAGGCCGAGTGGCTTGCGGTTCAGCAGCAGTGGCAGACAGCGGAAAAGGCAGCGCGTGAAGCGCAGGCCCGCGCCACAGCGATCGATGCGGCGGCGTTCGACCTCAAGGCGGTCAATCCGAATGTGCGCGTCACGCGGGACACCCGCTCGCCCGATGAAATCCTTGATGCCATTGCGGCGCATGGCCTGCAGGTAACGATGGCCCTGGATCGTCTGCGCCAACTGGGTGTTTCCAGAAACCTTTGATCGAATTGGGCATACCGGGTGTCCACATGGCCCGGCGATTCAAACGGATTCTCAGAAGCCCCCGCTTGTTCAGCGATCTCTCAGGTCGCCCCTGCGCCTGCATCCCTGAGAATCGGGCGCAATGAGTGACAAATGGATCGTCCATGACTTCGACCAGGCGCCCGAGCGTTCTCCGCGCCTGCCGGGGCGTGGGCCACTGCAGGTCAAGCGCACGGACCGGGAGCGCAGGTCATTGCACGGCGCGCTACTGGTTTCCGTCCTGCTCCATGTGCTGCTGCTGAGCCAACTGGTCGGCGGTGACGGGCAGGGGCTTGCGGGCTTCGTGCTGCCTTGGCAGGAGCGGCGGATTGCGGTGCCCGATGTGCAGGTGGTACTGGCCCCGCTGCCGGCCACGCCACTGGCCGAGCCTGCGGACCCAGCGAGCGCGGTGCCGGTGCAGCGGGCGTCGATCCGATCTTTGCCGGTCGATGTGCCAACCCCGAAGCCACTCGCGCCGCCCGTGCCGCGACCGCGTGACCGTGTGGTGGTCGATGTGCCCGCGCCCAAGCCCGCTGCGCCGGTCGAGTCGGTGCGCACCACCGTGGCCGATGCGGCCCCAGTGAACGTGCCTCCTCGGGCCGATGTGCCCGATCGTGCGCCACCACCGCCACCGCCGCTTTCACCCCGGCCGAGCCCGGAACCGACCGTCCTCACCGCGGAACCAGTCGAAACACCCACCCCGGTCGTGCCGGCTGCACCCCCCGCACCAGCGGTGCCCATCGCGGTCGCGCCGAGTGCGTCGAGCCCTGATCCCGCCGCGCTGGCTGCGCGAGAAGCCGTGCTGGAGGCACAGCGACAGGACGCCGCCCGCGCCGAGCTTGCGCGGCTGGAGGCCGAACGCAGGGAAGCCGCGCGTCTGGCTGCCGCCGCCCAGCAGGAAGCCCAGCGGCAGGAAGCTGCACGCCAGTCGACCGCCCGTGCCGAGGCTGTGCGGCTGGAAGCGGAACGGCAAGAGGCGGCGCGACAGGCGGCAGCGCAATTGGCACAACAGGAAGCGCAGCGGCAGGAAGCTGCTCGGCAGGCCACAGCCCGTGCCGAGGCAGCGCGGCTGGAAGCGGAACGCCAGGAAGCCGCTCGACGGGCCGCCGCGCTGGTGGATGCGCAGCGACAGGAGGCTGCGCGTCAGGCCGCGGTCCGCGCCGAGGCCACGCGGCTGGAGGCCGAACGCCAGGAGGCTGCGCGGAAGGCCGTGGCACAGCAAGAAGCCGCGCGTATCCAGGCTGTTCAAGACGCGGCGGCGAAACGGGAAGCCGTGCTCCGGGCGATCGGGCGCCAGCTCGACGAGGAGAACGCCCGGCGTGACGCCGCCGCGAACGCCGCCCGCTCGCCCAATGCGCTCCCCCTGTCGCTGAGCACCGCCCGCCGAGTCAGGCTGTGGGGACACACCAACCCCAACGCCGATCTCGTCGCCTACGCGCAGGCGTGGGCCTCGAAGATCCAGCTCAACACCTTGCCCGACAAGGTCCGCGAGGTGGCGAAGCGCCCGCACACGCCCGCCACGGTCACCGTGGCCGTCCGGAGCGATGGATCCGTGGAGTCGGTGACCGTCGAGGTTTCCAGCGGCGTGGCGGACATCGACGACGCCATTCGCCGCATCATCGACACCCAGCGGCCCTACCCGGTGTTCCCGCCGGCGCTGGCCCGCGAGTTCGACGTGGTCGAGATCCGCCGGACCTGGTACTTCGACGCCGCCGTCCGACTGCACTGACGCCGGTCAGTTCGCCATCGGCACAGTCTGCGCGTCGTGCTTCTGCCGGTGAATGGCGCGGCTGGCCCGGTTTTCCTGGTGGCGCAGGTGGCGGCGCTCGGCGGGTGTGACCGTGCCGTCTGCCTTGGCGGCAACTTCGGTGCTGTGGATACGCGCTTCGCGTCGCTCCAGCCGGATCGTTTCACGGGGCGTCAACTGGCCGGAGGCGACGCCGTTGGCGATGCGCTGCTGCTGGTGGGCCTGGCGCTGGTCGATGCGCGAGGTGGCCATGGCGAGGCTGCTGACGGTCAAAAGGACGGCGGCGCTGAGCAGGGTCTGAATCGTCTTCATCACAGGTTCCTCGGGGTTGCGTGACATGGAAGAAATTTCCATGCGGGTTCAACGCGGCAGAACGTGGCGCTGATGACCGGCGCCGTGCGCTTTTTGGCATCGGTGACTTCATGCCGCTTGTGCATAACCCCCACCCTTGCCGGCATGACTCCCCATTTCCCCGCCTTCGGCGCGGAAACCACGCATGCGCGCGGCCGTCCGCCGCAGTAATCTCCGCTCCCCTTTTGAAACTCCGGTGCAACCACCGGACCCCAGGAGCGTTCTGATGACCCAATCCTTGTCCCCCGCCGAACTGGCTTTGCGTGAAGCCGCGCTGGAATACCACCGCTCGCCGGTACGGGGCAAGATCGCCGTCACCCCGCTGAAGCCGCTGATGAACCAGCGCGACCTGTCGCTGGCGTACTCGCCCGGCGTCGCCTATCCCTGCCTGGCGATCGAGAAAGACCCGTCGCTCGCCGCCGAGTACACCACGCGCGCCAACCACGTCGGCGTCATCACCAACGGCACCGCGGTGCTCGGCTTGGGCGACATCGGCCCGCTGGCGTCCAAGCCGGTGATGGAGGGCAAGGGCTGCCTGTTCAAGAAGTTCGCCGGCATCGACGTGTTCGACATCGAACTGGCCGAGCGCGACCCGGACAAGCTGGTCGAGATCATCGCCGCGCTGGAGCCGACGCTCGGCGGCATCAACCTCGAAGACATCAAGGCGCCCGAGTGCTTCTACATCGAGAAGAAGCTGCGCGAGCGCATGAAGATCCCCGTGTTCCACGACGACCAGCACGGCACCGCGATCATCTCCGGCGCCGCCCTGCTGAACGGCCTGGAGCTGGTCGGCAAGGCGATCGGCGACGTGCGGCTGGTGGTGTCGGGCGCGGGGGCGGCGGCGATTGCCTGCCTGGACCTGATGGTCGGGCTGGGCGTGCGGATCGAGAACATCTTCGTCTGCGACTCCAAGGGCGTGATCCGCGAAGGCCGTGGCGACAAGCTGGACGAGTCCAAGCAACGCTACTGCCAGAAGACCGACATGAAGACGCTGGCCGAGGTGATCGTCGGCGCCGACGTGTTCCTGGGCTGCTCGGCCGCGGGCGTGATGACCGGCGAGATGGTCACCAGCATGGGCACGCAGCCGATCATCCTGGCGCTGGCCAACCCCGAGCCAGAGATCCGCCCCGAGATCGCCAAGGCGGCGCGCCCGGACTGCATCATCGCCACCGGCCGTTCGGACTACCCGAACCAGGTCAACAACGTCCTGTGCTTCCCCTACATCTTCCGCGGCGCGCTGGACTGCGGCGCCACCAAGATCACCGAGGCGATGAAGCTGGCGTGCGTGCGCGAGATCGCAGCGCTGGCGAAGGAAGAAACCAGCGACGAGGTGGCGGCCGCCTACGCCGGGCAGGAACTGCAGTTCGGCCCCGAGTACCTGATCCCGAAGCCCTTCGACGCCCGCCTGATCCTGCGCATCGCGCCGGCGGTGGCGGCCGCGGCCGCAGAGTCCGGCGTCGCCGAGCGCCCGATCACCGACCTGGTCGCCTACCGCGAATCGCTGACCCGCTATGTCTACCAGACCGGCATGTTCATGCGCCCGGTGTTCGCCGCCGCCAAGCGCAACCCGTCGCGTGTCGTCTACGCCGAGGGCGAGGACGAGCGCGTGCTGCGCGCGGTGCAGGCGGTGCTGACCGAAGGCATGGCGCAGCCGATCCTGGTGGGCCGTCCGTCGGTGATCCAGATGCGCATCGAGCGCGCCGGCCTGCGGCTGAAGCCGGGGGTCGATTTCGAGGTGGTGAACCCCGAGGACGACGCCCGTTTCCGCGCCTGCTGGGAGGAATACCACCGCCTGATGAAGCGCGACGGTGTGTCGGTCGAAGCGGCCAAGGCCGCGGTGCGCCGCTCGACGACGCTGATCGCGACCATGCTGCTCAAGCTCGGCCACGCCGACGCGATGCTGTGCGGGCTGCACGGGCGCTACGACAGCCACTTCGAGTACGTGAAGAACGTCATCGGCCAGCGGGCGGGGGCCAAGGTGTTCGCCACGATGAACGCGCTGATGCTGGAAGAGCACAACCTCTTCATCACCGACACCTTCATCAACGAGCAGCCCACGGCCGAGGAGCTGGCCGAGATCGCGCTGATGGCGGCCGAGGAAGTGCGCCGCTTCGGCATGCCGCCCAAGGTGGCCTTCCTGTCGCATTCGATGTTCGGCACCTCGCACCGGCCGTCTGCCCAGCGTGTGCGCGCGGCGCGGGATCTGTTCGTGGCCCGCTCGCCCGAGATCGAGTGCGACGGCGAGATGCACGGGGACGCGGCGCTGTCCGAGGCCATCCGCCGCAACATCCTGCCGGACTCGTCGCTGTCGGGTGCAGCCAATGTGCTGGTGCTGCCCAACATCGACGCGGCCAACATCCTGTTCAACGTGCTCAAGGTGACGGCGGGCAAGGGCGTGACGGTCGGGCCGATCCTGCTGGGTGCGGCGGCGCCGGTGCATATCCTGACGCCGTCGGCCTCGATGCGCCGGGTGGTGAACATGACGGCGCTGGCCGTGGCGGATGCGGCGGCCGTACGTCTTTCTTCGTAACCACCGTGTTCTAGTTGGCGGTCAATAATCGGCGGATTGTTTTGTCAGATCCCCACGGAGACCGCCCCATGCCCCGCAATACCAAGATCGTTGCCACCCTCGGCCCCGCTTCGTCCGACCCGGTCGTGCTGGAGCGGCTGATCCGGGCCGGGGTGGACGTGGTACGGCTGAACTTCAGCCACGGCAAGGCGCAGGACCACATCGACCGCGCCAGCCTGGTGCGCGAGATTGCCGCCCGCGTCGGCAAGCCGGTAGCGATCATGGCCGACCTGCAGGGGCCGAAGATCCGGGTCGGCAAGTTCGCCGAAGGCAAGGTCCAGCTGGAGAACGGCGAGAAGTTCGTGCTCGACGCCGCCCGCACCGAGCCGGGTGACATCCACGGTGTGGGCCTGGACTACAAGGAACTGCCGCGCGACGTGCGCCCTGGCGACACGCTGCTGCTCAACGACGGCCTGATCGTGCTGGTGGTCGAGCTGGTCAAGGGCGACAAGGTCCATACCGTCGTCAAGGTTGGCGGCGAGCTGTCCAACAACAAGGGCATCAACAAGCAGGGCGGCGGTCTGACCGCGCCCGCGCTGACCTCCAAGGACATGGAGGACATCAAGACGGCGATGTCCTTCCAGTGCGAGTACCTGGCGGTGAGCTTCCCCAAGAGCGCCATCGACATGGAAATGGCGCGCCAGTTGGCCAACGTGGCCGGCGAGCCGTGGCGCCACAAGCCGGGCATGATTGCCAAGATCGAGCGCACCGAGGCCATCCCCCAGCTCGAAGCCATCATGAAGGCCAGCGACGGCATCATGGTCGCCCGCGGGGATCTGGCCGTGGAAGTGGGCAACGCGGCGGTGCCGGCGCTGCAGAAGAAGATGATCCGCATGGCCCGCGAGATGGACAAGGTCGCCATCACCGCCACGCAGATGATGGAGTCGATGATCCAGAACCCGGTGCCGACCCGCGCCGAAGTGTCGGACGTGGCCAACGCGGTGCTCGACGGCACGGACGCGGTGATGCTCTCGGCCGAGACCGCCGCCGGCAAGTACCCGGTCGAGACAGTCGAGCAGATGGTCGCCATCGCCATGGCCGCCGAAGCCGCCGAAGAGGTCAAGCTCGACGCCAACTTCACCAACAAGACCTTCGCCCGCATCGACCAGTCGATCGCGATGGGCGCGCTGTTCACGGCCTACCACCTGGGTTGCAAGGCGATCCTGGCGCTGACCGAGTCCGGCTCGACCGCACTCTGGATGAGCCGCTACAAGACCGACGTGCCGATCTATGCGCTCACGTCGCAGGTGCTGTCGGAGCGCAAGATGGCGCTCTACCGCAACGTGCGCCCGATCCTGATGGCCAAGTTCGAGGACCGTGACCTGGCGCTGGCAGCGGCCGAGGCGCTGCTGGTCGAGCGCGGTGTGCTCAAGCCGGGTGACACCTACGCCATCACCTGCGGCGAGCCGATGGGCTATCCGGGCGGCACGAACATGCTGAAGGTCTGCCGCGTCGGCTGAGTCGGCTGAACTAGAATCTTGGGGAGTTACAAAGCGGTTTCAACGGCCGCTGCCGCCGGTTCCTGTCACTCTCTGAGGTCTTCCCATGCCCCTCGTTTCCATGCGCCAACTGCTGGACCACGCCGCCGAACACGGCTACGGTATTCCGGCTTTCAACGTCAACAACCTGGAGCAGGTCCAGGCCGTGATGGCCGCGGCCGACGCGGTCGGCGCGCCGGTGATCCTGCAGGCCTCGGCCGGGGCCCGCGAGTACGCGGGCGGGCACATCATCAAGCACCTGATCCAGGCCGCCGTCGAAGCCTATCCGCACATCCCGCTGGTCATGCACCAGGACCACGGCCAGACCCCGGCGATCTGCCAGGGCGCGATCGACCTGGGTTTCGGCTCGGTGATGATGGACGGATCGCTGCGCGCCGACGGCAAGACCCCGGCCGACTTCGACTACAACGTGGACGTGACCCGCAAGGTCGTCGAGATGGCGCACCGGGTCGGTGTGACTGTCGAGGGTGAGCTGGGCTGCCTGGGTAACCTGGAAACCGGTGACGCAGGCGAAGAAGACGGCATCGGCGCCGTGGGCAAGCTGGACCACAGCCAGATGCTGACCGATCCCGAAGAAGCCGCTGTTTTCGTCAAGGCCACGCAGCTCGACGCACTGGCGATCGCCATCGGCACCAGCCACGGCGCCTACAAGTTCAGCCGCAAGCCCACCGGTGACATTCTGGCGATCAGCCGCGTCAAGGAAATCCACAAGCGCATCCCCAACACCCACCTGGTGATGCACGGCTCCTCGTCGGTGCCGCAGGATCTGCTGGCGATCATCAACCAGTACGGCGGCAAGATGAAGGAAACCTACGGCGTGCCGGTCGAGGAGATCCAGGAAGCCATCAAGTTCGGCGTGCGCAAGATCAACATCGACACCGACATCCGCCTGGCGATGACCGGTGCGGTGCGCAAGTTCCTGTTCGAGAACCCGGACAAGTTCGACGCCCGCGAGTGGCTCAAGCCCGCCCGCGAAGCCGCCCTGCAGATCTGCAAGCAGCGCTACCTGGAGTTCGGCTGCGAAGGCCAGGCCGGCAAGATCCAGGGCATCCCGCTGACGGTGGTGGCCCAGATGTACAGCCGCGGCGAGCTGGCGCAGCAGGTGGTCTGAGCCTCGGCGCCACCGTTGGCGCCACACCCGATCCGCGACGGCCCGTTTCTGACGGGCCGTTTTGCATGGGCATGCGCCCTACAATCGGCCCCGATTTCCGCCCTTCCGACCCTCTGCCGTGACCTCTGCCGTGACCGCTGCCCTGCACAACTCCAGCCTCCATTCCCTGCCCCTGCTCGCCCGCGGCAAGGTGCGTGACAACTACGCCGTCGGCGAAGACCGCATCCTGATGGTCGCCACGGACCGCCTGTCCGCCTTCGACGTGATCATGGGCGAGCCGATTCCGGGCAAGGGCGCGCTGCTGACGCGGGTGGCGCTGTTCTGGTTCGCGCGCCTGGGCCACCTCGTGCCGAACCACCTGACCGGCGAAGACCCGCTGAGCGTGGTCGCCCCGGACGAGGTGGCACAGGTGCGTGACCGCTCGATGCTGGTCAAGCGCCTGAAGCCGCTGCCGGTCGAGGCGGTGGTGCGCGGCTACCTGGCCGGCAGTGGGTGGAAGGAATACCAGGAGAGCCAGTCGGTCTGCGGCGTTGCGCTGCCGGCTGGTCTGACCAACGCGGCCAAGCTGCCCGCACCGATCTTCACGCCCGCCACGAAGGCCGACGTGGGCGACCACGACGAGAACATCGCCTTCGCGCGCATGGTCGAGATCATCGGCCTCGACCTCGCCACCCGCGTGCGCGACGTGTCGATCCAGCTTTACCAGACGGCGGCCGATTTCGCGCTGACCCGCGGCATCATCATCGCCGACACCAAGTTCGAGTTCGGTCTGGACGAGGACGGCACGCTGACACTGATGGACGAGGTGCTGACGCCCGACTCGTCGCGTTACTGGCCCGTCGAGCAGTACGACGCCGCGCTGGCGGCCGGTGCCAACCCGCCGAGCTTCGACAAGCAGTACCTGCGCGACTGGCTCGACACCGCGCAGGTCGACGGCCGCCCCTGGGGCAAGACGGCGCCTGCGCCCGCACTGCCGGACGAGGTCATTGCCCACACTACCGCCAAGTACCAGGAAGCCCTGGACCGGCTGATGGGCTGAGAGATCAGAACACCGCCATGCTGAGCTTGCGGCGGTAGAGGTCGATCACCGGATCGCCCGGCACGACCACGGCCTTGCCGGCGATCTCGACCGCGCCCTTCTTGGCCTCCGGTGCCGCGGTCTTCGGCGCGGGCTTGGTCAACAGCTCCAGGATCGCCACGTAGGTCTTGCGCGCCAAGCCGTCATTCCAGGCCTTGTCGCGCATCAGGATCTCCAGCAGCTCGTCCATCGCCTCGGTGAAGGCCTCGCAGGCCATCAGCAGTTGCGCACGCTCGTAGCGGGCGTCGAAATCGCGCTTGCTGGTGGCAATGGCGGCGTCCAGCGTGGCCATGTCGCGGGCCGTGGCAACCCGCTCGCAGGCGGTCAGCCACACGCCGAGGGCGGCGATGCGGGTGTCCAGCATCGCCTTGGGGGCCATCGGGGCGTAGACCTGGCGCGCTTCGGTGACGTGGCCGTCCTGCAGCAGCAGCCGGGCGAAGTCGAAGCGGGTCACGTCGTTGGACGGGTCGGTGGCCAGCGCCTGCTGCAGCTTGTTGAGCGCGGAGACGGTGTCGCCGTCCTCGATCAGGGCTTCGGCTTCTTCGGTCTCGACGGCGGCTTCCACCTCGGCTGCGCTGGGGACGTGCTTGTCGAGGAACTCGCGGATCTGCGCCGCGGGGATGGCGCCGACGAAGCCGTCCACCGGCTGGCCCTGGCTGAACATCACGCAGAACGGGATCGAGCGCACGCCGAACATCTTGCTGAGCTGTTCGGCGATCTCGGGCACTTCGTCGGCGTTGAGCTTGGCCAGCACGAAGCGGCCTTCGTAGGCGGTTTCGAGCTGTTCGAGCACCGGGCCGAGCTGCTTGCACGGGCCGCACCACGGCGCCCAGATGTCGAGCAGCACGGGCTGCTGCATCGAGCCCTGGATCAGTTCGGCTTCGAAATTCTGGAGGGTGATATCGATCATCGGGGTCTACCTGGGGTGGGGGCGTGGCCTGTGGGAACTGTCCGGTGGCCGGTGGCGCCTAAAATCTCGCCTTTGTCCAGCCCGGAGTCTGCCTTGAACAGCGCAACGCCCGTGGTCGGCATCGTCATGGGGTCCAACAGCGACTGGGACACCATGAAGAACGCCGCCCAGATTCTCGCCGACTTCGGCGTGCCCTTCGAAGCCCAGGTCGTCTCGGCGCACCGCATGCCCGACGACATGTTCCGCTACGCCGAATCGGCGCGCGCCCGCGGTCTGCAGGCCATCATCGCCGGTGCCGGTGGCGCCGCCCACCTGCCGGGCATGCTCGCGGCCAAGACGCCGGTGCCGGTACTCGGCGTGCCGGTGGCCAGCAAGCACCTGCAGGGCGTGGACTCGCTGCACTCGATCGTGCAGATGCCCAAGGGCGTGCCGGTGGCGACGTTTGCCATCGGCGTGGCGGGTGCCGCCAACGCGGCGCTGTTCGCGGTCGCGCTGCTGGCCAACCACGACGAGCGGCTGCGCGAGGCGCTGGACGCCTTCCGCGCTCGCCAGACCGAGGCCGCCCGCGCCATGACGCTCGGCCCGCTGGACGGTCAGGGCTGATGCGCATGGCCTTGAATGGACGGTTTCCCCGACTCCTGCCCGGTGACTGCAGCGCCGCCGACCCGACCCGCCCGGTGACGCTGGGCGTGATGGGTGGCGGCCAGCTCGGCCGCATGTTCGTCCACGCTGCACAGCAGCTTGGCTTCCGCACCGCGGTGCTGGAGCCGGACGCGACCAGCCCGGCCGGCACGGTCGCCCATGTCCACGTGAACGCCGGCTACCTCGACGCCGCCGGCCTGCAGCGCCTGGCCGACGAGGCTGACGCGATCACGACCGAATTCGAGAACGTGCCCGCCGACGCACTGCGCCAGCTGGCCGCGCGCCGCCCTGTGGCGCCCTCGGGCGACGCGGTGGCCGTGTGCCAGGACCGTGCCGACGAGAAGGCACATTTCACCGACTGCGGCGTGCCGGTGGCGCCTTACGCGGTGATCGACAGCGCAGCGGCGCTGGCTGCGGTCGGCGACGAGCTGCTGCCAGGCATCCTTAAGACCGCCCGCATGGGCTACGACGGCAAGGGCCAGATCCGTGTCGCCGACCGGGCGGAACTGGCCGCTGGCTGGGCCGAACTCGGCGGCGCGGTGTGCGTGCTGGAAAAGCGCCTGCCGCTGGCGTTCGAGGTCAGCGTGCTGATCGCCCGTGGGGGGGATGGCCGCGTGGTGGCTTTCCCGCTGCAGCAGAACCTGCACCGCGACGGCATCCTGGCCGTCACCACGGTGCCTGCCCCGGCCGGCACGCCTGCACTCGAAGCCGAGGCCATCGGCTGTGCGGCGCGCATCGCGGCGGACCTGGGCTACGTCGGCGTGCTGTGCATCGAGTTCTTCATCCTCGACGATGGTTCGCTCGTCGCCAACGAGATGGCGCCGCGCCCGCACAACTCCGGCCACCACACGATCGACTCGTGCGACGTGTCGCAGTTCGACCTGCAGGTGCGCGCGATGGCCGGGCTGCCGCTGGTCAAGCCGCGGCTGCACTCGCCGACCGTGATGCTCAACCTGCTGGGCGACCTGTGGTTCGACGCGCAAGGCGCCGAACGGACGCCGGACTGGGCGGCCGTGCTGGCGCTGCCGGGGGCGCATCTGCACCTCTATGGCAAGGCATCGGCGCGTCCCGGCCGCAAGATGGGCCACCTGACGGTCACGGCAGCGACGCCTGCCGCGGCGCGCGACATGGCGCTGCAGGCGGCGGCGCTGCTCGGCCTGCCGGCGTTCTGAACGGGTGATGGCATGGCACGGCTGATCGACGCGACCACCGCTGCGCACCTCGCTGCGGCATTGCCCGACGCGGTGGCGCGGCTGGTGGCGGGCGAACTGGTGGCGTTTCCGACCGAGACGGTCTACGGCCTGGGGGCGCGTGCGGACCAAGCCGGAGCGGTGGCGAAGATCTTCACGGCCAAGGGCCGCCCGAGCGACCATCCGCTGATCGTGCATGTGGCCGATGTGGCGGGCGCGTCCGCGTTTGCGGCGGAGCTGCCGCTGGTCGCGCAACGGCTGATGGCGGCGTTCTGGCCGGGGCCGCTGACGGTGATCGTGCCGCGCCGTGCCGGCATCGGCGCCGAGGCCGCGGGGGGGCAGGACACGGTCGGCCTGCGCTGTCCGGACCACCCGGTCGCGCTGGCGCTGCTGCGCGCGGCGGCCGATGCGGGCGTGCCTGGCGTGGCGGCACCGAGCGCCAACCGTTTCGGCCGCGTCAGCCCGACCCAGGCCGCGCACGTCGCCAGCGAATTCGAGGCCGAGCCGGACCTGCGGGTGCTGGATGGCGGCGACTGCGCCGTCGGCATCGAGTCGGCGATCGTCGATTGCAGCCGCGGGCACCCGGTGCTGCTGCGGCCGGGTCGGCTGACGGTGGCGGAGATCGAGGCGGCGGCGGGCGAGCCGCTGCGTGCCCGTGACGCCACCGCGCCGCGCGCCTCCGGCACGCTGGAGGCGCACTATGCGCCGCAGGCCAAGGTGCGCCTGATGACCGCGGCGCAGCTGGATGCGGCCTTGACCGTCTGGGCATCGAGCGGCAACAAGCCTTCATCTGCGGCGCCGACGCTGGCGGTATATTCCCGCAGCCGGCGGCCGGCGGTGGCGGGTGTGGTGCTGCATCGAATGCCGGGTGACGCGGCGGCCGTGGCGCACGAACTGTTTGCGGTGCTGCGGACGCTGGATGCGACCCGCGCGCCTCTGATCTGGGTGGAAACACCCCCGCCGTTGCCCGAGTGGGACGGCGTCCGTGACCGGCTGCAGCGGGCCGCGGCGGCCTGAGCCCGAGTCCGAACCGGACGAACTGGAGTTTGCATGCGTGTTCTGAAGTCTCTCCTCGCCCCGGCGCTGTTCGCCGCCCTGCTCGGTGGCTGCGGCGGTTCGTCGTCGCGGGTCGAGAACTATGTGCCGACCCGGCTGGTGGCCTTCGGTGACGAGCTGAGTCTGGTCAATCCGAATGGCAGCAAGTACACCGTCAACGCGCTCAAGGCCGACGGCGTGACGCTCGACTGCGTCACCTACCCGGTCTGGCCGCAGGTGGTCGCCGACGGTTACGGCATGTTGTTTCCTGAGTGCAACCCGAACGCCATTGCCACCACGGTCGCGGTGATGAAGGCCAGCGTCGGCGCCAAGGTGGCCGATGTCGCCGCGGCCGTCGCGGCCTTTCAGGCAACGTCCGTGTTCACGCCGCAGACGCTGGTGACGGTCATGGCCGGCCAGCACGACATCCTGGCGGCCTACGCGGCCTACGACGCCGGCACGCTCACCCGTGCCCAGGCCAAGACGCAGGTCACCGCGGTGGGCAAGACGCTGGGCGCGCTGGTCAACAGCATGGCCAACCAGGGCTCCGGCGCCCGGGTGCTGTATGCCACGCCGCCCAACCTCGGCTACTCGCCCTACGCCACTGCCGAAGTCACCCGCACTGGCGACGCCGACCGCGCGACGCTGCTGAAAGAGCTGACGATCGACTTCACGGAGGGTCTGCGCCTGCAGGTGCTCAACGACGGCCGCTACACCGGGCTGATCACCGGGGACGAGCTGACCATCAGCATGACCGACCCGACCAAGCTGCTGGCCAACGGGCTGACCAACACCGCAGAGGCCGCCTGTCTGTCCAGTGCCCCACTGCCGACCTGCAGCACGGCCACCATGGTCAGCGGCGCTGCCGGTGTCGGAACCGCCTACCTGTGGGCCGACGCGCAGCACCCGGGTGTGTCGTTCCAGAGCCGGGTTGGCATCGCGGCACTCAACCGCGCGCGCAACAACCCGTTCTGACCCTGCCGGCTGCCGTGCCCCGCGTCAGCGTGGTGCCATCGACCAGCCCACCACCGCATCCAGCACCGCCCGCGCCTCGGCGCTGGCGGCCTGCGGGTGGTTCACCATCACCACGACCACATGGCGGTGGCCATCGGGGCCATGCACCACGCCGGCCAGCGCGGCGACATTGGCCAGCGAGCCGGTTTTCACATGCGCTCGCCCGCTGGCGGACACCACGCGCCGCGCCGTCGTCTCGGTGCCCGCCACCGGCAGCGAGCCCAGCAGCTCCGGCATCCACGGCTGTGTCCAGGCCCATTGCAGCAGCCGGCCCAGGCAGCGGGCGCTGATGCGCTCGTCGCGCGAGAGGCCGGAGCCGTTGTCGATCACCAGCTCGTCGTCCCGGCAACCCTGCGACTGCACCAGCGCCTGCACCTCGGCACGCGCACCCTCCCAGGTGGCCGGCTGCTCGGGCTGACCGGGGCTGAGCGCCAGCATCAGGTGCTGGGCGATGGTGTTGTTGCTGTGCTTGTTCATGTCGCGCAGCACCTCGGGCAGCGCCGGCGACAGCCCATCGACCACCAGCGTCGCTCCGGCGGGCACCCGGCCCTCGCGCACCCGTCCGCGCAGGCGCCCGCCCAGCGCGAGCCACTGTCCTTCGATCGCCCGTGCGTTGAACCCCGCTGGATCGGGCCAGGCCAGCGGCCACACCGTTTCGCCACACGCCGCAGGCAGGCCGCCACCGAAACGCGGCCGCACGGGATCGCTGACATCAAGCTTCAGCCCAGTGCGCCAGTCCTGACACGGACCACCCGTCAGCGGCACCGTCGCCGGCCACTGCACGCCGGCCAGCGCCGTGTCCGTCGACACCCGGGCCACGCCGCGTGCAGGGTCCGGCCGGAACGTCAGCAGGACGCTCTTCTGGTTCACCATCAGCGCATCCGGCCGCACGTTGTACGGCTTCAGCGGCTCGCCGTCGAAGGCACCGGGATCGACCACCGGGATCGCGAACGCGCTGCGGTCGAGCACGAGATCACCGCGCAGCTCCGGCCCCGTCACTGCCATCACCTGCCGCAGCAGCAACCACAGCCGCTCGTTGACCAGCCGCGGATCGCCGCGGCCCTGCACGTAGAGCTGGCTGCCATCCGTGTAGACCGGTGTGTGCCACTGGAACAGCGGGCCGAGCCGGTCCAGCGCGGCCATCGACGTGACCAGCTTCATCACCGACGCGGGGTGTGCGCGTGTGCTGGACTGGTGTGCCAGCCAGGCCGGGCCGCCCTCGACGGGTGCGACCCAGGCGTACAGGCTGTCCTCGGGCAGTTGGGCCCGGGCCAGCGCGGCGCGCACGGGGTCGGGCAAGGGCGTCTGGGCGGCGACGCAAAGACTGAACGCTGCGCAGGCCAGCAGCAAGGGCAGGAAACGGGGCGGCATCGGCATGCCGGGATCATACGAAGGTGCGCCGGGTCGGCCGGTACACTGGCGGCCATGTCTGCTCCCCGATCCGCCCCCCGCCTGCTGGCCCTCGACACCGCCACCGACACCGTCCACCTGGCCCTGGTGCAGGGGGAGGATGCGCTGGTGCGGGCGCTGCCCGGCGGTGCGCAGTCGTCGGCCGCGCTGCTGCCGGCGATCCGGGCACTGCTGGACGCCGCGGGCCTCGCGCTGCGCGATCTGGACGCCATCGCCTTCGGCCACGGTCCCGGCGCGTTCACCGGCCTGCGCACGGCCTGTGCGGTGGCGCAGGGGCTGGCGGTCGGCGCGGATCGGCCGCTGCTGGCGCTCGATACGCTCGCTGCGCTGGCCGAATCGGCACGGCAGCAGGGCGAGACGGCCGATGCGGTCTGGAGCGTGCTCGACGCGCGCATGGGCGAGGTCTACGCTGTGCGCTGGTGCCGCGGGGTGGACGGTGGCTGGACCGCTGACGTGCCGGTGGCGCTCTACAGCCCCGCCGCGCTGGCCGAGGCGATCGCGCAGGCGCCTGCGCCACTGGCCGGCAATGCGCTGACCGTGCAGACCGAGATGCTGGGGCCGCTGGCGGTGCGGCTCGGGCTGGCAACGTGGCCGGCGGCGGTGCCGGACGGCGCGGCGCTGGCGGTGCTCGCCCGGGTGGCGCAGGCGCGGGGGGCGTGGATCGACCCGGCGCTGGCGCTGCCGCTGTATGTGCGTGACAAGGTCGCCCAGACCACGGTCGAGCGCGAAGCCATCAAGGCCGCCGCCACCGCGGTGGCCGCAGGATCGGCCTGATGCCCGTGGACATGCCAATGTCGATGCCAACGCTGCTGCCGATGGCGGTCCAGTTGCTGGATGCCGTGGTGGGCATCGAGGTGCGGGCGTATCCCTTTCCGTGGAGCCGCGCCAACTTCGTCGATTCGATCGCCGCGGGCCACCTCACCCATTGCCTGGTGGCGCCCGATGGCGAACTGCTGGGCTACCAGGTCGCGATGGCCGGGTTCGAGGAGTGGCACCTGCTCAACGTGACCATCTCGCCGGACCACCAGGGGCGCGGGCTGGCCACGCAGTTGCTGCACCGGCTGATCGACCACGCCCGCAGCACGGGCGCCGAGTGGCTCTGGCTCGAAGTGCGGCCGAGCAACGTGCGGGCGCGGCGGCTGTACGCGCACCTGGGTTTTGCGGAAATCGGCGTGCGCCGCGGGTATTACCCGGACGCCGCGGGGCGGCGCGAGGATGCGCTGGTGCTGCGCCTGCCGCTGCAACCGGCGGTGACGGCGGAGGATGCGGCATGGACGTGACGTACACCGAGCGGCAGCGGGCGATGCTGCAGGAAATGGGCATCCGGGTGTGGGCGGCGCCGGCGCCGGAACCTGTGGTGGTCGACTCTGTGCCGGAGCCCGGCCCGGCCGCAATGCCACCAGCGCCGTCATCTGTGCCCGCCTCGGTGTCGGTGTCGGTGCCTGTCCCTGCAGCCCCTGTGGTTGCCCTGCGGCCGAGCGGCGTGGCGGCGATGGGCTGGGACGAGTTGCGTGCGGCCGTGTCGTCGTGCCGGGCCTGCACGCTGTGCGAGCGGCGCACGCAGACGGTGTTCGGTGTCGGCCACCCGCAGGCGCAGTGGATGCTGATCGGCGAGGCGCCTGGCGAGCAGGAAGACCGGCAGGGCGAGCCGTTTGTCGGCAAGGCAGGGCAGTTGCTCGACAGCATGCTGCGCGCCGTCGGCCTGACGCGCAGCGAGGCGCCGGCGCACGAGCAGGTCTACATCGCCAACGTGCTCAAGTGCCGCCCGCCGCAGAACCGCAACCCGGAGCCGCAGGAGGTGGCGCAGTGCGAGCCCTACCTGCTGCGCCAGATCGCGCTGGTGCAGCCGAAGCTGATCCTGGCGATGGGGCGGTTTGCGGTGCAGTCGCTGCTGAAGACCGGCGAGCCGATCGGGCGGCTGCGCGGGCGGTTGCACGAGGTGCCGGGAATACCCGGCGTGCCGGTGGTCGTGACCTACCACCCGGCCTACCTGCTGCGCAATCCGCTGGACAAGGCGCGGTCGTGGGACGACTTGTGTCTGGCGCGTGAGGTGATGGCCACTCGGTTGCGCGAGTCGGTATAGACCATGAAGCTGAGCATTGTCGTTCCATTCAAGGATCCGGACCCGGTCCATTTTTCCGAGATGCTGGCGGGTATCTCGGCGGCGGACTTCTCGATTTTTTCCTTTGTTGAATTGGTGTTGGTGAATGATGGCGGTACCGAGCGCTGTCAACAGGAAATCGCCGATTTTTCTCGCATCAGCCCGACGCTACCTGTCCGGCTGATCGAGCTGCCGATCAACCGGGGTGTTTCTCATGCCCGTAACATCGGAATGGCAGAGTCACAAGGCGACTGGATCGCGCTGCATGATGCCGATGACATCAGCATGCCCGATCGGTTCGTGAAGTCGGCCTTGTTCTTGCAGCAGAATCCGGAATTGATTGCCGTGGCGGGCGATCTGCAGGTTTTCAATGAGCACGACAATGTGCTGTTCATGCGCCTGTTTCCGCCGGACCACGACGATATTTGTGTCGATAATCTGTTCTATTGTGCAATGGCGCAGACTGCACTGATGGTCAATCGCGCGCTTTGGTCGAAAAGCCGGGTGCAATATACCGACAAGATGGACATGGCGCAGGACTGGGATTTCATGATCCGCCTCGGCCATCATGGAAAACTGGCCAATCTCGCGATACCTCTGGTGCGTTATCGCCAGCATCCCAAGCAGCGCAGCAGTGCGATCAGCGGTGAAGCTGCAAACAGCCATGTGCGCGGCATCTGGGCGCGCCAGCTGGGGTATTTGGGGGCCGATATTGATCCCGCCTTGCTGCAAGTTCACGGGCATTTGTCGCCCTATTGGCTGTGGCAGATTTCCGATATCGAGCAGGCTTGGGCGTTGTCCCCACGAGATGTTGACCGTTGGTGCCAGCACCTGATCAGCAAGAACAGGATCAGTCAATATGTTGACCAAGCCATTCTGGGGCACAAGATTTCTCGCCTGAAGCGCCATTGGCAGGCATGGATCAACAGCGGCGATCCGGCGACACAAATTCAATCCTTGTTCTGAAAATAGTTGATGGCAATATCTTCTTCAAAGATGACCATGTACCCATTTTCACAACCCCACATGCCGGAAACCGAGCGAGCTTCGCTGACGGAGGCGCTTCGTCGTGCGCACACGTATCTGGAGTTTGGCATGGGCGGCAGCACAACCTTGGCCGCGTGGCTGAAGGTGGCTAATATTGTTGCGATCGAATCAAGCCAGGAATGGCGTGAAAAAACCGCGGCTGAAATTGCCAAGATTGATACCAGCAGCCAAGTGGTGCTCTTGTTTGCCAACATCGGAGAAACCGGTGCATGGGGTTTTCCGAGCAACCTGCAGCATCAGGCGCAATGGCCCAGTTATTACACGGACGCTTGGGCTGCCATCAGGGCACGTTCGCTCAGTCCGGATCTGGTGCTGGTCGATGGCCGTTTCAGAGTGCCTTGTTTCCTGTATTCATTGTTGAATCTGAAGCCGGGTGCGGTGATCTTGTGGGACGATTATTGCAACAGGCCGGAATACCATGTGGTTGAACAACATCTGGCGCCGAATGTCTGCCACGGCAACATGGCAATGTTCATGGTTCCCGCCGCTGTTGACGTGCCTGAAATACTGGCCGCGCTGTTTGAACATCGGTATCTGGTGAATTGACGCTTCCCGGTGTGACCGGGTCGAGCGGGTGTCCACGGAAGTCAGGCGACCTCACTTCGCCACCGTTGCGGCCGCATGCGCGCCCCCCAGGAACAACCGCTCGATGTTCGGATCCGCCAGCAGCTCGCCCGCCGGCTTCTGCAGCACCCGCCGCCCCGACTCCAGCGCGATCGCCTCGTCCGAGATCTTCAGCGCGCTCTTGACGTTCTGCTCGACCATCAGCACGGTCGTGCCCTGGTCGGCCAGCCCGCGCAGCAGCTTGAACACGTCGGCCACCACCAGCGGCGACAGCCCGATGGACGGTTCGTCGATCAGCAGCACCTTCGGGCGGATCAGCAACGCACGGCCGATTTCGAGCTGTTTCTGCTCGCCGCCGGAGAGCGCCGACGCCTGGCTGTGCAGCCGCTCGGCGACGCGGGGGAAGCGCTTGAGCACCTCGGGGATGCGCTCGTGCGTGGTCTTCATGCCCAGCGTGATGCCGCCGAGTTCCAGGTTCTGCCAGACGGTGAGCTGGCCGAACAGGTTGCGGCCCTGCGGCACGAAGGCGATGCCGTGCTGGACCAGCAGATCCTTGGCGTTCGCCCCGGTGATGTCCTGTCCGTCGAGGCGGATGTGGCCGTTGCGCACCTTCAGCAGGCCGAACAGCGTCTTCAGCACCGTGGACTTGCCCGCGCCGTTCGGGCCGATCAGCAGCGTGATCGCGCCGCGCCGGGCCTTGAAGCTCAGGTTGTTGAGGATCATGAAGTCGCCGTAGCCGGCGAGCACGTTCTCGAATTCGATGGCGTGCGTGGCGGCGGCGGTGTTGGCTTGTCCAGACATGGTTCAGCTCCCGAGGTAGGCGTCCAGCACCTGCTTGTTGGCGCGGATCTCGGCCGGTGTGCCGATGGCCATCACCTTGCCTTCGACCATGACGAGGATGCGGTGGCACAGGTCCATCACGAAGTCCATGTTGTGCTCGATGACGACGAAGCTGCTGACCTTGCCACCCGTGCGGCCCTTCTCGTTGAGCTGCTTGAGCAGGGTGCTGATGCCACCGACCAGGCTCGGGTTGACGCCCGCACAGGGTTCGTCGAGCAGCACCAGGTCCGGCTCGCTCATGAACGCCATCGCGATGTCCACCAGCTTCTGCTGGCCGTAGCTCAGCTCGCCGGCCTTCTTGTCGGCGACATGGCGGATGCGGAACAGGTCGATCAGCTCGTCGGCCTTCTTGCCGAGACCCGAGTCACCGGGCGCGAACATGCGGCTGAACATCGTGCCCTGGTGTTCCTGGGCGGCGACGATCAGGTTGTCGCGCACGGTCATCTTGCCGAAGACCTGCAGCGTCTGGAAGGTTCTCCCGACGCCGCGCTGGTTGAGTTCGAGCGGGCTGAGCTTGGTGATGTCGCGGCCGTTGAGTTCGATCTGGCCGGCGTCCGGCGTGATCTGGCCGAGCACGCTGTTGAACATCGTCGTCTTGCCGGAGCCGTTCGGGCCGATGACGCCGAAGATCTCGCCGGGCATCACCTCGAACGACACGCCGCCGACCGCCTGGATGGCGCCGTAGGCTTTTTTCAGGTCCGTGACCTTGAGCAGGGGAGCCGTCATGGTTCATTGGCCTTTCTTGGCAGCTTGTTCGGCCGCTGCAGCGGACGCCGCACGGGCAGCCGACGCTTCCCGCGCCTGGCGACGCGCCTTGAGCCGATCGGGGATGCTCAGCAGGCCATCCGGCAGCCACAGCATCAGCAGCACGACCAGCGCACCGAAGACGAACAGGTACCACGCCTGCGCGAACCGCAGCCATTCCGGCAGCAGCACGCCCACCGCCGACCCCAGCACCGGCCCGAAGAAGTACCCCGGCCCGCCGACCACCACCATCAGGTACATCATGATCGACGCGCCCACGGTGAACGGTGCCGGCTCGATGAACTGCACCAGCGAGCCGAACAGCGCGCCCGCCACGCCGGCATAGACCGCGCCGATCGCGAAGGCCAGCAGCGTGTAGCGCTGGATGTTGATGCCCAGGCTCTCGGCGCGGATCGGGTTGTCGCGCAGCGCCGTGAACGCCTTGCCCCACGGCGAGCGCAGCAGGCCCCACAGCAGCCCCGCCAGGATCAGCGCCACCGCCAGCACGAAGTAGTAGTAGGGCAGCGCGCCGTCCAGCGAGTAGCCGAACAGGCTAGGCCGGGTGATGCCGTTGATGCCGAAGGTGCCGCCGGTCAGCCACTCCTCGTTGCGCATCACCAGCCAGACGGCGGTGTTGAAGCCCAGCGTGGCAAAGGCGAGGTAGATCGCCTGCACCCGCAGCGCCGGGAAGCCCAGCAGCACGCCGATGACGAAGCACAGCACCATCGCGCTCGGCAGTCCGATCCAGAAGCTCACGCCGTGCTGCAGCAGGATCGCCACCGTGTAGGCGCCGATGCCGAAGAAGGCGGCGTGGCCGAGCGATTTCTGGCCGGCGTAGCCGACGGTCAGGTTCAGGCCCATCGTGGCGATGATGAAGATGAGCCAGGTGGTGAAGAGGTAGACGCCGTAGTTCTTGAGCAGCGGCGGGGCGGCGAGCAGCAGGACCAGGATGGCCAGCGCACCGAGCTTGTGGAGTGTTTTCATGGTGGGGGTGTCCTTGGGCAGCGGTGGGGTGTCAGACCTTGCGCATTTCCTTCTTGCCCATCAGGCCTTCCGGCTTGAACAGGATCACGGCCATGAACAGGACCAGCGCGACCGCGTCCTTGTAGGCCGGCGAGACGTAGGCGGCGGCGAGGTTTTCCGCCACGCCGACGATGATCCCGCCCAGCAGCGCGCCCCGCGAGTTGTTGAAGCCGCCAATGATGGCCGCGAAGAATGCCTTGTTGCCCAGCCCCTCGCCCATGTCGAACTTGGCGAGGTAGGTCGGCGTCACCAGCAGCGCGGCGGCGCAGGCCAGCAGCGCGTTCACGGCGAAGGTATAGAACACCATGCGCGGCACGTTGATGCCGAGCACGGTGGCGCTCTCGGTGTTCTGCGCGACGGCCTGCATCGCGCGGCCGGTGACGGTCTTGGCCAGGAGCGCCTGGGTACCGAGCACCAGCGCCAGCGCCAGGACCAGGGTGCCGACGTCGGCGGCGGTGATGGTCACGCCGCCGATGTTGAACAGTGCCTCGCCGAACAGGCTCGGGAAGGGGTGGGCTTCGGCGCTGTAGCCGGCGCGCACGCCGTTGCGCATCGCGATCGACAGGCCGATGGTGGCGACCACGATCGGCATCAGGCCGTGGCGCAGCAGCGGATCGGCGATGCCGCGCTTGAAGCCCCAGCCGAGCACGACCACGCCGACCACGCAGGTGACGATGAACGCGATCGGCAGCGGCAGCCCGAACGCAGAGAAGGCCAGCATCGTGAACGCGGGCAGCATCACGAACTCGCCTTGGGCGAAGTTGATGGTGCCCGACGCCTGCCACAGCAGCGTGAAGCCCAGCGCGGCCAGCGCGTAGATGCTGCCGGTGGCGACACCGGAGAACAGCAGTTGGAAGAAGTCGGTCATGGTGTCCTCTCGAAGCGCGTCGAGGGCAGAAAGCAAGCCTGCGGCCCGCCCTGACCGGATCACCGACAGGGCGGACGCAAGCGGGAGGCGCCGGATTACTTCGCGGCGTTCAGCGCGGGCAGGACTTCCTTGACTTCCTGCTTGCCGTTCTTCACTTCGACGATGAAGCTCTCGCGGTCGAGGTCGCCGTTGTTGTCCATCGCCACGTCCATCAGCACGCCGGGGTGCTTGGCGGCCGACACCTTCAGGCCGTGCAGGGCCTTGGCGACTTCGATGCGATCGACCTTGCCGACCTTCTCGATCGCGGCCTTCATCAGGTAGACGCCGGTGTAGCCCTTGATGCCGTTGTGGTCGCTGATGTACTTGTAGTCCTGGTAGAACTTAGCCTTGAACTTCAGCATCAGCGGGCTGGGTGCATCCACCGTCAGACCGACGTGGGCGACTGCACCGTTGGCGGCTTCACCGGCCAGCTCGATCACCTTCTGGCCCGTCAGCGTGGTCTCGCCGACGATGGGCTTGGTGTAGCCCTGCTTGCGCAGTTCGCGCAGCGCGCGGGCCGACTCTTCTTCGTTGGTGTAGACGAACAGCGCATCCGCGTTGGCCGACTTGGCCTTGAGCACCGGGGCAGAGAAGTCGATCTGGCCGGAGTCGGTCGAGATGTCGGCCACCACCTTCACGCCACTGGCTTCCAGTGCCTTGGTGATCGCGTCACGGCCACCCTTGCCGAAGTCGTTGTTGACGTACATCACCGCCACCGTCTTGGCCTTCAGGCCGTTGGCGATGTAGCGCGCCACCTTCGGCATGGCCGTGGTCTGCGTGAAGCTGGTGCGGAAGATGTAGGGGTTGCCCTTCTGGGTGATGGCCGCCGCCTCGCCGCCGGTGAAGTTGGGCACTTCGGCGCGCTGGGTCTCGGCCATGCTGACCATGATCGAGCCGGAGAAGACCGGGCCGAAGACGGCGAACACGCCGTCGTCGATGGCCTTCTGCGTCAGGCCCTTGGCCACGCCGGGGTTGGACTGGGTGTCGAGCGTGGTGGTCTCGATCTTCTTGCCGAGGATGCCGCCCGCGGCGTTGATTTCCTTGACGGCCAGCTCGACGCCGTTCTTGAAGTTGGTGCCGGCCGAGGCGCCCGCGCCCGACAGCTCGACGATGTTGGCGATCTTGATCGCCTGGGCCTGGGCGACGCTGGTGCCACCGAGGGCGATCAGGGCGGCCAGTGCGAGGAAGGTGTGGCGGGTATGGGTCATCGGTTGTCTCCGGTGTGGTGTGGCGAGGGTGTCAAGGATAGCGGTCGAATCGCGGTCATCGGAAGTCAGACCAGTGCCCGCAGGCTGCGCCGCACGGGGTCCAGATCGCCTTGCACCGCGGCGGCGATCTCGGGGTAGCCAAAGAACTGCAGGTAGTCGGGCACCTGCTGGGCCAGCATCTCGAAACCGGGGTGGCAGACGATGCCGCGGGCGTCACAGGCGCGCTGCAGCGGTGTCGCGTACGGCTTCATCAGGATGTCGATGACGGTGGCGGCTGGGTCGAGGCGGCTGACGTCGAACGGCAGGGGGTCGTCGGTTTGCAGGCCGAGCGGAGTGGCGTGGACCACGACGTCGTAGCTGGCCGGATCGCTCGACGGCGCCGCCCGCACGGGACACCGGGCGTCCTCCTGCAGACGCTGGGCCAGCGCAATGGCGCGCCCGGGAACCGCATCGAACAGGTCCAGCGTGCCCAGCGCCCGTTCGGCCAGGGACACGGCGATCGCCATGCCCGCGCCGCCCGTGCCGACCAGCAGCACGCGCCGGCCAGCCGTGGCCACGCCCAGGTGGTCGAGCGACTTGACCAGACCGATGCCGTCGAACAGTCCGCCGTCCAGCGAACCATCCGATTGCCGGCGCACGGCGTTGACGGCGCCGGCGCGGGTGCCCAGCGGGTCCACGCGGTCGAGCAGGTCCAGCACGGCGGCCTTGTGCGGAATGGTCAGCCACAGGCCGCCGACGTTGGCGGCGCTGAACGCCCCACGCACGAAGTCACCGAGCTGCGCCGGCGCCACGTCGGCCGGCACGAGCACGGCATCGACGCCATGCGCCAGGAACAGCGGGTTGAAGACTTCGGGGGCGCGCACCTGCCCGACCGGGTGGCCGAGGACCAGGAAAACGCGGGTGTGGCCGTTGATGTGCATGGGTGCGGACGATAGTGAGCTGTCCGGCGGGCGACAAGGTGTGTTTGCCCTGTTTGCGCGATAGTCGCGCGTATTCGGCGATGATCATCTCTTTGTCGGGATTTCCCTGTGCCCGGCAAACACCACAGCAGGAGGGGACAGGACATGGACACAGACACCGGCATCGACCGCAAGGACATCATCGACGGCCTCGGCAAGGGCCTGCGCGTCATCGAAGCCTTCGACGAGGAACACGCGCGCCTGACCGCCGCCGAAACCGCCGCCCGCACCGGCCTGACCCGCACGGCGGCGCGCCGCTACCTGCTCAGCCTCGTCCACTTCGGCTATGCGAACACGGACGGCAAGCGCTTCTGGCTCGCGCCGCGGGTGCTGCGGCTCGGGCAGAGCTATCTGGAGGCGGCGCGGCTGCCGCGGCTGGTGCAGCCCTTCGTGCAGCGGCTGGCGATGGAGTGCGGCGAGAACTTCAACTTCAGCGTGCTCGACGGCCACATGGTGGTCTATGTGGCACGCAGCAACAGCACGCGCATGGTGTCGATCGGCTTTCCGGTCGGGGCGCGGGTGCCGGCGCACGTGGTGACGCCGGGGCCGGCGATCCTGTCCACCTTCGGCGAGGCGCGGCTGGCCGAGTGGGTGGCACAGCATGAGTTCAGCGCCTTCACGCCCCGCACCACCACCGATCCGGTGGCGTTTCTGCGCGATGTGCACGGTGCCCGTGACCTTGGCTACTGGGTCACCGAGCAGCAGCTCACGCCGGGGCTGCGCGGCATCGCCATGCCGGTGAAGGACCGCAAGGGCGAATGTGTCGGCGCCCTCGGCACGACCATGCCGATGCCCATGCCGCCCGCCCGCGGCAGCGAGGCGATCGCGCGGCTGCTGCCACGCCTGAGCGAAACGGTGCAGGTGCTGCGCGACGTGTTGTGACCGCGGATCAACCGCGTGTGGTGCCCAGGTAGCGCTTGCGCCAGAAGAACACACTCAGCCCGGCGCCGATCATGACCATCAGCGACACGGCGATCCAGATGCCGGTACTGGTGTGGATGAGCGGCAGGGCGTCGAAGTTCATGCCAAAGAACCCGGTGATGAGGTTCAGCGGCAGAAAGATCGCGGTCAGCACCGTGAGCGTGCGCATGATGTCGTTGGTGCGCTGGCCGACGGCGGAAAAGTGCATCTGCACGGCGCTCTCGATCGACGACTCCAGTCGCCGCACATGCCCCAGCACCCGCTCGATGTGTTCGTGCACATCGCGTGAGCGCACCCGCAGCAGTTCCTGGTCACGGCGGGCGCTGTCGTCCGGAGCCGTCGGCCACTCGTCGAGGCCGTCGATCCATTCCTGGATGGCGCTGCGCTGGTCCTCGCAGATGTCCTCCAGCTGGTGCAATGTATTGCGCGAGTCGAGCAGCGCCGTCCAGTCCATGTGCCGGTTGCGCGGACTGAGCAGGGCCTGCTGCAGCGTGGCGAGCTGGCGGGTGAGCAGGCGGCGCAGCTCCAGATAGCCGTCCACCATGTGGTTGACGATGCGCAGCATCAGGTCGGCCGGGCTGGGGGGCAGCCGGCTGGCACCACTGCCGTTGACGGTCATCTGGGCAAGGCGGGTGGCGAAGAAATCCCGCACCAGGCAGTCGGCCGGATGCACGGTCAGCAGCACGCGGTCGAATACCGCGAAGCCGACCGGGCTGGTGTCGATGGATGCCAGCGCCTGGCGTGCGGTGGCGACGGTGCCGTGTGCGTCGTCGAGGAACAGGCCGGTGCTGCCTGGCGCTGCGGCGAGTCGGCGGAACACCAGCAGGTCGTACCAGGAGGTGTAGTCGAAGTGCGAGGGGAGCTGGTTGCTCAGCAGGTCGGAGATGTGCAGGTCCACGAGCTGGCCGCCCGCACACTGCTGCAGCACGGTCTGCACCTCCGCAACCCGGACTTCGAACTCGCGCCGCGCGGAGGCAATCCACAGGAAACCGCGTTCGGGCAAGGCCTGTGGCAGCTCGGGCAGTTCGGTGCAGCGTTCGTCGATCAGGAAGACCCGCATGGCTGCGATCGCCTCAGCCCTGGCGGATCAGCCGGGCCGCGTCGAGCGCGAAGTAGGTCAGCACGCCATCGGCTCCGGCGCGCTTGAAGGCCAGCAGCGACTCCATCATCACGGCGTCGTGGTCGAGCCAGCCGTTCAGGGCGGCGGCCTTGAGCATCGCGTACTCGCCGCTGACCTGGTAGGCGAAGGTCGGCACGCGGAACTCGTCCTTCACGCGGCGCACGATGTCCAGGTAGGGCATGCCGGGTTTGACCATCACCATGTCGGCGCCTTCCGCGATGTCGAGTGCCACCTCGCGCAGCGCCTCGTCGCTGTTGCCGGGGTCCATCTGGTAGACCTTCTTGTTGCTCTTGCCCAGATTGCCGGCCGAGCCCACCGCATCGCGGAACGGGCCGTAGAAGGCGCTGGCGTACTTGGCGCTGTAGGCCATGATGCGGGTGTGGATCAGGCGCTTCGCTTCGAGCGCCTCGCGGATGGCGCCGATGCGGCCGTCCATCATGTCGCTGGGGGCCACGATGTCCACGCCAGCCTCGGCTTGCACCAGCGCCTGCTGCACCAGCACGGCGATCGTCTCGTCGTTGAGGACGTAGCCGGTGTCGTCGAGCAGACCGTCCTGGCCGTGCGAGGTGTAGGGGTCGAGTGCCACGTCGGTCATGATCCCGAGTTCCGGGAATCGCTTCTTCAGCTCCGCCACGACCGTCGGCACCAGTCCGTCCGGGTTGGTCGCTTCGCGGCCGTCGGGCGTCTTGCCGGCGCTGCCCAGCACGGGGAACAGCGCCATCACTGGAATGCCGAGCGACACGCACTGTTCCGCCACGGGCAGCAACTGGTCGAGGCTGCGGCGCTGCACACCGGGCATCGACGCCACGTCCTGCACCAGCCCCTGGCCTTCGAGCACGAACACGGGATAGATCAGGTCGCTGCAACTCAGCTGGTGCTCGCGCACGAGGTTGCGGGTGAAGGTGTCGCGGCGCAGGCGGCGGGGGCGGTGCAGGGGGTGTCGGGCGGGTGGGAACATGGGCAGGGCAGTGTGAAAGCGGTGCGGCGCACGCCAGTTTTGTCGAATCAAGCGGAATGCCCAGGCTCTAAGGGACACCCCTGACCTTGTCAAAGGCGCGCTTGGTGTTAAACTTTACCCTGAGTGATGCGCCGCTAGGCGCTCATTCCCTGCTTTTCCTCCCTGAGCAGGTGCCTTACCGTGTTGACAGCGTTAAGGCTTATAAGCCCCAGCAAACATGCTGGGGCTCTTTTTTTGTCTGTTCAGCGCTGCGCAGTGACCGTGCGGTTCGGTCCGCGGCCGATGCCCGGCATCGGGACGTCGAGCGATACATCGACACCATCGAGTTGCACCGGCTGGGTCGCATGGAGTTCGTCGAACCAGGTGCTGCGTGGCGGATCCTTGTAACCCGGTAGATCCTGGCCGTCGAACGGACGCACACGCGGTCCACCGCGCACGGCAGTGTCCAGCGGTGCTGTGTCCGGGCCGGTGTCCTGCATGGGCGATGCGGCGGTGTCCGGTTCGTCCTGCAGCAGCGCCTTGCGCACGGCGATCGGGTCCGGCAGGAATGCCTCGTTCCAGACATGCAGCGGAATGCCCGCCGCGCGCAGTACCCGCTCGGTGCGCTGCTGGCGTTTGCGGGCACGCTCCGAATCGACCTTGTCCGCCTGGCGCACCTCGATGATCGCCACCACGTTGGAGGCGCTGTCGCAGACCATCAGGTCCACGCAGACATGGCCGACCCGGCGCAGCCACTCGACGTAGGAATGGCGCGTCGGGACCTTGATGAAGTGCGACAGCGGCACCTGCGCCAGGATCATGTGCTCGGGCACCGCACGGCGCAGAACCTCGAGCGCGCGCTGGTGGCGCAAGGTCAGGACCCGTGTGGCTTCTGGCGGCCAGCCAATGACGGTATCCACGGCGTCAAGGGCGCGGGGACGGCCAAGGCGGGCCGGATCGGTCGGCCGGCTGGTGAGTCGGCGCCATAGCCAGAGCAGTGCCGCGGCGCCCACACAGCCCGCCAGCAGCAGAGCTGCGTTGCTGGATGCGATAGATGAAAAATTCATTCCGTCAAGCTACCTGTCCGGGTGCCTGACGTCAATCCCGGCGAAGGTGTGATGGATGTAACAGGTTCTGGTTGTGTACCTGCATCACTGTCTGACTGTTACATCCGTGAAGGAGCGTCAGAAGCCCATGCCGCCCATGCCACCCATTCCCGGCATGCCCTTCTTGCCGGCCATGCGCTTCATCATCTTCATCATCCCGCCGCCCTTCATCTTCTTCATCATGTCGCGCATCTGCTCGAACTGGTTGAGCATGCGGTTGATCTCCTGCACATGCACCCCCGCGCCGGCGGCGATGCGGCGCTTGCGGCTGGCCTTGAGCAAGTCGGGCTTGCGGCGCTCCAGCGGGGTCATGGAATGGATGATCCCCTCCATGCGCCGCACGTCCTTCTCGGCCTTGCCCATGTCGGCCTGACCCGCCTTGGCGGCAAGCTCGGCCGGCAGCTTGTCGAGCAGGCCGCTCAGGCCACCCATCTTCTTCATCTGGCTGATCTGGGCCAGGAAATCGTTCAGATCGAAGCTCTCGCCGCTCTTGACCTTGTCGGCGAGCTTGCGGGCGGCGTCGATGTCCACCCCCTTCTGGACCTCCTCGACCAGCGCCACGATGTCGCCCATGCCGAGCACGCGGCCGGCATGGCGCTCGGCGTCGAACACCTCCAGCCCGTCGATCTTCTCGGAGACACCAGCGAACTTGATCGGTGCACCGGTGATCTGCCGCACCGACAGCGCCGCGCCGCCGCGCGAGTCGCCGTCGAGCTTCGTCAGCACGATGCCGGTCAGCGGCAGGGCCTCCTTGAACGCCCGGGCGGTGTTGATCGCGTCCTGGCCTTGCATCGCATCGACGACGAACAGCGTCTCGATCGGGTTCAGCGTGGCGTGCAGGTCGCGGATCTCGGCCATCAGGGCTTCGTCGATCGCGAGGCGGCCGGCGGTGTCCACCAGCAGCACGTCGAAGTAGTGCTTCTTCGCGTAGTCGATGGCGGCCAGCGCGATGTCGTGCGGTTTCTGGTCCGGGGTGGAGGGGAACCATTCGGCACCGGCCTGTTTCGTCACCATCTTGAGCTGCTCGATGGCGGCCGGGCGGTAGACGTCGGCCGAAACGGTCAGCACCTTCTTCTTGCGGCGCTCGATCAGGTGCTTGGCCAGCTTGGCGGTGGTCGTCGTCTTGCCGGCGCCCTGCAGACCGGCCATCAGGATGACCGCCGGTGGCTGGGTGGCGAGGTTGAGGTCGGAGATCCCTTCGCCCATGGTGGCGGCGAGTTCCTTGTGGACGATGCTCACCAGCACCTGGCCCGGCGAGAGCGAGTTGGCCACTTCGGCGCCGAGGGCGCGGTCCTTGACGCGGGCGACGAAGTCGCGGACCACCGGCAGGGCCACGTCGGCCTCCAGCAGCGCCATGCGGACCTCGCGCAGCATGTCCTGGACGTTCGCTTCGGTGATGCGGGCCTGGCCGCGCATCGACTTGACCAGGCGTGACAGACGTTCGGAAAGGGCGGAGGCCATCGGGTGTCCCGGTTGACTAGGAAAAGTACACTGTGCAGGTGATTTTATCGACCCCCTCGCACCCCCTGGCCCACGGACTGTCTGTCTGGTCGCTCGCACCGTCGCTGCTGGCGCTGGTGGCCTATGCGCTGGCGGCACTGCCGGGCGTCGGCGCCCTGGCGCGGCGTGCGCTGCCGCTGGCCTGGGGGTTCCACGGCGTGGCCGGTCTGGCGCACCTGTTCGGCATCGGGCTGGTGATGCAGGGCGCCCGCTTCGGCTTTGCCCCGGCACTGTCGGCGACGGCCTGGATGGTGCTGGCGGTGCATGCCGTGGAGAGCCGCTGCGTGCCGCTGCCGGGGGTGCGGCGGCTGCTGGCGGCGCTGGGCGGCGGCACGCTGGCGCTGGCGCTGCTGTTTCCGGGGGAGGGCGGCTTGTATCCGGCATCACCTTGGGCGCCGCTGCACTGGATGCTCGGGCTGGCCTCCTACGGGCTGGTGGCGGCGGCGGTGCTCCATGCAGCGTGGCTGGACCGTGCGGAACGGGCGATGCGCCTGCGCATGAAGAAGCCGGGGCTGCGCGCGGAGGTGGTCGCACCGCCGCCGGCGCTGCCGCTGCTGACGCTGGAGAAGCTGACCTACCGCTTCGTCTGGGCGGGGTTTGTCGTGCTGTCGCTGGCGCTGGCGCTGGGCGTATGGGTCACCCCGGTCTGGCACTGGGACCACAAGACGGTGTTCTCGCTGCTCGGCTGGCTGGTGCTGGCCGGCTTGCTGGCGGGGCGGCAGGCGTTCGGCTGGCGCGGACGGCTGGCCACACGCGGGCTGTACGTGGGCGCGGCCTTGTTGCTGCTGGCCTATGTCGGTTCGCGCTTCGTGCTGGAGGTGCTGCTGCACCGCACGGTGGTCAGTGCGCTGGTCGGGTCGGGTGGCGGGCCATGAAGCTGCTGCTGATCCTGCTGACCGTGCTGGCGGTCGTGTGGCTGCTGCGCAGTGCGCGCAGGCTGCCACCGCCCGCACGCCGGGACGATGCACCGGTTGAAGCGCCGCCCAGCCGCGCCGTGCAGACTCTGGCGCGCTGCGCCCACTGCGGCATGCACCTGGCCTCGGCCGACGCCAAGTCGCGCGATGGGCAGCCGTACTGCTCGGCAGCGCACCGGCGCGCAGGGCCGCGTGCGCCTTTCGGGCGATCCTGAGGCGCGCAACCGGTGCGCGACGAGAACTGGTTCACGACGCTCGGCTTCGGCCTGGAGCGCACACAGCCGATGTCGCTGGACCGTGGCGATGCGCGCCCGTCCGTGCCCGGGCCTGCCGCTGCCGCTGCGCCATCCCCTGTTGCTGCACCTCAAGCTGTGCCGGTGAATGGTCCATCGCCGCCGCCGCACCGCAGCAGCCGGGTCGATCCCCCCGCCTCTTTTCAGCGCATCTTCCGGGCCTTCACCATCGCCCGTGCCTTGCTGGGCGTGCTGCTGCTGGGGATCCAGGGGCTGGTGGTCGCCTACCTGAGCGGCCGGCCGGTGTGGGCGTCGCTGCTGGTGTGTGGCGTGCAGGTGCTGGCGTCGCTGGCGGTGCTGGTCTGGCCGGTGGCGCCGACCGGCCACATGGCGGCTTCGGGGCACCTGCGCAACCGCTGGGCGCTGGCGACGATCGGGGTGGACCTGCTCGCCTTTACGCTGCTGCTGTTCGCGTCGGGACCGGCGGTGAACGTGGCTGCGCTTTACATGCTGCCAGTGCTGATGGCCGCTACGCTGATGCCGCGCCATCAGGCGTACGGCGTGGCCTCCGGGGTGGTGCTGCTGCTGCTGGGCGAGGCCTGGTGGGGTGCGTCCAGTGCGGACGAACTGGCCGCAGCGCTGATGCAGGCGGGCATTGCCGGGGGCGGGGTGCTCACCATCGCGATGCTGGCGGGTCAGTTGTCGGACCGCCTCGCTCGGCAGGAAATGGCCGCACGGAGCACGCTGGAAATCGCTCGCCAGCAGGCGCGCCTGAACCGGCTGATGATCGAGGAAATGCAGGACGGCGTCATGGTTGCCGACCGCGAGGGGCGGGTGCAGGCGGCGAATCCGGCGGCATTGCAGCTCATCGGTGCGCCCAAGGCGCGGCGTTTCATGCCCTTTGACCTGCACCATCTGCCGGCTTGGGCCCCGCTGCGCGAGGCGCTGGCGCGGGGCTATGCCCGCGGCGTCTGGCCCGAAGGTGGACAGGAGATCAGTTTGCGCGTGGCCTCGTCCAGCGCGGACTCCCCTGCCGAGGAGCGCCCACTGCGGGTGCGCATGCGCTTCACGCGGCGGCGCGATGCGCGCTCGGGTGAGGCGCTGTGCGTGCTGTTCCTGGAGGACGTGCGTACGCTGCGTGCGCGCGCGCGTCAGGAAAAGCTCGCCGCGATGGGCCGGGTCTCGGCAGGCATCGCCCATGAGATCCGCAACCCGCTGGCCGCCATCGCCCAGGCCAACGCCCTGCTGGCCGAAGACCTCACCGACCCCGGCCAGCAGCGCCTGAGCCGTATGGTGGCCGACAACGTCGAGCGGCTGCAGCGCATCGTTGACGATGTGGCCGAGGTGTCGCCGGGTGCGTCGAGCGATGCGCCGGTGATCGAGCTGGGCGCCGAAGTGGGGCGGTTGTGCGCCGACTGGGCCCGCACGGCCGGACTGTCCAACGACGACCGCAGCACGCTGTTCGTGGACACTGGCGACGAGCCGCTGCCCGTCCGTTTTGACCCGGAGCACCTGCGCCGCGTGCTGGTCAACCTGCTCGACAACGCGCTGCGCCATGGCAGCCACCAGCCACACGCGGTGTGGGTGCGTGTGGCGGCCCGGGCGCAAGCCCGCATCGAGCTGTCGGTGGCCAGCGATGGCGAAGTGATCGCCCCCGATGTGGAGCCGCACCTGTTCGAGCCCTTTTTCTCCACCCGCAGCCGCGGCACCGGGCTGGGGCTGTACATCTGCCGCGAGCTGTGTGCGCGCTACGGGGCCTCGATCGACTTCCGGCCGCGCGGACCGGGCGCCCGCCACCGCAATGTCTTCCTGGTGGCGATGCCGTGCGTCACCCTCTCACTGGCCGAGTCCACTGCATGAGCCTTTCCGCCCCACCTCGCCTGCTGGTCGTCGATGACGAACCCGACCTGCGCACGCTCTACGAGCTGGCCCTGCTGCGCGAGGGCTACGACATCGAGACGGCGGGGACGGTCGAAGAAGCCTGGACGCTGCTGAACGCCGCCCGCTACAGCGCCATCATCACCGACATGCGCCTGCCCGACGGTACGGGCCTGGACCTGCTGCGACGGCTGGAGCAGGCCGGCCGGCCCGAGAAGACCATCGTCATCACGGCCTACGGTTCGGCCGAGAACGCAGTGCAGGCGCTCAAGTCCGGTGCCTATGACTACCTGACCAAGCCGGTGGACCTGCGCCAGTTCCGCAGCGTCGTGGCGTCGGCGCTCGGCCGCGGTCTGGCGGTGGCCGCGGCCCCGGCGATGCGCGGGGCAGGGCGGCTCACCCGGCCTGCCGCAGCGCCGGTGGTGGCGGATGCACTGCAGCGCATGGGTGGCCGCACGCCGGTCATGCAGCAGGTGCGGGTGCTGATCGACAAGGTCGCGCGCAGCATGGCGCCGGTGCTGGTCCACGGCGAGTCGGGCACCGGCAAGGAACTGGTGGCGCGGGCCATCCACCAGGTCAGCCAGCGGGCGGGCGGGCCGTGCATCGCGGTCAATTGCGGCGCGATCCCCGAGCAGTTGCTGGAGGCGGAGTTCTTTGGCTACCGCAAGGGCGCCTTCACCGGCGCCAACGAGGACCGCGAGGGCTTCTTCCAGGCGGCCAGCGGCGGCACGCTGTTCCTCGACGAGATCGGTGACTTGCCGCTGGCGATGCAGAGCAAGCTGCTGCGCGTGGTCCAGGAACGTGCGGTGCGGCCGGTGGGCGCCATGGCCGAGCTGCCACTGGACGTGCGCATCGTCAGCGCGACACACAAGGATCTGGCGTGCGAAGTGGCGGCAGGGCGCTTTCGGCAGGACCTCTACTACCGGCTCAACGTGATCCAGATCCGCGTCCCGCCGCTGCGCGAGCGGCTCGACGACCTGCCGCTGCTGTGCGAGGCGGTGCTGGCCCGCGTGGCGGGCGAGTCGGCGCTGGTGGAGGTGCCGCGGCTGACGGGTGCTGCGCTGCAGTCGCTGGCGCAGCACCCGTTTCCGGGCAATGTGCGTGAGCTGGAGAACCTGCTGCACCGGGCGGTGGCTCTGTCGTCGGGCGGGCTGATCGATGTGGGCGACCTGGGCTTGCACGAGGCGTCCGCCGCTCCCCTGGCGGCCGAGCCTGCGCGGGTGGTGCCCGCCGAGCCGGTCATGGGGGTGGTCGATGCGGTGGCGCTGCCGGCCGATCTGGTGGCCTATCTCGATGACGTCGAGCGCGAGGTGCTGGTGCGGGCGCTGGAACACCACCGTTACAACCGCACTGCCGCTGGCGCTGCGATGGGCCTGACGCTGCGCCAGATGCGCTACCGCATGGCGCGGCTGGGCATCCAGGTGGCCGGCGATGCGCTCACCGTCGACGACGCCGAGCCGCTGGGCGATCTGGTGCCATGAGCCGCAGCCTGCGCAGCCGGCGCCACGCACCGCGCCGGGGGCCGTGGCTGGACGGCTGGTACCGCGCCGCGCGCCGGGTGCCGAGTCCCAACTTCGGGCCGCGGCCGCCGGGGCAGCCCGTGCGTCTGGCCGTGGTGCACTCGATCAGCCTGCCGCCCGGGATCTACGGGGGTGACGCGGTCGAGCGGTTGTTCACCAATCGGCTGGATCCGGCTGGCCATCCCTACTTCGCCGGACTGGCTGGCGTCGCGGTTTCGGCACATTTTCTGGTGCGGCGAGGCGGCGAGCTGGTGCAGTTTGTTCGCGTCGGGGACCGGGCCTGGCATGCGGGGACCTCGGTCTGGCGCGGCGTGCCGAACTGCAACGACTACGCGCTGGGCATCGAGATGGAAGGCCTGGAAGGCCAGCACTTCGAGGCTGCGCAGTACCGTGCCGCAGCCCGTCTGCTGCGCGACGTCGCGTCCGTCTGGCCTGTCGCGGAAGTGGTTGGTCACGAACATGTGGCCCCTGGTCGCAAGGGTGATCCCGGCCCCGGATTCGACTGGCGGAGGCTGGCACGGCTGCTGCGACGTAGCATGAAATCAGATTCTCGGACAACCCGTGATTTGTCAATCGAACACTAGCGGTAGTGCTTTAAAAATACCAATCACACTACCTGTAGTGTGGTGATATTCTTGCGCGCAAGAAACGCAACAAAGACAAACCCAAAGGCGCCTTCTCAAAAAGGGGCCTTTTTCTTTGATCCGCCACGACTAGGCCAGACAAGAAAGAGCGACCACCAATGCACACCGCCATCTCCAGCTCCACCACTTCCCAGCCCGAGTCAATGTCCGCTAAGGGTGCCAGCACGGCCTCGGCCTACGCCGGTTACCAGATCATTCGCCGCAATGGCGCCGTGGTGGCCTTCGAGCCGCACAAGATCGCGGTGGCGATGATGAAGGCGTTCCTGGCGGTGCGGGGCGCGCAAGGCGCGGCCTCGGCCAGCGTGCGCGAGGCGGTGGACACGCTGACCGAGTCGGTGGTGCGCGCGCTGCTGCGCTCGCGTCCGAGCGGCGGCACCTTCCACATCGAGGACGTGCAGGACCAGGTCGAACTCGGCCTGATGCGTGGCAGCCACCACGACGTGGCGCGGGCCTACGTGCTCTACCGCGAGCGCCATGCCCAGGAGCGCCTGAGCAAGGGCCAGGCGCCTGCGCAGCCGCCGACGGAACTCGTGGTGCAGGACCACGGCCAGCGCGTGCCGCTGAACCAGGGTGGGCTGCAACTGCTGATCGAGTCGGCGTGTGCCGATCTGGGCGACGAGGTGACGGCCGCGCCGGTGCTGGCCGAGACGCGCCGCAACCTGTACGACGGCGTGCCGGTCGATGAGGTCTACAAGGCGGCGATCCTGGCGGCGCGCACGCTGATCGAGAAGGATCCCGGCTACACCCGCGTCACGGCCCGGCTGCTGATGCACACGATCCGCCGCGAAGTGCTCGGCGACGACGTGCTGCAGCACGAGATGGCGCAACGCTACGTCGAGTATTTCCCGCAGTTCATCCGCAAGGGCATCGACGCCGAGCTGCTGGACGAGCGCATGGCGCAGTTCGACCTCGTGCGCCTCGGGGCGGCGCTCAAGCCCGAGCGCGACATGAACTTCGACTACCTCGGTCTGCAGACGCTCTACGACCGCTACTTCCTGCACATCCGCAAGCAGCGCATCGAACTGCCGCAGGCGTTTTTCATGCGCGTGGCGATGGGGCTGTCGCTGGGCGAGATCGACCGCGAAGGCCGGGCGATCGAATTCTACGAAGTGCTGTCGACGTTCGATTTCATGTCGAGCACGCCGACGCTGTTCAACGCCGGCACGCGCCGCTCGCAGCTGTCGAGCTGCTACCTGACGACGGTGCCCGACGACCTGGACGGCATCTACGAGGCGATCAAGGACAACGCGATGCTGTCGAAGTTCGCCGGCGGGCTGGGCAACGACTGGACCTCGGTGCGGGCGCTGGGCAGCCACATCAAGGGGACGAATGGCGAGTCGCAGGGGGTGGTGCCGTTCCTGAAGGTGGTGAACGACACGGCCGTGGCGGTGAACCAGGGCGGGAAACGCAAGGGCGCGGTCTGCGCCTATCTGGAGTCCTGGCACCTCGACATCGAGGAATTCCTCGAACTGCGCAAGAACACCGGCGACGACCGCCGCCGCACCCACGACATGAATACGGCGAACTGGATTCCCGACCTGTTCATGCGCCGCGTGATGGAGGGCGGTGACTGGACGCTGTTCTCGCCGTCGAACTGCCCGGACCTGCACGACCTGTTCGGCATCGCCTTCGAGCAGGCGTACACCCGCTACGAAGGCATGGCGCAGCGCGGCGAGATCAAGCTGTTCAAGCGCATCCGGGCGGTGGACCTGTGGCGCAAGATGCTCTCGATGCTGTTCGAGACCGGCCACCCGTGGATCACGTTCAAGGACGCCTGCAACGTGCGCTCGCCGCAGCAGCATGTCGGGGTGGTGCATTCATCTAATCTCTGCACCGAAATTACCCTGAACACCAACGCCAGCGAGATTGCCGTCTGCAACCTCGGCTCCGTCAATCTGGCCCACCACTTGACGGACGGCCCGAACGGTACCCGCGTGCTCGACACCGCCAAGCTGAAGAAGACGATCTCGACGGCGATGCGCATGCTCGACAACGTCATCGACATCAACTACTACGCGGTCAAGAAGGCGCGTGACTCGAACCTGCGCCACCGCCCGGTCGGCCTGGGGCTGATGGGCTTCCAGGACGCGCTGTACCAACTGCGCGTGCCGTATGCGTCGCAGGAAGCGGTCGAGTTCGCGGACCGCTCGATGGAAGCGATCTGCTACCACGCCTACTGGGCCTCGACCGACCTGGCCGCCGAGCGTGGTCGTTACCAGAGCTACGCCGGCTCGCTGTGGGACCGCGGCATCCTTCCCCTCGACTCGCTCAAGCTGCTGTTCGAGCAGCGCGGCGGCTATGTCGAGGTGGACACCTCGTCCACGCTGGACTGGGACGCCCTGCGCACCCGCATCGGCGAGGTCGGCATGCGCAACTCGAACTGCGTGGCCATCGCCCCGACGGCGACGATCTCCAACATCATCGGCGTGGACGCCTCGATCGAGCCGAGCTTCGGCAACCTGTCGGTCAAGTCCAACCTGTCGGGCGAGTTCACCATCGTCAACGAGTACCTCGTGCGCGACCTGAAGAAGCTCGGCCTGTGGGACGACATCATGGTGATGGACCTCAAGCACTTCGACGGCTCGCTGCGCCGCATCGACCGCGTGCCCGAGGAGCTGAAGCGCCTGTACGCGACGGCGTTCGAGGTCGAGCCGCGCTGGCTGGTGGAGGCCGGCGCGCGTCGCCAGAAGTGGATCGACCAGGCGCAGTCGCTCAACATCTACATGGCGGGTGCCTCGGGCAAGAAGCTCGACGAGACCTACAAGCTGGCGTGGCTGCGCGGCCTGAAGACGACCTACTACCTCCGCACGACCAGCGCCACCAGCGCCGAGAAGTCCACCGTCGGCGCCGGCTCGCACAACGCGGTCAGCTCGGGTGGATCGGCCAGTGCGCCGTCCGCCTTCGACAAGGCGGCAGCAGCGGCCCAGGCGATGATGGCGGCAGCGGCGGACGCGACCCCGGCCACCGATGTCAAGTTCTGCGCGATCGACGATCCGGGCTGCGAAGCCTGCCAGTGATCCGACCCTGACCATGACCGCGGAATGAAACTGTCCGAACACCAGCGCTTCGGGGCCTGAAACTCCCAAGAAACGCTTGGTGTTTGGACACAACATTCCGATAATTCACCCCCACTAGGAAGTCAGCCATGCTGGTCTGGGAAGACACCCCGCGCTCCGCGCCCACCCCCTCGAATTTCGCTGAACCGAACGGTGCTCATCCCGCTTCGGAAACCACTTCGACGGCCGTGTCCAGCGTGAGCCAGCGCCGCGTCAATGCTGCCGACAAGCGCATCATCAACGCCAAGACCGACGTCAACCAGCTCGTCCCGTTCAAGTACAAGTGGGCCTGGGACAAGTACCTCGCCACCTGCGCCAACCACTGGATGCCGCAGGAAGTGAACATGAGCCGCGACATCGCGCTGTGGAAAGACCCGAATGGTCTGACCGAAGACGAGCGCCGCATCGTCAAGCGCAACCTCGGCTTCTTCGTCACCGCCGACTCGCTGGCCGCCAACAACATCGTGCTGGGCACCTACCGCCACATCACGGCGCCCGAGTGCCGCCAGTTCCTGCTGCGCCAGGCGTTCGAGGAGGCGATCCACACCCACGCCTACCAGTACATCGTCGAGAGCCTCGGTCTGGACGAGAGCGAGATCTTCAACGCTTACAACGAAGTCCAGTCGATCCGCGACAAGGACGAGTTCCTGATCCCCTTCATCGAGGCGATCATGGACCCGCACTTCAAGACCGGCACGCCCGAGACCGACCAGACGCTGCTGAAGTCGCTGATCGTGTTCGCGTGCCTGATGGAAGGTCTGTTCTTCTACGTCGGCTTCACGCAGATCCTCGCCCTGGGCCGCCAGAACAAGATGACCGGTGCGGCCGAGCAGTACCAGTACATCCTGCGCGACGAGTCGATGCACTGCAACTTCGGCATCGACCTGATCAACGCGCTGAAAATGGAGAACCCGCACCTGTGGACGGCCGAGTTCAAGGCCGAGATCATTGCGCTGTTCCACAAGGCGGTCGATCTGGAGTACGCCTACGCTGAAGACACCATGCCCCGCGGCGTGCTGGGCATGAACGCGGCGATGTTCAAGGGCTACCTGCGCTACATCGCCAACCGGCGTGCGGTGCAGATCGGTCTCGACGAGCTGTTCCCGGGTGAGGAGAACCCCTTCCCGTGGATGAGCGAGATGATCGACCTGAAGAAGGAACGGAACTTCTTCGAGACCCGCGTGATCGAGTACCAAACCGGCGGCGCGCTGTCCTGGGATTGATGAAACACCATCCCGTGCAGCCTGACCGCTCCCCCATTCAAGGCACCCGAACGTCTCCCGCAGACTGTTTCGCGGACCGAGGATCACCCGGAGCACCCTCAGGCGCCCGGGTGTGTTGTGTTCAAAATCATCCTCATCTAGGAGAACTGTGATGGCATCGAAGAAGACGGCTGCGGCCACCAAGGCTGTTGCGGCAACACCGGCCGCATCCCCTGCTGCCAAGCCCGCGAAAAAGGCCGCCAAGGCCGCTGCGCCGGCTCCGGCGCCTGCTGCTGCGCCTGTGAAGAAGGCGGCCGTGAAGAAGGCTGCGCCGAAGAAGGCGGCGGCTCCGGTAGCCGCCACTCCGGCTCCTGCACCCGCTCCGGTCGCTGCACCCGCCGCGCCGGCCAAGAAGGCCGCTGCAAAGAAGGTCTCGGCGAAGAAGGCCGCGGTGGCTGCACCCGCTCCGGCGCCAGTCGCCGCTGCACCGGTGGCTGTGGCTGCACCTGCCGCTGCGCCGAAGAAGGCTGCCGCGAAGAAGAAGGCTGCACCGGTCGCTGCAGTGGCGGCTCCCGCCCCCGCCCCCGCCCCTGCGCCGGCACCCGCACCTGCGCCTGCTGCGGCACCGGCACCAGCCAAGACGGCTGCGAAGAAGCCTGCTGCCAAGAAAGCCGCAGCGGTCGCCGCCCCGGCACCCGCACCTGCGCCTGTGGAAGCACCGGCCCCCGCGCCGGTCGCCAAGCCGGCCAAGAAGGCTGCTGCACCGAAGAAGGCGGCCGCTGCCGTCAAGGAAGTCGCTGCTGCCAAGCCTGCCGCGAAGAAGACCGCCAAGAAGGCGGTGCCGGCCTCGGCGTCGTCCTCGACCGCCAAGACCACGCTCAGCCCGCAAGCTGCCTGGCCGTTCCCGACGGGCGAGAAGCCCTGAGGAGCCTGCGCGCCAGCGTCCTGCGCTGACGTGTCATCGAAAGCCCGGTTCGCGCCGGGCTTTTTTCATGGGGCACGCCCGATCATCCGGTCACTGGCAGGTGTAGCTGCTGGCCAGCTTCGCCGAACCCGTGCCGTTCCAGGTGGTCTTCTTCGGGTAGACGCACACGGGATAGCTGACGCTGCCATCGCGGGACGTGATCAGCATGTCCTCGGGCGCCACGCCGCGCTCCACCCAGTCCTGTAGCGCGCTGAACATCTGATCCTGCGCACGGGTCGGGGTCTGGTTGGCGTTGCCGGGCAGCATCGGCATCGGGACCGTGTTGTTCTGGCCGCCGACGGTGTGCGCCCGGCCCTGCGAGCTGTGGGCCATGCCGGGCACCATGTACATGCGCAGGAACTTCTGCACCTCGGCATGGCCGCCCATCCGGGCCTGCACGCGGTCGAGGTAGTGGACGGCGGTGGCCGGTGGAATGGCGTCGTCGGCCAGGCCGTTGTACATCACCACCTTGCGCCCGAGGTCGCGCAGCTTGCGCAGGTCCGGGTTGTCGGTGGCGAGGTGGCTGAAGAGTTCCTGCTGTGCCACGCCCCGGTCCACGGCCTCGGCCAGACCGGCGTAGTTGAGCTGCGTCCAGCGGTTGCGCTCGGGGGTCGAGGTGTTGAGGATCGGCGCGGCGCGGGTCACGCTGGCGTCGGCGGCGTAGCGCACGTCCTGCAGTGCCGTGGCCACGTTGTCGGTGCCGGCCCCGGTGGCCAGGCCGCCGATGCCAGTGCCGCGGGTGAAGGTCCACCAGAGCTGGCCGTCGCCGAGCGCCAACCCGCTGCGGGCGGCGGCGGTCTGGCTCGGGTCGAAGCGACCGTCGCGGGTCGCGCCGTACCAGATCTTGTTGATGGCGTCGGCCTCCGGGCGGCTCAGGCACACGGCCGGATCGGCGCCGCTGCCGGTCACGCCATCCCCCGCGACACCCGCACACAGCGCCGCCGCATCGCGGGCCGGGTTGTAGCTGCAACTGAAGGGGTCGAGCAGGAAGCCCAGCTTCGCCTGGTCGCACTGGGCGACGGCGCGGGCCGCGGCCTCGTTGAGCTTCCTGGCGAAGGCGGCGGCGCGTGGCTTGTCGGTGGCGTTGTAGCCCAGGTCGGTTTTCATGACCACCTGGGCGTACAGGCCGGTGGGGCCGAAGCTGGGGATGCTGAGGGCCGGCTGGGCGATCATGTAGCCGTCGTACAGCTCGGGGTACTCCTGTGCCACCTTCAGGCCCTGGCGCCCGCCCTGCGAATGGCCGTCGTAGTAGGCGAACCGCTGGGCGCGGCCGTAGTAGAGCCGGACCAGCGCCTGGGTCTTGACCGCCTGCTCGACCATCGCGCGCCACGAGAAATCGCGGAAGCCTTCGCGGTTGATCTGGCCGCTGGAGAGGAAGGTGAACGAGCCGTCCTGCGACCAGGGCTGGCCGGCGTCGGTGGTGCCGACGGCGTAGCCCAGGTTGGCGTTGACGAGGGCGGGCACCTTGCTGCCGATCTGGTCGGAGACGCGGTGGCCGCCGCCGACCCAGCCGCCGCCGCCGTAGTTGCGGATGCGGTCGTTCCACTGCACCGGGGCGGGCAGCCACACCTCGATGCCGATGCCTTCCGAGTACGAGCGGGCGGTCTTGTCCTTCTCGGCGGTGAAGCCGGGGCCGACCAGCAGCTTGACCAGGCACAGGTCCACGGCGGTGGTGATCGGCGCGGGGGAGTCGACGGCGATCAGCTTTTCGCCCTTCTTGACCGAGCGCACCGACACCACGGTGGTCTGCGCGTCGGGCTTGAACGCGGTCTTCAGGCTGTCGTCACAGCCAGGGGGCGGCAGCGCCACGGCCGGCAGGTCGGGTCTTGTGGTGCCGCAGGCGGACAACAGCAGCGCCGTCGCCAGGGTCATGCTGATGCTGATGCCCAGGAGCGGGCGGAAGGGGGTGTGGTTCATGGGTTGTCTCCTCGTTCTCAGGTGTCGGTTGTCGGGTGTCGGGTCAGGTGATGCGGTACAGATCCAGCCGCACGAGGTGGGCCTCCCGCGCACCACAGGCCAGCGCCAGCACCTTGTTCAGATGCTGCCACGCCGGGGCCGATGTGCCGAAGCGGACCACGGTGCGGAAGTACATCGCGTCGCGCTCCACCGGCTCGCCACGGGCCAACTGCGCCAGCACCTCGGGCGAGCCGTGGCGCAGCCCCTCGCTGCGCACCTCGATCAGCGCGCCATCGTCGGTGCGGATCACGTAGTGCGCGGCGATCTCGATCACGCCGTCGCTGCGCAGGATCTGCCAATCGACGCCGCCTTCCGCGATCTCGCCGTTCAGCTCCGGCCCGCTGACCCGCCCGCCCCGCAGCGGGACATAGCGCCGCTCGCCGATCGGCAGGGCGCCCAGGCTGATGACGCTGGCGACTTCGCACGCGATGCGCGTCATCGGCACGAGCGGCGGGGGTGGGGGAAAGGCATCGGACATGGCGGGACTCCGGGCGGCATCAGGCCATCCCCTATGGACAGCTCCACCGCAGCCGCGATCATCGCCCGTTCTGGCACCGCCGCTGCGGCGGTGCGCCACCTTCGCCGAGAGTTACCCGCATGAACGCCTCTTCACCCCACCATCCCCGCCGCCGCGTGCTGGCCGCCGTCACCGCCTTGCTGGCGTCGATGCTGCCGCTGTCCGGACACGCCCAGACCGCTTTCCCCGACAAGCCGGTGAAGCTGACCGTCGGTTTCCCCCCGGGCACCGGGCCGGACGTCGTGGCCCGGCTGCTGGCGCAGAAGCTCGGCGAGCTGCTCAAGCAGCAGGTCGTGGTGGACAACAAGGCCGGCGCCGGGGGCCAGATCGCCGCGCAGTCGGTTGCCAAGAGCGCACCGGATGGCTACAACCTGCTGCTCGGCGAGGTCGGCTCCATCGCCATCGCGCCGCCCGCCTTCAGCAAGCTGCCCTACGACCCGGCGCGTGAGCTGGTCGGGTTGAGCGAGGTGGTGCGGGCGGATTTCCTGCTCGTCGTGCCGGCCACGTCGCCACACAAGACCGTGGCCGATCTGGTCAAGGCGAGCAAGGCGCGTGGCGACAAGACCAACATGGGGACATTCGGGGCCGGCACGCCGGGGCACTTTGGCGCCGAGCTGTTCGCGGACGCGGCCGGTTTCAAGATCGAGCCGATCCACTACCGCGCCACGGGCGATGCGGTCACGGCGATCGTGGCGGGTGACGTGTCCGGCGCCTTCGTGTCCACCGCGCTCGGCGCGGCGCAGATCAAGGGCGGCAAGATGCGCGCCCTGGCGACCACCGCCCCGCAACGCTCGGCGCTGCTGCCCGAGGTGCCGACCTTCGCGGAGGCCGGGATGCCGGCGATCGACTTCTCGGCGTGGTTCGCGGTGTTCGCGCCGGCCGGGACACCCGCCGCGGTGCTGGATCAGCTCAACCGCCAGATCGTCGCCGCCGTGCAGGCGCCGGAGACCCGCAGCAAGTTGCAGGAAGCCGGCTTCAGCGTGTCAGGGACTTCGCGCGCCGACACCGAGCGCATGCTCAAGGCCGAGGCCACGCGCTGGGCGGCGGCCGTCAAGGCGACCGGGTTCAAGGGCGACTGACCCCGCCGGTTTCAGAACAGCGCCCGGTACTCCCGCAACACCCGCTCGCTGTCCACGTCCACGCACACCGCCTGGTCGCGCAGGCCGTCCCAGTGCGGCGACGGATCGGGCCGGCCGGGCAGGCGCTGGACGGTCTGGCCGCAGGCGATGCCGTCGGTGACGACGCGCACCGGGCCGTGGCGCAGCGTGAACAGGCCGGGGTCGAGCGCGCAGGCCACCGCGCTGGCGTCGTGGCTGTAGATGCCACCGCCCGTGCGCGGTTCGTAGAAACGCTCGTAGAAGCGCGTGATGTCGCGCAGGTAGCGGCCGTGCGCGCCCCCCTCTCGGCCGATCTCGTCGAGGTAGGCGGTGCTCATGCGGATCTGGTGCGTCACGTCCAGCCCGACGAAGGTGACGGGCCAGTCCGCTGTGGCGACAAGGTCCGCGGCGTGCGGGTCGCCGTGGATGTTGGCCTCGGCGACCGGGGACATGTTGCCGCCGTGGCCGAGGGTGCCGAACGCGCCGCCCATCAGCACCACGCCGCGCACATGGCGTGGCAGCTCCGGGTCGATCTGCAGCGCGTGGGCGATGTTGGTCAGCGGGCCGACCGGCACCAGCACCAGCTCGCCCGAGTGGCGGCGGGCCATCTCGATGATGAACAGTGCGGCGGCGCGGCCGTCGAGCGCGTCGTGTCCGGACGAGGCCGGGGCCGTGCCGGCATCGCCCAGCCCGTCCTGGCCATGCACGAAGTCCGCAAAGCCCTCGGAAGGCTTGACCAGCGCCCGCGCCGCGCCCCGCGCCACCGGCACCCCGCGCAGCCCGAAACGTTCGCGCAGCGCCAGCGCGTTGCGGGTCGTGGTGTCGATCGACGCATTGCCGAACACGGTGGTGATGCCGACCAGCTCGGCGCGCGGGTCGCGGGCGAGCTGGTACAGCGCCATTGCGTCGTCGATGCCGGGGTCGGTGTCGAAAAGGATCTTGGTCATGGGAACGGCTCGGGCTTCAGGATTCAGGAGGCAGGCGCGAAGACCTCGACCTCCGCACGGGTGGGCATGGCGGATTGGGTGCCGAGCCGGGTCACGGCCAGCGCGGCGGCGACCTGGGCGCGGGTCAGTGCGGCGGTGATCTGCAAGCCGTCGGCCAGCCCCGCCGCCAGCGCGCCGACGAAGGTATCGCCCGCGCCGGTCGTGTCCACCGCCGTGACCCGCGGCGCGGGCAGGGCGAGCACACCGTCCGGGCCGATGTGCAGCAGGCCAGCCGCGCCGAGCGTCACCACGACCTGTGACGGGCCGCGCCGGCGCAGGGCGTGCGCGGCGGCTTCGATCTGCACGGGCGTGTCGGTGGGCAGACCGGTGAGCATCGCGGCTTCGATCTCGTTGACGACGAGCCAGTCCACGGCGGCCAGCAGCGCGTCGTCGAGCGGCTGCGCGGGCGCGGCGTTGAGCACCGTGCAGACGCCTGCGCCATGCGCCAACGTCAGCGCGGCGCGCACTGTGTCGAGCGGGCACTCGAGTTGCGCGACGGCGACCTTGGCGTTCCGGAGCACCTCGGCGCTGTCCGTGACGTGTGCCGGCGTGTAGCGGTGGTTGGCGCCAGGGATGACGATGATGCTGTTCTCGCCATCGGGCATCAGCACGATCACGGCAGTGCCGGTGGGCGCCTCGGTGTCCTCGCCGACGCCGGTGGTGTCGATGTCGTCCGTGCGCAGTGCCTGCGCCAGCGCGGCGCCATGCGCATCCCGCCCGACCCGGCCGAGCATGGCCACCGCCGCCCCCATCCGCGCCGCCGCCACCGCCTGGTTGGCGCCCTTGCCGCCGCTGTCGGTGCTGAAGCCGGTGCCGATCAGCGTCTCGCCCGGGACGGGCAGGCGCGGGGTCTGCACCCGCAGGTCCATGTTGAGGCTGCCGATGACGGCGACGGTGGGCGATGCGGGCATGGCGGGGCTTTCCGGGTCAGGCGAAGGGCCAGGGGCCGTAGTGCTGCTCGAACTGCGCGCGGATCTCGGCGCGGCTCGGGCGGTGGTTCTGGCAGCCCAGCACGGCGATCTTCATCGAGCCGAGCACGCTGCCGAGCTGCGCACCCTGCAGCAGCGGCTTGCCTTCCGCCAGCGCCAGCAGCAGGCCGGCGCGGTAGGCGTCGCCGCAGCCGGTCGGGTCTTTCACCTGCGCGGCCGGCACCGGGGCGACGGCGTGGACCTCGCCGCGCTGGTAGACGTTCGAGCCTTCGCCGCCGCGGGTGACGATCAGCGTCTCGACGCGCTCGGCCAGTGCAGCGAGCGTCAGGCCGGTCTTGTCGCAGATCAGCTCGACCTCGTAGTCGTTGCAGACCAGTACCGGCGCCTGGTCGATCATCGCCAGCAGTTGCTCGCCGCTGAACAGCAGGATGTTCTGGCCCGGATCGAGCACGAAGGGAATGCCCGCCTCGGCCATCTCGCGGGTGTGCAGCGTCATAGCGTCCGGCGCATCCGGCCCGACGAGGCCGCAGGTGACCGCGCCGGCCTGCGCCAGAGGGATCTCGGCCGAGCGGCCCATCGCGCCGGGGTGGAAACCGGCGAGCTGGTTGTTCGACAGGTCGGTGACGATGAAGCACTGCGCGGTGTAGGCGTCCGCGGCGGTGACGATGCAGCTCTGGTCCACGCCGGTGCGGGTGTTGTGCTCGCGGTAAGGGCCGAAGTCGTCGCCGACCATGCCCATCGGCACCGCCTCGCCGCCGAGCAGCGCGTAGTTGTAGGCGATGTTGCCGGCGCAGCCGCCGTACTCGCGGCGCATCTTCGGCGACAGGAAGGACAGGTTGATCTTGTGGATCTGGTCCGGGAGGATGTGGTCGGTGAACTGGCCCTCGAACACCATGATGGTGTCGTAGGCGATGGAGGCGGCGATGGCGGCGCGGGTGGTCATGGGCGTGGGCGCAAGGGTTCAGTGGCAGGCGGCGGCGAGAATAACCGAGCCTGCTGCGACCGGCGCCTCGCTCAACGTGACGAGTCGCCGCACTTGCGCAACCGCTTCGTCGGCAGCGGCCTCCGTGGCGGCATGGACGATCGCCAGCGGCTCGCCGGTCTCGCGCCGATCGCCGATCTGGCACACCTCGCTCAATCCAACCCTGGGGTCGATCACGTCTCCGGCCGTGCGCCGCCCGCCCCCGAGCGTCACCACCAGCACCCCCAGTTCGCGCACCGCCATCGACTGCACCCAACCCGCGTGCGGCGCCACCACGACCCGCTGCACCGGCGCCTTGGGCAAGCGGCTGCGGCTGCCGACATCGGCCGGGCCACCTTGTGCGTGGACCATGCGCTCGAACCGTTCCAGCGCCTCGCCGCTGCGCAGGGCGCGATCGACCCGCGTTTCGGCGTCGGCCATGTCGCCGGCCAGTCCGCCCAGCACCAGCAGCTCGGCGCAGAGCGTGCGGGTCAGCGTGTGCAGCCGCGGATCGCGCCGGGTGCCGCGCAGGTAGTCGAGGGCTTCCTGCACCTCCAGCGCGTTGCCGGCGGTGTGGCCGAGCACCTGGTTCATGTCGGTGATGATGGCCCGCGTCGGCAGCCCCGCGCCCTCGGCCACGCGCACCAGGCTCAGCGCGAGTTCGCGGGCGTGTTCAGGTGTCGATGCAAAGGCCCCGTCGCCGGTCTTCACGTCCATCACCAGCGCCTGCAGCCCGGCGGCGAGCTTCTTGGACAGGATGCTGGCGGTGATCAGCGCGGTGGATTCGACGGTGGCGGTCACGTCGCGGATCGCGTAGAGCCGCCGGTCGGCGGGCGCGACGGTGGGCGAGGCGCCGACGATGGCGCAGCCGGCCGAGCGCAGCGTGGCGACGAGTTCGTCCCGCGTGAGTTGTGTGCGGTAGCCGGGCAGGCTCTCCAGCTTGTCCAGCGTGCCGCCCGTGTGCCCGAGGCCGCGCCCCGACACCATCGGCACCCAGCCGCCGCAGGCCGCCACGATCGGCGCCAGCATCAGGCTCACCTTGTCGCCGACGCCGCCGGTCGAGTGCTTGTCGAGGATCGGCGGGTGGTCGCCGAGATCGTCCCAGCGCAGGACTTCGCCGCTGCGCGTCATCGCCTGGGTCAGCGCGACGGTTTCAGCGGCGTCCATGCCGCGCAGCACGACGGCCATCGCCAGCGCGGACGCCTGCGCATCGCTCCAGCCGCCGGTGACGAGGCCGTCCACGAAGGCGTCGATCTGCGCGGCGGTCAGCGGGTGGCCGTCGCGCTTGGTGCGGATGATTTCCTGGGGGAGCATGGGCAGAGTCAGTAGGTGCTGCCGGTCGGTGCGTTGCTGTTGCCGGACAGGATCGCCTCGATGTCCGCATACAGGCTGCTCGCCCCGATGCGGAACCGCTGCGGGTTCAGCGCCCCGGTGCCGAGGTGCTGCGCCACCAGCGCCAGATACGGCTGCACGTCCGCCACCGTGCGCAGCCCGCCGGACGGCTTCAGCCCGACACGCTCGCGTGCCTGCGCATCGCTGGCGATGGCGGCCAGCATCGCCTCGGCGGCGCTCAGGCTGGCGTGGCGCGTGGTCTTGCCGGTGCTGGTCTTGAGGAAGTCGGCGCCTTCGGCCAGCGCGATCCGGCTGGCGCGGGTGATCAGCGCCGTGTCGCCGGTGGCACCGAGTTCGCCCGATTCGAGGATCACCTTCAGCGTCAGCCCCTCGCACGCCCGGCGCACGGCCCGCAGCACCGCCGCTGCCGCAGCGTCATCCCCTGACTGAAGCGCCCGCCACGGCAGCACCACGTCCACCTCCTGCGCGCCCGCCTGCACGATCTCGCCAGCATCCCGCACGGCGCGTTCCACGTCCGTGCCGCCCTCCGGAAAGTTGGCGACCGCCGCTACGCCGATATGCGCCGGCAAATGCGCCCGCGCAAACGCCGCCAGCCGTGGCCAGACGCACACGGCGGCGACCGGCCCGATCGATGCCTGCGCCCGCTCGCACAGGCGGGCGATGTCGGCCTCGGTGTCGGCGTCGTTGAGGCTGGTGAGGTCGAGACAGGCCAGCGACAGGCGGGCGGCTTCGGTGGGCGTCATGGCGGTCATCAAGGTCAAGGCAGCGGCAAGGTGGAAAGGATGGCGGCCAGCAGATCGCCCGCCGTGTCGCCAGCGGCCTGCGCCTGGGCCAGCGTGTGGGCGTGGCTGAGCTGTTCGTTCGACAGCCCGGCGGCCATGTTCGTCAGCAGCGACAGCGCCAGCACGCGCATCCCGGCGTGGCGGGCGATGATCGTCTCGGGCACCGTGCTCATGCCGACCGCGTCGGCGCCGAAGCCTTGCATCATGCGGATCTCGGCCGGCGTCTCGAACTGCGGCCCGAGGAACCAGGCGAACACGCCTTCGTGCAGCGGCGTGCCGAGTGATTGCGCGACGGTCTGGGCGTGCCGACGCAGCGCGGGGTCGTAGGCGTCAACCATGCTGACGAAACGTTCCGACCCCGGCTCGCCGACCAGCGGCGAACGCTGCGACAGGTTCAGGTGGTCGCTGATCGCCATCAGGCTGCCCGGCGGCATCGCGGGGCGCAGGCTGCCGGCCGCGTTGGTCTGCACCAGCACCTCGCAGCCCAGCGCCCGCAGCGTGCGCAGCGGGGTTTTCATGCCATCCGCCTCGCCTGTCTCGTAGACATGCTTGCGCCCGCTCATCACCGCGAGCCGGTGCGCGCCGAGCCGGCCGAGCCACAGTGCGCCGTCGTGGCCGGCCACCGTCGAGACGGGGAAGCCGGGCAGCTCGGCATAGGGGATGCGCTCGGCGTCCTGCAGCCGCGCCGTCAACCCGCCCCAGCCGGAGCCGAGCACGACGGCGATGCGGGGCGGCTGGTCGGCGCAGCGGGCGCGGAGTCGGTCGAGGGCTGTGTCGGTCATGTCAGGTGGTCCGGGCCGAAGCTGTGCGGCAGCAATTCGTCCATCGTGAACAGGGCGCGGGAATGCAGTGGATCGGCGATGAGGATGGGCGTGTCGGGTGCGGCGAACTCGCGCAGCTTCTGTCGGCAGCCGCCGCAGGGCGTGACCAGCGCACTGCCTGCGTCGCCCAGCACCACCACAGCCTGCAGCCTCCGCCCGCCCGCCAGCACCATGGCTGACAGTGCCCCGGCTTCAGCGCAGACGCCCTGTGGATAAGCAGCGTTCTCGACATTGCAGCCGGCGTGCAGCCGGCCGTGTTCGTCGAGCACGGCCGCGCCGACCAAGAAGCGTGAGTAGGGGGCGTGTGCCTGCAGGCGTGCGGCACGGGCGGCGTCGATCAAGGCGTTCCAGACAGCTTTATCCACCATGTCACCGCTCCTTCAGATACGCCCGACCCAGCGCCTGCGGCGCCACCGACTTGCCGATGAACCCCGCCAGCAGCACGACAGTCAGCAGATACGGCAGCGCCTGCACCGTCTGCACCGGCACCTCGCCGACCATCGGCAGGCTCACCCCCTGCAAGCGGATCGCGATCGCGTCCAGCGCCCCGAACAGCAGGCAGGCCCACAGCGCCCGCACTGGGTGCCACTGCCCGAAGATCATCGCGGCCAGCGCCATGAAGCCACGCCCTGCCGTCATGTTCGGCACGAACGAGGCGTTCTGCGCCAGCACGAGGTAGGCGCCGGCCAGCCCGCAGAGCATCCCGTTCAGCGTCAGCGCCGCGTAGCGCAGCCGCGTCACCGACACGCCGGCCGCGTCCACCATCGCCGGGTTTTCGCCGACCGCCCGCAGGCGCAGGCCGAAGCGCGTGCGGTACACCAGCCACCAGACAGCAGGTACCAGCAGCAGCGCCAGGTACACCAGCGCGTTGTGGCCGAACAGCGGCGAGTCCGCCATCGACGGGAACACCGCCCGGATGCGCACGGCGTCGCTGACGGGCGGCGTCTGGCCCCCTTGCTTGAACCACGCGATGCCGAGCACGGCCGTCAGCCCCGCCGCGATGATGTTGATCGCCACGCCCGAGACCACCTGATCGCCCTGGTGGCTGACACACGCCACGCCATGCAGCCACGACAGCACGACCGCCACCCCCATCGCCGCCAGCAGCGCCACCGCCGTCGAACCGCTCCACACGCCGATCGTGCCAGCGGCGAAGGCGGCGAAGAGCATCTTGCCCTCCAGTCCGATGTCGATCACCCCGGCCCGTTCGGACAACAGCCCCGCCAGCGCGCACAGGATGAGCGGCGCCGCGACCCGCAAGGTGGACGCGACCAGCGCCCCGATCAGCGCCTCATCCATGGGCGGCTCCCTGCTGCACCTTCATCCGACTGAACAGCAGTCGCGCCACCCTCGGCGCGATCACATACGCCATCGCGCCCGAGAACAGCACGATGAAGCCCTGCAGCGTCACCACCATCTCGCGGCTGAAGCCCGACACCTCGAACGCCACCTCGGCCCCGCCCTGGAACAGCGCGCCGAACAGCAGGCTCGCCAGCAGGATGCCGACCGGGTGGTTGCGCCCCATCAGCGCGACGGCGATGCCGGTGAAGCCCGCGCCGCCGACGAAGTCGAGCTGCAGCCGCCCGGCCACGCCCGCGATCTCGTTCATGCCGACCAGCCCGGCCAGCGCGCCCGACAGGCCCATCGCGACCAGCACCTGGTGCTTCGGCTCGATCCCGGCATACGCGGCAGCGCTTTCGCTGGAGCCGACCGCCCGCAGCCGGTACCCCGCCCGGCTGCGCCACAGGAACAGGTACACCGCCCCCGCCGCCAGCAGCGCCAGCACCACGCTCAGGTTCAGCGGCGACGACGGCCACTCGATGCCCAGCGCGCCCAGCAGTTCGTGCATGGCTGGCAGCTTGGCCGACGCGGCAAACGACTTGCTTTCCACCGACATCGACCCCGGCGGCTTGAGCTTGTTCACCAGCAGGTAGACCAGCAGGCTGCTGGCGAGGAAGTTGAACATGATGGTGGTGATGACGACGTGACTGCCCCGGTACGCCTGCAGGTACGCCGGCACCGCCGCCCACACCATCCCGAACAGCGCCCCGCCCACCAGCATCAGCGGCAGCACCGCCACCGCCGGCAGGTGCGGCCCGAGCCACAGCGCCACCAGCCCGGTGCCCAGCCCGCCGAGGATGGCCTGCCCCTCGCCGCCGATGTTGAACAGCCCGCCGTGGAAGGCGACCGCCACCGCCAGCCCGGTGAAGGTGAAGGTCGTCGCGTAGTACAGCGTGTAGCTCAGTCCGCGCGGCGTGCCGAACGCGCCGCGGATCAGCACCGACAGCACCTCCCACGGACTCTGCCCGACCAGCGCCACCACCACGCCCGCCGCGATCAGGGCGACCAGCAGGTTGATCGCCGGCATCAGTGCGACATCCGCCCAGCGCGGCAACGGCGCGTTCGCACTTCGACCCGCGCTCATGCCGCAGCCCCTTCCGTTGCGCCTTCGACCATCAGCATCCCCAGCCGCGCCTCGGTGCAGTCGGCGATCGGCAGCTCGCCGGTCACCCGCCCCTGGTTCATCACGAGCACCCGATCCGCCAGCGCCAGGATCTCGTCCAGCTCGCTCGACACCACCAGCACCGCGCAGCCCGCGTCCCGCATCGCCCGCAGCCGGCCGTGGATGAACTCGATCGCGCCGATGTCCACGCCGCGGGTCGGCTGGCCGACCAGCAGGATCTTCGGTGCCTGGCCGAGTTCGCGGGCCAGCACGAGCTTCTGCTGGTTGCCGCCCGAGAACTTGCCGCTGACCAGTTGCGGATCCCGCGGACGCACGTCGAACTTGTCCATCATCTGCGCGGTGGCGAGCTTCATCGCGGCGCGGCGCATCCAGCCGCCCTGGCTGTAGCCGGGCAAACCTTCATAACCAAGCACGGCGGATTCCCATGCCTCGAAGCCCATCACCATCGCGCGGGCGTAGCGGTCCTCGGGCACATGGGCGATGCCGAGGCGGCGGGCGGTGCGCGGGTCGAGCCAGCGCGACGGCGTGAACTGCCGCTCGCCGACCTGGAGCGTCCCACCCGCCGACGCCCGCAGCCCGGACAGCAGCTCCAGCACCTCGCTCTGCCCATTGCCCGACACACCCGCCACGCCGACGATCTCGCCCGCGTGCAGGTCCAGCGAAAACTCCCGCAGCCGCACCACGCCCTGCTTGTCGCGCAGCCCCAGCCCACGCGCCTGCACCAGCACCGCGCCGCGCTGGAGGGCGTGGTCCGCCTGCCGCCCCATCGCCACCTTGCGCCCGACCATCGCCTCGGCCAGCGACTCCACGCTCGCGTCGGCGATCTCGCTCTCATGCACCACCTGCCCGGCGCGCATCACGGTGACGCGGTCGCACAGCCGCATCACCTCCTTGAGCTTGTGCGTGATCAGGATGATCGTCGTGTCCGCTTCGCGCAGCCGGGCGAGCACCTCGAACAGTTGCAGCGTCTCCTGCGGCGTCAGCACAGCAGTCGGCTCGTCGAGGATCAGCACGCGGGCGCCCCGGTACAGCGCCTTCAGGATCTCCAGCCGCTGCTGGTCGCCCACCGGCAGGTCGCCCACCAAGGCGTCGAGGTCCACGTTCAGGCCTGTGTGCTGCATCAGCCCGCGCAGCCGCTCGCGCACCTGGCCTTCCGCCTTGTGCAGCAGCGCGTGCGGCTCGGCGCCGAGCATCACGTTGTCCAGCGCACTGAGCGTGTCCACGAGCATGAAGTGCTGGTGGACCATGCCGATGCCGCGGGCGATGGCGTCCTGGGCGTTGCGGATCGTCGCGGGCTGGCCGAAGACCTCGATGCTGCCCGCGTCGGCGGTGTAGAAGCCGTAGAGGATCGACATCAGCGTGCTCTTGCCGGCGCCGTTCTCGCCGACGAGGCCGTGGACCGAGCCGGTCTGCACCACCAGGTCCACGTTCTGGTTGGCGGCGACGGCGCCGAAGCGCTTGCCGATGCCGGTCATGCGTACGGCGATGGCGGGGTAGGGCGTCATGCGGGTACGGGTCCGGTCGATTCGCGCAGGATCAGCGCGGGAGTCACCACGAGTTCGCGCGCCGGTCCGTGGTGGTGCGTGGCGGCGCGGCGGATGCGCTCGATCAGCACCGCGGCGGCGCGGGCACCGATGGCGCGGATGTCCTCGCCGACGCTCGTCAGGCCCGGGTGGACGAAGCCACCCAGCTCGATGCCGTCGAAGCCGATCACCGAGAGCTGCCCCGGCACGGCGACACCGCGCTCGGCCGCAGCGCGCAGCGCGCCGATGCCGAGCAGGTCGTTGCCGGCGCAGATCGCGGTGATCTCGGGGTGGTCGGCGAGCAGGCCGAGCGTGGCGGCGTGGCCCTGTGCCGGGCTGTACGGGCCTGCGACCAGCCAGCCGGGCGCGGGGGTGATGCCCGCCGCAGCCAGCGCCTCGCGCCAGCCGGCCACGCGGGCGCGGCTGACCTCGAAGGCCAGCGGTCCGGCCAGACAGGCGATGCGGCGGTGGCCTAGGCCGAGCAGGTGCTCGGTCGCCAGCCGGGCGCCGCCGGTGTTGTCCAGGCGGACGAGGTCGGCGTCCAGCCCGGCGACGGCGCGCTCCACCACCACGGTGGGCACCGGGGTCTGCTTCAGCGCGTCCGCCACCGTGGAGGCTTCGGCGGCCGAGTTCGCCAGCAGCAGCCCGTCCACGCGCCGCGCCAGCAGGCTCTGCACATAGCCGAGCTGCCGCGCGGGTTCGTCGTCGCAGTTGCACAGGAACACCGAGTAGCCCTGGCCGCGCGCCGCGTCCTCCACGCCGCGCGTCAGCTCGGCGAAGAAGGGATTGGTGATGTTGGGCACCAGCACGCCCAGCACATGCGTCTCGCTGGTCTTGAGCGCTCGTGCCAGTGCGCTGGGCACATACCCCATCTCGGACACCGCCCGCTCGACCCGCTGGCGCGAGGTCTCGCTCACCCGGCGGGTGCCGTTGAGCACATGCGAGACGGTCGTGAACGACACGCCCGCCCGGGCCGCGACATCCTTGATGGTGGGACTCGGGCTCACTGACTCACTGGCTCACTTGCAGGCGTTGGCGGCCATGTAGTCGATGACCTTCAGCTTGCCGCTGACGATGTCGGCCTTTGCCGCATCGACCTTGGCCTTCATGTCGGCGGTGACCAGCTTGGCGTTGTTGTCGTCCACCGCGTAGTCCACGCCGCCCTCGGCCAGACCGAGCGAGGCGATGCCCGGCGTGTGGTTCTTTGCCACGTTGTACACGGCCACATCCACGCGCTTGAGCATCGAGGTCAGCATCGTGCCGGGCTGCAGGTGGTTCTGGTTGCTGTCGACACCGATGGCCAGCTTGCCGGCGTCCTTGGCGGCCTGGTAGACGCCAATGCCGGTGCCGCCCGCCGCTGCGAAGACGACGTCCGCGCCCTTGGCGAACTGCGCCTTGGTCAGCTCGCCGCCACGGGCCGGGTCGTTCCAGGCTGCACCGGTGGTGCCGGTCATGTTGGCGTAGGTCTCGACCTTCGGGTTGGCGTACTTCGCGCCCTGCTCGTAGCCGCACTGGAACTTGCGGATCAGCGGGATGTCCATGCCGCCGACAAAGCCGACCTTGCCGGTCTTGCTCGCCTGCGCGGCCATCATGCCGACGAGGAAGCTGCCTTCATGCTCCTTGAACACGACCGACTGCACGTTGGGGGCGTCCACCACCATGTCGATGATGGCGAACTTGAGCTTCGGAAACTCCTTGGCGACCTTCTCGATGCTCGACGCCTGACCGAAGCCGATGCCGATGATCGGGCTGGCGCCACGTTCGGCCATGCGGCGGATGGCCTGCTCGCGCTGGGTCTCGTTGGCGATCTCGAATTCGAGGTAGGGCTTGCCGGTTTCCTTCTTCCACCGCTCGATGCCCCGGTAGGCGGCCTCGTTGAAGGACTTGTCGAACTTGCCGCCCATGTCGAAGATGACGGCCGGGTCGGCGTGGGCGGACAGGGCGGCGCTCAGGGCGACGGACAGCGTGGCAAGGCGAAGGAGGGTTTTCGGGGTCTTCATCGTGGGTCTCGCTGAAGTGGTGCCGCAAGCGGCGTGGTGTGTCGGGCGCGGAGTTGACGCTGGTCGTCGGGATGGGGTGAAATGCCGCGTTCGGGTGGTGCGCAAACGTTTGCTTCCCGTTCGATCGACAACATCCTAACGTTCGCCGAATCGGGCGGGCGATTCATGTTTTCCCTAGCCGGGGCGGTTCATGTCAGCCAGCAACAAGCAGAACCCATGCCCGCCACTCGATGCGGCTGCGTGGTCGGTCCGGCCCAAGGTGCTGCTGCACGAGCACCTGGACGGCGGCCTGCGCCCGCAGACGCTGCTCGACCTGTGCCGCGCCCGCGGCCTGAAACCGCCGGCCGACACCGCCGATGCGCTGGGCGACTGGTTCGCGGCCAACGCCCACACGGGCAGCCTGGAGCGCTATCTGGCCGGCTTCGCGCTGACGGTGGGCGCGATGGCCAGCGCGGCGGCGTGCGAGCGCGTGGCCTTCGAGGCGGCCGAGGACGCCTTGGCGGACGGCTGCGTGCTGGCCGAGTTCCGCATGGCGCCGAGCCTGTTCGCGCCGCTCGGCCTGCGCCCGGAAGCGGCGATCGAGGCGCTGCTGGCGGGGCTGGCGCGCAGTGCGCTGCCGTGCGGGCTGATCGTCTGTGCGATGCGGATGAACGATCCTGCGCGCACCGCGTCGGCGGCGCGGATGGCCGGGCGCTACGCCGACCGCGGCGTGGTCGGCTTCGACCTGGCCGGCGCTGAACGGGGCTTTCCGCCAACGCGCCACCGCGAGGCGCTGCATCTGGCGAACGACGCCGGCCTCGGCCTGACCTGCCACGCGGGCGAGGCGGACGACGGCCACCGCGTCATCGAGGCCATCCGCCTTGGCGCGACCCGCATCGGGCACGGCGTGCGGGTGATGGACCACCCGGTCTGGGTCGAGCAGGCGCGGGCGTCGGGGGTGCATTTCGAGGTCTGTCCGTCCAGCAATGTCCACACTGGGGCGGCAGCGAGCCTGGCCGCGCACCCGTTTGGCGCGATGACCGCAGCGGGCTTGAACCTGTCGTGCTCGACGGACAACCGGCTGATCTCGCAGGTGACGCTCAGTGGCGAGCTGGCCGCGCTGCAAGTCCACCAGGGCCTGACCGTGGACACGCTGATGCAGCAGCAGCGCGCGGCGGTGCAGGCGTCTTTCCTTGGGGACGCGCTCAAGTCTGCCGCGCTGGCGCGGATCGACGCGGCATGACGGTGGGGACACGCTCCGTTGTTTGCCTCGGCGGCGCCAACGTGGACCGCAAGCTGCGTGTGGCGGCGCCAATGCGGCCGGGCAGCTCCAACCCGGCCACGGCCCGCGAGACCTTCGGCGGCGTTGCCCGCAATGTCGCGGAAAACCTCGCCCGCTGCGGCGTCCCGGTGCAACTGCTCTCCGCGGTGGGACAGGACGCCGCTGGCCGCGCGCTGCTGGACGGTGCGGCACACGCGGGCATCGACGTTCACGCGGTGCAGTCCATCGACGGTGCGCTCACCGGCAGCTACACCGCCGTGCTGGACACCGATGGCAGCCTCTTTGTTGCGCTCGCCCACATGGACCTGTGCGAGCAGCTCACGCCGGACTGGCTGGCGCAGCACGCGGACGTGTGCCGTGGCGCGGCCCTGGTGGTGGCCGATCTGAACCTGCCGGCGGCAACCTTGGCCGTGCTGGTGACGGCGGCGGCCGAGGCGGCTGCACCGCCGCTGGTGCTGGTCGCCGTGTCCGAAGCCAAGATGGCCCGCCTGCCGCCGCGGCTGCATGGGGTGCGCCTGCTGGTGCTCAACCGCGGGGAACTCGCTGCGTGGGCCGACACCGACGCACTCGCCGACGGCGTGGCACGCCTGCGGACAGCGGGTGTGCGCGATGTGGTCGTCACGCTGGGCGAGGCCGGGCTCTGCCACACCACGGCGGCAGGCGAACTGGTCTGCCTTGCCGCGCCGTCTGTGCCACCTGAGGCCGTGGTCGATGTGACCGGGGCCGGTGATGCGCTGGCTGCCGGGCTGTGCCACGGACTCTGGACGGGCGCGGTGGCCGAGCAAGGCTGGTCACGCACCTGCGTGCACGCACTGGGACGGGCGGCGCTGACGGTCCAGAGCGCCGAGACCGTCGTGCCTGACACCGAACGATTTCCCCCGATTCCCTTCTGAAAGGAACCCCGATGTCCGATCCCCTGATGCGTTTCTCTGCCGAGGTGCAGGCCGCCCGCGACGCCGGCCGCCCGATCGTCGCGCTGGAGTCCACCATCATTGCCCACGGCATGCCGTACCCGCAGAACGTGCAGACCGCCCGCGAGGTCGAAGCGATCATCCGCGCCCGTGGCGCCACGCCCGCCACGATCGCCGTGCTCGACGGCCAGATCTGCATCGGGCTGTCGGACGACCAGCTCGAACGGCTGGCCAGCGATGGCGACGTGATGAAACTCAGCCGCCGCGACCTGCCGTATGCCGTGGCCATGGGCCGGGCAGGGGCGACGACGGTGGCGGCGACGATGGTCTGCGCGGCGCGGGCGGGCATCGAGGTGTTCGTGACCGGGGGCATTGGCGGGGTCCACCGCGGCGCGCCCGAGAGCTTCGACATCTCCGCCGACCTGCAGGAACTCGCCCGCACGCCAGTGGCAGTGGTCTGCGCGGGGGCGAAGTCGGTGCTGGATTTGCCGCTGACGCTGGAGTATCTGGAGACGCACGGCGTGCCGGTGGTCGGCGTGGGGCAGGACCGGTTCGCGGCGTTCTACAGCCGCGACAGCGGGCTGCCGTGCGATTTCCGGATCGACGCGCCAGCCGATCAGGCGCGTTTCGTCCGGACCAAATGGGCGCTGGGGCTGGGCGGCGGCGTGGTGTTCAGCAACCCGGTGCCCTTGGCGCACGAGATCCCGCCGGTCGAGATCGAGGCCATCACCCGCCAGGCGCTGGACGAGGCGGCGGCGCAGGGTGTCAGTGGCAAGCGGGTGACACCGTTCCTGCTGGCGCGCATCAAGGAGCTGACGGAGGGCCGCAGTCTGGTCACCAACATCGCGCTGGTGAAGCACAACGCGCAGGTGGGGGCCGATCTGGCCATGGCTCTGGCGCAGGTCTGACAAGGAATCTGGTTGGGGGAAAAAAGAAGGGAGGCGGGACGGGACTCCGGGGGCTCGCTCTCAAAAGCCCGGAACGCCCGCCTCCCTGGGACTTGAGACTGAACTCAGTCCCTAAGGCTTCTCTGAGGAGGAGTCACACGAGAAGATTCGATGATGAACCGGTGCGGCGAGATTGTCATCTTCAGCGTCGCGACACAGTGCACGGTTCGGTCAGTCAGTGTGCTTCGGTCTCGACCGACACCTGTTCAGCGGCTTCCGCGCCGGCAAAGGCGCTGAAGGCCAGGACGAGCGCTGCGGCGGTGAGCCATTCGGACCAGCGAAACTTCATGACAGTCTCCGGTTGTGCAGGGCACTGCGGGGTGGGCAAGTCGAGCGATCAGCGTAAACGGAGTCGGTGCAGGCTTTTCCATCCTGTTGCAAGCCGGATCGAGTGCGCGCGCACTAGTACACGGTCGGTACTCACGGGTATCGCGTTTGACCCCTGCTCAGCGGTTTTGCGCGATCCGCGGCAGGTCGTCGACCAGGGTCGTCGCGGCCCCGGCGCTCAGAGTGAAGGCAATGGCGGCGGCGGCCAGCCAGTCGGTCCAGCGAGGTTTCATGGCAGTGCTCGGCAACGGCGAGTTCGTGGTTCAGTGCCGAGATCTTCGCAAGACCGTGTGCTTGCATATCCCCTGAACAGGGGGTGGATGGAATCGCTATTGCGCGGCGACGTAGCCCCGCGGAATCGCCCCCAGCAGCCGGCGCGTGTAGTCCTCGCGCGGCGCGGCGAGCAGCACCTGTGCGTCGGCGCGCTCGACCACGCGGCCGTCCTGCATCACCAGCACCTCGTCGGCCATGCTGCGCACCACCGCCAGGTCGTGGCTGATGAAGACGTAGGCCAGTCCGAGTTCGTCCTGCAGTTCCCGCAGCAGTTGGAGCACCTGGGCCTGCACCGACACGTCCAGTGCCGACACCGCCTCGTCGAGCACCAGCACCTCCGGCGACAGCGTCAGCGCCCGCGCGATGGCGATGCGCTGGCGCTGGCCGCCGGAGAACTCGTGCGGATACTTGCCAAACGCCGTTGCATCCAGCCCGACACGCTCCAGCAGCGCCAGCGCCCGGGCTTCGCGCGCCGTGTCGTCGGCGCCGATCTGGTGGATCTGCATCGGCTCCAGCAGCGTCTGGCCGATGGTGAAGCGGGGATTCAGCGACGCATACGGGTTCTGGAACACGATCTGGATGCGCCGGCGCAGCGCTTGCCGCTCCGGCCCCTGCAGGGCGAACAGGTCACGGCCCTCGAACAGCACCTGGCCGGCCGTCGCCTGATGCAGCCGCAGCAGCGTCAGCCCCATCGTCGTCTTGCCCGAGCCGGACTCGCCGACCACGCCCAGCGTGTGCCCGCGCCGCAGCGTGAAGCTCACGTCCTGCACCGCCTGGAAGTCGCGCCGGCGGAACAGCCCTGCACGGATCGGGAAGGACTTGCACAGCCCGCGTGCCTCGATCAGCACCGGTGCGTCTGCGTCGCGTGATCGGGCGGGGAGCGGGTCGTCCAGACGCGGCCGGCTGTCCAGCAGCGCGCGCGTGTAGGCGTCCTGCGGCGCGGTGAAGATGGCGGCGACCGGACCGCTCTCGCGGATCTGGCCGTCGCGCAGCACCACCACCTGATCCGCAATCTCCCCGACGACACCCAGGTCGTGGCTGATGAACAGCATGCTCATGCGCCGTGCGGTCTTGATCCGCGCCAGCAGCTCCAGAATCTGGCGCTGCACGGTGACGTCCAGCGCGGTGGTCGGCTCGTCGGCGATCAGCAGGCGCGGTTCGCAGGCCAGCGCCATCGCGATCATCACGCGCTGCTGCTGCCCGCCGGACAGCTCGTGCGGATAGGCGGACAGGCGCCGTTTCGGCTCGGGCAGGCCGACTTCCGCCAGCAGTTCTTCCGCGCGGGCCAGCGCGGCGCGGCGGCCCAGGCCGAGGTGCAGCCGCAGCGGCTCGGCGATCTGGGCGCCGACGGTGAAGACCGGGTTGAGCGAGCCCATCGGATCCTGGAACACGCAGGCGATGGCGCTGCCACGCAGCGCGCGCACCTCTGCGGGCGTGGCCTGCAGCAGATCGCGGCCGTCGAACAGGATGCGGCCGGTGCGTTCGGCGTTATCGGGCAGCAGGTTCACGATCGACATCGCCGTGACGCTCTTGCCCGAGCCGGATTCGCCGACCAGGGCGACGGTGGTGTTCTCGGGGATGTCGAAGCTGACACCGCCCGCCGTGTCACCGACAGCGCGGCCCCAGCGGAGCTGGCCCTGCTCGCGTCCGAGGCGAAAGCGCACCCGCAGGTCGTCGATGCGCAGCAATGTGGCGGGATTTTTCATCGCATCAATCCTCCAGCCCGCGCAGCTTCGGGTCGAGTGCGTCGCGCAGCGTGTCCGTCATCAGCGAAAACGCCGTCACGAACACTGCCATGAACGCGGTCGCGGTGGCCAGCTGCCACCAGTAGCCCAGGATCAGCTCGCTCTGCGCCTCGGCCAGCATCGTGCCCCAGCTCACCTGGTCGACGCTCACGCCCAGGCCCAGGTAGGACAGGATCACCTCGTACTTGATGAAACCGACGACGTGGATCGAGAGCTGCACCAGCACGATGTGGCTGACGTTGGGCAGGATGTGGCGGAACATGCGCTGCAGCGGACTGGCGCCGATCGCCTCGGCGGCGCGCACGTAGTCGCGGCCGGCGTGTTTCATGAACTCGGCGCGCACCAGCCGGTAGATGCCGGTCCAGCCCGTGAGGCCGAGGATGAGCACCACGCTGGTGACGCCGCGTCCGAACACCGCCGCGAAGGCGAGGATCAGCAGGATGCCGGGGATGGAGGTGAAGACGTTGTAGACCCACTCCAGCAGGTCACCCACACGCCCGCCGAAGAAGCCGCCGAAGGCCCCCAGCACCGTGCCGATCACCGCCGCGACCACGGCGGCCAGCACGCCGACCAGGATCGAGATCTGCGAGCCCTTGATCGCCTTGTCGAGCACGCTGCGGCCCAGCCGGTCGCCGCCGAAGGGCAGGGTGGGCGACTGGGCCGTGGTCTCGATCGACTGCTTTTGGGTGGCGGCGTCCCACTCGGCGTAGCGTGGGGCGAGCGGGTCCACCGAGGTCAGGTCGAGCAGCGGCTGCACGGGGCCGGATGCAGCGGATGCGGCCATGCCGGGCATCGCGGCGAATTCCGGCGCGGGGCCGAGCAGCGTGGGAGGTGCGTAGGAGACGCCGCGTTCGACCTGCCAGTTCGCCGCCACCAGCCCGCTGGCCGCCGCCAGCAGCAGGAGCACGAACAGTCCCACCACCGCCATCGACACCAGCCCGACCCGGTCGCCTTGCAGCCGCTTCCAGGCCAGAGACCAGACGCCTTCGGAGCGTGTGTGGGACGCCATCATCATCGTCACGGCCTTCATTTCAGCGTCACCCGGGGGTCGACCGCCTTGTAGAGCAGGTCCGTGAGCAGGTTGATGACCATCGTGATCACCGCCAGATAGACCGTCACCGCCTGGATGACGGGATAGTCGCTGCGGTTGACCGCCATCCACACCTCGCGCCCCAGGCCGGGAATCGAGAAGAACACCTCGATCAGGAAGGAGCCGATGAAGATGCCGGGCAACTGCATCGAGACATTGGTGAGGATCGGAATCAGCGCGTTGCGCAGGACGTGCTTGAGCAGGACCGCCGGTTCGCTCAGGCCCTTGGCGCGTGCGGTGCGGACGTAGTCGTGGCCGATCTCGTCGAGGAAGAAGCTGCGGTACAGGCGCATCTGCGGCGAGATCCCGACCATCACCGCCAGCAGCACCGGCAGCGGTGCGTAGGTGGTGAGGTTGGTCCAGACGCTGCGGGTCCAGCCCTGCACCGGAAACCAGCCGAGCTGGAACGCGAACAGCCACTGCCCGACGATGACGTAGACGAGGAAGCTGATCGACAGTGCCACCGTCGTCACGACCATGATCGCCCGGTCGGTCAGCGAGCCGCGCACCGCCGCCACCGCCAGCGCGAACGGGATCGCCAGCACGGCGTCCAGCACCAGGATCGGCGTCATCACCGTCAGCGTCGCCGGCAGCCGCGAGGCGAACAGGCTGGACACCGATTCGTTGGTCGCCCAGCTCTTGCCCCAGTCGAAGCGCAGGATCTGCTGCACGAAGATCCAGAGCTGCTCCCAGACCGGCTTGTTCAGGCCGAGCTGCTCGCGGATCTGGTCCACCTGCGCGGTGGAGGCGTTCAGGCCAGCGAGGATCTCGGCCGGATCCCCCCCGAAGGACTTGAACAGGAAGAACACCAGCAGCACGACGCCGACGAGCGTCGGCACCATCTGCCAGAGGCGGCGGATCAGGTAGGCACCCATCAGAGTCGGTCTCCATCGACAAACACGGCCAGCTCGCCCGGTTGCAGGGCAACCCAGTCCTCGTTGCAGGTGAGGGGTTCGGTGACGACGATGGCGACGCGGTCCTGCGGCGTCGTCAGGTCGGCGAAGTCCACGGTCAGGTCGGCGTCCTGCAGCTGCGCGGCGGCGAAGGGGTGGCGGCGCAACACGTAGTGCAGCTTCGTCGAGCAGTGCGCCCAGAGTGCCTCGCCCTGGCTGAGCAGGAAGTTGAAAGTGCCGTGGCGGGCGATGGCCGGGGTCAGCTCGGCCAGGGTCTGCGTCAGGTCGGGGATGCTGGGCATGCGGGCGTGGTTCTTGGCCAGTTCCTGCAGCAGCCAGCAGAAGGCGCGCTCGCTGTCGGTGTCACCCACCGGATGGAAGTTCGCGTGCAGCTTGGGATGAAAGTTCACCAAGTTGCCGTTGTGCGCGAAGACCCAGTAGCGGCCCCACAACTCGCGCATGAAGGGGTGGGTGTTTTCCAGCGCGACGCTGCCCTGGGTGGCCTTGCGGATGTGGGTGACGATGTGGCGGCTGCGGATCGGGTAGCGGCGAACCATCTCGGCCACGGGGGATTCGGCGGCGCTCTGGTGGTCCACGAACAGCCGCACGCCCGGTCCCTCGAAGAAGGCGATGCCGAAGCCGTCCTTGTGCTCGGCGGCGCGGTGGGCGAAACCGGTGAAGCTGAAGACCAGATCGGTCGGGGTGTTGGCGTTGAGTCCGAGGAGCTGACACATGGGGCGAGACACTACCACGCCGCTTGGCGGCGTTGGCGCTGGCGCTGGCGGTCACGCCGGCAGTGTCCGCGTGTGCTGTTTCAGCAGGGCGGTGAACTCGCTGCGTGGCATCGGGCGCCCGAAGAGCCAGCCCTGCGCCAGCTCGCAGCCCTGTTCGCGCAGGAAATTGGCCTGCTCCGTGGTCTCGACGCCTTCGGCGACCAGCCCCAGCTGCAGGCTGTGTCCCATCGAGATGATGGCGCGCACCACACCGGCCTGGTCGGTGCGCGTGGTGATGTCGCGCATGAAGGACTTGTCGATCTTCAGCGTGCTGATCGGGTACTTGGTCAGGTAGCTCAGCGCCGAGTGGCCGGTGCCGAAGTCGTCGATGGCCAGCGTCAGGCCCATGGCGCGCAGGCCGTCCAGCGTCTCTCCTGCCTGGCCGCGTTCGTCAAGGAGCAGCCGCTCGGTGATCTCCAGCTCGATCCACTCGGCGCGGCAGCCGGTGCGTGCCAGTGCGGTAGTGACGGTGCCGATCAGGTCGTGGTTGAGGAATTGGCGCGGCGAGAGGTTGACTGCGATGCACAGCGGCGGCTCGCCCGGCGCCCGCGCGCGGTTCCACTCGGCCGCCGCCGCGCAGGCGTCGCGCAGTACCCAGGCCCCGATGGCCACGATCAGGCCGCTGTCCTCGGCGACCGGGATGAAGTCCTCGGGCGAGACGTTACCGCGCACCGGGTGGTTCCACCGCAGCAGGGCCTCGGCGCCGACGATGCGGCCGTCGACCAGCGCCACCTTGGGCTGGAAATGGACGCTGAACTGCCGATCGGAGAGACCGCGGCGCAGATCGGCCTCCATCGAGACCCGATCGCGGGTGCGCTGGCTGAGGTCCTCGGAATGGAACTGGTGGCGCGAGCGCCCGCTCGCCTTGGCGGCGAACAGCGCGGTATCGGCCTGCTGCATCAGCGTGTCAGGGTCGGTGGCGGCGAGGGCCTCACCCCCGCAGCCCCGCACCGCGATGCCAACACTGGCCGAGACGAAGATGTCGTGGTCGTCGATGCGGCAGGGCGCCGAGAGTGCCTCGACCAGCCGGCGTGCGATGCGGTCGAGCTGTTCAAGGTCCACCGCATCGTGGATCAGCACGGCGAACTCGTCGCCGCCGAGCCGCGCGACCGTGTCCTGGCTGCGCAGGCAGGTGCCCAGGCGCTGCGCCATCATCACCAGCAGGCGGTCCCCGGTGGCGTGACCGAGCGTGTCGTTGACGTACTTGAAGTGGTCCAGGTCCAGCATCAGCACCGCCTGGACCGGACGCTCATGGAGCCGCTGCGTGAAGCCGGCGCGGTTGACCAACCCGGTCAGCACGTCCTCGAAAGCCAGCGTATGCAGCTCGCGCTGGGTGGTCTTCAGCTCGGTGATGTCCTGGGTGGTGGTCATCGTCTGGACGATCTGCCCCTGCGGGTCGTAGTCGAAGCGCTGCACCACCCGCAGGTCGCGCAGGCCGAAGGGACCGTGGATCGTGGTGTCGAAGCGCAGCTCAAGGTCACCCCGCGCCACGGCCTGCGAGGAGAGCTGGACCACGCGCTCGCGGTCCTGATCGATGACACGGTTCCAGATCTGGCGGGCCTCGGTGACGGTCGGACCGTCAAAGCCGAGCTGGCGTTGTGCCTCGGCGGACAACGTGGAGAGCTTCGACGCCTGTTGCCAGATCAGGTGACCCATCTGGCCGACCCGTTCGGCGTCTTCCAGCCGGGCGACCAGGCGGTCACGGTCGCAGCGATCGGCGTGCTGTGCTGCCATCGCGAGGCTGATCCGGGAGGGGCCCTTGACCATGACCATGTAGACGTAATAGACCAATGCCACGCCCATGTAGGTCTGGACCAGTGCGCCGTGGGTCAGCAGCACGCCGATCAGTGGCCCCATGGCCAACACGCCGAAGGTGAGCAGTGTTCCTCGGAGCGCGCCGATCAGTGCCGCGCTGCCCGCACAGGCCCCCATCAAGGTCATCATCACTGCAGTGCGTGTCACCGGTTCGTCGATCACGCCATAGAACAGACCCAGTGAACCCCATCCCAAGCCGCTCGTAAACGTCTGCACGTGTGTGACCACGCGCCAGTGCAGCATCGACCAGCACGTGCGGCCGCCTCCATGCAGAAAATACCGGGCCACCAGCAGGCGCAAGCCCATCAGTGTCTCGACCACCACCAGCCATGTCAGCAGCATCTGCTGCGGCGCCGCATTCCACAGCACGTAGGCGGTCAGGGCCGACAGGGCCATGCCAGAGACGACGGCCTGCGGCGTGTGCTGGTAGTGGGTCAGCAGCAGAGTCTGGTCCCATGCCTCGGCCGCGTCCATGCCCGACCCCGAAGAGGTCGACACGGACGAGGTTTTGGCAAATGGGGCGGGCAGGCGCAGCATCGGGGCGGCGCCAGGGAAGGGTGGCGCCTGCGAACGCTATCGGCAGTGCGCTGCCCGACTGAAGCGCTCCGCCTGGAGGGCACTCAGTGCGTCAACAGCCGGAACAGCCCGCGCACCGACAGCAGGTGTCCGGGATTCGAGGTCTCGTCGAGTACGCCACTCATGCGCAGCAGCAGCGAGGCGCTGTGGCGGGCGCGCCAGATCACCAGATCGGCCAGCCAGGGGTGGCGGTTGACGCTGTTGGCCTTTTCGTAAAGCGCGAACTTGGGCCGCAGCGTGGCGAGCTGCGTGTCGTAAAGCCGCCGCACCGCGGCTTCATCCAGCCCATCGCGAGCACCCTTCAAGAGCACATCGGCGGCCATCAGCCCGGTTTCGAGGGCCTTCCCGATGCCTTCGCCGGTGAAATCGTAGGTCGAGCCCAGCGTCTCGCCGGTGGCGAGCAGGCCGGGCCGTCCGCTCTCGGCGCCATCCAGCGTGCAGCGCAGCGGGGCGCCCTTGAGATCGCCCTGGAGCGTGCCGCCGTCCATCAGCGCCCGCGCCGGGGCGTAGACGCGGGTGAAGTCGTCGAACATCTGGCGCAGGTTGGCGTCCGCGGCCTGTCCCTGGCGGAAGAAGGCGCCCACGCCGATGTTGTAGGTGTCATCGCCGCACGGGAAGATCCAGCCGTAGCCCGGCCGCAGCGCCTTGTCCCACACCACGTCCATCGTCGTCTGTCGGCCCGCCAGCGACGGGTTGCGCACATAGCCGCGCAGCGCGATGCCGCTGGGCGTGCGGCGCGTGCACAGGCCCGTGGCGACCAGCGGCTGCACGCCGGCGCCTGTCGCCAGCACCACCCAGCGCGCGCGCACTTCAGGCCGCGCCTCGCCCTGGCGCAAGCGGGCACCGACGACACGCCCGTCCTCTTCGATCACCGCGTCGAACTTCACCGGGGTCACCAGCCGCACGCCCTGGCGCTGCGCGTGCCGCACCAGCAGGAAATCCAGCACCCGGCGCGGCAGCACGGCCAGCGTGCCCGGCACATCGACCTGCCCGCCGCGCGGCGCCACGCAGCGCACATGGCCGACGTGTTCGGCGTGCGCCATCACCTCGTCGAGCACGCCCAGCCGCCGCAGCGCGGCATGGGCATCCGGGATCAGGCCGTCGCCGCAGATCTTTTCGCGCGGAAAGTCGTGCTGGTCGATCAGGCACACCGACCAGCCGGCCGCGGCCAGCGTGGCCGCGCAGGCGCTGCCGGACGGGCCGGCGCCGATGACCAGCACGTCGCAGGCAGGGGGCAGTTCACCGACAGGAACCGGAGCGGGCAGGGGGGCGGGTAGCGTCATGGCGCGAATTCTAGGATCGGGCGGCACAATCCGCGCCATGCGTGGTCCGTGCTCCTCCCTGTTGTTCAGCTTTGCCGTGGTCATGGGTCTGCTCACGCCTCCCGGGGCGGCAGTGGCTGCGGAGCTGGTCACCGTCGAGGTCGGCCCCACGCTGGGCCGTCCGCGCATCGGCCTGGTGCTGTCGGGCGGCGGGGCGCGCGGGCTGGCGCATGTGGGTGTGCTCAAGGTGCTGGAGCGCGCGCACATCCCCATCGACGCCATCGCCGGCACCTCGATGGGCGCGATCATCGGCGGCCTCTACGCCAGCGGCCTGCGTGCCGACGACCTGGAGCGCGAGCTGCTGGCGCTGGACTGGACCACGCTGTTCGCCAACCGCCTGCCCCGCGAGACCCTGAGCGAGCGCCGCAAGGAAGAGGATTTCGAGATCTCGCCCGCGCTGGAAGTCGGCCTGAGCCGTGTCACCGGCGAGCTGATGCTGCCGCTGGGCTCCGTGTCGAGCCGGGGGCTGGAGCTGCTGCTGCGCCGCTACACGTTGCCGGTGCGGCAGCTGCCGAGCTTCGACGCGCTGCCCATCCCCTTCCGTGCGGTGGCGACCGACATGGAATCCGGCGAGGCGGTGATCTTCCGCCAGGGCGATCTGGCGCAGGCACTGCGGGCGAGCATGTCGGTGCCGGGCGTGTTCCCGCCGACCGAGGTCGACCACCGCATCCTCGGCGACGGCGGGCTGGTCAACAACCTGCCGGTGGACGTCGTGCGGGCGATGGGCGTGGACCTGGTCATCGCCGTCAACATCGGCACGCCGCTGGCCGGGCGCGACAGCCTGGGCACCGTGCTCGGGCTGACTTCGCAGATGGTCAACATCCTCACCGAGCAGAACGTGCAGCGCTCGATCGCCACGCTGGACCCGGCGCGCGACGTGCTGGTCGCGCCGCCGCTGGGCCGTCTCACCTCCGGCGACTTCGACCGTGCCGTGGATCTGGTCGCCGCTGGTGAGCAGCACACCCTCGGGCTGCTGCCGCAACTCGCGGCCCTTCGTCTGGGCGACGCCGACTGGCAGGCGATGCGCCGTGCCCAGGCCCGGCCGGACGATCCGCCGCAGGCCATCGCCTCCGTGCGCTTCGAGGGCCAGGACATCACCGAGCCGGAGCGGCTGCGTGGCGTGCTGACCGTCCAGCCCGGCCAGCCCTTCTCGGTCGAACGCGCCGAGCGCGACAGCCGCACGCTGGCCGCCAGTGGCGATTACCTGCATGTGGACTACCGCGTCGAAGACCTGCCGGCCGGTACCGGGCTGGTCTACCGCGTGGAGGAGAAGCCCTGGGGGCCGCACTATTTCCGGCTCGGGCTGGACGTTCAGAGCGACTTCGCCGGCCGTGGCGAGTTCAACGTCAAGCTCAGCCACAACCGCCACTGGCTAGACGACAGCGGCAGCGAGTGGCGCAACCGGGCCCAGATCGGCTCGGTGCCGCGCTGGTTCAGCGAGCTGTACGTGCCGCTCGGCGCCGGCAGCGGTCCGGCGAGCGACTGGTTTGTCGCTGGCTGGGGCGAGATCGAGCGCCGCCGCCTGACCACCTACCAGCCGCTGCAGCCCGACCAGAGCGCACGTTCGCTCACGGTGCTGGGCCGGCAGGTGCGCGGACAGGTGCGGATGGGGGTCGACCTGGGTCAGCCGCTGAGCGACCTGGGCGAGTGGCGCGTGGGCGTGGTGCGCGACGTGCTGAGCCTGGATCCGGAAATCACCGCGGGCACCGCCGATGCCGCCAGCCTCGCGGCCGGCCGCAGCCGCGAATGGGCGTTGCGCAGCGGGCTGGTGATCGACCAGCTTGACCACGCGAGTTTTCCACGCCAGGGCTGGCGCATGAAGCTGGGCGTGCAGGCCGGTCGCCGTTGGCTCAGTGGTTCGGCGGACGGCGCCAGCAGCGCCGCCTTCCACCGCATCGAGGCCGATGTGACGCAGGTCGCCAGCCGGGGTCGCCAGACGGTGGAGACCACGCTGCGGCTGCGGCATGCCCGCCAGCGCGAGGCCATCGGACAGGTCGGGCACTACACCCTGGGCGGCTTCCACAACCTCTCGGGCTATGAGATCGACCAGCTCGCCGGCAACGACGCACTGCTCGGGCGCCTGACCTGGATGCTGCGGCTCAACCGCCAGCCGGTGCTGACCCGCGGCGTGTTCGCGGGCGCCACGCTGGAGGCGGGCAATGCGTGGATCTCGTCGCGTGCGGTCAGCCTGCGCGATCTGCGCTGGGGGGGCAGTGCTTTCCTGGGCGCTGACACGGGGCTGGGTCCGATGTACCTGGGGCTGACCTGGGCGCCGCGGGGCCGGGCCGGCGTGTATCTGATGCTCGGTCGGCCCTGATCAGCGCAGGGAACTGCGCCGCACCACCAGCTCGACCGCGAGCGTGCGCGGCGGCACCACCTCGCCGGCCACGATGTCGAGCAGCGCGTTGACGATCTCGACCCCGGCGACCGCCACCGGCTGGCGCACGGTGGTCAGCGGTGGGTAGGCGTGGCTGGCCCACTCGATGTCGTCGTAGCCGACCACGGCCACATCGCGCGGCACGTCCTTGCCATGTGCGCGCAGCACCTGCACCACCGCCATCGCCAGCACGTCCGAGCAGGCGAACACCGCATCGAAGGCCGTGCCGGACTCGATCAGCCGCGACAGGTCGGCACGCGCCTGGCTGGCATCGAAGGGGGTATGCAGTTCCAGCGCCGGCACGGCGGCCAGCCCGGCTTCTGCCAGTGCCTGCCGATGGCCGCGCAGGCGCTGGGCCACTTCGGGCAGCTCCGGATCCCCCATGAAGACGATGCGCTGGCAGCCGCGTTCCAGCAGGTGCTGCGTGGCCAGCGAGCCACCGGTGGCGTTGTCGCCGCCAACCGAGCAATAGCGCTGCACGGGAATCTGCGCACCCCACACCACCAGCGGCACGCCACGCTCGGCCATCTGGTTGATCTGCTCGTGGCTGTGCCACTGGCCAATCAGGATCACGCCCATCGCGGTGCCGGTGTCCCACGCCTGCGAGGTGAGTTCCAGCCGGTCCGCGTCCACCCGCGACACCAGCATGTCGAAGCCGCGGTCGGTCAGCGCGTCGGCCAGGCTGCCGAGCATGGCCAGGAAAAACGGGTCCGAGACATGCTGGCGCGCGCGCCGGTCGTACGGAATCACCACCGCCACCGTCCTGTTGTGGCGCAGTCGCAGGTTCTTGGCGCCGATGTTGATGGTGTAGTTCAGCGAGCGTGCCAGCTCGGAGATGCGCTGGCGCGTCGCGGCGCTGACCTCCGGGCTGCCGTTGAGCGCCCGCGACACCGTGGCAACCGACACCCCGGCAATGCGGGCGATGTCGGCCATCTGCAGGCGCTGGCGTTCGGGGCGCTCGGCGGGCGCTGGGTCAGGCGATGGGGTCATGGTCCGGGGTGTCGGTGGTGGGGGCCGGGTCGGGCACGGGCACAGGTGCGTCGGTCGGGACCATCCAGCCATGCAGGATCTCCGCCACCTCGCCCACGCCCTGGCGCTTGAGCGACGAGAACAGCGTGATGCGGAGGTCGGATTGGTCCGTGGCCAGCGCGGTCAGCACCGCCTGCGCCTTGCGCAGCGAGTCGGCGGCTTCGTTGCGGTTGAGCTTGTCGGCCTTGGTCAGCAGCACCAGCAGCCGCACTTCGCCATTGGCCAGCCGCGGTGCGACGAACTCCAGCAACTGCCGGTCCAGGTCCGTGAAGCCGTGGCGCGAATCCACCATCTGCACCACGCACGACAGGTTGCGCCGCACGCGCAGGTAATCGGCCATCACCTCCTGCCAACGTGCCTTGGCGGCCTTGGCCACCGCCGCGTAGCCGTAGCCGGGCAGGTCGGCCCAGTACGCTTGCGGCGCCTCCTTCGGGCCGACCTCGAACAGGTTGATGTGCTGCGTGCGGCCGGGGGTCTTGGAGGCATAGGCCAGCTGTCGTTGCTGGGCCAGCGTGTTGATGGCGGTGGACTTGCCCGCGTTGGACCGGCCGACGAAGGCGATCTCGGGCAATTCGTGCGCCGGAAGCTGGTCCAGACGGCTCGCGGTGGTCAGAAAGCGGGCCGTGTGGGTCCAGGCGAGGGCGGTTCGCGTGGCATCGGCGCCACCGACGAGAGGGGCAAGTGGGGGGGTGATCATTCGCCATTGTAAAATCTTCAGGTTTCACGTCTGCCTTTGCGCCGCTCAACCATGAAATCGCACGTCAAGTCGCTTCTTGCCCTGCTCGCGGCGGCCGCCATGGCCACCCCGCTCGCTGCCAATGAGTCCCAACCCGCCGCTGCCAAGGTCGATCCGGCCAAGGGGCAGGCGATCTCCACCCAAGTCTGCGGCGCCTGCCACACCGCTGACGGTTCGCGTGGTTCGCCCGCCAACCCGATCCTGCAAGGCCAGCACCCGGAATACCTCGTCAAGCAACTGACCGAATTCAAGGCCGGCAAGCGCGACAACGCCATCATGAAGGGCTTCGCCTCCGCGCTCAGCGACGAGGACATGAAGAACGTTGCCGCCTTCTATTCCAGCAAGCAGGCCAAGCCAGGCGCTGCCAAGAACAAGGACCTCGTCGTCCTGGGCGAAAAGATCTACCGCGGTGGCATCGCCGATCGCAAGGTGCCCGCCTGTGCCGGTTGCCACAGCCCGACCGGCGCTGGCATCCCTGCCCAGTACCCGCGTCTGTCCGGTCAGCACACCGACTACACCACTGCGCAGTTGACCGCCTTCCGCGACGGCATCCGCAAGAACAACGCCGTGATGACCGGCGTGACCGCGAAGATGAACGACCGCGAAATCAAGGCCGTCGCCGACTACATCGCCGGGCTGCATTGAGATCCCCACGGCGGCTGGCCTGCACGGCCGCCGCCGTTGATGCAGATCAATAAGGCCGGTCCCTGACCGGCCTTTCTGCTTCTTTACGCTGCATTCAGCTTTCATTCGCATAATTCCGTCCGCCATGTCCGCATCCCCTTCCAGCCCACAGGTCCAGGCGGGTTCGCGCTGGAAGCAGGAGACCGTGGAACTGCTGTCGTCGATGCGCTTTGCCATCGCGCTGTTCACGGTCATCTGCATCGCTTCGGTGATCGGCACCGTCGTCCAGCAGCACCAGCCGCCCGTCAATTACGTCAACCAGTTCGGCCCCTTCTGGGCCGAGGTGTTCGGCCGCCTGGGGCTGTACGCGGTCTACAGCACGGGCTGGTTCCTGCTGATCCTGGTGTTCCTGGTGACCTCGACCAGCCTGTGCGTGGCGCGGCACACCCCCAAGATCCTCGGCGACCTGCGCAACTACAAGGAAAACATCCGCGAGTCCGCGCTGCTGGCGTTCCACCTCAAGGGCAAGGGCGTCGTGCCGCTGTCGCGTGAACAGGCACTGGCCCGCGTCAACGAGGTGCTGGCCAACGACGGCTGGAAGGGCAAGGCGCAGGTGCGCGAGGGCGGCGTGATGGTCGCTGCGCGCCAGGGCGCGGCCAACAAGCTCGGCTACATCGCCGCGCACAGCGCCATCGTGCTGATCTGCATCGGCGGCTTGCTGGATGGCGACCTGATCGTCAACGCCCAGATGGCCTTGCTGGGCAAGTCGACCTACGCCGGTGGCGGCCTGATCAAGGACGTGGCGCCCGAGCACCGGCTGTCCACCGCGAACCCCACCTTCCGCGCCAACCTCTATGTGCCCGAAAAGGCGGTCGCCGGGACTGCGGTGATCAACCTCACCAGCGGCATCGTGCTGCAGGATCTGCCGTTCCAGGTCGAGCTGAAGAAGTTCGTCGTCGAGTACTACGACACCGGCATGCCCAAGCTGTTCGCCAGCGACATCATCGTCCACGACCCGGATGGCACGAAAACCGAGGCCAAGGTCAAGGTCAACGAACCCTTCATCCACAAGGGCATCGCCATCTACCAGTCGAGCTTCGAGGACGGTGGTTCGAAGCTGACGTTGATGGCCCGCCCGATGGGGCGGCCCGGCACGCCGTTCGAGGTCACGGGTGAAGTCGGTGGCACCACCACGCTGACCAACGCCGCCTCGCAGACCGACAGGCTCCAGCTCGAATTCACGGGCCTGCGCACCATCAACGTCGAGAACCTCGCCGCCGAGAACCCGGGCGGGTCGAACTCCGGCGCTGATGTGCGCAAGGTCGATCTGGTCGGCTCGCTGGGCGAACACCTCGGCTCTGGCGCCCGCGTCAAGGCCGACAAGAAGCTGCACAACGTCGGACCCTCCGTGACCTACAAGCTGCGCGATGCGTCCGGCCAGGCGCGGGAATACAGCAACTACATGATCCCGGTCGAGCTGGATGGCCTGAAGGTGTTCCTCGCCGGGGTGCGCGACACGCCAGACCAGGCCTTCCGCTACCTGCGCATTCCCGCGGATGAACGCAGCACGCTGGACGACTGGATGGGCATGAAAGCGGCGCTGGCCGACCCCGCCAGCCGCCTGGAAGCCGCCCGCCGCTACGTGCGCAAGTCCGCGCCGGCCGACAAGCCCGAACTGGCGCAGCAGCTCGAAGCCTCGGTGCTGCGCGGCATGACGCTGTTCGCCGGTGCCGAGGTGGTGCGCAAGGACGCGCCCAGCGCCGGCTTGCAGGCGCTGCAGGACTTCATCGAGACCAACGTGCCGGAAGCGGACCGCGGTCGCACTTCCGAGGTGCTGATCCGCATCCTCAACGGCGGGCTGTTCGAGCTGCTCAACCTCGTGCGCGAGCGCGCCGGGCAGGCGGCGCTGGTGCCCGGCGAGGAGGCCCAGCGGTTCATGGGCCAGGCGGTGCTGTCGCTGTCGGATTCGTTCGCCTACCCGGCGCCGCTGCTGCTGTCGCTGACCAATTTCGACCAGGTGCAGGCCAGCGTGTTCCAGGTGACCCGGGCGCCGGGCCAGAAGCTGGTCTATCTGGGTTGCGCCTTCCTGATTCTCGGGGTGTTCTCGATGCTCTACATTCGCGAACGCCGCCTGTGGATCTGGATCGAAGGCCCGGCGGACGCCCCGTCCACCACCGTGACCCTGGCCCTGTCGGCCACCCGCCAGACGCTGGACACGGACAAGGATTTCGACGCCTTGAAAACCAGGATGCTGCAGACATGAACCAGACCACCACCCTGACCCTCGGCCGGGCGTCGCCGCTCAGCCGGCGCAGCGCCTTCGACTGGCTGTTCGCGCTGCTCGTGATCGCGGGCGCCGGCTTCGTCTGGCAACGCTACGGCGGCTCGATGGACGGCTACGAGCGCGGCATCCTGCTGTGCGCCGTGCCGGCGCTGATCGCGCTAGGCTGGTTCTGGGCGCCGCTGCGCTCGCTGAGCCTCGGGGTCGGGGCGGTGAGTCTGCTGGCCATTTCGCTCTACCTGCGGCAAACGGATGCCTTTGGCGCCGATCTGGCAGCGGCCGACAAGGTGTTCTGGCTCAAGTACCTGTTGTCCAGCCAGAGCGCCATCATGTGGATGTGCGTGCTGGTGTTCATGTCGACGCTGTCGTACTGGATCGGCCTGCTGATCGGCCGCGGCAGCGACACCGCGCAGCGCATCGGTTCGTGGCTCGCGTGGTCGGCCGTCTTCATGGCGCTGGTCGGCACCTTCGTGCGCTGGTTCGAGAGCCACCAGATCGGCCCCGACATCGGCCACATCCCGGTGAGCAACCTCTACGAAGTGTTCGTGCTCTTCATCTGGCTGACCACGCTGATCTACCTGCACATCGAAAGCCACTACAAGACCCGCGCGCTGGGTGGTTTCGTCATGCTGATCGTCAGCGCCGCCGTGGGTTTCCTGCTGTGGTACTCGCTGTCGCGTGGTGCGGACCAGATCCAGCCGCTCGTGCCGGCGCTGCAGAGCTGGTGGATGAAGATTCACGTTCCCGCCAACTTCGTCGGCTACGGCACCTTCGCGCTGTCGGCGATGGTGGCGCTGGCCTACCTCGTCAAGACGGCGACGGCGCGCTCGCTGTGGACCGGACTGGTGGGCGTGCCGGGCGTGCTGCTGCTGGTGCTGGCGGGATTCTGGCTGCTGGGCAACCTGACGCCACAGACCTCGGCGGCAGTGATGAAGTCGATGCGGATGCTGGGTGGCTGCGTGGCGCTGTTCGCCTTCACGATTTCGGTGCGGGGTGTCCTCAACGCGCGCACGCCGGCACCGGAAGTGCTCGACGACGTGATGTACCGCGCCATCGCCCTGGGCTTCGCCTTCTTCACCATCGCCACCATCCTCGGCGCCTTCTGGGCGGCGGAAGCCTGGGGCGGCTACTGGAGCTGGGATCCGAAGGAAACCTGGGCGCTGATCGTCTGGCTGAACTACGCCGCCTGGCTGCACATGCGGCTGATGAAGGGCCTGCGCGGCCGGGTGTCGGCATGGTGGGCGCTGGTCGGGCTGGTGGTGACGACGTTTGCGTTCCTGGGGGTCAACATGTTCCTGTCAGGGCTGCATTCCTACGGGGAGCTGTGAGCCTGACCCTGCGTCCAGTCCTGGTGGCGCACGGGCAGGCGGTTGAGTTGATCGCGCCGATGCCGCCATGACGGCATGAACCCGTCCAGCAGTGCGTGGAAGCGGGCGTTGTGCGATGGCTCCAGCAGGTGCGCCATCTCATGCACGACGATGTATTCCAGGCACTCGGGTGGTTTGCAGGCCAGTTCGGTATTGAGCCGTAAATGCCCCTGCACCGGGTTGCAGCTTCCCCAGCGGGTTTTCATGCGCTGCACGAACACCTTGCGGACCTGCACCCCCATCACTGAAGCCCATCGGTCGATCAGTGGTGTGACCGCCTGCCGGAGCTGCTGCCGGTACCACTCGTCGAGAATCTCCTGCCGGTGAGCGGCATCGGTTCCTGGTCGGCAGGTGAGTTGCAGATAGCGCGGGGTCAGCGCCACCGTGGGGGCTGCGGCAGTCTCGATCACCTGCAACAGATAACGCTGCCCCCAGACGCGATGGCTCTCGCGTTCCAGGTACTCGCGGGGCGTCTCCCGTTCCTGCGTCTGCATCTTCTGGCGCTGCTGGCGAATCCAACCCAGCCGGGCGATGGCGAACAGGCGCAGGGTGTCGAGCTGCAGGCGCTGCGGCGCCACCATGCTGACCTGACCCAGGGGCGGATGCACGCTCAGGTGGATGTTCTTGATGTCCTTGAACACCACGTCGATCGTGATGTCCCCCAGCGTCAGCCGGCTGGGTGTGGGGGCATCGGTCGGTGCAGGCATGGGCTTCAACCGCTTCAACCCCAGTATTCGGGTTGGGACTGGATGATCGGAAAAACCTGCTCGACCTCGCTGGACTGACCCAGCAGCGTGAAGAGCGCCCCCTGGATCACTCGCTCCTTGGGGCGATTGCCGCGCCAGCCGTCCGGGCGCACGCGCTGGACGGTCTCGTGGATCTGCACGGCCAATCCCAGCAAGGCATCTTCCGCATCGCCCGTTGCTGCGCCCAAACCGGTGGGTGTTGGTTCATGCACTGCGACGTGACTCGACGCTGATGGGCTGTGTTGCCTGAGCTTGACCAGCATGTTGTACAGCGCCCGCTTGCCCGGCGTGTCCAGCCGCTGCGAGGTCTCGTCGGTGTGGCCCGTCTCGACCTTGGCCGCCAGCTCAGCGATCTGCTTCAGGTAAGCCTCGTACTCGACCGCCTTGGCCTTGCGCGTCTGGATGAGTTCGTCGAGCAGGGCCGACATCTTCTCGTAGTAGGCCGGGTCGTTCAGGTGGTCCTGGAGGATCTTGCTGCGGACGTTGTTCTCGATCGTCTCGGCGACCGCTTCCCGATTTCCCTTCAGGTTGGCCAGGCGTTCGGCGACCGCATCGGCGATGCCGGTCTTGACGATCAGCGCCAGCAGGCTCAGGTCATCGAAGGGCGAGATCCGGCGCGGCGTGCCGGCTTCGATGTAGGTGTCGATCAGGTGGCGCATGTCGGCCTCATACGCCTTCAGGTCGATCGTCTCGCCACTGGCGTTGCGGATCGTCTGGCGCAGATCGACACAGGCGTTGACCTTGGCTCGGATGCGCTCAGTGTCTTCAGGGCTATAGCCGGCAGCCGTCATCTCGTCTGCCAGGTTGGCCCAGGCGCGCACCAGCGCCGCGGTGGCCTTGTACAGCCCGGCCCGTCGCGGGGCGCGTTCCTGCACGTCATTGGCCATGTCGGTGTTGCCACAGAAGTAGTGGATGTGCGCCAGCTCGTCGCGGGGCGGCTCGACCGGCTCGCACAGCAGCGCCAGCGTCTCGACGGCCTGATCGAGTTTCTCGCGGCATGCCTTCAGCCGGGTCTGCAGCAGCACCTCCGGGTCGGCGCTGCCGGCGGCCGGGTCGCGGGCGATCTCCGAGGTGTAGACGGCGATGCTCTTCTCGACCTTCTTGAACAGATCCTTGTAATCAACGATGTAGCCGAAATCCTTGTCGTCGCCGTCGAGCCGGTTGGTGCGGCAGATGGCCTGGAACAGCCCGTGGTCCTGCATTGACTTGTCGATGTAGAGAACGCTGCAGGGTGGGGCGTCGAAGCCGGTCAGCAGCTTGTCCACGACCACCAGCAGCTTCATGCGCGCCGGCTCCTTGATGAACTGCTGCTTCACGGCCTCCTCGTAGGCTTCGGTGCGGGTCAGGCCGGGGCGGGGCTGCGTGTCCTTGAGCAGCTCGGTGTAGGTGTTGAAAACGAACTGCCGATCGGTTTCGCTGTTGGCGCCGGTTTCCTCGCGGGTCATGTTCTGGGCTTGCGGGTTGTAGGACGTGACGATTGCGCAGTGGCTGCGCAGCGGGGTCTTTTGCAGGAGAACGAAGTATTTGCAGGCTTCGTAGATGCTGGCGGCGACCAGGATCGCGTTGCCGCGCTGGGTGGACAGGCGCGGCTTGACGCTGAAGTCGTATTCGATGTCGCAGACGACTTTCTCCATGCGCGAGCGCGAACTGAGCACGCTTTGCATCGTGCCCCAGCGTTCCTTGAGCGCGTGTCTCTGCCAGTCGTTCAAGGCGCGGGTCTTGGCCTCGAACCACCCATCGACCCGCTCGGGCGAGCTGAGCTGCTGGTCGATGTCGCGGGCCTCGTAGACCAGATCGAGCACCACGCCGTCCTGGACCGCCTCGGTGAACTTGTAGGTGTGGATGTAGCCGCCAAAGACCTCGCGGCTGGTCTGCTGGTCCTGCTTGAGCAGCGGGGTGCCGGTGAAGCCGATGAACACCGCCTGTGGCATGGCGGCTTTCATGAAGCGGTTGAGCCGCCCGCCCTGGGTGCGGTGGCACTCGTCCACGAAGACGAACACCTCGCCGAGGGTCAGGCTGGGCCGGGTTGCCATGTCCTTGACGAAGGCGTCGATGTCGTCCACGTCGCGGCGGCCGAACTTGTGGACCAGCGCACACAGCAGACGCGGCGCGGGCTGGCCGAGCTGGGCGAGCAGATCCCGGCCGCTGCGGCTGCGCTGGAGGGTTTCGCCTGCGTCGGTGAAGACGCGCTCGATCTGCTGGTCGAGTTCATTGCGGTCGGTGACGATGACCACGCGGGCCTGGGGGCGGTTTTCAAGAATCCACTTCGCCAGCAGCACCATCAGGATGCTCTTGCCCGCGCCCTGGGTGTGCCAGAGGATGCCGCCGCGCCGGTCGCGGACGTGCTGCTGGGCCGCCTTGAGACCGAAATACTGGTGGACGCGGGGCAGCTTCTTCACGCCGCCGTCGAAGAGCACGAAGTCGTGCATCAGCTCGATCAACCGGGGCTTGGCGCAGAGCTTCAGCAGGTACTTGTCGAGCTTGAAGCGGGTGTTGTCCTGTTCGTCCTCCTTCCAGGCGAGGAAGTGTTTTTCGGGCGTGCCGAGGGTGCCGTAGCGCAGGCCCTGCGAGTCGTTGCCGGCGAAGACGAACTGCACCGCGGTGAAGAACCAGGCGTTGAAGTCGGGCTGCTGGTTGGACAGGTTCTGGCGGATGCCTTCGCTGAGGCTGACGCGGCTGTTCTTCAGCTCCAGCACGCCGATTGCGAGGCCGTTGACGTAGAGCACGAGGTCGGGGCGACGCTCGCGGGTGCCTTGGCGGCGCAGCGTGACCTCTTCGGCGAGGGCGAAGTCGTTGCGCTCGGGGTGTTGCCAGTCGATCAGGTGGACGGTTTCGGTGGGCTGGCCGGCGTCGGTCTTCACCGGGACGCCGTAGCGCAGCAGGCCGTACACCGCCTTGTTGCTGTCGTAGAGCGGCCGGGTGGGGTGGTCGGCTTCGCGGTGCAGCAGGTCGAGGGTGCGGGCGATCTGGGCGGGGGTGTAGCCGCGGTGGGCGAGCGAGGCGGTCAGCAACTCGTCCTCGACGGGCTGGTTGCGCTCGCCGCGTTCGCTCCAGTCGCCGAGGTAGCGGTAGCCGAGTTCGTGCTGGAACAGGTGGATGACACGGCGCTGCGTGGCGCGTTCGGTTGGGCTGGGTGGGGTGGTGGTCATGGCAGGACTTCCCAATGGCCGCCCTTGCGCGGGCCGACGAAGCGCAGGCGGGATTGGCGCACGAGCTGGGCAACGGCCCGCTCGATGGTGCTGCGGGCGCGGCCGAGGGTGGCGGCCACCTGGACGAGTGTCATCTGGGGGTTTGCGGCCAGCAGGGCCAGGATGCGCGCGGGTGTTCCTGCCGGCGTGGCGGGAATTTCTACCCGCGTTTCTACCCGCGTTTCTACCGGCATGGCGTTGTCCGGTGACGGTAGAAACCGGAAGACGCTCCACAGCCCGTTGCCATCGTCAGCGCGGAATGTCGGCTCCGGCACCCCCGCCGCCACGCAGGCCGCCCGCATCCGCTCGATGCCGCGCCCCCAGGCTTCGATCATCCCGGCGCGGAAGAAGGCATTCGCCACGTCCGGGTTGAAGGGCTGCGAGGCGTGTTTGTCCAGCAGCCGCGCCACGGTCCAGTTCGGCGGCAGCGGGCCGGGGTTCCACAGCATCAGGTGGTCGTCGAACACGCTGATCTGGATCGGCACGCCGCTGGCGTAGTCCTTGTGGGCGATGGCGTTGAGCACCGCCTCGCGCAAGGCTTCCTCGGGCACTGGCCAGGTTTCCACCCGCTGCACGCCCTCGTAGGAGATGCGGGCCTTGAGGTACTTGGACAGCAGCAGCTCCAGCGTCTTGCGCACTTGCTCGAACAGGGGGCCATGCACCTCGTCCTGGTACAGCAGGTCGGCTTCGGCCTGGAAAAAACCGATCTTGACGCAGGCGCCGGTCACGAAGCGTTCCGGGTCGGGGTGGAACAGCAGCACGGCGGCCCGCTTGAGGTAGGCGCCGTCGGTCAGGTGCAGGCGGTGGATCAGGTCGGCGTCCGGCTCGGCCAGCAGGTCGGTCGAAAGCCGCTTGCTGCGGGCGGCGTGCTGGCGGAAGTCGGCCAGCGTGGGGGCGGACAGGTCGGACAGCGCCACATGCGGCACGGGCACGCCGTCCCAGTGGCGGCCCTGCTTGCGCAGCAGGAAGCGGTCGAGCGCGGCGCCCTTGAGTTCCTGCTTGGTGCTGCCGCTGCGGACGTGGTACTGGCCCTTGTAGCTGACGGGGTAGGGATAGGGTTCGACGACGATCTGCACGAACTCGCGGCCGGTGGGGGCGTGTTGGTGCAGGTTGACCTCGACGAGGATGCCGAGCAGGTCGCGGACCTTGTTCGGGATCTCTTCGAGCAGGCGTTTGGCGTCGGTCAGGCCGACGATGGTGCCGGCGTCATTGCGGCCGATCTCCAGCACGCCGCCCTCGGCGTTGGCGAAGCCGCAGATCCATTTCAGGTACTCGTCGCGCCACGACTCTTTCCATTCGACGTGCTGGTGCTCTTTGGTCATGCGAGCCGCGTCCTTCCCGTCAGCAGCTCGCGCATCATCCCTTGCTTGACCTGCCGGACCTTGCCGAGGCGGGTTTCTAGTTCGGTGATGTCGGTGTCCATGTCGGACAGGATCGCCGCGATGGCGGCTTGCTCTTCAATAGATGGAACGGGTATCGGTAATTGCTTGTACTCGTTTCCGTTTATCCCTGGTTGGCCGCTGCGCATAGACATAACAGTGACCCATTTCCAGTAGTTCTCTGTCTTGGTGAGAGCGAATAGAAACTCGGGGAGCAACTCTTCTTGTTTGGCCCTGACTCGTATCAGGAATCCTGCAAATATAAGTGGACCATCTTTTTTTGTGTACAAATAAGATTTACCTACGCTTGCGCCGGTTCTGGTGAATAAAATATCGCCCTGTTTTAGAGTGTATTGTTCGAGGTTGTGAGTTTTGACTGAAACTTTAGGGTTTGGTCTGAATTCCCCGTCGTCAGTGATGTCTGTGATTCTAATGTATGTTGGTAATTGATCCGAAAAATCAACTGCAGGGGCATTGATTCCATACTCTGGTGGATTTGATAGGCAATCCCCCAGAATTTTGATGGCCCATTCGCCATGAAATCCGGCGAGCCTTTTTTCGCCTGTCAGCAGCTCACGCATCGCCCCTTGCTTGACCTGCCGCTTCTTGGCGAGGAGCTGCTCCAGCGCGTCGATGAGGGCGTCGGTGTCGCTCAGGGCGGTGGCGATGGCTTGTTGTTCGGCTATATCTGCTGGATAGGCTGTTTTGATTTCGTGAAGATCATTCCTGTTGACGCCAGGAACTCCGCTTTTTCCGCTGTGCGAATGAAAATCTACCGTTCTAAGTAAATGGGAAATGAAATTTGGGTCATTGCCATGAAAATCTCGCACATAAAGCGTGGTATTCAGTGGCCAGTAGTCCGTTGCAACAAGAAAAACCTGCCCTATCGTCCCGTATCGACCCGTGACAACTCCGGGTGCTTTTGCGCGATACTCATTATGAAATTCTTCAAATCCCGATGATGTGACAATCGGGTAATCGCCCGATTTTCGATTCCGATGAGGAAGATCGAACCCGCGTTGAAAAGTGACGATCTCGCCCAATCGCTTGACTGTCCATTCATGTGGAATGATGCCAGCTTCAGGCTGCTGGTATTCCTCGGCCTTCACCATGTATTTCGCGCTCGGCTCGCTCACCTGCATGTCGCTGTCCATTTGTCCGCTCATGCCCACGCGAAGCCCATCTTCAGCAGGTGCGCCTTCACCCGCGCCTCCAGCCCGGCCGCCCGGTCGGCAAGCTGCGGCAGCGGCGTTTCGTAGCGTTCGGCCAGCTCTTTCACCCGCTGCGTGAGCCGCTGGCTGACGCGCTCCATCTCGCCGTGGATCGCCGCCCGCAAGGCCGCCAGCCACTTCTCGTCCACCACCAGCGACCGCACCTCGGCCGTGCTCAGCTTCGGGTACTTCGCCTTGGCAGCAGCATCCAGCGCCGCCTCGGCATCCTTGAGCTTCTTCTTGCACTTCGCTTCATCCGCCGCGAGCGCCAACCACCGCTTCAGTACGGCCAGTTCCTCGGCCGCGTCCGTATCCGCTTCCCGGCCGATTTCCTTGACCCGCTCGTCCACCGCCGCCTTGTTGATCTTGTCGTAACCGGAGAACACCGCGTCCTCGCCACCGTGCTCCTCCTCCATCTCGGCCAGCGCCGCCGACGCGGCTTCCAGCGCCACAGCCAGCCCATCAATGGCGGCCTGTTCCTTGCCGAAGTAGTGCGCCACGATCAGCGCCTTGGGCACCAGGTCGTTGACCCAGCCCCGGTCCACCGACTTCCCCGCCTGCCCGTCCTTGCCCTTCTTCACCTCGACGAGCTGCCGCACCTCGGCCTTCCAGCCCTCCGCCGCGATCATGTACACATCGTCCTGCAAGGTCGCCGCCCAGTAGTCCATCAGGTGCTGGTAGACCGCATACGGATCGACCAGCGGCTGATCGCGGTAATGCGCCAGCAGCCCATCGGCCAGCGTCGCGATGAAGTCCTTCGGATGCACGTCTTCCTTCAGCGCCTTCAACCCCGCCGACTGCTGATCGAGCCATGTCTTGAAATGCGCCTGCATCCGCCCCGTGAACGCGACGAACTCCGGGTGCGCGTGGACCGTCGCCTTGATCGCCGCCGGTGCCACCGCCAGCTCGACATACCCCGCCCGCGACGGACGGAACAGCGTCTTGCGCAGCGTCGGGCACAGCGCCCAGTACGGCTGCAACGCATCGATGTCCGCCTGCGGAATGCCGCCCTGCAGGTGGCCGGCGATGTCCTGCACGTCCTCCGGCGTCTGGCTGTCGATGTAGCGCGGCAGGTTCAGGTTGAAATCGTTCTGGCGGATTTCCTCGAACGTCACCTTCCGGGCATAGCGCGGCACCTCCGCCCGCCGCTCGAAGACATCGACGATCTGGTGCAGGTCGCGCTCGCGCAGGCGGTTCTTCGGGCCGTCCTTGATGAAGCCCCGGCTGGCGTCGATCATGAAGATGTCCCGCCCGGACACGGCGCCCGCCTTGTCGAGGACGAGGATGCAGGCGGGAATGCCGGTGCCGTAGAACAGGTTGGCGGGCAAACCGATGATGGCCTGGATCAGCCCGTGCTTGACCAGTTGCGCCCGGATCACCGCCTCGGCATTGCCCCGGAACAGCACGCCATGCGGCAGGATGCAGGCCCCGCGCCCGGTGGATTTCAGCGAGCGCACGATGTGCAGCAGATACGCATAGTCGCCCTGCTTGGCCGGTGGGACGCCATAGGTGCTGAAGCGGCCGAACGGATCGTGTTCCGCGTCCAGCCCGGTCCCCCAGCGTTTGTCCGAAAAGGGTGGGTTGGCGACGACGTAATCAAAAGTCTTCAGGACGCCCGGCCCCTCGGTGAACTTCGGATCGGCCAGCGTGTTGCCCTGCAGCACGACCGCGGTGGCGTTGTCGTGCAGGATCATGTTCATGCGCGCCAGCCCGCTGGTGGCGGCGTCCTTCTCCTGGCCGTACAGCGTCACCTTGGTGCGTGCCTCGTCCACGACCTTCAGCAGCAGCGAGCCTGAGCCACAGGTCGGGTCGTACACGCTGGTGTCCGGACCGGTGCTTGCCTTGCGGATGCCCAGAAGCTGCGCGATCACCCGGCTGACCTCGGCCGGCGTGTAGAACTGCCCCTTGCTCTTGCCGCTCTCGGTGGCGAAGTGGCGCATCAGGTATTCGTAGGCATCGCCGAGGATGTCGTCGCCTTCGGCCCGGTTCTTCGAGAAATTCAGCTCCGGCCGCTCGAAGATGGCGATCAGGTTGGTGAGCCGGTCCACCATCTCCTTGCCGCTGCCGAGCTTGGTCGCGTCGTTGAAGTCGGGCAGGTCCGCCAGCCGGTTCTCCTGCTTCAGCGGCGCGATGATCTTCTTGTTGATCTGGTCGCCGATGTCCGTGCGGCCCTTCAGTGCCACCAGGTCCGCGAAGCTGGCGCCCTTCGGCACTTCGATCGGGGCATACGGTTGCCCGGCGAACTTGTCGCTGATGTACTTGATGAACAGCAGCACCAGCACGTAGTCCTTGTACTGGCTGGCGTCCATGCCCCCGCGCAGTTCGTCACAGCCGGCCCAGAGGGATGAATAGAGTTCTGATTTCCTGAGGGCCATGGGTCGGGCGGTCTGCTGAGTGAAGCGCGTGAAGAAAGGTCGCCATTCTGTCCCAGGGCTGGTCTGCGCGGCACCGGCTCAAGCCCCCGCGCCCACGGCCGATAGGCAGAGCAGAGAGGTTCTGCCATGCCCTACGTTCACCGAGATGCCCGCGGCCAGATCGACCGCATCCACCGCGACGCCGTGACGGGCGCGGAGTTCCTGCCGCCGGAACATCCGGAGCTGATTCAGATGGTGGGCGGTTCGGCCAAGGGCGCGAACTTTGCGCATCTGGACACCGGGTTGATCCGCGTGCTGGAGGATCTGGTCGATGTGCTGGTGGGGCACAACGTGCTGCGCATCACCGACCTGCCGGCCGAGGCGCAGCAGAAGCTGTTCGCACGCAAGCATTTCCGGGAGCGCTTCGAGCGGAATGCCTTGCAGCTCAGTGCGCCGGAAGTGCCCTTGGGCCATGATTCGCTGATTCCCACGGTCGCCATGCCGATCGCCCCCACCCGGGTGAAGCGGCGGGCCTGATCCGGTGTAAGAAACCGGGCGGTTGCCGCGACTGAGGGAGAGTCCCAAGCCCAGGAGCCCCCCATGTCCGCACGATCGCACGGCCACCCCGACCACGGTTTTCTCCACCCTGTCCCCAGCGAGATCACGCCGCGCGAGGTCTACGCAGGCCGCCGCCAGTGGCTGCGCCAGCTTGCCGCCGGCACGGGTGGCGCGGTGCTTGCCAGCTGGGCCGCCCGTGACGCGCTGGCCCAGGCCGCCAGCAGCCCGGCGGGCCGCCCCGGCAAGCTCGCGGCACTGCCCGGCGCCCGCAGCGCGGTGCCCGGCGCGATGACGATGGACAAACCCACCGCCTACGCCGACGCCTCCACCTACAACAACTACTACGAGTTCGGCACCGACAAGGCCGACCCCGCCCGCAACGCCGGCAAGCTGCAGACCCGTCCGTGGACCGTGGCGATCGAGGGCGAGGTGAAAAAACCCGGCGTGCTCGATCTGGAGTCGCTGCTCAAGCTCGCGCCGATGGAGGAGCGCCTCTACCGCCTGCGCTGCGTCGAGGGCTGGTCGATGGTGATCCCGTGGGTCGGTTTCTCGCTGGCGGAGCTGATCCGCAAGGTGGAGCCGACCGGCAACGCCAAGTACGTCGAGTTCGTGACGCTGGCCGATCCGAAGCAGATGCCGATGGTCGGCTCGCGCGTGCTCGACTGGCCGTATGTCGAAGGGCTGCGCATGGACGAGGCGATGCACCCGCTGGCGATGCTCGCGTTCGGCATGTACGGCGAGGTGCTGCCGAACCAGAACGGCGCGCCGGTGCGGCTGGTGGTGCCGTGGAAATACGGCTTCAAGAGCGCGAAGTCGATCGTCAAGATCCGCTTCACCGACAAGCAGCCGGGCACGGCGTGGAACAAGGCGGCGCAGCAGGAATACGGCTTCTTCTCCAACGTCAACCCCGAGGTCGATCACCCGCGCTGGAGCCAGGCCACCGAGCGCCGCATCGGCGAGGACGGCCTGTTCGCCAAGAAGCGCCCGACGCCGATGTTCAACGGCTATGGTCCGCAGGTCGCGTCGCTCTACGCCGGCATGGACCTGCGCAAGTTCTTCTGACTCTTCTGACCGATAGTTGACCGGACCGCGCCATGAACCGAGCTGCTCTGAACCGGGTGCTGCTGCATCCGGCGGCCAAACCCTTGCTGTGGCTGCTGTGCCTGGTGCCGCTGGCTGGCTGGATCTGGGGTGGTTTCCACAACGGACTGGGTGCCAATCCCGCTGAAACCATCTTGCGCGGCACCGGGTCGTGGACGCTGCGCTTCCTGTGCGTCGTGCTGGCCGTGACACCGCTGCGCCAGTGGACCGGCCTGAACGCGCTGGCCCGCTGGCGCCGCATGCTGGGCCTGTACGTGTTCTTCTACAGCGTGCTGCATTTCCTGGCCTACGCCTGGCTGGACATGGGGTTCGATCCGGCCGCGGTCGCCAAGGATCTGGGCAAGCGGCCGTTTGCGCTGGTGGGCTTCCTTGCCTTCGTGCTGCTGATCCCGCTGGCGGCGACCTCGTTCAACCGCGCCATCAAAGCGCTGGGCGCGGCGCGCTGGCAGCGTCTGCACCGGCTGGTCTACGCCATCGCTGCCCTCGGCCTGCTGCACTTCTTCTGGATGCGCTCCTCGAAACACCGCTACGGCGAGGTGCTGGTTTACGCAGTGGTCATCGGTGTGCTGCTAGGTGTGCGGATATGGCGCCGGTTCCGGACAGCCGGCGCGGTGAAGCCCGCCATCACTTCGCAGCACCCCCATGTAACAGGGTGATGAATTCGCCGGAATTCCCTTGAATGAGGGGTTGAGTTCGCACAAAAACACCCGTGAGCGTGACAAAGTTGGCAAAATCGTTGACATGTGATTTTTGCCCACTTACGATGAACGCAAACGTAACAGTGTGTTAAGGAGGCGAGCGTGGCAAGCGTTGCGGACGTGAACAGCATGGTGGGTCCGGGTGATGGCTTCTTTCCCGGGGAAGAGGCTGCGCTCGAAGGACAGCCGCCCTGGGATCTGATCGCCCTGCTGACCCTGGCGTTCATCGTCTTCGGCTGGATGGCGCTGGCGGTGTCGTACAACCCCAGCCACGGCGCGCAATTCGCCTTCGAGCAGTTCCACCGGGTCGCGCTGCACCAGTTCCAGACCTTGCCCTGGGACCGTTTCCTGCATGAGATGCACACGACCTACGGACCGGCGTTCTACGCGCTGGTGGGCAGCCTGTATCTGCCGGCCGAGGGCGTGCGCGCCGTCGGTCTGGTGATGCACCTGCTGTCCACGCTGGTGTTGCTGCAGGTCGCGTTGCGGATCGGGGCGCCCTGGCCGCGGGCGGCGCTGCTGTCGGCGGCGTTCTTTGCCTCGCCCTTCCAGTTCGGACCGGCGCTCTGGGGCCACCCGGACGCACTCGCGACGCTGCTCATGATGCTCGGTCTGGGCGCCACGATGCTGGCCGGCCGGGGGGCGCACCGCTCGGTCTCGATCGGGCTGCTGCCGGTGACGGTGCTGGTCCACCAGGCGGGTGCTGCCGTCGTGGCGGCGTCCTGTCTGGACGATCTGCGCCTGAAACGCTACGCCGACATGGCGCTCAAGCTGCTGGTCACCTCCGCCATGCTCTATCTGCTGTACCGCGTCTGGGACGGCTTCACGCCCCCCTCGCTGCAGCGCGCCGCCCAGATCAATACCCGCGCCTTCCTGATGGCGTTCACGCTGCTGGCGCTCGGCCTGCACGCCTGGGACCGGCTCAACACGCGCACCCGCGCTGTCGTGCTGCTGGCGCGGTTCGCCCTGCTGTGGCCGCTGTTCACGGCGGTCTATGCGGTGTCGGTGCCGTTTGCCGGGGGCGGGTTCATCTTCTCGCGGCTTGATGTGCTGGAGGGTGGCCTCCTGCCCGTGGCCGTTGTCAGTCCGGCACTGATGGCGGCGGTGGTGGCGTGGAGCTGGACCTCGCTGGTCGGTTACCGGCTCTCTACCGCGCAGATCACGCTCTGCGCTGCCGTGCTGGCCACCGGGCAGGCGCTGTACCTGAAAGACATCGACTTCTTCTTCTGGCCGCTGCTGCTGATGCGCCTGGTGCGCTGGGGGGCGCAGCGTCCGAACATGCGCGACGCCCTGATGCGCAGCGCGGTGGTCTGGACGCTGGTCAGCCTGACGCTGGCGACGCTTTCCTACAGCCAGCTTTGAGCGTGCGGATCACACACCACGCTGTTTTGCGCATGGGATCCTCCCTGATGCGAGGGATTCCCCACCTTTTTCCCCCTTCTTAACATGGTCCCGATGACGGTTGGCCAGGCGCCGACCGTGCAACCAAAATGCGGGGGGATCCATGTTTTCCAGGGAATACACCAACACCGACCGACCAGACGCGGGCAACGATTCCCGCAGCGAGGGCTGGTCACGGCGGCTGGAGCGCGCCTGCCAGGAGCGCAACCACCGCGAGATGGCCCGGCTGCTGCTGGATGGCGCCGACACTGCCATGGCGGAGGCCGATGACGACGAATCGCTGGAGTGGGCGCAGTGGTTGCTCACCCGCACGCAGTGCTCGCTCGACGCCTGTGGCACGCATCCGGAATGCCTGACGCTGCTGTGCGAGCTGATGGAGCGCCAGTGCTGGCTCTCGCAATGCTGGGAGCGGCTCGGTCATCCCGGCCAATGCCACACGGCACGCGAACGGGTGCGGGATCTGGCCTTCGATGTGTCCAGCCGCGCTGCCCGCACCGAGGACCTGGGGTTGCGCGTCTCGGTGGTGCTGCGGGCCGCCGAGGTGCTGGACACGCTGGGTGATCTGAGCGACGCCCACGCGCTGCGGGCTCGGGCGTTCTACAAGCTGGGTGCGGCCAGCCTGCGCGAAACCTCGTCGCGCTTGACCGAGGCGGCCTCGTCGCCTTGCTGCGCGGCCAGGTCGTACCAGTAACGCGCCAGCCGCAGGTCCGGCGCGGTGCCCAGGCCGGTTTCGTACATCGAGCCGAGCAGGTACTGCGCTCCGACATCGCCGCCTTGCCCGGCGATCCGGTACCAGTGCAGCGCCCGGGCCTCGTCCCGCGGCACGCCTCGGCCGAGGTAGTGGCCGGTGGCGATGGCTACCTGCGCATCGACGCTGCCCGCTTCGGCCGCCTGCAGGTACCAGGCCATCGCGCGCGGCAGGTCGATCGGCGCATGGCGCCCGGATTCGTGGAACTCGGCCAGCGCCACCTGCGAGGTGACAAAACCGGCGGCGGCCGCCGCCTCCAGATGGCGCCGTGCCGTGGCGATGCGGGCGCCGGGCAGTTCGTGGTTCAGGTGCATCACGGCCAGGTTGTGGTGTGCCGCGGGCATGCCGGCCCGTGCCAGCCGCTCGAAGGCTGCCCGCGCCTGCAGGAAACGGCCTTGCTCGTGGTCCTCCAGTGCCCGCTCAAGCTGCTGTTGCTGGACCGGCGTGGCCGCCAGTGCAAGCGCCGGCCCCGACAGGGCGAGCAGCAGGCAGCCGAGCAGCGTGACCCGCCGCAGGGCAGGACGGGAAACCGGTGTGGACAAGGACATGGGAGGCACTCCGTGGACGATGCGTTGACGGTAGCGCAGCCCGATCGACCTGTCAGCCGGGCCGGTCAAGACCCCAGGACCGTCACGTCGAACACCCGTTCGACCACCCAGGCCAGCGCGATCAGCGCCACCGCCGATGAACCGCCGACCAGCACGCCGCGCTGGTAGAAGCGCGTGCTGCGTGCCCACCAGGCCAGCGGCAGGAACAGCGCCACCAGCGACAACTGCCCCAGCTCCACCCCGAGGTTGAAGCCCAGCAGGGACGCGGCCAGCGAGCCGCCGCCCAGCCCCAGATCCTTCAGCGCTCCGGCGAATCCGAAGCCATGCACCAGCCCGAACACCAGCGTCAGCCGCCAGCGGTGGCGCGGTGCGAGCATCGGCCGCAGGTTGTCGAGCGCGGTGAAAACCACCGAGACGGCGATCAGCGACTCGACCCAGCGCGACGGCGGATCGACGATGTCCAGCACCGCCAGCGCCAGCGTCACCGAGTGCGCCACGGTGAACGCGGTGACGATCTTCAGCACCTCGACCAGCATCGGGCGCCACTGCAGTGCGGACTCGCGCCGGCCGGCCACCCCTGTGACCAGCACCGCCGGCAGCAGCAGCGCCAGCAGGAACAGCACATGGTCGGTGCCGATCAGGATGTGGTGGATGCCCTCCAGCACGAAGCCGGCGAAGCTGCTCGGCCCGGCGCCGGCCGCTCCAGCGTTCAGCGGCAGGGCCGCGGTTGCGGCGCCAGGCACCAGCACGGCAGTCTGCGGCGCCGCATTGCCGTGGCTGAGGCGCAGCAGGCCGCGGTGGCTGGCGTCGCTGTCGGCGAAGAGGCGGTAGTCGATGGCCAGCGCCTGCGCGCCGGCCGGGCAGGTCCAGTGGCGGCGCAGCACGGCGTAGGCGCCGTCGGTGTGCTCGTCGAGCTGCGGCGTGCCGTCGGCGGTGTCCTGGCAGGGCTGGCCGTCGGCACTCAGGCGCACACGCTCGGCGGTGTAGCGCTGCAGTTCGTCCCAGCGGGTGCGCACCTCGGCCCATTGCAGGCGGCCGTCGTCGTCGCGGTCGAGCACCAGTTCGCGGTCGAGGTCGCGCAGGTGGACATCCAGCCGCTGCACGATCTGCGTGCCCTCGACCTGCAGGTTCAGGTAGGCATCGCTCGGCTTGTGGGCCTGGGCGAGCGGACTGATCGACAGAGCGGTCAGCGCGAGCAGCCAGGCAAGGAGGCGTTGGGACATGGCCGGATCTGTTCAGTTCTTGGGCGGTTGGGGGACCAGCGCAGCGGTCAGCCGTGCATCGCGCTGATGGTAGACGCGCAGGTGGCGCAGCACGTCGTGTGCCGCCTGTGGCTGGCCGGCGGCGGTGGCGCAGTCCAGCAGCAGGCGGGCGTCTGCCGGCTCCTTCTGCGCGGCCCAGTTGGCCACGGCCAGCGGCAGCGCGGCCTGCGGCTGGCCGCGCAGTTCCAGCAGGTAACGCGCCTGCTCGCGCTGGTGGGTCGTGTCGCCGCGGGCGCGGGTGGCGTCCAGGCGCTGGCCGAGCAGGTCGGCGGCGGCCGCGGCGCGCGGGTCACCCAGGCGCTTCAGCGCGATGGCGCGGCGCAGCAGCACGCTGTCGGGCAGGTCTTCCAGCGGCCCCTCGGTCAGGCGCAGCACCTCGGCGTGGCGCTGGTGATCGAGCAGCCAGTCGGCCAGCGCCGCACGGGTGTAGGCCTCGGGCTGCAGTTGCAGGGCACGTTCGAACAGGCCGAGTGCCGCAGGATCACCGCGCCGCTCCGCCAGTTCGCCCTGCACCAGCGCCAGCCAGGCGGCGGTGCCGGGGTCGGACTGCGGCGTGACCTGGGCGGCGAGTGCAGCGAGTGCGCGGGCACCGCGGCCTTCGTCGCCCATCAGGCTGGCGAGTTCGGCCGCGCAGACCGCCGCCGGCAGCCGCACGCCATCGCCGAGCGCGGCGTAGCGGGCGCTGCCCAGCCGTTCGCAGCCGAGGCGGGCGTCGTCCAGCCGGCCCTGCGCCTGCAGCAGCGCCAGGCGGATCAGCTCGGCCTGGGCCTGCAGCGCCAGCGGCGTCTGGGGCGATGCGATCAGCGCGTCCAGATCGACCAGCGCAGGGCCGAAGTCATGCTGTGTCTGGCGGATGGACGCCCGCAGCAGCCGCACGGCCGGCGGTGGTGCGGCTTGGGTCCACCACGGGGCGAGCGCCGCCTGGGCGACGCCGATCTCGCGCGGATCGCCGTCGCGGCGGAAGCGGTCGATGGCGGCGCGGGCCTGTTGCAGCGCCGCCGGCAGGGCGGCCGGCGACGTGCCCAGTGCGTGGACCTGGCGCGCCAGTTGCCGCGCCTGTCGGCGGGCGGCGGTCGTGCCGGGCAGGGTGGCGACCACCGACTGGTCGTCGGTGGGCGTGTGCGGTGCGGCGCCGCTCGGCCCGCTCAGGCCGGTGGCGATCAAGGCCACCACGAGGGCGCGGGCGAGCGGCGTGTTCACAGCGTCACCGGCTCGTCGGTGTCGCTGGTCGGCGGCGTCAGGCTGGACACGTCCAGCGGCTCCGCGCCGTCGCTCGCACCCAGCATGCCGGCGTAGCTGGCGAAGGCGGCGACGCTGACCATGGCGGTGGCGGGCACCTCGTTGGCCGTGGCGGTCACCGGGGTGTCGTCGCTGCCGCCGCCGCAGGCCACCAGCGTGGCGCTGGCGAACAGCAGGGGGAGAAGGGCAAGGGTTCTCATGGCATCACTCCTGGAGGGTTCTGGTTGGTCCTGTGGGCGGGCCGGATCACTTCGTGCCGCCGACCGGCGTGTTCAGGTAGGGGAAACCGGCCAGCAGCGGGACCACGGCCTGGTCCACCGCGTCATGCAGCTTGAACGCCGTCGCGCCCAGCGGCACCGCCGACGGCTTGCACGCCGCACCGAAGCCGAAGGCGTTGGTGTCGCCGTTGGCCATGCACAGCCCGCCCATCACCGCCACCAGCGAGATATCGACCACGTCGTCCTTCGGGCGGCGCCCGTTCGGGTAGCCCGCGTTGTCGCTGCCGCCAGCCAGCACGTTGCCGACGATGCCCAGGCGGTTCTGCTGCGCAAACGCCACCGGCGCGATGGCCGTGTTCAGGCGCAGCATTTCCGAGGCGACCACGTTGGCGGGCTGGTTCACGCCCTTGATGCCGGTCAGGAAGGTGGTGACCAGGTCCGTGCGCGGGTAGTTGGTCGGCGCGGTGCCGGGAATGTTCAGCGCGATCTCCAGCAGCTTGGGCAGCGTCGGGTTCGTCACGTAGTCGGCGAACTGACCGTCGTCCTTCGGCTTGGAAGCGTTGAACTTGTCCTTGTCCTTCAGGCCGATCACCACCTCGTTGACCAGCGGCATGCCCAGGCGCGACACCTGCGTCCACGCGCCACCGGCCTTCTCGCCCATGTGGTGGCCGGAGCCGGGCTTGCCGTCGAGCAGGCGGGCCTGGCGCAGGCTGGCCGTGGTCCAGCCGCCGATCACCGTTTCGCTGCCGGCGGTCAGGCAGCTCTTGTGGACTTCGAGCGCCAGCGTGGTGACGTTCTTGTCGCCCAGCTGGTTCGGGACGGCGCCGATCAGGGCCGGGTTGGTGATGACGCTGACCGGCGCGTTGACCAGGTCGAAGATGGTGCCCAGGTTGACCGCGAACGGATCCTGGCGCTGCCCCACGAAGAGGCGGCCGGGCTGGCTGCAGCCGGGGATGTTGACCGTGTTGATGTGCTTGGCGGCGTAGCCGGCGTAGTCGGGAATCGTCTTCACGCCGATGTTGTCCACCGGCTTGTCGAAGGTGGCGCTGCCGCTGGAGGCGTTGGTCAGCGCGCCGCTGCTGCCCTTGCGGCGGTCGCCGCGCTTGACCTCGACGGTGAAGGTCTCGGCAAGCTGCAGGCTGGCGTCCTTGACGTTGGCCACCTGGCCGGCCTGGATCAGCGGGATGTTGACCATCTTGTCGCCGACCGGCAGATTCACGCCCGCGCCGTTGCCGGCCAGCGTGTTCTTGAAGCGGAACTGGAAGCTGATGTCCTCGACCGCGTCGCCGTTGTTGTCCACATGGATCTCGTACAGCGCGTTCGGGTCCATCGAGAAGTAGTTCGGGCCGCCGTAGGCGTCCTGCAGCGGCTGGTAGTTGGCGATCAGCGTCACGTAGTCGCTGCGGCCGGTCTCGTAGCTGCGGAACAGGTAGAAGTCGGTCGCGTCCACCTTGGGCGCGGTGGTGATGAAGGGCGCTTCGCGGTGGCTGGAGGCCAGGCTCAGGCCGGTGGCCAGCGTCAGGGCGGCGGCGATGGCCAGGGTGGTGTGGCGGGGGCGGGCGGTGCGGAGGGCGAGGGTCATGGTGAAGCTCCTGGGGTGGATCGGTGGGGGTGCAGATCTCCTTACGCGGGCCATCGCCGATCGGATGCAGCCATCAGGGGCACAAGGTGTGAAAATTCGTACATGACTTCCGACGCCCCCGCCTCGCCGCTGCTGCGTGTCCTCGGCCACGTGCCCTACGCGCCGACCTACGCCGCGATGCGCGCCTTCACCGACGCCCGCACGCCCGACACGCCGGACGAACTCTGGCTCTGCGAGCACGACCCGGTCTACACCCAGGGCATCGCCGGCAAGCCGGAACACGTCTTCGCCCCCGAGGGCGTGCCCATCGTGCAGACCAACCGCGGCGGCCAGGTCACCTACCACGGCCCCGGGCAGGTCGTGGCCTACCCGCTGATCGACCTGAAGCGGATCGGTCCCCAGGGCATCTACGTCAAGGAATACGTCTACCGCATCGAGGAAGCCGTGATCCGCACGCTGGCCGGGTTCGGCGTCACCGGCCACCGCGTCGCCAGTGCGCCGGGCATCTACGTGCGGCTGGACGATCCGTTCGCGCATGGCGCGCTGCGCGGGCCGGCCGATCCGCGCGACCCCTTCCGCGGGCTGGGCAAGGTCTCGGCGCTGGGCATCAAGGTCGCCAACCACCGCACCTACCACGGCGTGGCGCTCAACGTGGCGATGGACCTGTCGCCCTACCTGCGCATCAACCCTTGCGGCTACGCCGGGTTGCAGACGGTCGATTTGGCTACACTCGGCGTCCACGCCGACCCCGGCGAGGTGGCCGCGCACCTGGGCGGACAGCTCGGCCGGCTGCTCTGCCCCTGACCGCCGAGGCCCCCCGCATGTCCCACGATCCGCAGTCCCCCGCCCCCTACGACGCCACCGCCAAGCAGAAATCCCAGGCCAAGACCTCGCGCATCCCGATCAAGATCGTGCCCGCGGAGACGCTGAAGAAGCCGGACTGGATCCGCGTCAAGGCCAGCTCGCCGAGCACGCGCTTCTACGAGATCAAGGAGATCCTGCGCGAGCACAAGCTGCACACGGTCTGCGAGGAGGCGAGCTGCCCGAACATCGGCGAGTGCTTCGGCAAGGGCACGGCGACCTTCATGATCATGGGCGACAAATGCACCCGGCGCTGCCCGTTCTGCGATGTCGGCCACGGGCGGCCCGACCCGCTGGACGTGAACGAACCGGCCAACCTCGCCAAGACGATCGCCGCGCTGAAGCTGAAGTACGTGGTCATCACCAGCGTGGACCGCGACGACCTGCGCGACGGTGGCGCGGCGCACTTCGTCGAATGCATCCGCCTGATCCGCGAGCAGTCGCCGCAGACGCAGATCGAGATCCTCGTACCGGACTTCCGCGGCCGCGACGACCGGGCGCTGGAGATTCTCAAGGCCGCGCCGCCGGACGTGATGAACCACAACCTGGAAACCACGCAGCGCCTGTACAAGGAAGCGCGGCCGGGGTCGGACTACCAGTTCAGCCTCAACCTGCTGAAGAAGTTCAAGGCGCTGCACCCGAACGTGCCGACCAAGAGCGGCGTGATGGTGGGCCTCGGCGAGACGGACGAGGAGATCCTGGAGATCATGCGCGACATGCGGGCGCACGACATCGACATGCTGACCATCGGCCAGTACCTCGCGCCGTCCGGGCACCACCTGCCGGTGCGGCGGTATGTGCATCCGGACACGTTCAAGATGTTCGAGGCCGAGGCGTACAAGATGGGGTTCTCGCACGCGGCGGTGGGGGCCATGGTGCGTTCGTCTTATCACGCGGATCAGCAGGCGGCGCACGCCGGGGTTTGATCCGACCGGGTGTTGCTTCGGATAACCCCATGTCCGCTGACACGCCAGCACACCAGACCCCCCTGGTCCGCGCCGCTAGCCTGACCCATTACCCCGAAGTCGCCCGCAGCCTGGGGCTCGACCCGCTGCGCATGCTGGCCGATGCGGGCCTGGGCGCCAGCGTGCTGGACGAGCCGGACCTGATGGTGCCGGCCGAGCGGGTGCGGCAGTTGCTGGAGCATTCGGCCACCCTGAGCCGCACGGACACTTTCGGCCTGCGCATGGCCGAGTCGCGTCAGCTCTCCAACCTCGGCCCGGTCAGCCTGGTGATCCGTGACCAGCCGACGCTGCGGGAGTCGATGGCCGTGCTGATCCGCTACCACGCGGCGCTCAACGGGTCGCTGGCGATGATGATGGAGGAGAGCGGTGGCGTCGTGGTGATCCGCGAGGAGATGATCGTCGGTGCGGCCCGGCCGGTTCGGCAAGCGACGGAGCTGGCCCTTGGGGTGCTGCTGCGCATGGTGCAGCAGTTCCTGGGGCCGCACTGGCAGCCGCGGCAGGTCTGTTTCATGCACGCGGCGCCCCGCGACCCCGGCGTCCACCTGCGGGTCTTCGGGCCGTGCGTGGAGTTCAACCAGGACTTCAACGGACTCGTCTGCTCGCGGGCCGAACTCGACGCCCGCAACCCCTCGGCCGATCCGCAGATGGCGCGTTATGCCGAGCGCCTGCTGCGCGGCACGCTGCCGACCGCCGCGCCGACCGTGCTCGATGACGTGCGCCGCACGGTGCTGCTGCTGCTGCCGAGCGGGCGCTGCCGCATCGAGCAGGTGGCGGCGCACCTCGGCGTGGCCTGCCGCACGGTGCAGCGCCGGCTGGCGGACCAGGGCTTGAGTTTCTCGGAACTGGTCAACAGCCTGCGCCTGGAGCTGGCGGTGCGCCATGTCACGCAGAGCGACCGGCCGCTGCACGAGGTGGCGGCGCTGCTCGGGTTTGCCGTGCCGAGCGGGTTCTCGCGCTGGTACACCAGCCAGTGCGGCTGCAGCCCGTCGCACAGCCGGGCCGCCGCACGTCAGGACACCAGCGCCCCCTTGTGACGTGCCCCCGTGAGGGCGGGGCGATCGATCAGAAGGCGTGGCGGATGCCCACGTCGATGCCGTGCGAGCCTTGGTTGACCGCAGTCGCCGAGCCGTTCAGCGCGGTCGAGGCGCCGTTGCTGTTGGTGACGCGGGCCATCGAGGTGTAGAGGGCCGTGCGGCGCGACAGGTTATGCACCGCGCCCACGCCGATGCGCCGCGTGGTGCCGATGTCCGCGCCCGCCGCCGACTGGACCGACGATTGGGCCACCGACGCCTTCAGCTCGGTGCTGCCCATCGTCCAGGACATGCTCATCTGCAGGCCCTGGGTGCGCGAGGCCAGCCCGCTGCGGGCACGGTCGTACAGGCCGAACACGGCCAGCGCGCCGACCTTGTAGCGGGCGCCCACGGTGAGGGTCTTGAGGTCACCGATCGGGTTGTTGTCGTAGTTGCCAAACGCGACATCGGCTGCCAGCGCGCCGCCTGCGTAGCCGAAACGCGCACCGGTGTACTTGCCGGGCGTGCCGTCGCTGTCGGTGGTCATCAGCTGCGCCACGAACCCGCCCAGCGTCGCGGGCGTCTGGTACTGCACCGCGTTGTTGGCGCGGATGTTGGCGGCCTGACTGACCTCCAGCGAACTCAGCAGCACCTGCTGGGCCGCCACGCCCTGCGGACCAAAGGCGTCGTAGGTCGCGTGGACCATGAAGGTCGGGGTGTAGAGGCGGCCCAGTTGCACCTCGCCCGCGGGGCTGGCCAGCCCGATCAGGCTCTGGCGGTTCCAGAAGACCGCAGTGGCGGTGCCGATGTCGCTGTTGAAGCCGTGTTCGAAGGCAAAGTTGGCGCGCAGGCCGCCGCCCAGGTCTTCGGTGCCGCGGAAACCGAGCCGGCTGCCCGCCAGGCCGCCGGTGCCGACCGCCTTCTCGGTGCGCAGCGAGCCGTGGCCGTAGGTGACATTGGTGTCCACGACGCCATAGAGCGTCACGGTCGATTGGGCGGCGGCGCTGCCGGTCAGCGCCCACAGCAGGCAGGCGGCCAGCGGAAGGGCGCGAGAGGTCTTGGTTGTCATGGCGGGTCTCCTGATCGGAACGGAAGGGGGTTGTGCCCATTCTTCGGAACACCGGCCGGCGCCGATGCGCAATCCGTGACGCCGACTTGCCGTTTCGTGACAGCTTCGGGAAAGTCCGGGCTGGGCGCTACCATGCCCTGGCCCCCACGCTGTCCCCGAACGTGTCCACTGCCGCCGATGAACTGCTGCTGAAGGTGATGCCCCCGCGGGCGCCGCGCCACCTGGTGGTGCGCCAGCGGTGGCGGGTCGACGGCGAAGCCCTGCGCGACACGCCGATCCTGCTGGTCGAGGCCCCGCCCGGCTTCGGCAAGACCGCGCTGCTGGCGCAGTGGCGGCGCGAACACCTTTCCCACGGCCGTGCGGTGGCGTGGTTGTCCGCGCAGTCCCGCGACGAGCCGGCGCGGCTGGTGCAGGCGCTCGCCCTGGCCGTGCGGATCGGCGCCGGGCGGCCCACCTTCGGCCACACGCTGCTGGAGGGGGCGGACGGCCGCCACGACCCGGACGGCCTGGCCGCGATGACGGTGTGGCTGGCAGAGGTGGCCCAGACCGCGCTGGACCTGGTGCTGCTCATCGACGAGGCCGACCGGCTGCCCCCGGCAGGTCGCCACGCGCTGGCCTACCTGCTGCGCAACCTGCCCGCCAACCTGCGCTGCATCGTCGCGGCCCGGCCGGATGGCGCCGTGGAGATCGACGACCTGATCCACTACGGCCTGTGCGTGCGGCTGGGGGCGTCGGCGCTGCGGCTGCGGCTGGAGGAGACGATCGAGCTGGTGCGGCTGCATGGCGGGGGCCTCGGCGCCGATGCCACCGCCTGGCTGCACGAGCAGGTCGAGGGCTGGCCGCTGGGCCTGCAGCTCGCGCTGTCGGTGCAGGCCACGGGGGCCGACCTGCGCGGTGGCGGGGCGCCGCTGCTGCGGGAGGCGCTGGTGGGGCAGTTGCTCGACAAGCTCGATCCGGCCGACACCGAATTCCTGATCCGGGTGGCGCTGCTCGACCCGCTGCACCCGGCGCTGTGCCGCGCCCTGCTGCCGGACGCCGGGGCGGAAGAGCGCCTGGCCCGGCTCGCCCGCGACACACCGGTGTTCCTGCTCGACGAGCAGGGCGACTGGCTGCGCATGCACCGGCTGGCCCGCGAGGCGCTGCGCGAGCGGTTTGCCGCGCTGCCGGTGGCGGTGCAGACCACGCTGCACACCCGTGCGGCGACCTGGCTCGCCGCGCACGGCCAGCCCGAGGCCGCCGCCCGCCACGCCTACGCCTGCGGCGACCCCGCGCTGGCCTGCGAACTGGCCGAGCGCAGCCTCTACGAATCCTTCATGGCCTTCGGTCGCCAGGGCACCGTGCTGGAGTGGCTCGCCCGGCTGCCCGCCGAAGAGGTCGAGCGGCGCCCCCGCCTGCTGCTGGCCGCGGCCTGGTCGCTGGCCCTGAGCGAGCGCCACGACGAGGCCGGCCGGCTGGTGGAGCGCCTGCTGGGGCTGCCGGGGGGCGAGGACGCCGCGCTGCGCTGCGAATGTGCGCTGATCCTCGGCGGCGCGGCCGTGTTCGCCGACGAACCCGACCGCTTCGCGGCCCTGCACGACCCCTGGGCCGAGCACCCGCCCCTGCACGACCCGCTGCTGCTGCAGGTCCACGCCAACCGCACCGCCTTCCGCACGCTGCTCGACGGCGACCCGGCGCTGGCCCGCCTGCGCCAGCAGCAGGCGCCGCGCCAGGGCCACGACGGACCCGCGCTGGGGTACGTCAACCGCTGGGGCGAGCTGGTCACGGCACTGACCTACCTGTGGGAAGGGCAGGTGCTGCTGGCCGAGCAGTTGCTGCGCCCGACGCTGGCCCATGCCGAAGGCCAGCTCGGCCGGCGCAGCCTGTTCGCCTGCATGCTGGCAGCGCTGCTGGCCTCGGCCTGCTGGGAGCGCGACCGGGCCGACGAGGCCACCGCGCTGCTGGCCAACCGGCTCGACGTGATCGAGCACAGCGCGCTGCCGGAGATCGTGCTGCTGGCCTACCGGACGCTGGCCCGCGTGGCGTTGGCCAACGGCGCCGAGCACCGGGCGCTGGAGTTGCTGCAGGCGCTGCACGCCGTCGGGGTGGCGCGCCGCCTGCCCCGGCTGTGCGTGGCCAGCCTGTCCGAGCAGGTCCGGCTGCACGCCCGGCAAGGGCGCACCGAGACCTGCACCACGCTGTGCCAGCGCCTCGACAGTGTCTGCACGGAAGCGCAGCGCACGCATCCGCACGGCCCGCTGTGGTGGCGCAGCACGTCGCTGCTGCGCGAACTCGCCGTCGGTCAGGCGGCGCTGGCCCGGCAGGACTGGCGCGGCGCGCTGGCGGCCTTCACCGCGGCCGACGCGGTGGCGTGTGCCGTGCGGCTGGGGCGCCAGCACATCGAGCTGCTCGGGCTGCGCGCCTGGGTGCTGGCACGCTGCGGCGAACCCGCGGATGCGCTGCTGCACGAGGCGATCGGGCTGGCCGACGCCCACGGCCTGCGCCGCGTGTTCGCCGACGCCCATCCGGCGCTCGGGGACTGGGTGCAGGCGCAGGCGCAGACCACCGCGCCCGCCGCCGCGCCACCCCCTGCCGCGCCGGCGCTGCTGCGCACCATGGCGCCGGCCAACGGCACGGCCTTGACCCCCAAGGAGCGCGAGGTGCTGACGCTGCTGGCCCGGCACCTGTCGAACAAGGAGATCGGGCGGGCGCTGCAGGTGGGCGAGGAGACGGTGAAGTGGCACCTGAAGAACCTTTTCGCCAAGCTCGACGCCGGCACACGGCAGCAGGTGGTGCAGCGCGCCCGGCTGCTGGGGCTGCTCGAACCGCTGCCGGGCTGAACGTCGGCGCGGCCTGGGGTTGTCCCCAGGCAAGCGCCCCCTCCCCGGTGGGGGGGCTTTGGGGAGGGCTGCTGGGTAACCTTGCGGTCAAGCACTGTCCACCGCGTCCCCCGAGGAGCCCGCGCCATGTCCCCTGACCTCACCGCCCCGGCGATCGTCCGCGCCGCGTCGCTGCCGGACTCGATCCGCGTCGAGCCGCTGACCTGTGCCATCGGCGCCGAGCTGTCCGGCCTCGACCTGGGTGCGGCCTCGCGTGACCCGCTGGCGATGGCCGAGATCCGCGCGCTGCTGCTGCGCCACAAGGTGCTGTTCTTCCGCGACCAGGCCATCACCCGGGCCGAGCACGTCGCCTTCGCCCGCCACTTCGGCGAGCTGGAAGACCATCCGGTGGCCGGCAGCGACCCGGAGCACCCGGGGCTGGTGCGCATCTACAAGTCGCCCGACGCCCCCAACGACCGCTACGAGAACGGCTGGCACACCGACGCCACCTGGCGCGACAAGCCGCCCTTCGGCTGCGTGCTGCGCTGCGTCGAGTGCCCGCCGGTGGGCGGCGACACGATGTGGGCGAACATGGCGCTGGCCTACGAGCGGCTGCCTTGGCACCTCAAGGAACAGATCGCCGGGCTGCGCGCCCGCCACAGCATCGAGGCGACCTTCGGCGCGGCGATGCCGATCGAGCGCCGCCTCGCCCTGAAGGCCCAGTTCCCCGACGCCGAGCACCCGGTCGTGCGCACCCACCCCGAGACTGGCGAGCAGATCCTCTTCGTCAACGCCTTCACCACCCACTTCACCAACTTCCACACTGCGGCCAACGTGCGCTGCGGCCTGGACTACGCGCCCGGCGCCAGCCTGCTGCTGAACTACCTCGTCAGCCAGGTGCAGATTCCCGAGTACCAGGTCCGCTGGCGCTGGAAGCCGAACAGCGTGGCGATGTGGGACAACCGCTCGACCCAGCACTACGCGGTCATGGACTACCCGCCCTGCCACCGCAAGATGGAACGCGCCGGCATCGTCGGCGACACGCCGTTCTGACCCGGCACCACGCCCGCCCAGCCCCCGAACCCAGAACCCCTTCTGCCCTCGCTGCCCAAGGACACGCCATGCATTTCCAAGACGGATCCCTCTTCCCCGAGAACCAGGACAAGCTCGTCATCACCTGTGCCCCCTACGGCCCCGAGTGGATGCCCGCCGACTTCCCCGAAGACCTCCCGGTGACGATGGCCGAGCACATCCAGAAAGCCGTCGATTGCTACCACGCCGGCGCCACGGTGCTGCACCTGCATGTGCGCGAACTCGACGGCAAGGGCAGCAAGCGGCTGTCGAAGTTCAACGAGCTGATCGCCGGTGTGCGCGACGCGGTGCCCGACATGGTGATCCAGGTCGGCGGCTCGATCAGCTTCGCGCCGGAAGGTGACGGCGAGTCCGCCAAGTGGCTCAGCGACGACACGCGCCACATGCTCGCCGAGCTGACCCCTGTGCCTGACCAGGTGACGATCGCCATCAATTCGAACCAGATGAACGTGGTCGAGCAGATGTGCGAAGCCGACCTCGCCGGCACCTCGCTGGCCGAGCCGGCGCTGTACAGGGCGTACCGCGAGATGACCATCCCGGCCGGGCCGGAGTGGGTCGAGGAGCACATCCGGCGCCTGTCGGCCAAGGGCATCCAGACCCAGTTCCAGCTCGCCAACATCACCCAGCTCGAAACGGTCGAGCGGATGATGCGCCGCGGGGTGTGCAACGTGCCGCTGATCCTGACCTGGGTGGCCATCGGCGGCGGCTTCGACGCGCCCAACCTCTACAACCTGGCCAACTTCGTGCGGGCGGTGCCGGACGGGGCGGTGCTGACGCTGGAAACGTCGATGCTCAACGTGCTGCCGATCAACATGATGGCGATCGCGCTGGGCCTGCATGTGCGCTGCGGCAACGAGGACAACCTCTGGCAGCAGGACCGCAAGGCCAAGATGGGCAGCGTGCGGCAGATCGAGCAGCTTGTGCGCATCGCGCGGGAATGTGGCCGCGAGGTCGCCGACGGCCAGGAGGCGCGGCGCATCTACCGGATCGGCGAGTTCTACGGCAGCGCCGACGAGACCCTGGCCCGCAACGGCTTCCCCCCGAACCGCCGGCCGGGCCAGCGCGGTTTCCTGCACCACGCCTGATCCGCCTGACCGCTCGCCCGCCGATCCTCGACCCCGCACACCAAGGACCACCCCATGCGCACCCTGACCCGCCGCACCGCCCTGAAGCACCTGCCGACCCTCGCCGTGACACTGGCCGCCGCATTGACCGGCACCAGTGCCTTCGCCTGGACCGACAAGCCCATCAAGCTGATCGTGCCCGCGCCGGCCGGCGGCACCATGGACGTGGTGGCCCGCATCCTGGCCGAGCAGCTCTCCAGCGACCTGAAACAGCCGGTCATCGTGGACAACAAGCCCGGCGCGGGCGGGGCGCTGGCGGTGCAGGCGATGAACGCCGCGCCACCCGACGGCCAGACGCTGATGGTCACCGCCAGCAACGTCATCACCGAAATCCCGCATGTGATGAAGACGGCCTTCGACCCGCTGAAGGACATCCGCCCGGTGGCCACGCTGGCGCGGGCGGGGATCGTGCTGGTCGGCGCGCCTGGCCTGCCGCCGGACTTCAAGGGCCTGATCGCGTACCTGAAGGCCAACCCCGGCAAGCTCAGCTTCGCCTCCTACAGCGCCGGCACCAGCTCACACTACGCCGGCATGATCCTCAACCAGAAGGCCGGCCTGGACCTGACCCACGTTCCCTTCGCCGGCTCGCCCCCGGCGCTGCAGCAGGTCATGGGCGGCCAGATCGCGATCATGTTCGACGGCATCGTCACCTCGCTGCCGCAGATCCGTGGCAACAAGGTCCAGCCCTACGCGGTTGCCGCCAAGACCCGCTCGCACCACCTGCCCGACGTGCCGACGACGGCCGAGCTGGGCTACCCGGAGCTGGACTTCTCCAATTGGCTGGGCACGGTGGTGTCCGCCAATGTGCCGGCCGACCTTGTCGAGAAGATCAGTGCCGCCACGCTGAAGGCGGCCAGCTCGCCCAAGGTGCGCGACCGGCTGGTGGCCGCCGGCTTCGAGCCGAACACGCCGCTGAGTCCGGCGGAGCTGGCGAAGTCGGTACGGGCGGACTACGAGCGCAACGCCGCCATCGTCAAGGCGTTCAACATCCAGCTCAACCAGTGACCGCCGTGGCCGTGCCGGGCCGCTGAATCCCCTTTTTCCAGAGTTCCCAGGAGTTCATGACATGGCCCACGCCATCCGCTTTTATGAAACCGGCGGCGCCGACGTGCTGCGCCACGAAGCCGTGGAGGTCGGCGAACCCGGCCCCGGCCAGGCCCGCGTGCGCCACACCTATGTCGCCGTCAACTTCATCGACATCTATGTCCGCACCGGGCGCTACCCGGCGGCGTTGCCCAGCGGTCTCGGCTCGGACGCGGTCGGTGTCGTCGAAGCGGTCGGCGAGGGCGTGACCGACCTGCAACCTGGCGACCGGGTGGGCTACCTGCTCGGGCCGCAGGGGGCGTATGCGGACGTGCGGGTCATGCCGGCCGACGTGCTGATTCCGCTGCCGGACGGCGTGTCGGACCGCACCGCTTCGACGCTGATGATGAAGGGCATGACGGCGCAGTACCTGTTCCGGCAGGTCTACCCGCTCCGGGGCGGCGAGACCATCCTGTACCACGCCGCCGCCGGTGGGGTCGGGCTGGTGGCCTGCCAGTGGGCGCGGGCGCTGGGCGTGACGATGATCGGCACCGTCTCCACCGACGAGAAGGCCGAGGTCGCCCGCGCCCACGGCTGCACCCACACCATCGTCACCTCCCGCGAGGACATCGCCACCCGCGTGCGCGAGCTGACGGACGGGCGCGGCGTGCCGGTGGTCTACGACTCGGTGGGCAAGCACACCCTGATGGCCTCGCTCGACAGCCTGCAGCCCCGCGGCACGCTGGTGAGCAACGGCACCTCGTCCGGGCCGGTGCAGATCGACACGACGCTGCTGGCCGTGAAGGGTTCGCTGTGGCTGACCCGCCCGGCGATGGTCCACTACGCCACGCCGCGTCCGCAGATGCTGGCGATGGCGCAGGAGCTGTTCGACCATGTGCTGGCCGGGCGCATCGTCGGCGAGCCGCGGCAGAGCTACGCGCTGGCCGATGCGGCCGAGGCGCACCGGGCGCTCGAATCGCGCAAGACGGTCGGCTCGACCGTGCTGGTGCCCTGACACGGCAACGGCAGGCCGGGACCATGCAGCCACCGCTGATCGCCGAGGCTTGCGTGGTGTCCTGGCGCGTCGAAGGGGACGTGCATCGGCTGACCCGCCCGCAGCTCGATGCGCGCATCCGGCGGCTGGCCGGCGCCCTGACCGCCGCCGGCCTCGGCCCTGGCCAGCGCGTGGCCACGCTCGCGTGGAACGGCCACCGCCACCTGGAGCTGTGCTGCGCCGTGCCCGCCGTCGGGGCCGCGCTGCTGCCGCTCGACCCGCGGCAGCACCCGGCGGAGATCGCCCACGCCCTCGACCGCGCCGACGCCCGGGCGCTCTTCTTCGACCTGAGCTTCCTGCCGCTGGTCGAGGCGGTGGCGCCGCGGGTCCGCACGGCGTGCCGCTTCGTGCTGATGAGCGACCGCAGCCGGCGGCCCGTCGAGGCCCGGGTGCCCGGGCTGCAGTGTTACGAGGACTGGCTCGACAGCGCCTGCGACGGCGTGCTGCACGGGGTCCGGCATGGCCCGGGTGACCCGGACCCGGACCCTGACGCGGCCGACGTGCTGCTGCTGGTGCAGCCGATGGGGTCGGCCACCTGGGGGTCGGCCGCCCGGCTGGTGCTGCCCGGGCCGTTCCTGGACGGCCGGTCGCTGCACGGGCTGATCGCACACGAGGGCGTGACGGCGGCGATCGGCCCGGCGTCCGCCTGGCAGGCGCTGCTGGCCCACGTCGAGTCCCACGGGCTGCGGCTCGGTTCGCTGCAGCGGCTGGTGACCGGCCCGGAGCCTTGCCCGCCCGCGCTGGAACAGGTGTTCCGCACACGCTACGGCGTCCGCGTGCAACCGCCGGGCGATGCCCGGCCCCTCTGAAAGCCTGCCATGCCCGCCCTGTTCCCGGCCGTCGGCCCCGTGTTCTACCGCCTCGGCCCCGGCCTGATCGCCAGCGTGGTGGTGGCCGCCGCCGCCACCTTCCTGTCCGAGCACTACGGCGCGCCGGTCATGCTGTTCGCGCTGCTGCTCGGCATGGCGATGAATTTCCTGTCCACCGAAGGGCGCTGCGTCGCTGGCATCGAGTTCACCGCCCGCCAGGTGCTGCGCGTCGGCGTGGCGCTGCTCGGGCTGCGCATCACGACCGCGCAGGTCGCCGCGCTGGGCTGGGAACCGGTGGCGCTGGTCGTCGGCTCGGTGGTGGTGACCATCGTCGTGTCGATGGCGGTGGCACGGTTGATGGGTTTCCAGGACCTGTTCGGGCTGCTCACCGGCGGCGCCACGGCGATCTGCGGCGCATCGGCTGCCCTCGCGCTGGCCGCGGCCTTGCCCCAGCACCCGATGAAGGAACGCGCCACGCTGTTCACCGTGATCGGCGTGTCGGCGCTGTCCACGCTGGCGATGATCGCCTACCCGATGATCGCCAGGGCGCTCGACCTGGGGCCCGTGCCGGCCGGCATCTTCCTGGGCGCCACCATCCATGACGTGGCCCAGGTCGTCGGCGCCGGCTACAGCCTCTCGCCCCAGACGGGAGACGTCGCCACGCTGGTCAAGCTGATGCGGGTGGCGATGCTGCTGCCGGTGATCGTCTTCGCGGCGCTGGTGACCCGGGCACGCAGCGGCGCCGAGGGGGGCACCCGCCCGCCGCTGCTGCCGTGGTTCGCGGTGGCGTTTGCCGTGCTGGTGGCGATCAACAGCACGGGCGTCGTGCCGGACGTCGTGCGCGGCCTGGGCCACGAGGCGTCGCGCTGGTGTCTGGTCGCGTCGATCGCCGCCATCGGCATGAAGACACAACTGCGCGAGCTGGCGACGGTCGGTCTCCGGCCGGTGCTGCTGATGTTCGGGGAAACGGTGTTCCTGGCGGCGCTGGTGCTGGGGGTGCTGACGCTGCGGGGCTGGCCGGTGTGAGGCGGAATCCGACGGGATGACCTGGTTTGCGGCTAGCGTGGCTCAGGCCGTTGCGCCGCTGCGGCGACCGCGCTTGGCCTTGGGCGCGGCGTCGCGGCTCGCGGCCAGGCGCTGGAGCAACTCGGCCGCCGGTTCGTCGTTCGGATCCTGCGGCACCAGCTCGCCCCGGAACGCCTTGGCCAGCAGCGCGGGGGTCAGGCGGTCGGCGGCGGTCTGAGCGGTTTTCAGGCGGGCTTCGAGGCGGTCGGCGAAGGCGAACAGGGTTTCGACGCGGCGGACAATTTCGGTTTGCTCCTCGATGGATGGAAGATTTATTTTCACATCATCCAATATCCCTAGATTGATGTTCTTTTGCGCCGTCGCCGGAGCAAGGCGCTCAATATCATCTTTCAATACATCTATCGACCATTTGATGTATTTAACCTTGCAGAGTGATTGATCGGGAACAAAACCAACAACGCTATCAGGAAAACAGGCTGGATACGAAAGCACTGCCGTATCCGCAATATTTGCAGCAATCGTAATACACAGAGTGTCGGCAGGCCATAATTTACTCTGAAGTAGGCCAAATTCACTGTACGTTTGTGAATGCCGTTCTATGCACCCATTGGAATTCGCAACGTCGCCTGTCTGAATAAATGGATAAGCGCCGCCAAAAAGCCTTAAATCATTTCTAGGACGATGCTTGGATTTTCCCCTGCCCAATTCACCTAATTCACCCAGCCTGATTTTTCGCCAACCATTTGCCCCCGCAGTGCGCCAATCCGCCGTCAACCGCCCCGAAGTCGCCGCCGCCAGCACCGATTGCCGGAAGCGCTTGAGCAAGGGCGCCACGCGGGCGAGGCGGTCGCGGCAGGCGTCCACGCGGGTGAGGAGGGTGTCGAGTTTGTCGGCGATGCGGGTTTGCTCGGCCAGTGGAGCCAGCGGCAATTTTTCGGATAAGAAAACGTCTTTCGGTACACGCTTCAATCCGACCGATCCGGTCATGGAAACTGTAGCGCGTTGCCTGAAATTTTCCGTGCTGAACCAACCAAGTAAATACCGGGGGTCGATACCTGCAAACGGACGAAATACACAAAATTCGCTGCTGCCTGCTCCAATATAATTGGGCAGCCCACTGGCAATCCCAGCTTTTCCGTTTTCAAAACAAGGGGTAACTTTGGCCACCAAGACATCGCCTGTCTGGAAGTGGGTGTAAGCCTTTTTTACTTCGCCCCAAGATCGTTTTTCTACCATCAAGCGGGCGCGGAATTTTGTGCCTAAACCTTGCATGGGCACAAATCCGCAGATGATTTCATCTGCAATTTCTGTCTTGGGATTGAATTGACAAATATCACTGGTTGCAGCCTGTGCCCAGCCAGTAGGAATTTCATTATTCTTCATTGGTCTTTCCCAAAAGCACACCCCGCCGCGCCAGCCGCTCCCGCGCCTCGACCAGCATCTGATGCAACTGCCGCTCCAGTTCCGCCTTGGGCGGCAGGTCGGTCCAGTATTCGGCCACGACGATGCCGTCCCGCTGCATCTCCAGCAGCTCGACCTGCTCCCGGCTCGACTCGGCGCACAGGATCAGCCCGATCGGCGCCTCTTCGCCCGGCTGGCGTTCGAAGCGGTCCAGCCACTTCAGGTACAGCTCCATCTGCCCCTTGTGCGCCGCCTTGAAGCGCCCGAGCTTCAGCTCGATGGCGACCAGCCGCCGCAGGCGACGGTGGAAGAACAGCAGGTCCAGATGGAAATCCTCCCCATCGATGACCATGCGCTTCTGGCGCTCCACAAACGCGAAGCCCCGGCCCAGCTCCAGGATGAACGCCTCGATCTGCCGCAGGATGGCGTTTTCCAGGTCCGCCTCGTCATGGTCCGCCCGCAGTCCCAGGAACTCGAAGAAGTAGGGATCCTTGAACACCATCGCCGGTGACAGCCCCACCGCCGCCGCATCGGCTGGCACGACGGCGCCACCGCCGCCCGTCTCGGCCTGCGCCTGCGCGATCGCGTGGCGCTCGAACGCCTTGCGTGTGATCTGCTGACGCAGCTCGCGCACGCTCCAGGCGTCCATTGCCGCCCTGTCCAAGTAAAAGCTGCGTGCCTGCGTGTTCTTGATCGGCAGGATCGCCACCACATGGCTCCAGCTCAATTGTCGTGACAGTGTCGCGACAATCCGCGGATCCGGGCATGCCTCGGCGAACTGGACCATCCGGTGCAGGTTCTTGGCATCAAACCCGCGCCCGAATTCCTCGCTCAGTTGTCCGCCCAGCCGCTGCATCAACCGCTCGCCGTAACCGGCGCGCTGCTGTCCCAGCACCTCGCGCCCCAGACGCTCGCCCACCGTCCAGTAAAGCCTCGTCAGCTCGACATTGACTGCCCCGGCCACCCGCTGTTGGCTGGCCGCGATCAGCCCGCGCAGCTCGGTGTGCAGCGTCTCCGGTGCGGCCGGTTCGAGCGGCATGGGCGCCGTCATGCCGCCACCTCCTGAGCCTCACCCAGCTCCGCCAGGATCGCTTCGAGTTCTTCCAGCGCCCCGTTCAGCTCGTCCATCGCCTCCCGCGCCAGCACGGCCGGCTCCGGCAGGTCGGCGGCGTCCTCGGCGTTGTCGTCCTTCAGCCAACTGATGTCCAGGCTGTCGCCCCGCGCACGCACCTCCTCGCGGCTGAACCGGCGCCAGCGCCCCGCCTCGCCCTGGTCCGTGCGCGGGCTGAAGCCGTTGCAGTCCTCGCCGAACACCGCCTCGAACTCGGCGAAGTGCGCCCGCGTCAGCGGCGTGCGCTTGCCGAACTTGGGCGCGTTCGCCCGCATGTCGTAGACCCAGACCTCGTCCGTGCTGCCCGTGGCCGCCTGCCCGATCTTGTGGAAGAACAGCACGTTGGTCTTCACGCCCTGCGCGTAGAAGATCCCCGTCGGCAGCCGCAGGATCGTGTGCAGCCGGCACTTGTCCATCAGGTCGCGCCGGATCTCCGCCCCCACCCCCGCCACGCAGAGCACCGGGTCCGGCAGCCCCACCGCCGCCCGCCCGTCGTCCTTCAGGTGCCGCACGATGTGCTGCACGAACGCCAACTGCTTGTTGCTGGTCTGGTAGGTCAGGTCATCGCGTGTCGGCCCGCCGCCGCCCTTGGCCGTGCCGAACGGCGGGTTGCTCAGGATGATGTCGCTCCTGGACAAACTCGCCCCCGCGCTGCCCAGCGTGTTGCCCAGGTGAACCACCCCGGCGTCATCGCCCTCCATGCCATGCAGCAGGCAGTTCATCAACGCCAGCCGCCGCGTGCCCGACACCAGCTCCATGCCGAGGAAGGCCCGGTTGCGCTGGAACGCCCGGTCGCGGTCGTTCAGGTCGAAGTAGTCGTCGGTGTGCGCGCGCATGTAGCGGTCGGCCGCGATCAGGAAACCCGCCGTGCCCGCCGCCGGATCCTGGATCGTCTCGCCCGGCTGCGGCTGCATCAGGTGGACGATGCTGTCGATCAGCGGCCGGGGGGTGAAATACTGGCCCGCGCCGCTCTTGGTCTCGCTGGCGTTCTTCTCCAGCAGCCCTTCGTACAGATCGCCCAGCCCGTCCTTGGCCGCGCTGAACCAGTCGATGCCTTCCAGGCTCTTGATGAGCTGCTCCAGATGCCGCGCCTCCTTCAACCGGGTCTGCGCGTCGGCGTAGATCGCGGCGATCAGCGGATCGGTGCTCTGGCTCAACTGCAGCAACGCACTGCGGTAGTGGTTCAGCAGGTTCAGCCCGCTCAGGCCCAGCAGCGTCTTCCAGCGCGCGAACTCCGGCAGCTTGTGCGCCTGCAGCACGCCGTTGTCCGCGTTCTCCTGCTCCATCTTGATGAACAGCAGCAGCACCAGCTCGGTCACGTAGTCGCTGTAGTTGATGCCGTCGTCGCGCAGCACGTCGCAGAGGTTCCAGAGTTTCTGGACGATGTCGTTTTGGGTCATGGGGCAGCAGTGAAAAGACGGCCTGGTGCGCGGTCAACCGCACCCAGGCTCGGGATGAAGATCCGGCTGCCTGGTTTCAGGCTGGGCCAGCAGGCAAATGGGGCATCACACGCCCAGCGGCAACTGCCGTGCGTCGAAGCCCGTGGACTGCAACTCGCGCCGGAAGTGGCTCATGGCCAGCGGGAAGGCCTGGGCAACCAGCAGATACTGGTGCGGTTCCTGGTCCAGCAAGGGTGTGACCGCTGACTCGGTGATGCCCGGCGGGTAGTGGAACTTGGCGACGTACTCGCCCTTGAACGAAGCGGTCTGGCTGGCGGCTTGCTCGCTGTGCGCCTGCGCGCCGAGGGTGATCTTGACGATGGCTTGCAGCGGCCCATTGGAGTCTGTGGGAACGGCCAGTCCTACCTGGATCTCCTGCTGTAGTTCGAGTGACCAGGGCGATCCGCTGTCTTCTACCCGGTTGTCGGACTGGAAGGCTGCCACACGGAACGTGATCAGCCTGGGACGCAATTCGGCTACTTGCATGACTGCGCTCCTGCTGCCGTGAAGGTTCTGAACTCCCTGGGGACGTAGTGGGGAGACGGCTCCTCTTGCCGGCGGTTGATGGCAATCACCGTGGCCGACCGCGTCACATGGCTGACCGGACGCGTCAGCGCCAGTTCGTCGGTCATGCCCTTCTCTTCCGCCAGCGCCCGAAAGGCTTCCGGGCTGCGGCGCACCAGGCGCAGCAGCGTGTCCATGGATTCGGACTGGACGACGTCATCGTTCTCGTACTTGCTGAACGCCACCGGACCGCCACCAAAGAGGCGCGCGGCAAGTGCTTGCGTCAGGTGGTACTGATCGCGCAGGGCGGCGACCTCGGCGCCCGTCAGCAGACCCTCCACCTGCTTGCGCCAGGCCATCAGGGCACGTTTGTTCAGCTTGGCCTGAGCCGCTCCTGCAAAGTCGGAGCCGCAGTGGTCGCACAGCAGGAAATGCTGGGGCAGCAGCGTCTGGTGGCCCTTGTAGTCGGTCTCGACTGGCTCGACCTGTTGGGTCACATGGCCTTCGCCACACAGCGGGCAGAGTTCTTGTGTATCCATCAGGACACCTCCTCAAACATGGCAGGACACCATCAGCACCAGCCGACCTGTCTTGCCAATGGCGAATTTCACAAAGTACGACACCGTCATGGACCTGCCGGTGGCCGGTATCGTTTCCTGGCGGCGGATCCGATAGGCATCGCACGCCGCCAGCGCCCCTCGGCCGTTCTCGCACCACTCGGAGTCGATGTAGTCGGCCGTGGTCAGCGCCTGAATCAGTTCGGCCACCTGCACCAGATCGCTGTCGAACAGGTTGAGCACATCCTTCCGGCATTTGGCTGTCCACACGAGGATCTGGTCTTCGTTTGCCGCCAGTGCCTTGACGCGGGCCAGGTCGTAGAGCGGCCCGTCTGCATCAATCTTCACCCGGCCGGGCTGATCGGGTGGAGTGGAACTGTACTCCGAAAGAACACTTTTTATTACCATGGTGGTAACTTATCCTGGGTAGGCGCTGACTTTGCCATGGCTGACGCTGGGCATGGTCACGCGGCGTTCTGCCACAGCGCCTCTGCCAACGTGGCGAGCACTGGTGTCAGCGCACCGCCAAGCTGGCGGTCCAGCCCCCGCTCCCCGCCTTGCTCGGCAAAGGCGCGATTGACAAAGGCCGCGTCGATCACGACCTCGTGCGTGAGCTGCTTGGCCAGCCGCTCCAGCCACTTGCGCTGCACCGGCGTCCAGGTGCGCAAACCGTAGACCCGCAGCATGGCCTGCGCGACCCGCTGCTCGAAGGGCAGCAGCGCCTCCCCCAGCGCGGCCTGCCGGATGTAGCCGACGATGCTGGCGGCGATCTCCACCTGGCTGCGGTGGCGCCACGCCGACTTCAGTTGCGCCTCGCTGTAGCCGTTGGCGTCCAGCAGCAGCCGCACCTCGCGCAGTTGCGCGCGGGTCAAATCCTTCGGCCGGTTGACCACCACCGCCAGCGCCACCGACTGGTTGACCTGCTCGCGCACGAAGCGGCTGAAGCTGTCCAGATAGTCCTCCGGCTTGGCGTAGGCGCCCCAGCTCTGCTCCCGCACGCGCAACTCGTCGGCATGGTCGGACAGGATGGGGCCGTAGGCCGAGCCCATCAGCACACGCACCTCGGCGAGCTGGTTCAGCAGGCCGGCATGCTGGCCCAGGAAGTCGGCCGCGGGCTGTGGCCCGAGGCTGTGCAGATGCTGGTGCAGCGTCTCCGGCGGCACGCCCCATTGCTGCTCCAGCGCATCCAGCCGGGCCTTGAGCTTGGTGCCCTTCTCTGTCGGCTGCTCGGCCTGGTGGCGGGCGGTGCGCAACACGCGCATGAGCTTCTGGCCGAGCTGGTCGAGCACGTCATGCGCATGGCTGCGCTCGGGCTGGCTGCCGGGCAACGCCAGACTGGCCGGGTTGCGCAGCTCGTCGACCAGTTGCGCCAGCGTGACGTTCGGATCCTTCACCAGCGGCTGCATGGTGTTGACCGGGTCCAGCGCGGCATAAAGATCGACCGGGTCGTAGATGCGGAACACGGTCTTGCCGATGTCGTCACAGCGCCGCGTGGCCCGGCCGATCATCTGCTCGTACAGGATGCGGCTCTTCACCCGCCGCATGAACACCAGGTGGCAGATGGCCGGCACGTCGATGCCGGTGGTCAGCAGGTCGACGGTGATGGCGATGCTGGGCAGCGCGTCGTTCTTGTAGCGGCGGATGAGCTGCTCGACCTTGTCGCTCGCACCCGTGATCTTGCGCACCGCAGCCTCGTTGTAGTCGCCCTCGTAGACGGCCCGGAACGCCTCGTCGAGCAGCCGCTTGACCATGTCGGCGTGCGCATCGGTGGCGCAGAAAATCAGCGTCTTCTCGGCGCTGAAGGGGTCGATCTCCTGGGCGAGCTGTTCGCAGATGACACGGTTGAAGTGTTCGCTGATGACCTTGCGGTTGAAGCTCTCGATCTGGAAGTCGAGTTCGTCGTCGAGTTCGGCGGCCTCGATCTCGCCCGTGTCCAGGTGCAGCACCTCGACCTGCTCGCCCTTGTCGAAGTGGATGCCCTTCTGGCTCAGCAGGGTCTGGTAGCGGATCGGCGGCTCGTGGTCGATCAGCCAGTCTTCGGCCACGGCCTCGCGGTAGGCGTAGGTGAAGATCGGCTTGCCGAAGATCTCGGTCGTGTGGCGCGCCGGAGTGGCGGTCAGGCCGATGCGCACGGCGTCGAAGTAGTCGAGCACGCGCCGGTAGCTGGACAGGTACTGGGCGTGGTCGCGCAGGGCCAGCTCGCCCTCGGTCATCTCCTGGTCGAGCGTGTAGCCGCGGTGGGCCTCGTCCACGATCAGGCAGTCGTAGGTGTCAACCGGGGGCGGGTTGTCGCTGCCGAACAGGCGCTTGACCATCGCCTGCACGGTGGCGACCTGGACACGGGTTTCCGCCTCGGCGGCCATGTCGCCCAGCTCGGCGATGTTGTAGATCTTGCTGAGCGGCTGGTTCGATTCCAGCGGGGCTTCGTTGAAGGCGTCCTGGGCCTGCTGTCCCAGCGCCGTGCGGTCCACGAGGAAAAGGATGCGCTTGAAGCGCTCGGCCTTGAGCAGGCGGTAGACCAGCCCGATGATCGTGCGCGTCTTGCCGGTGCCGGTGGCCATTGCCAGCAGGCAGTTGCGACGGTTGTCGGCCAGCGCCGCTTCGACGGCGCCGATGGCGAGCACCTGGTAGTCGCGCAGTTGCAGGTAGCCGTAGGGCTCGGCCTGCAAGCGCGTTTCCGCATCCTCCCGGCTGCGCTGCAGCAGATCGAGCAGCCCTTGAGGCGAATGGAAGCCCGGGAGTGACCGGGCCGTGTTCGACGGCGCCCGCACGTCGCGGAACCAGGTACCGCTGACCTCGGCCAACTGCTTGACTTGGGGCCAGCCGTTGCTCGAATAGACGAAGGGGATGTGGAAGTGCGCGCCCTGACCATCCGGCCAGGGCTCGGTTCGGCCTTCCTGCTGCCAGGCGGTCGGCTGATGGGCCTCGGGCGTATGGCTGCGGGCGTAGCGTTCGGCCTGCCCGATCTTGCCGGCAACCTGGATGTTCTGGCGCTTGGCCTCGACCACGGCGATCGGCGTCAGGCCAGCGAACAGAAGGTAGTCGGCCGATTGCCGGCCGCCCATGGGCCATTCCGCAATCGCCTTGTACCGGCCGCGCTCCGGTCGGGCGCCGCTGGCGTGGGTGAGTCGGGTGGTGTCGGCGTCCCAGCCGGCCTCGATCAACTGCAGATCGATGACGAGCCGGGTGGTGGCCTCGTCCATCTGCAGATGGGTAGCGGCTTCGGCGGCACGGCGGGAATAGCCGGCGAGGGTCTCGCTGCCGACGGACTGGGTGGTGCGCTGCGCCTGGGCGTTCAGGCGGGACTCGAATTCCGCTTGCAGCGCGGCATAGCGTTGGTTCGCTGCTTCGGCAAGCTCCAACCGCTGCTGCAGCGTGGCCAGCTTCTGGCTCGGGTCGTCCGGCAGGCGGAAGGGGCCAGGCTGGAAGGACGGATTCGAGCCGAAGGTGCGGTGGAACCAGACGGCCAGCTCCCGCGCCACGCGCAGGGCTTCCAGTCCTTCGCGGTAGCCGATGCCGTGCTGCACCTCGTGTGCGGCGGCGTTGCCCGTGCGGCGCAGCAGGTGGAAGAGCTGGCGCACCTGGGCGTCCATGCCCAGCCGCGCATCGACGGCGCGCAGCAGCTCGGCCTGCGTCGGCTGTACGAGGGCCACGCCGACACGCGCCGCGATGTCGCGGGTGAGGGCTTCGGCCAGCAGGCGCAGCTTGAGCACGCAGCTCGACGGGTCGAACGGGTAGAGCCGCTCGGCCGTGGCGCCGAGTTCAGCCAGCAGGGTCGAGTGCTCGACCAGGAATGCGAAGTTGCTCGAACCCGTCACCGTCATGTGTTTCCCCCTGCCTCTCTGTGCGACCAGATCCGGCGCCACTGGTGTCGTGTGCTCGGATGTGCCCGGGCAATCTAGCCCAGAAAGCGCGGCACGTCGTGCCAGCAGTCCAGGCGCGTCTGGCAATCAGGCGTGAGGTTTTACCGGTCCGCGTTCAATCGAAGTGGTAACCCTCAGCTGCCACCACCCGCCACGACCCATCCCCCGGCAGCTCCAGCACCCACCGGTGAAACGGCAGGATTGCCGGCCGGTGGCTGATGCTGACTGGCGTGCTGCCGATGCCGGCGAGCTGGGCGTACAGCAGCGCCTCGTTGGCGGCGTCGAGCGCGCTGGAGGCTTCGTCCAGCATCACGTAACGCGGCCGTGCCAGCAGCACCCGCGTGAACGACAGCCGCTGCTGCTCGCCCACCGAGAGCACCTTGGCCCAGTCCCGCTCGGCGTCCAGCCCGCCGACGCGCTCCAGCAGATCCGGCAGGTTGACCTGGTGCAGCAGCGCGCGCAGCTCCTCGTCGGTGACCTCGCGCTCGGGGTGCGGGTAGAGGATCTGGCTGCGCAGCGTGCCCGGTGACAGGTAGGGCTGCTGCGGCAGGAACAGCATCTCCTCGTGGCCCGGCCGCACGACCCGCCCCGCGCCGGTCTGCCACAACCCGGCCAGCACCCGCAGCAGCGAACTCTTGCCGCAGCCGCTCGGCCCGGTGATGAGCAGGCCCTCGCCGGGCGCGATGGCGAGCGTGACCTCACGGATCAGCGTGTGCGCGTGCTCCGGCGTCACCACGGTCACCTGCTCCAGCGCGAGCTGTGGGCCGTCCATGGTTTCGATGCCGGGTTCGGCATCGCTGAGGGCCTGCGCGTCGAGCGCCTGCGAGAAGGTGTCCAGCCGGTGTACGCCGGCGCCGAAGCGGCTCAGGCTCTCGAAGTGCTGCACGATCAGCGTCAGCGCACCCAGGATCGCCGTGAACGCACCCGCCGCCTGCACCGCGCGGCCCACTTCCATGCGGCCCGACAGCACCTCCTCCGCAATGATCACGCTGGGCAGCGCCAGCATGAGGAAGCTGTGTGCGTACTGGAACAAGTTGAGGTTGAACTGCCAGCGCAGCACCTGCCGGAAGTTGTCCAGCAGATCCGCGAAGCGTCCGCGCAGCCCCCCCAGCTCCTGGGACTCGCCGCTGTGGAAGGCGATCGATTCGGCGTGTTCGCGCACCCGCACCAGCCCGAAGCGGAAATCGGCTTCGCACCGCAGTTGCCGGAAGTTCAGCGCGACCAGCCGCCGTCCGAACACGGAACCGGTGAACCAGGTGCCGATCAGCGCATAGCCGATCAGGAAACCGACCAGTGGCCGCGAGATCGTCCACAGCACGCCGGTGAACGCCACCAGGTCGATCACCGCGCCGAGCACCACCATCAGGAAGTACAGCGACTGCGAGGTGAAGCTGTTGACGTCCTCGGCGATGCGCTGGTCGGGGTTGTCGATGCCGGCGTGGGCGTTGAGGTGGTAGTAGGCACGGCGGCTGAAGTAGCGCTGCAGCAGGTGGTCGGTGAGCCAGCGCCGCCACTGCATGCCGAGCGTGTCGCGCACGAAGTAGTAGCAGGCGTAGATCGGCACGGCGGCGACCAGGATCGCCGTGAAGCGCCGGATCGCGGCCCAGAACCGGTCGGCATCGCCCGCGGCCAGCGCCGAGGTGAATTCGCCGGTCTCGTGGTTGAACAGCACGTTGAACCCGGTCTGCCCCAGCAGCAGCACGACCAGCAGCGCCACCATCGCCCGGGCGCGCACCCGTTCGTCCGATCGCCAGTACGGCGCGGCCATGTGGACAAATCGTTGCCAGAGGTGGCGGTTGGCGTCGGGTTCGTCGGGTGAGGTCATTCAGGGTGCGTCAAGGGCATCCGGTGCGTGGTGTGCGTGCGTCGACGCGCCACAGCACGCCGTTGTGCCCTTTGTACACCGCCGCGATTCCGGCCAGCTCCGGCATTGGTTTCCAGGCCAGATCGGCGATGAACCAGACCGTGCCTGGTGCGCACAGCAGTCGCCCTGCCTGGGCAGTGCGCCAGAGCTGGCGGGCAGCCGCCGGTGGATCGAAGCGGCCCGCGTCGCTCAGCTCCTTGCGCCAGTTGTCGGTCCGGGCGATGTCCGGGTCGTCCCAGTTCGACAGCACGATCGGCGGCCGTGTCAGCCCGGCGTAGAACGGCACGTCGAAGAACGCACCTTCCACGAACACCACACGCTCGTCCGGCTGGCGCAGACGGGCCAGCGTCTCGCCCAGGTCGCGGTGCGAGTGCGGTGCCTGCCACGCCAGTGTGGCGACGATGCCGACGCAGAGCAACGCCGCCGCCGGCATCACCTTGCGCCAGACCTGTCCACGCGCCACCGCCAGCCCCAGCAGCCCGCACAGTGGCGCCAGCGCCGGCAGCGCGTAGCCCACCAGCTTGGAGGTCGGCAACGAGAAGAAGCCGACGATCGCCACCAGCCACCAGAGGACCAGGCCGCGCTGCAGTCCGGGCACCGGGTGGCGCCAGGCCGCCGGCAGCCACAGGCTCCACGGCAGCGTCAGCAGCGGCAGCACGGCGGCATAGAACCACAGCGGCTGCGCGTTGTTGAACCCGGCCTGCGCGAAGCGGCGGAAGTGCTGCTCCATGAAGAAGTAGTCGAAGAAGCCGGGGTAGCGGAGCTGCATCGCCACGAACCACGGCGCCGCGATCAGCAGGAAGACACCGACCGCCAGCGGGTGCATCAGTCCCAGGCACTGCCGCCAGCGCCGTTGCGCCAGCAGCCACGGCCCGACCACCAGTGCCGGCAGCACCACGCCGATCAGCCCCTTGGCCAGCACGGCCAGCGCCATCGCGCCCCAGGCGGTGACCAGCCAGCGCAGGTCGGTGCGCGTCGGATCGTCCACCGCGCGCTGGCCGCTGAGGACGGCCACCGTGATCAGCCCGGCCACCAGCATGTCGTGGTTGGCGTACTGGCCGCCGATGAAAAAAAACGGCGTCGTCGCCATCACCCCGAGTGCGACCAGCGCCTCGTGTGGGCCGACGCGGCGGCGCAGGTCGAGGAACAGCGCCGCGCCCATCAGCCATGCGCCCAGCGCTGGTGCCACGCGCGCGGCGAAGGCGTGGACCCCGAGCAACTGCATCCCGGCGATGTCCAGCCAGTACATCAGTGGCGGCTTGTGGAAAAAGGGCAGCCCGAGCAGCGTCGGCACCAGCCCGTCGCCGCGCAGCATCTCGCGGGCGACTTCGGCGTAACGCCCCTCGTCGGGCAGCAGCAGCGGGCGCAGGCCGATCGTCGCCAGCAGCCACAACGCCAGCAGCGCGAGTGTCCAGCCGGGATGCCGGTGCAGGGCCGATGGCGTGGTGGCCGTGCCCGCGCCGTCAGAGGAAAAAACCGCAGGGGAGTGGGAGGAGGTCGTGGGCATTGCTAGGGGAAATCCGGATTCCATTATCCGCGGCCTGCCACTGACGATTCCTCAGGCTTGGTTCAGGTGTAGCGCGCCATCGTCAGCCCGTCCAGGCTGATCTCGGGCGTGCGGCCGCTGATCAGGTCGGCCATGACGCGGCCGGTGCCGGCGGCCATGGTCCAGCCGAGCGTGCCGTGGCCGGTGCTGAGCGAGAGGTTGCGCAGCCGGGTGGCGCCGAGGATCGGCGTGCCGTCCGGTGTCATGGGGCGCAGGCCGCACCAGAACTCGGCCCGCGACACATCGCCGCCCTTCGGGAACAGGTCGGTGACGACGAACTCCAGCGTGCGCCGGCGTGCGGCGTCGAGGTCGAGGTTGAAGCCGGAGAGCTGCGCCGTGCCGCCGACGCGGATGCGGTCACCCAGGCGCGTCACAGCGACCTTGTGCGTCTCGTCCATGACCGTGGACTCGGGCGCGTGGGCCGCGTCGGTGATCGGCACGGTGATCGAGTAGCCCTTGACCGGGTAGACGGGGATGCGCAGCCCGAGCGGCTTGAGCATCTGCGTCGAGTAGCTGCCCAGCGCCAGCACGACATGGTCGGCGGTCAGCGTGCCGAGGCGGGTGCGCACGCCCGTGATCTGGTCGCCTGCGTGGTCGATGCCCTGGATGTCCACGCCGAACTGGAACTCCACACCCAGCGCCCGCGCCGCATCGGCCAGCCGCTGCGTGAACTGGAAGCAGTCGCCCGTCTCGTCGCCCGGCAGGCGCAGGCCGCCGATGAACTTGTGCTGCACCTCCGCCAGCGCCGGCTCGTGCTGCAGGTAGCCGGCGCGGTCGAGCACGTCGAAGGGCACGCCATGCTGCCGCAGGATCTCGGTGTCCTTGGCCGTGCCGTCGAGCTGCTTCTGGGTGCGGAAGAGCTGCAGCGTGCCCTGGCTGCGCGCGTCGTACTGGATGCCGATGTCGGCGCGCAGCTCCCGCAGGCAGTCGCGGCTGTACTCGGCCAGCCGGACCATGCGCGCCTTGTTGACGCGGTAGGACCTTGCGTTGCAGTTGGCCAGCATCTGCAGGCACCACCGCCACATGTCCGGGTCGAGCAGCGGCTGGATGACCAGCGGGCTGTGGTGCATCAGCAGCCACTGGATCGCCTTCAGCGGCACTCCCGGCCCGGCCCACGGCGCCGCGTAGCCGGGCGAGATCTCGCCCGCGTTGGCGTAGCTCGTCTCCAGGCCGGGGCCGGGTTGCCGGTCGACCACCGTCACTGCGTGGCCGGAGCGGGCCAGGTAGTACGCCACCGAGGTGCCGATCACCCCACTGCCAAGGACCAGGACGCGCATGTTGCTGTTCTCCAGAGTTGCCGGCGTTCAGCGCAATGACCGTGCCAAGGCAAACCTGGGGGACGCGGGCGGAGCTGTCCGTGAATCAATACGATTCAGGGGATCGACTGGAATGGTTTCGATGCGTTGTATCGAAATCGTGGCAACTCATCCGGCGCCGATGCCGTACTTGCGCAGCCGCACCGCGATCGCCGAGTGCGAGGTCTGGAGCCGCTCGGCGAGCTTGCGGGTCGAGGGGTAGTCGCGGTGCAGCCGCTGCAGCAGCGTCCGCTCGAAGCCGGCCACGGCATCCTCCAGCGAAACCACCGTCTCGACCGCCATGGCGGCGGCGCTGGCGGCCGGCGTTGGCGCGCTGCCGACGAACTCCAGATCCACCGGCTCGATCACCGGTGCCTCGCTCAGCGTCACGGCGCGGAAGATGACGTTCTGCAGTTGCCGCACATTGCCTGTCCACGGATGTGCCAGCAGCGCCGCCGCCGCCGCGGCGCCGATGCGTGGCCGCGGCCGGCCGATCTGCGCGCAGGCGCGCTCCAGGAACACCTGCGCCAGCGGCAGGATGTCCTCCATGCGGTCGCGCAGCGGCGGCACCTGCAGCTGCAGCACGTCGAGCCGGAACAGCAGGTCCTGCCGGAACGTGCCCGCAGCCACCATGTCCTCCAGCGAGCGGTGCGTGGCGCTGACGATGCGCAGGTCCGCCTTCAGCTCGCGCTCGCCGCCGACGCGCCGGAAGCTGCCATCGTTCAGAAAGCGCAGCAGCTTGGCCTGCAGGTAGGCCGACATCTCGCCGACCTCGTCGAGGAAGAGCGTGCCGCCGTCCGCCAGTTCCAGCAGTCCCGGCTTGCCGCCGCGCAGCGCGCCCGTGAACGCACCGCCGGCGTAGCCGAACAGCTCGCTCTCGGCCAGGCTCTCGGGCAGCGCGGCGCAGTTCAGCGCGAAGAAGGGCTGCTCCTTGCGGCGGCTGCCGGCGTGGCAGGCGTGGGCGATCAGCTCCTTGCCGGTGCCGGTCTCGCCGCGGATCAGCAGTGGTGCGTCCACCGGCGCCATGCGCGCGGCGCGCTGCTTGAGCTGGCGGATCGCGGGCGAGTCGCCGAGGATGGCCTCGAAGCCACCCGCGCCGTGGTTGCGCAGCGCGCTCAGGCGCTCGCCCAGCCGGTGTGGCGCGTGCAGCGTCAGCACGGCGCCGGCCACCGCGCCGCCCGCCTCGTGCAGCGCCACCGATTCGAGCAGGAAGGACTGGCCACCGAGCTGCACCTCGCTGCCCGAGCGCGCCTCGCCGGTCAGCCCCGGCAGCGACTGGCCGATCAGCGCCGCCTCGGCCCTCCCGCTGGCGCTGACGGCCGCCGCATTGGCCACGACCACCACGCCCGCGGCATCGACGGCGAGCACCGGGTCTCCCTGCGCCGCCAGCAGCGCGTCCAGGTAGAGCCGCCGCCGCGCGCCCGGCAGCATCGCCACCGCATCGACCGACTGCACCCCCGCCACGCCAAGCAGCTCGCCGCGCAACTGCTCCAGCCCCTGCGCATCCAGCGCCGGGGCTTCGAGGTAGACGTGCGGCGGCTCGACCTCGACCGCGGACACGTCCAGCGCCCGCTGTGCCAGTGTGGCGAGGATTTCCTGGGCGATGCCGACCCGGTCGGTGAAGAAGACGTCGATGCGCATGTGACGGATTCTGCGGGAATGCAAAGTTCGGTTAACCGGGGTAACGCTGTTCACTTGTGCATGGACTGGGGGTGCGGACTGCCTTTACGATGTCAATATATGGGAAAACTTCCCATTTTATTGAGCACCAGAATCATGCCAGGAGCGCACCGATGACCCGTCCCCGCCTGAACCAGTCCCTGATCCTGACCCTGTCGACCGCGGCGCTGGCTGTGCTGTCCGCCTGTGGCGGGGGTGGCGACACAGCCTCCACCATGCCGACCACGACGGCCGCGTCGGTCACGCTGCAGACCTACATCACCGACAACCTCGCCACCGAGTACGCGAAGGTCTGGGTCACGATCAAGAAGATCACTGCCACCGACAGCACCGGCGCGGCCGTCACGCTGCTGGACGCCACCGCCGCGCCGGTCGTCGTCAACCTCTCCTCGCTGGCGGACGTGGGCCAGTTCATGTCGAGCGTGACGGTGCCGGCCGGGATCTACACGCAGCTCGCCGTGACGCTGGGCAACGACGTGCAGCTCGTCTCGCTCGATGGCGCCACCACCGTGACCGGCCAGCTCGGCAGCGGCACCAGCGACTTCGTCTGGAATGTGCGCAACCTGAACTTCGACACGGCGACCACCGGCCAGCTCGTGCTCGACTTCAACCTCGCCCGCTTCACCTACAGCGCCGCCACCGGGCGGGTGACGCCACAGGTCGACGTGCTGCACCCGACCGACGCCTTCCGCAAGTTCGTCCGCCAGCAGGCCGAGGTGCATGGCACGGTCCAGAGCGTGGACACCACGGCGGGCACCCTCACCGTCAACGACAGCCGCCTCGGCACGGGCGTGGTGGTCTCGCTGGCCACCGATGCAGTCATCACCAACGAATCGACCGGCGCCACGCTGACGCTGGCCCAGCTCGCCGCGGGCACCCGCATCGGCATCAAGGGCACGGTCACGCCGGGTGCCACCACGGCCGACCCGGTCACCGTGACCGCCACCGTCATCCACGTCGAATCCGCCGTCGCCCGCGCCCGCGGCGAAGGCACGGTCAGCGCCGTCAACGGCTCGCTGGTCACGGTCAAGCTGACCGACGCCAACTTCCTGCCAGGCAGCGACAGCGTGGTGGTCGATGTCAGCGAAGCGAGCTTCCCGCACGGGCTGGTCACCGACCTGGCCGTCGGGGTGGCGGTGAGCTTCCGCGGCCAGGTCAGCGGCATCGGCTCCGCCGCGGTGATCACGGCAACCACGGTTGACGTGCGCGGCGCGGCATCCAGCACCGCGCGGCAGGCGCATCCGGGCCATGCCTATGTCGGCAGCGGCGTGCGCGGCACGGTGGGCACGGTCAACACCGACGGCACCTTCACCTTCACCGTGACGGCCGCCAACGCCAGTACCGCCGTGGCGGCTGGCGCCTACACCGTCAACACGACCGGTGCGACTTACCACGATGGCACGTCGACCTGCCTGTTGGCCGGTGCCACCGTCAAGGTGCTGGGCACGCTCAGCGGCACGACGCTGACCGCCACGGTGCTCGACGTGGACGGCTGTGCCGGCCAGCGGCATTCGGAGCCGCACGGCAAGCGCTGAACCGCAGTCAGTCCTCCGCCCGGAACTCCGCCGGGTCGATCTGCAGCCGGCGCCGCTTGTCGTAGAGCGTCTGCTTGGGCACGCCGAGCGCCCGGGCCGCGGCCGACACGTCGCCGAGGTGCTGGCGCAGCGCTTCGGTGATCAGCACGCGCTCGACCTGCTCGACCTGTTCGGGCAGCGTGCGCTGGGGTGCCTGCGCGCCGAGTGCGCCGGTGATGTCCTCGCCGAGCAGGCCGAGCACGAAGCGGTCGGCCACGTTGCGCAGCTCGCGCACATTGCCCGGCCAGGTGTGCGCCATCAGCGAAGCGAGCATGGCGCCGTCGACCATCGGCGCCGGCAGGCCGTAGCGGCGTGCCGACTGCAGCGTCAGGTGCTCGAACAGCAGCGGGATGTCCTCGCGCCGCTCGCGCAGCGGCGGCAGCTCGATGAAGGCCACGCCGAGCCGGTAGTACAGGTCCGAGCGGAACTTCTTCTGCTCGCTCAGCAGGCGCAGGTCTTCCTTGCTCGCTGCGATGACGCGGCAATCGACGGCGACTGGATCGTTCGAGCCGACGCGCTCGATCGAGCGCTCGTGCAGCGCCCGCAGCAGCTTGACCTGCACCGCCAGCGGCATGCTCTCGATCTCGTCGAGGAAGAGCGTGCCGCCGTGCGCGTGCTCGAACTTGCCGATGCGGCGGCGGATCGCGCCGGTGAAGGCGCCGACCTCGTGGCCGAACAGCTCGCTCTCGACCAGATTCTCCGGCAGTCCGCCGCAGTTGACCGGCACGAAGTGGCCGCGGCGGCGTGCGCTGTGGTCGTGCAGGCAGCGGGCAACGAGGTCCTTGCCGGTGCCGGTCTCGCCGTAGATGACCACGTCGGCCGGCGCGGCGGCCAGCGCCCGCACCAGCCTGCGCACCCGCTCCATCTGCGCCGAGCGGCCGATGAGGGTGGCCTGGATGCCGTGCCAGCCATCGAGCTGGCGGCGCAGCGTGTGCACCTCCATCAGCAGCTGGCGCTTGTCCGCGGCGCGGCGCACCACCGAGACCAGCCGCTCCGACGAGCAGGGCTTCTCGATGAAGTCGTAGGCCCCGTCCTGCACTGCCTGCACCGCCATCGCGATGTCGCCATGGCCGGTGATGAGGATGACAGGCAGCCCGGAGTCGAGCGCGTGCAGCTCGCGCAGCCACTCGGTGCCGGTCATGCCGGGCAACCGCACGTCGCAGACGACGACGATGGGCAGGCCGGCCTGCACGTGCGGGCGCGCCTGCTCGACGCTGCCGTGGGCGTCCACGGCGAAGCCGGCCAGGTCCAGCGCCTGCACGCTGCCGAGGCGGACGTCTTCATCGTCTTCGATGAAGACGACCCGGATCGGGTGGATGGCGGGAACGGTCGGGACAGGACGGGCAGCAGTGCTCATGCGGGTTCGGGACGTTCAGGTGCGCTCAGGCGGCGGGTAGCTCGATGGTGAACGCGACCCCCGATGTAGCGAGGTTGCCGCCCTGCAGCCGACCGCCGAAGCCCTGCACGAGACGCGCCGAGAGCACCAGCCCGAGGCCCAGGCCCTTGCCGGCGGGCTTCGTGGTGACGAAGGGCTCGAACAGGCGGGGCAGCACCTCGGGGGTGATCGCCGGTCCATTGTTGCCGAGGACGAGCACGACCTGGGCGCCTTCTCGGATGGCGCGCACCGTGATGGCGGGCGCCGGCGTGCCGGCCAGCGCGTCGATCGCATTGCCCAGCAGGTTGACGAGCACCTGCTCCAGCCGCATCGCATCGGCCATGGCGTGCAGATCGGGCGGCTCCACCGCCACGGTCACGGTGATGTCCGCCTCGCGCAGCCGCTGCGCCAGCCCGAACAGCGCGTCGCCGACGACCTTGTGCAGGGCGATCGGGGTCGGTGGTTCGAGGGTCTTGTGCGCAAACGCCTTGAGCTGGTAGGTGATGCGGCCCAGGCGCTCGACGAGGTGGCTGATGCGCACGAGGTTGGCCCGTGCTTCGGGCAGGCGCTGGTGGTCGAGCAGCACGGCGGCGTTGTCCGACAGCGTGTGCAGCGCGGCCAGCGGCTGGTTGAGTTCGTGGACGACACCCGCGGACATCTGGCCCAGGGCGGCGAGCTTGCCGGCGTGGACCAGATCGGCCTGCGCGGCGCGCAGCTCGGCGGTGCGGGCCTGGACCATCTGGTCGAGCGAGTCGTGCGCGGCCTGCAGCGCGGCGCGGGTGGCGCGCTGCTGGCGGATCTCGCGCCGCGCCTGCCATGCGACCACGGCCAGCAGCAGCAGCACGGCAGCTGCCAGGGCCGCACTGAGCGCGGTGTTGCGGGCGGAGGCCTGCGCGGCGGCTTCGCTGTCGAGCAGCAGCAGGCGCCAGCGGCCGTGGTTGATCGGGCGCTCGCTGGCCAGGTAGGCGGCCCGTTCCATCTGCACGCGCGTGATGCCGTCCGAGGCGGGCTGGCGCAACTGCCAGGCCAGCGGTGTCAGATCGGACGTGCCATAGCGTCGGGCCTGCTCGGCCTCGGCGCGGGCTTCGGCCGTCAGGGGCACGAGCGGGCGGAACTTCCACGCTGCGCGGGACGCCAGGATGACCACGCCGCGTTCGTCCACCACCAGCAGTTCGCCCGGCAGCCGCGGCCACTCGCGTTCGAAGGCTTCGAGGTCGATCTTGACGGCGGCCACGCCCAGCGCCTTGCCGTGGCGTGGCAGCGCGAACGAGCGGTAGTAGCCGGCGCGTCCGCTGGTGACGCCGACGCCGTAGAACTGGCCTTCGCCACGCGCCAGCGCATCGCGCACATAGGGGCGCCACGACAGGTCCTGCCCGAAGGGCGTGCCCGGCTGCTGCCAGTCGGCCGAAGCGACCACGGTGCCGGCGGTGTCGATGACGTAGAGGATGTCGGCGCCGGCGATCGCGTCCAGCGCGTGCAGCGTGCGGCTGACCTGCGCGCGCAGGGCGGTGTCGCCGGGCGTGGCCAGCAACTGGAACACCTCGGACGACGTTTCCAGCAGCGCGGGCAGGTAGTCGAAGCGGGCCAGCTCGCCGTCCAGCCGGGCAGCGGTCACGTCCAGCCGGTGCCCGGCCAGATCGCCGGTGCGCTGCAGGCCGAGTTGGAGCGCCAGCACATGGGTGCCCCAGGCCACTGCCCCGATCAGCGCCAGCACCAGGGCCGCCCAGGGCAGCAGACTGCGCGAACGCCAGGACCGGGAGTGGAGCGGGGCCATGGCGCCGAGCGTACCCCGGTCTCAGCGTGCAGTGGCCGAGGCGACCGGCATGTGGTGGTCGATGGCGTCGATCACCTGTTCGGGTGCATCGGCGTCGGTGGTCGTCTCGTGGTTCAGCACCGCGGCCATGCGCGCGGTGTCGAGGTCACCGGTCCACTTGCCGACGACGACCGTCGCCACGCCATTGCCGACCAGGTTGGTCAGCGCGCGGGCTTCGCTCATGAAGCGGTCGATGCCGAGGATCAGCGCGAGGCCCGCCACCGGGATGCCGCCCACCGCCGACAGCGTCGCCGCCAGCACGATGAAGCCCGAGCCGGTCACGCCGGCTGCGCCCTTGGACGTCAGCAGCAGCACCAGCAGCAGCGTGACCTGCTGCTGCAGCGTCATCGGCGTGTTGGTGGCCTGGGCGATGAAGACCGCGGCCATCGTCAGGTAGATCGAGGTGCCGTCCAGGTTGAACGAGTAGCCGGTCGGGATCACCAGGCCGACGGTGGACTTGCGCACGCCGAGGTTTTCCAGCTTGGCCATCATGCGCGGCAGCGCGGCCTCCGACGAGCTGGTGCCGAGCACGATCAGCAGCTCTTCCTTGATGTACTTGACGAACTTCCAGATCGAGAAGCCGTGCAGCTTGGCGATGGTGCCCAGCACGAGGAAGACGAACACGAAGCAGGTCAGGTAGAAGGTGCCCATCAGCTTGCCCAGCGACAGCAGCGAGCCGACGCCGTACTTGCCGATGGTGAAGGCCATCGCGCCGAACGCGCCGATCGGAGCGACCTTCATGATCGTGCCGACGATGGCGAACAGCACGTGCGAGAGCTTCTCGATGAAGTCGAAGACCAGCGTGCCACGGCCGCCGAAGCGGTGCAGCGCGAAGCCGAACATCACCGCGATCAGCAGCACCTGCAGCATCTCGCCCTTGGCGAAGGCGTCCACGACCGTGGTCGGGATGATGGCCAGCAGGAACTCGACCGTCGTCTGCATCTTGCCCGGCCCGGTGTAGGCGGCGATGCCCTTGGTGTCGAGCGTGGCGGGGTCGATGTTCATGCCCGCGCCCGGCTGGACGAGGTTGACGATGACGAGGCCGATCACCAGCGCCAGGCTGGAGACGATCTCGAAGTAGAGCAACGCGTAGCCGCCGGTCTTGCCGACCTTCTTCATGTCCTCCATGCCGGCGATGCCGACCACCACCGTGCAGAAGATGATGGGCGCGATGATCATCTTGATCAGCTTGATGAAGCCGTCGCCCAGCGGCTTGAGCGCGACACCGGTGTCGGGCGCGAAGTGGCCGATCAGCACGCCGATCAGGATGGCAGTGATGACCTGGACGTAGAGGGATCGGTAGAAGGGCAGGCTTGGGGTGGCGGTGGGTCGCATGGCGTCTCCAGTCGTTGTGGGCGACGTCGCGCGGAAAGTCGCGCGATGTGCCCTGCCATTTGCAACCCCGGTGCCAGGGCACGCAGGCAGGTTTCCATTTGCCAAGTCCTTGATTTTATTTATATTTCTCCGAAGATGTCCGCGCTGGTTCTCGGCGAACCCGTGCTGGAGCCATGGGCGCGGTCCGGACGGTCATACGCCGGAATAAGGGTAAACACCGATCACCTCTCCCGGGAAGTCAGTCACCGCGCACCAGGATCGCCACGCGCCGGTTCTGCGCCCGACCGACTTCGGTCGCGTTGTCGGCGACGGGCATGGCCGAGCCGATCCCGCGCACCTCGATGCGGGCTGCGGGCAGACCGCGCGCCGTGAATTCGCGCGCCACCACCTCGGCGCGCCGCGTGGACAGGCGGCGGTTGTACTCGTCACCGCCGATGTTGTCGGCATGGCCCTCGATGCGCAGCCACGTCAGCTCCTCCCGGAGCAGCGTGTCGGCGATGCCGGCGACGGTGCGCAGGCCGTCGGCGCCGAGGCGCTCGTCGTTGAACGAAAACAGCACCTTGCCTGCCAGGTTCAGCTCCCACCCTTCGGTGACTTCGGCAAAGCCCATCTGGCGCAGTGCGGTGATCTGCGCGCGCGAAAAGCGGGCGGCGGGTGGTGCGGGGGGCGGCGGTGTGGCACAGCCCGTGAGCAGCAGGACCAGGGTCATGGCCAGCGCAATGGCGGTCAGAGCGGGTCGTTTCATTGGGCGACCTTGTCGTTGTTCAGGGTGGGGTAGGGGGTGCCCGGTCCCATCAGAGGCTTGTGCCGCGCCCGCTTGCCGGCGTGCTTGGCCCGGTACATGGCCCGGTCGGCCGTGTCGAGCAGGGCGGGGATGGTGTCGCCGTCCAGCGGGTAGGTCGCCATGCCGGCGCTCAGGCCGCAGTGGAAGTGGCCGTGTTCGTCGAGGTCGAAGGGCTGGGTCATCAGGCTGTGGATCTTCTGCCCGACCCGGCGTGCGTCGTCCACGCTGCGCAGCGGATGCAGCAGCACGGCGAACTCGTCCCCGCCCAGCCGCGCCACGACATCGGTTTCACGGACCGCGGTGCGCAGCCGGTCGGCCATCATCGTGAGCAGACGGTCACCGGCGGCGTGGCCGGCTGTGTCGTTCACCGCCTTGAAACCGTCGGCGTCGAGGAACAGCACGGCCAGGTGTCCACCGCGCAGGCCTGTGCTGTTGAGCGCGTCCTGCAGCCGGCGCTCGAACTGCGAGCGGTTGGCCAGCCCGGTCAGCGCGTCGTGCCAGGCTTTGTGGGCCAGCACGTCGTTGTCGGACTGCAGGCGCCGGTGGCTGGCCATCAGCTCGGCCTGCCCGAGCTGCACCTCGTCGAGCATGGCGTTGAAGTCATCGCCCAGCGCCTGCAGCTCGGCGATGCGGGCCGGTGGCGCACGCCGTTCATAGGTGCGCTCGCTGCGGATCGAGCGGGTCAGCGCCGCGAGCTGGTTGATCGGGTCGATGAGCGAGCGTTCCATGCGCCGCGTCATCAGCGTGCCTGCCACCAGCGAGGTGCCGATGCACAGCACCGCCCCGATCGCCCCGTAGACCAGCAGCCAGGCGTAGAGCGTGCCGTCACTGCGCAGCCGCACCAGGCCGATGGTGCGTCCGTCCAGCAGCACCGGCGACTGGGCTTCGTTGTGCATCAGCACCTCGCCGACCTGGCGCATCAGGCGATCGATCGAACCGCTGTCCGGTGTGACATGACTGGCCAGCAACTCGCCGGTCGGCAGCAGCACCCGTGCCTCGATCAAGCCCTCGCGCCCGGCGATGTCGCGCAGCAGTTCGCTGGCGGACTGTTCGTCGCGGAAGGTGATGGCGGCTTCGACCGAATAGCTCAGCGTGCGCGCCACGAGTTCCAGGTGGCGCTCCTGGACGCCACTCAGCAGCACATGCGCGATCACCGCCAGCATCAGCCCGAAGGTCGTCACCGCCGCGGTCGCCACCCGCAGATGGCCGCGCCGCAGCAGCTTGAGGAAAGTCACAGGGCGCTTCATGGCGTGGCTCCCGGGCGTGGCTGGCCGATCTTGAGCACCTGCGGATGCACGTGCAGGCCGCTGCGGGCAACGGCGTCGAGGTTGACCTCCACCCGCAGGCCGCCGCTGCGGGGCACCAGACAGAACAGGCCCCCCCGGCTGCAGAACTCGGCCCCTTCGCCCATGCTCAGCACGGGCCGGCCGATCAGTTGTGCCAGCGGCTCGACCGCTGGCGGGCCGGCGCCCAGGTAGACCGCATCGCAGTCGAGTGGCAGCTCATCGGCCAGATCGACCAGCCGGACCGGCGCCAGCTTGCCCGGCGGCACGCTGTCGTGCAGTGAGCGCAGTTCCAGCACGCTGCTGCTGCGCTCGTTGACACACAGTTGCAGCGGTTGCGCTGCGCGCTGCGGCCAGCGGGTGTGGGCGAGGATGCCGAGCACGGCGTCCACCACGGTCAGCCGCAGGGCACTGGCGTTCATGGCGGTGACGGCCATGCTGCCAGCCACTGGATCGGCTGCCGGCAGCGCCGACCAGACGGCCGATGACAGGGTCATCCACCCGAGTCCGACTCCTAGGCCGAGCCTGGCTCGCCAGCGCAACAACATGTCCTGCAGTCCGTTCCTGAAGTGAGAGGCGGTCTCTGAAGGACCGGTGCTGGCGCATTGTGTGAGCCAGTGGCCGTACGATCAAGTACCGTTCGCCACGGGAGCGGATGAGGTCACGAGTTGTGCACAGTCAGGCGCTGACGGGCCCCTCGATCCGGAATTTGTGCACGGCGTCGCTCAGGTGTTGCGACTCGTCGCGCAGGCTGCTGGCGGCGGCGGCGCTCTGCTCGACCAGCGCGGCGTTCTGCTGCGTGGCCTCTTCGAGCTGGGTCAGTGCCTGGCTGATCTGGTGGATGCCGAGGCTCTGTTCGGACGAGGCCGCGGTGATGCCGGCGATGATCTCCGAGACATGGCGCACCGAGGCGACGAGTTCGTCGATCGTGCTGCCGGCGTCGCGCACAAGCTGTGCGCCCTGGTCGACGGCCGTGACCGAGGCGCCGATGAGCGACTTGATCTCGCGCGCGGCTTCGGCCGAGCGGTGTGCCAGCGAGCGCACCTCGCTGGCGACCACTGCGAAGCCGCGGCCCTGCTCGCCCGCCCGGGCGGCTTCCACGGCGGCGTTCAGCGCCAGGATGTTGGTCTGGAAGGCGATGCCGTCGATCACGCCGGTGATGTCGCCGATGCGGCGGCTGGAGGCGGTGATCTCGGTCATGTTCTGCACCACCCGTGCCACCACCGCGCCGCCGCGCGTGGCTGCGTCCGCCGCCGAGGTGACCAGCTGGTGGGCCTGGGTGGCGGCGTCGGCGCTGTGCCACACGGTGCTGGTGAGCTGCGTCATCGACGCGGCGGTTTCCTGCAGGCTGCTGGCCGTCAGCTCGGTGCGGCGCGACAGGTCGGTGTTGCCGACCGCGATTTCAGCGCTGGCTGTCTGCATCGACGCCGCGCCTGCGCGCACGTCGCGCACCAGCGTGCGCAGCGAAGTGGTCATGTGTGCCAGTCCGCGCATCAGGTCGCCGATTTCGTCGCTGCGCGTTGACGTGGCCCGGTCGCTGAGGTCGCCATTTGCGATCCGGCCAGTGGTGTCGAAGGCCTGTTTCAACGGGCGCAGGATGGCACGGGAGGTCAGCGCCGTGGAGACGACCAGCATCACCGCCAGCCCCAGCAGCGTGGCACCGACCGCCGTGACGCTGATGCGCTGCCGGGCGGCTGTCGCTGCGGCGATGCTGTCCGCCTGGCGGTATTGCAGCGCCACGGCCTCGCGCTGTGCAGCGATGTAGGCGGTCAGGGTTTCGCGCAGGCCGGACAGTTGGGTCTCGGAGATCTCGGTGCCTGCGCTGCGCGCCGCGCCCAGTTGCTTGCGCAGGTCGATGTAGACCTTGCGCGCCTGGCTGACCTTTGCCAGCGCCGCGACTTCGTCGGGAAGTGTCGCGCTGGCCTCGACGGCCTGCTGCAGGGTGCTGATGCGGGTGGAGGTGGCTTCGATCTCCGGTTTGAGCCGTGCGCCCAGCCCGGCATCGGTGCTGTTCAGCGCCGCCAGCGCCCGGGCGGCGTTGGCCTCGGTCAGCCCCGCCCACTGGGTGGTCTTGTCGATCTTGTCGAGCTGGGCGGCCATGGCCGTGCGGGCCGTGTCGATCTCGGCGCGGCTGTGTACCACCGACCAGCCTTCGACCAGCAGCAACAGGCCTGCGACAACCAGCGGAGGGAGCCACAGGCGGGCGGAGATCGACAGTGATTTCATGGTGGACTTGAGGGAAAAACAGCGCTGCAACGACCTTGGATGATCCGCGCACTGCACCCGGTCGGTTCACCGAACTTCGCGTCTAACGGCCGTCAATTCTTGCGCATGGCTGACGAAATGAGCCGCCTTGCACCTTGGTGACAATTGGCGGGTCGGGGCGTCTTAATTTCGCCCTTGCGTGACCCGTCCGGGGCCCAGCATGACAAACCCGCGCCACTGGTCGCGACCACCGAAAGACTTCCCATGCCCGCCTGGTTGACCGCGTTGGACCAACACTTCCCGATCCGGTATCTGGTCATGCTCGCGTGCGGCGCGCTGGCGCTGGGGGGTGGGGTGGGGTGGTGGGGGTTTCACCTCGGTCCGTGGGTCGCGGCATTCGGGGTCACTGGCCTGGTCATCGGCGTGCGCGATCTGCGGCAGTCGCAGCGTTCGGTGCTGCGCAACTACCCGGTGATCGGGCATGTGCGCTACCTGATGGAATTCATCCGCCCCGAGATCCGCCAGTACTTCATCGAGAGCGACAACGAGGCCGCGCCCTTCTCGCGCCAGCAGCGCTCGCTGGTCTACCAGCGCGCCAAGGGCGACCCGGACAAACGCCCCTTCGGCACCCAGATCGATGTCCACCGCGAAGGCTTCGAGTGGCTCAACCACTCGCTCATGCCCACCGTGCTGGCGTCGCACGATTTCCGCGTCACCATCGGCGCCAGCTGCGCGCAGCCCTACAGCGCCAGCGTGTTCAACATCTCGGCCATGAGCTTCGGCGCCCTCAGCGCCAACGCCATCCTCGCGCTCAACGGTGGCGCGAAGCAGGGCGGCTTCATGCACGACACCGGTGAAGGCTCGATCAGCACCCACCACCGCACCCACGGCGGCGACCTCGTCTGGGAGATCGGCTCTGGCTACTTCGGCTGCCGCAACGAGCAGGGGGGGTTCAGCGAGGAGAAGTTCATCGCCAACGCCACCGACCCGCAGGTGCGGCTCATCGAGGTCAAGCTGTCGCAGGGCGCCAAGCCGGGGCATGGCGGCGTGTTGCCCGGCCCGAAGGTGACGATCGAGATTGCCGTGGCGCGTGGTGTGCCGGAGGGTGTGGACTGCGTGTCGCCCGCGGCACACAGCGCGTTCTCGACGCCGGTCGAACTGCTGCAGTTCCTCGACCGGCTGCGCACGCTCTCGGGCGGCAAGCCGGTCGGCTTCAAGCTCTGCATCGGGCATCCGTGGGAATGGTTCGCGATCTGCAAGGCGATGCTGGCCACCGGGCTGCGGCCGGACTTCATCGTCGTCGATGGCGGTGAAGGGGGCACCGGCGCTGCGCCGCTGGAGTTCACCGACCACGTCGGCGCACCGCTGCAGGAAGGGCTGCTGCTGGTCCACAACACGCTGGTCGGCTTGAACCTGCGCCAGCACGTCCGGCTGGGCGCCTCCGGCAAGATCGTCAGCGCCTTCGACATCGCCCGCGCGATGGCGCTGGGCGCGGACTACTGCAACGCGGCGCGCGGCTTCATGTTCGCGCTCGGGTGCATCCAGGCGCAGCATTGCCACACCGGCCAGTGCCCCACGGGCGTGGCCACGCAGGATCCGGGCCGCCAGCGTGCGCTGGTCGTGCCCGACAAGATCGAGCGTGTGCGCCGGTTCCACGAGAACACGCTGCACGCGCTGAAGGAGCTGGTCCAGGCCGCCGGGCTGCGCCACCCGGGCGAGATCACCGCCGGGCACATCGTCCGCCGTGTCAGCAACGACCAGGTGCGGCTGCTGCGCAACCAGCTCTGCTTCGTGGCGCCGGGCGAGCTGCTCGCGGCCGAGCGTGGCGAGCGCGACTGGCCGCACAACGTCTTCCAGGTCTACTGGCCGCTGGCGCAGGCGGACAGCTTCCAGTCAAGCGACCCGCGCGACAGCGCGCTCGCGGTGCGCGAGTTCGCGACCTGATCAGCGCCGTGCCGGATCGAGGCTGCCCAGCCAGCGGTCCCACCAGGTGAAGTACAGGCCGTAGTTGTCGCGGCCGGTGGCGTGGTGGTGGGCGTGCAGGGTCGAGGTGTTGATCCAGCGGCCGATCGGGTGGCGGTGCCAGTTGGCGGGATAGAACTCGCGGCCGCAGTGGCCGTAGACGTTGATCAGCGTCGAGACCGTCTGGAAGGCCAGCAGCGCCAGCGGATGCATTGGCAGCACGAACAGGATCGCCACCACCAGCAACGCTTCCGCCAAGGCCTCCCACGGGTGAAAGCTGTAGGCGGCGAAGGCCGTCGGGCGCACCGAGCGGTGGTGCGTCAGGTGCGTGCGGCGGTAGAGCGCGCGGCTGTGCATCAGCCGGTGCAGCGCGTAGAACAGCGCGTCGTGCAGCACCAGCGCCAGCACCACACTCAGCGCGAACCAGCCCGTCGGCGCGGAGTCGATCCGGAAGTAGAGCTGCGTGTGCTGGATCAGCCCGGTGCCGAACAGCACCGCGTTGACCAGCCCGAACACCAGCACCGTGCCAGCCGCGTTGCCGATCTCGTGCCGCAGGTGCACCGCCCGGTCATCGCCGGCCGGATACGCCGCGTCCACCGGCCGCCCCCAGCCGCGCCGCGCCACACCGTAGAGCGCCAGCGCCAGCCCCAGATAGCGCACGCCGTAGAGCAGTGCGCCGTACAGCAGCGGTGCGAGCACAGGACCGGGGAACAGGGTGTGGAGCAGGGTCTGTGTGGCCATGGGCCGGAGCATGCCACGGGGTAGCTCTGCTCTACTCGGGGGATGTACGAGACCAAATCCCAACGTCCGCTGCCCCGTACCCGCTTTGCCCGGCGGCTGGCGCTGCACCTGCTGCTCGCGGCCGGCCTGCTGGCGGTGTCGCTGGCGGTCGGCATGCTGGGCTATGCGGTGTTCGAGCACCTGTCCCTGCTGGACGCTTTCCTCAACGCCGCAATGCTGCTCGGCGGCATGGGGCCGGTCAATGTGCCGGCGACGCCCGCGGGCAAGCTCTTCGCCGGCGGCTATGCGCTCTATGCGGGGCTGGTGTTCGTGGTCACGGCGGCGCTGGTGCTGACGCCGGTGGTGCACCGGGTGTTGCACACGTTCCATGCGGATGAGCGGTTGTAGATTGGCTTTCTAATCGGATGGTCCCGGCAAACCCGGTTGTGTGTGCGCCTATCATCGCCCGCTGCCCACCCGGAGTTGAAGAAAAATGTCCGTGCTAGATGCTGTGTCGGTCTCCCGCATGATTCCCAAGGACACGTTGCTCGGACTCCTGTCCGGTGCCTACACGCTGCACGGCGGCGTGGTGCGCGGCGCGGGCGGGCGGATCGTGGCGCACCTCGCGTCACCCGCCGGCTTCACGAGCCTCCTCCCAGGTCTTGGCTGGGTGGCTGACGCCTTCCAGGCCTACGAACTCCACCAGCTCGGCTTCAAGGTTGACAAGATCAGCCAGCAGATCAGCCTGGCGACACAACTGGCCCAGGCTGGTCTGGCGGTTTCAGGTCTCAACCTGGCCGTCTCGATGGCTGGCTTCCTGCTGATCAACAGAAAGCTCGACAACATCCAGGCCCAGCTCACCCGGATCGAGAAAGACACGAAGAAGACGCGCCAGCTGCTGGAGGCTTTCAAGTACGCGAAGCTCAAGGCGGCGTACGACACCCTCCGCCATGGCCAGACCGGCCCGCTGGACCAGCGCAGCCACTGCCTCCATCAAGCCAAGCGCGATTTCGGCCAACTGGTCCACACCTACCGGAAGCTCTGGCAGGACGAGGACGACTGGAGTGAACTGCAGCTCCTCGATGACAGCTACACCATGGCCATGGTCGGCCATGCGCTGGCGGCCAATGAACTGGGCATGCACGACATCGCGGCCGAGGACTTCTCGGCGCAGGTCGAGGCGTGGCAGGTGCTGGCCCGCGGGTTTTGCGGGAAAGAGGTGCTGAAGGACAACCCGCAGCGGCTGCTCCAGGCCACCTATGCGGAATGCCTGCCTGGCCAGGATCTGTTCGGCGTGCTGGACTTCGTCAACAGGACCGACCACGGCGCGCAATGGCTGGACACTCTCCGCCGCGAGGAAACCCGCCAGCGAAAGGGCTTGCTGTCCGGCCTGTTTCAATCGGACGTCGTCAAGGAACAGCCGGCGATCGAGCTGAGCAAGCGCCTGCGCGCCAAGCACAACCTGCTGGAGGGCTACGACGCCCACTTGCGCTTCCTGTCGGCGCAGCAACTGAAGGCCTCCGAGTTCGACGCGCAGGTTCGGCTGAAGATGGAGCAGGCGGAACTCGACGATGCTTGCTGGGTGGCGCACGGGGCGACGACGCTGTTGACGAGCCGGGTCTGAAGCCGGTTGCTGACCGATACGACCTGCAGTCAGCCCAGCTCGATCACCCCGACCGGCCGCCCTCGCCCCAGGATTTCCATGATCGCCGCATGACGATCACACAGCGCGGCGAGCACCCGCGCATTGCTGCAATTGCCCATGACCAACCGGATCACCAAGGGCGGCGGGCCGTGATGTGCCGACAGGTCGAGGTAGTCATCGTCCTTGGTGACGATCACGAATTCGTGCTCGCGGGCATAGGCCCAGATGGTGTGGTCGCCCGACCCTGACAGGCCCAGCAGATCGACCTGACTTGATCCCGGGTACACCGTCTGCAGCATCGGCACCAGCCGCCGCGACAGGTTCTCGTCGAGCAGCAGCTTCACGCGGCGCGCACCCAGGCGGTGTGGCGTTCGCGGTCGGCGGCGTAGGCGAGTGCGGCCTGGATGTCTTCCGGGGTCAGTTCGGGGAAGTCCTCGATGATCTCGGCGGTGGACATGCCGCTGGCGAGCCACTCCAGCACGTCGTACACGGTGATGCGCAGGCCGCGGATGCACGGCTTGCCACCGCGTTTGCCAGGCTCCAGAGTGATCAGGTCGCGGTAGTTCGGCATGGGGAGGCTCCAGAACGGATCGGGTGGTGAGACTTTAGCGCGTGGCGCCAATGTTCATCCAAGCCAGTTACCCCTGCTGGCCGAACCCGTCGAGGTGGCGCGGATTCGAGGCCAGATCCGCCGGCCCGCCGCTGAAGCAGCCGACGAGGTCGCCGGCCAGATCGAGTGCGCTGGGCGGGCGTGTGCTGGGGCTGTCCTGCGCGGTGCCCAGGTAGGCGGCGACGGCGCGGCGCACCAGTTCGGATTTGCTCAGGTGCTGTCGGGCGCTCGCCTGCGCCAGTGCGGTGTCCAGGGGCGGGGGAAGCTTGACGGACAGGGTGCTCATGGTCGGGCTTTCGGGCGCTGTGGGTCTGGGCATCTTATCGACCCGTGGCGGGGTGTGCCACATGAGCGGGGTGACGTTGTGGCAGCTCGCGAATCGTGAACTATTGCGCGTGAATTTGTTGATTCTGAAAAATCCACCACCTCCGGGCGCATGACTAGCTCAAGCGCGCCGGGTTGTCGGACAGTCCCGGTGCAGCTTGTTTATATGCATATGATATGCATAATGAATCATGGTCTTCGAGTTCGACCCTGACAAGGCGAAGGTCAACCTGCACAAGCACGGTGTCAGCTTCTCGCACGCCGAGCAGGTGTTTCACGATCCGGTGGGTTTCACGCTCGAAGATCCGGATGTCCACGATGAAGCCGCTCAATACCATGCGTGACGAATACGATTTCTCCAAGGTCCAGCGCGGCCCGGCCGTTGCGTCGCCGGGCAAGACGCGCATCACGATCATGCTGGACGACGACGTGATCGAGCATTTCCGGGCGCAGGCCGAGACCGACGGGACGGGCTACCAGACGCTGATCAATGCGGTGCTGCGCAAGGCGCTGGCGAGTCCCAAGCGGGTGCGGGCCGAGGACAAGCCGCTGACGGTGGCGGTGCTGCGCAAGGTGTTGCGGGAAGAGCTGGCGGCGCCGCACGGGTGATGGTCATCGGGGCGGTTCAGTCTGGTGTTGATGGCGCCCCGCGCTAGACTGACCGACTGCATCAACCCACGAACGGAGTGCCCGCCATGTCGGCAATCACCATGATGGAAGCACGGGCGCACCTGTCGCGCTGGGTGGATGCGATCGTGCGGGGAGATGAGCGGGAAATCGTGATCGCTCGCCACGGGCGGCCGGCGGCGCGGCTGGTGGCGATCGAGGCGGCTGACCCTGCCGGTGAGCCATCCCGGCGCATTGGGGTGGCCAAAGGGCTGTTCGAGGTGCCGGAGTCGATCGACGCGCACAACGACGAGGTGGCGCGGTTGTTCCTGGGGTCGGGCACCTGAATGAACCTGCTGCTGGACACCCATGTGGCGCTGTGGGCGATCACGGACAGTCCCCGGCTGTCGAGCAGGGCGCGTGAGCTGATCCTGGCGCCTCGGGCGGTGGTGTGGGTGAGCGTGGTCAGCCTGTGGGAGATCGGCATCAAGCACAGCCTCGGGCGCGGCGACATGCCGGTGTCGGCCGAGCAGGCGTTGGGCTACTTTCGCCAGGCCGGCTATCGCCTGCTGTCCATCGAGCCTGAACATGCCGTGGCGGTCGAGCAGCTTCCGTTGCACCATCAAGATCCTTTTGACCGGCTGCTGGTCGCTCAGGCGTTGACGGAGCCGTTGCGGCTGTTGACGCACGATGCGCTGGTGGTTCGGTACAGCGAGACGATCGTGTCGGTCTGATGGTCCGTGCGGTGCTGCACAAGGCAGTGCGGCAAGAGCTGGACGCGCCGTATGGGTGATGGCGGTGGGCTCTCAATCGTGAACTATTGCGCGTGAATTTGTTGATTCTGAAAAATCCACCACCTCCGGGCGCACGGTTTGCAGGGGCCTCCCTAGACTGGCGCGGTTTCTGGCGGGCTGTTCATTTTTCCCAAAACGACAACTACAAGACAGCCGGCCGCCGCCTCCGCGACGTGCATGTCCGCTCCCCTGATCCCCACGTATGACCGCTTCATCGAGCCGTTGCTGCGCTTGCTCGCCAGCCGGCCCGAGGGGCTGCCCGCGCGCGAGGCGCACGAAGCCGCCGCCGATGCGCTGGGGCTGGACGCGGCGGCGCGCCAGCAGTTGCTGTCGAGCGGCGCGCAACTGGTCTACAAGAACCGCGCCGGCTGGGCGCATGACCGGCTCAAGCGCGCCGGGTTGTCGGACAGCCCGCGGCGCGGCTGGTGGCAACTGACGGAGGCCGGGCGGCGCTTCGTGGCCGAGCATGCCGGGCCGCTGAGCGCCGAGCAGGTCGCGACGCTGGCGATGTCGCACATCGACACGCGGCTGCTGCGGCCCGTGGCGGCGGACGCGGGTGAGGCCGGGGACAGCGAGGCGGTCGTGCAGCCGGTCGCCAGTCCGGAAGAGCGGCTCGGCCTGGCGCTGGAGGAAATCCGCCGCGCGGTCGTGGCGGAGCTGCTGGACACGCTGGCCACCGTGACGCCGGCGTTCTTCGAGACGCTGGTGCTCGACCTGCTGCACCGCATGGGCTATGGGGCCAACCGGGCGGATCTGCAGCGCGTCGGCGGCTCGGGCGACGCGGGCATCGACGGGATCATTTCGCTGGACCGGCTCGGGCTGGAAAAGGTCTATGTGCAGGCCAAGCGTTGGCAGGGCACGGTCGGGCGGCCCGAGATCCAGGCGTTCTACGGCGCACTGGCGGGGCAGCGGGCCAAGAAAGGCGTCTTCATCACCACGTCGGGCTACACCGCGCAGGCGCTGCAGTTCGCGCAATCCGTCGAGGGCATCGTGCTGGTGGACGGGGTGCGGCTGGCGGGGTTGATGGTGGATCACGAGGTGGGGGTGACGGCGCGGGTGTTGAAGGTGCCGAAGGTGGATGTGGATTATTTTGAATAGATTGGCGTATTAAAAACGCAACCAATAAAGGAAAAGTGCAATGCCAATTATTACCCTGTACAACCATAAAGGTGGGGTTTCAAAAACCACTACCACTTTCAATCTGGCTCATTTTTTGGTTGATCAAGGCAAGAAAGTTTTGTTGGTTGATGCGGATTCTCAGTGCAATTTGACTGAGCTCTGTATGGCAAAAACAATTGAAGAGCTCGATAAAAAAGAAGAGGAGACGGGGGTTAAGCTTGGTTTGCCTGGAACGGATATTCTTGAGGCACTAAAACCAAGAATTGATGGAGATGTTCCTCTTGTTGATATTAGTGCGATAAATACCGTAGAGGTGAGGTGTGGGCTTGATTTGATAAGAGGGAGTGTGAGTTTAAATTCAATAGAAGATGATATAGCAGAGGCGCATAGTCAAAGGTTTGCAAATAGAACAAATTTGATGAGAACTTATGTATCTATTGGAGATATGTTGGTCAGGCTATCTGAGTCGCGTGGATATGACTATGTGTTTGTAGATCTTGGGCCGAGTGCCGGTGCTTTGACGCGAGCATTTTTCTTGGCTTGCGATGGATTTTTTGTTCCGGTGGCTCCCGATAGATTTAATGTTCAATCCATTGCAACAATGGCTTCAATTGTTGCTCGATGGATATCTGAGCATAAGCAAGTTCGTGATTCATATTTAAACTATGGGTTGCCTGTGAGGCATGGTGCGCCAATATTTTTGGGTGCCATATCTCAGTTTTTTAAACAATATAAAGGGAAGCCAAAACCAGGGTTTAGTCTTTGGATAGAAAGATTGCCTGAGCAAATAAATACGGAATTGGCGAGTCGTTTGATTGGTTTATCAACGACAGAAAGAAATCTTTGTCCTCTTCAATTTGACGATTTTATCGTCGCGCAAATTCCAGATTTTGGAACGTTGGCGCCATTAATGCAAGAGGTAGGGAAAGCTGTATTTTCAATACAGCAGTCGGATACGCGCTTGATTACAGAGAAAGGCTTGCCGTGGAGCGGAGGAACTTGGACTGATGCCGAAAGTAGAATGCAATCACTTAGAGAGTGTTTTCGGAAGATATCGCAACGTTTGTCGCTGGTAAACTAAAATGTCCCTGAGTCTAGACGATCATTTTGTCGCGTTTATTGATATTCCTGGTTTTTCTGAGATGGTGAAATCTGACTGTGTGTCACCTGATCATCCAAAACATTTGGAGAAGTTGTATAAAGCACATGTTCGGGCGATTGAATTATTCTCGCACGATATACATGCTAATCTAACGCAATTCTCTGATTCAATAGTTTTTAGTAGGAGTTTCGATATAGCCGCTCTCGGAGGTTTTTTGGAATCCATTCGTCAGTGGCAACAAATGATTTTGATTGAGGGATTGTTATGCCGAGGAGGTATTACTTTTGGGAGGCATTTTCTGAAAGATAAATTTATGTTTAGCAAGGCGATGATTGATGCTTATGAAATAGAGAGCACTAAGGCAAAATTTCCGCGAATAATAATCTCTGGCGATTTAATTGATCTTGCTTGCGTCGGAGATATTTGTTCAATGTCGTTAATAAAAGAGGATGACGGCGCAATATTTATTGATTATTTAAAAAATGAATCTGATGATCGGAAATTAAATTTAACCAAGGCTATTCAAAGTATATCGAACGCAAATAAAAAATCACCATCAACCGTTCAGGAGAAGATAAGATGGTTGGAGCGATACTCTGACTACAAATTAGGAACAGATTTCTCCCGACCTCATTTTTCTGATGTCGTGAGCGGTTAATTTTGTCGAGTCCTGACTGTTCATGAATATGCAGTCAATGCGATTGACCGCTGTGGCCGCGATGCCGGATGAGCCAGGGCAATTGCACCACGGTGTCTATCTGTAACCGACCCATTCCCTGGCGGATTCAGGCAATCACGGCAATGCGGGCGTCAGGCCAAAGAGCATCTCCAGGTAGTCGGGGCTCCAGGAGGCCCGCTTGTGCTTGAGCTTGACGCTGGCCTTGGTCGACTTCTCCTTCTTGACCAGGTTGAGCACGATGCGACGCAGGATGGCGAAGTTGTGCGCGCC